>JAYNIA010000010.1:0-57885 GCA_038108555.1 Nitrospinota bacterium | reverse complement strand
CTATATACCTCTGGGCTTTTATGGAGAATAAAGTGAGATAATTTTTGCCATTACCCACAAGACACAAATAACTATTAATTTAAAAGAAATAGAGCCTAGCCAATTTGACTAAGCCCATATAAACAAGGGTGGAGTTGAGATAATCGAACTTATTTTTTTGATGCTTAAGGCCCACGAATATCAAATGGCCAATGTCCGCTTTGGGTCGGAAGCAGACCTAAATGGGAATAAACGACCTTCCACAACCTGCAAGTAGCGAAATCGAGATTTATTTTTACCCGGGGGCGTTCGCCCCCATCAAACTTTATTTGCCACTATTTCCAGCCCGATAAACTTTATGGACAAGTTATCTCCAATCTTCTGACTGTAGGCGTCGGTCTCGTCTTCGTATTCGTGGAAATCGAAATGCGAAACGTCGAAGCCCACATGTTGGACATCTTTTATCAGGGTCTCACAAAATTTTTCTTCAATTTCGACCAGGGTTTCCTTATATCCCCGTATAAGCTTGTCCGCATACTCCCTGTTTTGTGCACGTCTCAATATCTGGCATTCCAGGTCCGTATCCAGGATCAATAAAATCCCACCGGCTTCTAAAGCTTCAATGGCCCATTGAAAAAATTTTCTCCGCTCATCCCTTTGCAGATGATGCAAAAATTTGTTTGCAAGAATACAGCCACAACGTTTTCCAAGCGGACCATCTGGAAAATCTATATTTAAAATTTCGATATTGGTTTTTCCTGAAAGCTTCACGTAGTGAGTCAACCCCATAATGATAAATGGAAGATTGTCGGTAAGAATCAAATTGGGATAATCCTCCGGCCAGTCGTAGATCAACCGAAACCCGGCAAGCCCTGTTGCAACATCCATAATCGGGCTTTTTAGATCCGGTGGAATCATTTCCATTGGATTGTCCCACGGAAAGTTCTGGGTTTCGAAAAGGTAAATGCTGTAGCTCTCGCTCAACAACTGAACTATCCGAGTGTCGTTGAACAAAATTGGATTGTCTCTGATGGTTTTTGCCAATTCCCAGAAAATGTCCGAGAACTTTTCATTGACCTTCTCAATCGGTTCCGAAAGAGCCACCCGGTTTTTTTTCAGGTTCATATGAATATGATCGAAATTCAAATAAACCGCAGGCCGTTCATGCTGAACATAAATTAGATCGGCAAGATCGATCATTATTTCCGGGTAAACCGACTGCAATAACAAATTAAAATACCCCTGATTTTCGCGACCCTGTTGCGTTTCTGGGAAACCAATTTCTTCCTTTAGGTGATCAAAAAATTCCCTGACCCGCTGGCATAGTTCCGGGGATTTGGAATCTTGCAAACCGGAATATTTTTTTCCGGCTTCCGTGACCAGGGGTATGGCGGTTTGGGATTTTATAAAAATCGAAGGCGTGTCACTCATCAGGGCCAATTCCAACCTGCTCTTCCGAGCAAATAAAACGTGATAATCAGACAGGGTAAAAAATAGGGGACGGCAGGAAAAATATTGTCTCCAAACAATAAATAAATCGCGTTAGCCGATCTTCCGGCATAAATAACGGCAAGAATTTGTGTCAGGAGTTTTTTCTCCTTCAAAATATAATAGGTAATAAAACCGACAAGTAAAACGTAAGCCAAAAATGAAAGAACAGCGGAAATATCAAAAGTGATCCCCGGAATAAATTTAACCACCACGACCAGATAAATCAGGTTGAATAATAAAAACCCGTACCCGGCCTGTTTGAATTTTTTCGAATGATCAGATTGGGTTGGTGTATCTGGATTTATTGAGTTTTCAGGATTGTTTTCCAATGTTTCTTTTTTCCTTTGCGCAAAGTTGCGGCAGTTGCAGAACATTCCGGGTTATGTTAGCTTCCCTTTCTTATATTTGCAATAAACGACCCCAACACAAAACGACTGGCTTATCCTGAAAAAGTTTTTTTTTCCAGGAACCAGGCCAGAGGCTAAAATATCTAATTGATCGGGTTAAAATTAATTTTCCAATTTAAAGAATGCCCTGGAAATAATCAAACATGCTACCGGCCGAAGAACAATTAAAAACTTTGCGAAGAGGCACCTCTGAGATTATTGATGAGAAAGATCTGGCTCAGTTGCTTGAAAAGGGAACCCCGTTAAAAATCAAGGCTGGGTTTGATCCCACCGCTCCTGACCTCCATCTCGGCCATACGGTTCTATTGCATAAAATGAAACAGTTTCAGGATCTGGGTCACGAAGTAATTTTTCTTATTGGAGATTTCACGGGGATGATCGGAGACCCCACCGGGCGCTCTGAAACCAGAAAAAATCTTACACCGGACGAAGTCAAGGAAAACGCAAAAACCTACCTTGAACAGGTATTCAAGATTCTGGATAGTGAAAAAACCACCATTGCCTATAACAGTGAGTGGATGGGAAAGTTTACCTCGGTCAATATGATTGAACTGGCAGCCCACTACACGGTAGCCCGCATGCTGGAAAGGGATGATTTTCAAAAACGGCTGGCAAACAACCTTCCCGTTTCTATTCATGAGCTCATGTATCCGTTAATTCAAGGCTACGATTCTGTTGCTCTGAAAAGCGATGTGGAGCTGGGAGGAACCGACCAGAAGTTCAACTTACTGGTGGGCCGCGACCTGCAACGGGCTTACGGACAGAAACCCCAGATCGTTCTCACCATGCCATTGCTGGAAGGAACCGACGGCGTCCAAAAAATGAGCAAGAGCCTGGGCAACAGCATCGGGGTCTTTGACAATCCAAATGAAATGTTTGGAAAGATCATGTCGATCTCCGATGATTTAATGTGGCGATACTATGAGCTATTGAGCCAAGTTTCTACCGACGAACTGAGTTCCATGAAGGAGCAGGCAAAATCGGGAACGTTAAATCCTAAAATTGCCAAAGTAAATTTAGCCAAAGAGATTGTGACTCTCTACCATTCCTCAGAGTTGGCAGAGGCGGCTTCAAGTGAATTTGAAAACGTTTTTAAGAAAAAAAACCTGCCCGAAGATATCCCCGTCATTACAGGATGGGGAAAGGAAACGCGCAATATTTGTAATATTCTCAAAGAAAACAAATTGACAGAAAGCACTTCTGCGGCACGGCGCTTGATACAGCAGGGGTCGGTTACCGTAAATGGTGATAAAGTTTCAGATGTGAATCAGGAGTTTGCCGGGGATAACGAATATCTGATTAAAGTAGGGAAGAAGCGGTTTTTAAAAATCCAGCCCGGCTAACGCTTAATTCTTATTTTATTCCCCACATGCATATCGTAATGGTTCATGACAATGACCCCCGTTGCCGTGTGTTTCTGAGTGTTCACTATTTTTAATTCCCCCAGCACCTCAGGAAGCAAAGGCGTTCGCACTGTTCCGTAGGCTCCAAATTTATGCCACCATTTTTTTTTCACAATCTCCGCGATTCGGTAAACTTCAAACACCTGGCCGGCATGGACTCCTTCCTGCCAGCCTTTATCGACATAAACAATATCCGTTAGACCAACCCCTATTCGGTCCCCTTTGGTGGCTACAATATAACCTTCAATATTACGATCGCTGCTATTATCCATGAAGGGTTCTAAATTTTCCTGATAGGGGATTAAAAACTCTCCAGGTTTGATATCTTCATAGGATTTGATTACATTTGCATAGGAGAACTCATCGCCGACTTCGTAGACCTCAAGCACACCTCGAATCACAATTCTATTTCCTAAAGGTTTTCCCTGGCGTTCCCAGATTCCCTTGGGTGCAAACCCATCCTGTTTGGAATGGGGGCGTTCAGCCCACCATTCTTTTTTTAAACCAAGAAATTCTCCTTTAATTCCAAGGACGGGATGGTGAATGAATCTTTCCTTACTGTAGACCGTAAATTTATCCCCCGTTTCCACTCCCTGCCTTCTTCCCAAATCAATGAACACTTTTTCAGGTCCGGAAGTTCCCAGTTTGTTGTCGAATAATTTTGCCACCTTTCCAACAGGGACCATATTTTTGGAAATGAAACCTGCGTTCGCATAAAAATCTTCACCAATCTTTTTTCTGGATTTTTCTTTATCAATTTGATTTTTGTTTGAATGGCCTGGCTTTGAGGCCTTTGACTCAGTGGAATGAGAACCGGGTTGTTGCAAACTTCCGGTTGCTTTGGGAAGGATCACCATTCCAGGAGTAATTCCCGCAACTTCATTCTCAAATGAAAGATGCAAATCATCTCCAGAAGCATTTTTAACACCGGAAATAATCCCGAGGGTCTGGATCGAAACAAAAATCAATAAAGTTGCAATTCGCATAAAGATACGTCCTTTAGTTATTGCTTAATTGTTAGCCAAAAAATTAGCTTGGCATCCTGCCCGAAATTCCTCTTTGTCTTTGATTCTAAATAGTTTACATCATTTTCATGAAAATTAAAAAAAATTTAATCTAAAAAGGATTTCCTTCTTATAAAATGCTTTATAAACCACAAATGTTTGGTCCAAATTGTAGTTCCTGTTACCACACCATGGGACTTCTCCATTGAATCCAGACCTCCTAAAAACCTTTAAAATAGGGGTGATTGTAAGAATTTTTAAAGAAATTTTTTTTGTAAATGGTAGGCCAAAATTAAATGTATCAACTCAAAAAAGCCGGGAAATTGAATTCATTTGACAAGGATTTAATGAAACGTATAATTGTCTATCTTACAAGACATTTAAGGCTTTTCTTTCCGGGCAAATTCGATTTATCCCCGTTAAATTTTATTTTAAATAGATAAGATTTAAGGATCATTTTTCGACATTTATTGCCTATAACGAGGTTTTTTAACATGTTCAAAAAATATTTTTTCTTATTTGCGGTCCTAACTTTTTTGCTGGGAAGTGCTTTCCCAAAATCTGAGGTAATTGCGAAAACCCTTTCAGCAACCAATACTGAAATATCTCTGGTGGATGGTATCGCTGTGGATAAAAAGGGAAATGTTTATATTGCCAGGCGGGATAACAATGTTATCAGCCGCATTGACCTAAACGGTAACATGACTGCCTATGCCGGCAATGGTTCCTCAGGGTTCAGTGGAGATGGTGGCAAAGCCACTGAAGCCAGACTGAACGTCCCAGCGGGGCTGGCCTTCGACAAGCGCGGAAATTTATATATTGCAGACAGAAACAACCATCGTATTCGCAAAGTGGATACAAGTGGAACCATAACCACCATCGCAGGCACAGGGACTGCTGGTTTCAGTGGTGACGGAGGACAGGCTAAGAACGCGCAAATTAAGCATCCCTCTGGAATTGCTTTCGATCAAAAAGGAAATCTGTATTTCTCAGACCGATCCAACGACCGCATCCGGAAGATTGATTCCAATGGAATCATCAGCACCTATGCCGGGAATGGCAAAGAAGGCTTTAAAGGAGATTCCGGGCCCGCGACTCAAGCCACTCTTGATAAGCCCTTTGGAATAGCCTTTGATGCGAAAGACAATTTATACATCGCAGACCGCCGCAATAACCGGGTACGAAGAGTAAATACTCGGGGAATTATTACAACAGTAGCAGGTGATGGTGGATTCTTTTTCAGTGGTGACAATGGCCCGGCGTATCGCGCAAGTGTTGCAGGCCCCACAGGTGTTGTCGTAGATAATGAGGGTGTGTTGTACATCGCTGATCGAAGCAACAACCGCGTACGGGCTGTGGATTCACAGGGAATGATCACCACAGTCGTCGGGACAGGGAGACAGGATTACAACGGGGACTCTGAAGTTGCCCGGGAAACTAACCTGCATCTTCCCTTTGGAGTTGCGGTCAGCCCTGAAGGAAACCTGCTGATCATTGACCGCTCGCATTATCGAATCCGTAGCGTCAACCTTAAAAGGGGAAGCGTAACAACTATCGCAGGAAATGGAGAAAAAATGTTTCAAGGGGATGGGGGCCCGGCAACCGGGGCTACCTTGAGCTTTCCACATGGTATCACGGTGGATAAAAATGACAATGTGCTTGTATCTGATAAAGGGAACTATCGCATTCGTAGTATCTCCCCAGATGGCATCATCCAAACGATTGCTGGAAATGGAAAGCGGGGGAATATTGGTGACGGTTTACCTGCCATGGAAGCTTCTATCTATAATCCCACCTCTTTGAAACTGAATAATAAAGGTGAAATGTATATCATCAGTCCGAGTGGATTTGTAAGCCTGATCCGCAAAATTGATGAAAATGGAATCATGCGTAAATTCCTGGACACGGTAGACCCTGATTATATGGACTCAATTGAGAACAGCAAATACAAGGGTAAGGTACAGACAGGAGAACTGGCTACGATTACGACCTTTTCAGATTTTGCCTTTGATCATAAAGGAAACATGTTTATTTCTGACCGGCTCAATCATCAGATCCGTAAAGTGGATCATGAAGGCGAAATCACCACCATCGCCGGAACCGGAGAGTCAGGATATTACGGGGATGGTGGTCCGGCAAGTGAAGCAGCATTCCGTGATCCCAGTTACCTGGCAACTGATAAGGAGGGGAATTTATATATTGCCGATGGCGCGAACAATCTGATTCGAAAAATCGACACCCATGGCATCGTTACCACTGTGGCCGGAAATGGAAAACATAAAAACGCTGGAGACGGTGGTCCTGCACTTGAAGCCAGTATCCGCCATATGAACTATTTGGCAGTTAGCCCCAAGGGAGAACTTCATATAGTCGGGATGAACGCCAACACCGTTAGAAAAATAACCAAAGATGGGAAAATAGTCAGGGTGGCAGGAAATGGTTACCAGGGATATTCTGGAGACGGAGGCCCAGCGACAAAAGCCATGCTAAAAAGTCCCCTGGCCATTGCCTTTGACTCCAAAAATAATATGTACATCACCGATATGGGAAATAACCGCATCCGGAAAGTAGATGCAAATGGAATTATTTCCACTTTTGCTGGAACCAGCAATTTCGGTTGGGCTCAGGATGGTGAAACGGTTGAAATTTATTTGCATAATTTTCCATGATTTACCCCGCTTTTTTAGCGGTTCGAATTATAGCTTTTAGATCTTTTAATATTTTTCTGGAGAAACTTTAAAATGAAGCGCTTCATATTCACCGGGATGATTCTCATTATGTCCCTGGTAATTAGTAATAACGCCCTGGCTGCCGAAACAGATGTGTTTGCCAATATCCTAAAGAAACTGGATAACCTTGCCTGCACCCATCCCGAAAGATTACCTGATTACTACAGCAAGAATCTGGTAATAATTTCAGATGACAAACGAGCTCTACTGGATAACAGAGTACGGGACTATCAATTGATGATAGCTGATTTCCGTGATATTCAATGTCAGGTTCAGCGTCAGGTTCTCGCCGGACATGCAGGAAGTCAGGTGGGATATGTTCTGGTTGACGAAATCACAAGCGTTACTTCCAAATCAATGCATAGGGATGAACGCCAACACAGTGTTTGTAATTACAATTTTGTCAAAGAAGGCTCCAAATGGAAAATCTCACTTGAGCACTGTTCCAGCTTACCCGATTACAGCATTGGACCTTCTGGTGATGCCTTGTATTATTTTCACAATCCATTGTACTGAACCATTATACTTACCGGGAAGACAGGAAGGTAAATCGTTCAGTGAAATAAGTTGATGCTCGCTGGCGATAATTAATTGGGCGTGGAAAATCTCAGTGAAAAAAATTATCGCATATGTGGACCCTGATTTACGTGAATTGATTCCGGGGTATTTGGAAAATCGCCGCAAAGATATAAAGGCCATCAACGAAGCACTAAAAAATTCCGATTTAAAAGCAATCCGCACCCTGGGTCATTCTATGAAAGGCTCCGGGGGCGGTTATGGGTTCATGCCAATAAGTCAAATAGGGGCTGCCATTGAACTTGCTGCAAAAGAAAAAGCTCCTGATAGAATTCAAAATCATCTTGATGAGTTAAAAAGTTACCTTAACAACGTTTCCGTTGTATACAATTCATCCACCTGATTCTTTTGTATAAAGCGATTGATTTCAAACTTTTCGCTCACTTCCCGCACTGTGTTCACTCTTAAAAAGGGGCTCGCCGTACTATTGATCACCCTGATCGGGGTCTATTCTGCCAATGCCGAAGAAAGTGATTGGACTTTTTGGCAGGAAAAATTTTTCCAAATGAACGCAGAGAATGCAACCGATCATGAAACAGCCCATTATTGGAGAACCCAGGAACCTCACATAAAAGAAGCACGTGTCACCGCCACCTTGCCAGATTACCCCTGGGTCAAAGTATCGGGCTACAGGAATCGTCCTGTAGAACGATGCATTACCTGCCATGATGGAATCTCAGCAGTGAGTTCTTCCCATCCTGCCGATTTCGGCTGCACGGTTTGCCATGGGGGAGAACCTGAATCCGTAGATAAAAACCAGGCCCATGCCACATTGATTTATGATCCCCTTGCAGGCACCGGAAAACGGAACCCTTCAAGTCTCAGTGTGGTCGAAAAATCCTGCGGTCAACTCTATTGTCACTCGGGTCACGTTCAGGAAGATAGAAACCATATTCAACGGCTAAATAAGTCGATGATGAACACCATGGCAGGTATGATTTCGGGCCTGCGCTACCAATGGGCAGGACAAAGTGAAAAGACGGCCCGTTATGGAAAACAGGCTGTTTCTGATAACGATGGCAACATACCCGTACAATGGGGAGCCTTGGACAAGTTGGACAAGCTGCCCTATTTTTCACCTCTGGATACTCCTGAATGGGATAAAAATACAATTCAACCTATTTCCAAACACCCCGCTGATCGTCTGTTACGACAGAAATGTTTTCAATGCCATATTGATTCTCCGCCGCCGCCAGGGCAATTTCGGTCGCAGGGTTGCGCTGCTTGCCATTTTACCTATTCGAAAACCGGCCTCTACGAAGGCAACGACCCCACCATTTCAAAAACCCAGCCAGGCCATGCAAAATTTCACAAAATTCAAGCGCTACCACAACGACAGGTTTGCGTTCAATGCCACAAGGGGTTTTCCATACAAAAATTGGGAAACGAACCTTCTCCTGTGAAACCGGATTTGAAAGAAAAAAAACTAATGCTGGAAAGCGACGAGCAACTTGAGGATGAAAATTTTTCCCTGCCTGATGAAAACAAGGTTGCACAAGCAAACGAAGTTGACGAGCAACCTATAGACAAGGAAACATTGCCAGATCCAGAAGAAAGCGAGGAACTGCTGGCAGAAAAAACTCCTGATGAAGAAAATCTTGATGAGACCGTGGATGAAAAACAAGACAAGAAAGAAGAACCTTCTCTGTTTTCAGGAGAGGGCATGGCCAAAGCTGATGTTCATACGGCCCGAGGTATGGACTGCATCGATTGCCATACCCAACGGGATATCATGGGGGATGGAAACATTTACTCAAAACAGCACCAGGCGGTAGAAATTCGATGCGAAACCTGCCATGGAAATGACAGCGCCTTTCCAATGATTTCCCAGATAAAAAACCCAAAAGACACCGTCATTAGACTGAGCAAGCATTACAAAGGGGAACCCAATGCCGTTGGAGACTGGGTGGCTGTTTCTGAGCGAAAAAATCTTTTATCCAATGTAAAGGTTCAAAATGGGAAACTTGTTCTAATTGGAAAACAAAGTGGTAGAACCTATGATATCCCCCTGCTAAAAGGCAAAGGGGTGCATTCTATTCCCCAACATCGATCTCGTTTGGAATGCTCTGCTTGCCATTCGCAATGGGTCGTAAAATGTAAAGGATGCCACGCCTCAATGAAATTAGGAAAGGTGGAGTGGGAAAGTTCCGAAATGGCCGCAATAAAAACTCAAAAACCCTCTTTAATGATTGGACCTCGCGGAAAAGTTACGCCCATGCTCGCGCAACCTGAAAGACATCTTTCCGTGTTGGATGAAAAAGGCAAACCGATCCCTGCATTAGGAACGGCAGGCGCATATCGGGGAAATTATCAGGAATGGCAGTACACCAACCCGCATAGCTCGTCTGGCTCGAATCTTGCCTATTCCCTGAACCCACATTCCACCGGCACCCATGTTCGCTCCTGCGAAAGTTGCCATTTGTCCCCTGAAACTTTAGGATTAGGAAAAGGCGACTTGAAAATTGGAGCAAATAATTCCGGGAAAAATGATTCTCTGGTACCAATCAACCGTACAGACAAAAAAATCCGGGCATCGGTTTTTGATCCCCAGGCTAAAGTCTCAATGCGTGGAGAAATTTTGGCAGGAAGCTCACAGCAAAATGCCAGGCCCTTTAACCAAAAAGAAATTATCAGAATATTGAGAGTTGGCAATTGCATTCCCTGTCATGAAGATTATGATGACCCTATTTACCAGGATATTAAAAAAAGCTATACCTTCGAAAGCACACTCGAGCATCGCCAATTACGTCAGGAAATTTTAAACTCAAGGCAAAATCACCCGTGAAAAAACTACCGCGAATAATTTTATCGTTGATCCTTACAGGAGGGTTCTGCCTCGGTATTTTCCTCACCCACTCTGCGGGCCAGATGGTGGATGAAAATAATTTAAACGATTTTTTTGATGACAAAAAAAGCGAAGAACAGGTTAACCATGAAAATGAAGAAACAGGTATTTTAGATTTCTTCATGGAGTCCAAACCAGAAGCAGAAAGCATTGAAGAATTAGAAATAGCTCCTCAACCAGAAAAGAATTTCTCAAAAAAGGAAATGGTAGAAGTTCCCCCTTCTATCCCAAAAGCTCAAATCGATGCATCCGATTTTGAAGATCCATTCTTTCGTGTAAGAGGGTTCCAGGAAAACTCAGAAAAAGTCCTGAACCCGGGAACAACATTGGATGGGGTGCAGTTTCAATCTTATGCAGACTCAAACAAATTTATTGAAAAGTTTTATAAGGAATCTAATTTTTCAATCGAAGATGTATATGGGAAAGTAGAATATTTGGAAAGACGAGGCGGTTGCTATACCTGTCATCAGGGAATTGAACGGATCAGCAAAAACCACAGATTCTCCTGCGTTCGTTGCCATGGCGGAAACAGGCGTTCAAGCTCCTTACCCAAAGCACATAAGGGACTGGTGCCCAATCCCTCTTCTGCTAAAAACGCACCGCGATTCTGTGGGAAATGCCATGAAAGTCATGTGAAAAAAGTTGAACGGTCGCTCATGTCGACGGCTAAAAGAACAATTAACATCACCCGGTATGCTTGGGGAGCACAACCTCTCGATGAACTCCCTTTCTCATTAAAACCTGACGACAATGAACAGGAATTTCCCGGCTCGACAGAAGGTCATGCAGTAGACAGCTTCCTCAAAACCAAATGTCTGCGATGCCATATTGGTTCGGAAAGTCCGCATCGTCCGGGAGACTATCGCGCATCAGGCTGTTCTTCCTGTCATATGATTTATTCCAACGATGGTATCTCCTTATCACACGACAGAGCCATACAAAAACTTCAAAGTAAAAACAAAAACCAAAACCGGTTTTCAAGGAAGTTTGCAGAAAACTCCCTGAATAATCCGAGAGGCTACCCTGTACTCCACCAGTTTACGGTCGCTGTTCCCAGTGTCCAATGCGAACATTGCCATAATAACAACGGAGTCGGCCAGGAATTCGAGGGGTTGTTTGCCAAACCCTCCCGCCCCAGGGAAGCTCCTGCCTCAATCAGTGCAGAAAAACCCGTTCTATATGGCAAAGATCATGAGTTTCTTGTTCCTGATATCCATCGTGAAAAAGGAATGCATTGTATCGACTGTCATATTGGCGATGAAATGAAACCTGAATTTGAGCCCGAAAATCTCCATTCAGGAATTCAGGTCAAGTGTGAAGATTGTCATGGAACCCAGGATAAGCTGCCCGAAGAATTTCTTTTAATAGAGTCAGACCCAAAAACAAAAAAATTAATTAAGCGCACCCACCTCAACCCAAACCTCAAGAAAAAGATTAAACCGGGAGATACCGTGCTGGTAAATTCTGGTGGCTCCCCGATGCTGCATATAAAGAAAGTAAAAAAAGACCGGATTTTATATTCCAAGGTGACAGGAAAAAAACACAAAATACCCCTGCTTAAAAATATAAAGCCTTCCATTGCACATCAGGTTTCGAAGCATATGAAAGAGATGGAATGCTCCACCTGCCATGCACGCTGGGGGGCAACAGATTGGGGTATGCACGTGATTCGGGAAAAAGATTTGGCTCTGGAAAAATGGAAAAACTGGAATCTATCAGATCCCATCCCTTCCCTTTCTAAACCTTCCAATGAAGGGGATGGATGGCCGGATTGGCTGACCGCAAAATCCCTTCCGAAAAAAATTGATTTCGAAAAAATTAATGACTACTGGTGGACTGTTTTTTCAGAATCCACCTGGTCTGATTTAATAATGGGAAAAAACTCGCGAGGGAAATATTCTATTCTAAAACCTCGATATCAATATTTCATAACGGACCAAACGGGACCAGCCGGGATGCCTTTAAAAAGGGCCGAGCCTCCATTAACACTTGACGGCGCTCCGGGAATGATCTGGACCGATTACTCACCACACACCATTCGAAAAACGGTACGCTCTTGTGAAAGCTGCCATCAGAATGCTTTATCCGTTGGACTCGGCGACCCTTTAAAAAAATCTATCCTGGATGCCACCAGGTTTTCTGAAAATTTTAAACAAAACCATCAAGTTCCATCTGAGTTCCAGATAAAACAAGGGATAGACCCCCAGGGTGAGGAATTACAAACCCCTTTCCCGCTGGATGAATCGCGCTTTTTAAACAAGGAAGAGATTACCGTAATGCAGGAACCTTCAAACCAATACCGGGCCTTTCGTTCACTCAATCTTCGCGAGTTAAATTTTTCCCGATTGTTGAGCCGACGCGAATTCCCCTATGACGCAAGGCACAGGGTTCGCGAACGAGATTTTGGAGAACCCAGAACACATGAAGATCTGTTTTATGATGTTGAAAAAAACCAATTTGTGACGAAAAACAAATCTGGCAATCTAGTCATGGCTCCGGTAGAGCTTCCGACCGAACCTTCTCAACAGATCGAGATTAAAAAAGAGGAGAGCTTGACAACAGAATCTTTACCGGAAAAAAAGGAAGAAGGAATAATTGAATTTCTATATGACATTTTCCAGAAGAAAGAAAAAGATTCAAATGAAAAAGAACCTGCGGAAAACGGCCCTGACACGGAGCCCTTTCCTTCTTCAAATGAAGCCACGCCATTATGAACAAACTTAATTTTCTCCTGATCTTTGGGTTGCTATTAATTAGTCCCCTGAATTCTCATGCCTCTTTAATTGAAGATAAGAAATGCAGCACCTGTCACCGTTTCTCTAAAGCAGATAAGGGAAAAGAAGGACCCGACCTTTTTTATGCCGGAGACAAATTTAAAGGCACGTGGTTGAAAGAATATCTTCAAAACCCGGTAACCCTACGGAAAGCAGGGACCATCAACAGTCCCGGGTTTTTAAAAGGCACCCCTGGAGAAAAACATCCGGCCCTTTCCAAAGAGGAAGCTGAAAAAATAACCACCGAATTAATGGCCCTTACAATTCCTGATTTGCCTGTTGAAGAAGGTAGCCCTTTAAGCAAAGGTCAAATTGCAAAAACCAAATACGAGTTTGAGCGCACATTCAGCTGCATTTCCTGTCACCAAAGTTTAAACCTGGCAGGCAAACCTCGCGGGGGAATTTCTGGTCCCTCCCTGGTCGATGCTGGAAACCGGTTGCAGGCCAATTGGGTTTCGAATTGGTTAAAAGATCCCAAGATCTTTACCGACAAAAGCCGCATGCCGGTTTTTAAAATGGATGATGAAACACGGTTGCGATTCACACAGTTCATCATGACTCTTAAAAAAGAAAAACAGCGCTGATCCATGAACAAAAATTTTTTAATTTTTATTTCAGGAATCCTCATGATCGCCCTTGGCTTGGCCGGGTGCGGTCAAAAAGAGGCTGATGAAACCGAGTCCCCCAAACCTCCTCTTAAAGCAGAAATTTCATCCCCCCCTACTAAAGAAGAGGCAGCTCCAGAGCCGGTCAAGGTTACAGAAAAAACCCGAGAAACCTATCAATGGTACTGCGCTCAATGCCATGGTATTAAAGGCAAGGGAGATGGAATCAACGCGAAATTTCTAACGGTTCCCCCAAGAAACCATACCAAAGCGGAATATCTGGAAACCCGGACCGACGAACAGTTTTTTGAAGCCATTAAGTTTGGAGGGTTATCGGTTGGAAGAGCACCTTGCATGCCTGCATGGGGGAACACGCTTGACGATTCAACCATCCATGAACTGGTTCGCTACATTCGTGAGCTATGCCAGTGCGAAGCTTTATAAGCCGCTTTCAATGATCGCTTTTATTTTTGTATAATACTCGCTAGTTTGGAAACTCCTATAGCGAGGAAAACATGATCGAAGTTATTCCTTTTCATGGTCTGTTATTCAACCTTGATATCACGGGTCCCCTCGAAGAGGTAATCGCGCCACCTTATGATGTAATTTCCCCTAATCAACAGGAAGCCTTATACGAGAAAAACCCATACAATGTAGTGCGGCTCATCCTGGGTAAAGAATATGAAACTGATTCGGAAACCGATAATCGATACACTCGGTCCGCAAATGTTTTTAAGGAATGGACCCAAAAAGGAGTTTTGCAAAGGGATAAAGAACCGGCTTTTTATCTTTACAGTCAGGAATATGAGTTTGAAGGAGAAAGTTTTCGTCGAACTGGATTTTTTGCGCGAGTCAAATTAGAAGACTTCAGTCAGGGAAACATTTGCCCACACGAATTCACACTTTCCAAAGCTAAAACCGATCGCACAAAACTTTTGAATGCCTGCCACGCAAATTTCAGTCCCATATTTGGATTGTATTCTGACCCGGAAGGGGAAATTGACCCTATTTTAAATGCAGGCATCAAGCAAATTCCTTTATCCAAAATTGATGACAATCAGGTCGTCCACAAACTCTGGAGACTGGACAATCCTGACGACAATCAAAAAATCAGTGATTTGATTCGCGATAAAAAAATCTATATCGCAGATGGTCATCATCGATATGAAACTGCGTTGGCCTTCGCTCAAAAAAACGAAGACGCCATTGCTGATTGCTCCCATGTAATGATGTTTTTGACCAATATGGATTCCGGTTCCATGTCCATATTTCCAATCCATCGTCTTGTAAAAAGTCCGACCCCCTTTGACCGGGAGAATTTCTTAAAACGTGCCAGTGAATATTTTGATGTCATCCCCTGGACTACAGAAGTCAATGGAAAGGAAATAAAGTCTCGCCTGCTTGAATTCGGAAGGGGAACGATTACATTTTGCGCTTATATGGGTAAAGGTCATACCTATACCCTGATTGCCAATGACCCTAAAAATATTCTTCCACTCCTTGATAATGATGAACCTAAAGATTTGCAGGTTTTAGATGTCATGCAATTGCATGCTATTATCCTCCGTGAAATTTTGAAAATTGATACGAGAGAAAAGTCAAACCAGCAATATGTTTCTTACAAGGTGAATTCCGAAGAAGCTATGGCTCTGGTAGATTCGGGAGAATATGATGCCGCCTTTTTTATGAATCCCACAAAAATAAAGGAAGTGCGAAGTTTGGCGGGCAAAGGAATCCGCTTGCCGCAGAAGGCCACATTTTTCTACCCCAAACTGTTATCAGGTCTTGTGATTAACCAGTTCGAGAAATAATTGACAAAAGAAATATAACCATGAAAGTAGTTGATACCGAATTTTTGACGGGAGCCGTTTCCTCGAAACAATATCCCAAGGGATCTTTTCCTGAATTCGCATTTGTGGGAAGGTCGAATGTTGGAAAATCTTCACTGATTCGATCTCTATTGAATCGGAAAAAACTGGTACGAATTAGTTCCACACCTGGAAAAACACGGGAAATAAATTTCTTCAAAATCAATGGACAATTAATGTTTGCCGACCTTCCGGGTTACGGATTTGCAAGGGTCACTCCGGCCATGCAAAAAAAATGGAAACAGATGATCGAGGAATATTTGATTCATCGGAAACCCCTCATGGCAATCGTATTCATCGTCGATATCCGCCGCAAGCCCACAGAGCTGGACCTGACTTTAAAAGAATGGCTGGAAGACATGGGAAGGAATTATATTCTGGTAATTACAAAATCGGACAAACTGTCGGGAACGGAACGCAGCAAACAAACAAAAATAATTAAATCTGCTTTTATGGGGGAAAATGCACTGGCAGCCGTCACCTACTCCAGTAAAAATAATACGGGTAGAAAAGAACTCTGGAGCGAATTACAAAAATTAGCTTCGGGAAAAGAGGAGTAATTACACGCTTAAAAAGTAAAACGATATTTTTCGAACAATTCCATTGTCACCACATCTTCACCTGCCTTGGTGACTTCCTGCTCGATTCGTTTTACAGCCATATTTCTGATAAAGGGAATAGGAATTTTGGAAACCTTTTCCAAAGCATCATCTTCCCATTTCAGGGAAACCTCAACCGGTTCTTCTTTCTGCTTTTCAATTACTTCATCCTGCTTAAGGTCTTCCTCGGTAATTTCCATTCCCATGGCCTGCTTTGCGGAAGCCGGCATAATATTGGTAAATACTTCATCAATGATATCGGGCGTAATCATTTTGTCACCTCTTTCCCTGGCCCGGCCTTCGATGGTTTGCTTTGCCATACCTAAAACAAAAGGAGGCACTTTTTCCATTTTTTCCTTGGCTTCCTTACTCCAGGGGATTCCCGATGTGGGGGTCACTTCCATATAGTTCTTGAATTTTTCTACGATGTCGTCTTTTTTCTCTGTTCGCATCGAAAGGAAGTCTTCGATCTCTTCAATCACCTCAACCTTTCGGGGACTTTCCCGCATTTTTTCTTTAGCCACATCAAAAGCATCCATAGTCAACTCTTCAAAACCAAAACCTTTGACCCTTTTTGAAACCAACATCATGGATTCATTGCGGATTTCTGTCAGAAAATCGGAGGTAACAATTTTATATCCACGTTTTACGCAGCGCTGGACCATAAGTTTTCGAATCCCCGGGCGAACAAATTCAGGTGCATGTTTGACCCTTTCCCAGGCCTCTTCAGCCCAAACAACCCCATTTTCCTTAGCGTAGGGGTGGTCGGCATCTGCAATCTTTATTTCTGGTGTCCCCATTACAAGAACCTTCAGTCAAAAATTGTTAAAAAAGTCAGGTATATATAAAAATTACTTGAAGCTTGAGCCATTGTCAATTAATTTAAGGGTTTGCCGGGCATTTCATTGGAATAGAGGTAGACTTTATTAAAGCAACGGATTGGAAATTCTTCGCGGATTATCCAAATCGGTTTTGAACCTATAAATCTCAAAAATGCAGCGTTCTCCAATAGTATATTTTTTGTTTTTTGTATCGGGGATTACGGCCCTGATTTATGAAATTGTATGGACCCGAATGCTCACCCTTGTTTTCGGGCATACCGTTTTTTCGGTCTCAGTAGTTCTGGCGGCCTTCATGGCGGGGCTGGGTTTTGGCAGCTATCTCTTTGGCTATGCGATCGACAGGCTTTCATTACAAAATACAGATTCTTCGACCGCCCTTCATTTTTATGGTTGGATTGAAATATTGATTTTTGCCAGTGGAGCTCTTCTCTCACTACTGTTTGCAAATTTTGCCGATTTCTATTCCCTATTTCATAGTTTTATTCCTGAATCCCCGACACTACAAAATTTAATAAAAATTATTTTTTCATTCACCCTGATGTTGGTACCCACAACATTTATGGGAGCCACTCTGCCCCTCATCAGCAAATACTGCGTTACTCAGGACAATAGAATAGGAACTCAGGTTAGCCTCCTTTACGCCCTCAACACTCTGGGTGCGGCCTTGGGTTGTTTGATAACCGGATTCTTTTTGATGGGTACTTTTGGGGTTTTGCAAACCGTTTTAATGGCTGCTGCAGGAAACCTGTTGATTGGCATTAGCGCGTTGAGCATCTATAAAGAAAATGGGGAAAAGATCGAATTTAAACTTCCGAAAATTAAAATTCCCTCTATGAGTTTGAGTCGCGAACAAAAATTCTGGATGGGAATCAGTTTCATTTGTGGTTTCACCGCCCTTGCCTATGAAGTTTTATGGACCCGACTATTGGTCTTCAGTATCGCCAGCACCGTTTATTCATTTAGCATGATGCTCACTGTTTTCTTAATGGGAATTTTTCTGGGAAGTTTGTTGCTGATTCCACTTTTATCCAAAATAACCAATTTGCGTTCTATCCTCATTGCATTGCAAGGGGGCGTGGGGATTTATATCATCGGCTCTATTTATGAAATAGAGTCTATTCTTTCCCCACCCTGGAATGCTTACAACCTTGGAAATCCGGTTGTTGCTTTCTGGATTTATTTTAGGGATTCTGCAGGCCTCATGCTGGTTCCCACTCTACTTTTGGGAATGTGTTTTCCCCTGCTTATTCAGCTTATTTCGAATAAACAGGAAAATTTAGGACAATCAACCGGCCAGATTTATGCCGCCAATACCCTGGGTGCCATTTTCGGCGCCCTTTTTTCCGGTTTCCTATTCCTGCCGCACTTTGGAAGCCAAGCCAGCCTTACCCTGCTGGCAACGATAAATTTCTTTACCATGGTCCTTCTATTCCGCACCGGGGACTATTTAACACCAGCAGTAAGGAAGGGAATGACGGTCATATTTGTTGCGCTGATTCTTTTCATTAATGTGTCGATTCCCAACGACTTGTTGAATACATTTTTTATGCGCGATAGCGCGGGAAAAAGGAACATCAATAAACTGATTTATTTTGAGGAAGGTTTATCCGATACGGTCGCGGTGTTTAAGGATGAATATGGAGTGTTGGATCCGTCGGCCAAAAGGTTGATTACGAACGGCATTTCCATGTCTGCTTCTAACATGATCGCTACCCGGTACATGAAACTTTTCGCGCATGTGCCGATTCTTCTGGTAGACGAACCCGATGATGTTCTCGTCGTTTGTTTTGGGACCGGACAAACCACAGGAGCCGCCGGAATTCACCCACGAGTAAAAACCGTCGATAGTCTGGAACTATCCTCCAGTGTTATAAGTGCCGGAAAAATGTTCGCAGACCAAAATCACAATGTCCTGTCTAACCCAAAAGTAAATTTTGTAATTCAGGATGGAAGGAATCATTTACTGACCACCCATAAACTTTATGACGTGATCACTTCAGAACCGCCGCCACCAAGAACCGCTTTTACCGTAAACCTGTATACACAAGAATACTATGAGTTACAAAAAAGCAAACTGAAACCGGGAGGCATTGCGGCGCAATGGATTCCTCTGCACAGCCAGGGTGAAAAAGAAGTTGCGATGCACTTTAAAACTTTTCAATCTGTTTTCCCCTATACGATGGGTTGGCTTTCAGTTGCAAATGAAATTCTCATTATAGGGTCTGACCAACCTATCAAAATAGATTTTCATAAATTAAACGAACGGTTGCAGGAACCCGAAGTTAAAAAAGCATTAACAGATATTGAAATTCCAGACATATATTCCTTTCTGAGTAATATCTGGCTGCTTAACGAACAAGTGATCCAACTTGGGGAGGGATATCCCCTGATTACAGATAACCATCCTGCGATCGAATTCTATCTTGACCTTGGAGATGTCATCGGAGTCCCCGGGCAGGAAAGATATGTTTTCAACCGAGCCCGGTTTGATGATATCGCCATGGAAATCACAAACCTTTCAGAAGAAGATCGCCAAAAACTGAAACTTCACTATGACGCGATGGACCTTTACCAAAGAGGGGTGATGTATAGCAACCGGGGCCAGCTCCTAAAAGCTATGACCTTGGTTGAAGATGACGACCTCTTCCGATATCACCTGCAAGCCGATCGCAAACAAATGCAACGATTGACCCAGCTTATTGAAGAAGAGCCGGACAATCTTCAGTACATGCTGAATCTGGCTCATAGTTTTTACCAGATCGGCAATTATGAACAAAGTATGGAAATTCTTCAGCTGGTTTTAAATAAAAATCCCAACCTGGGTTTCGCGAATCTTTATATGGGATATAACTTACTTGAAACCGGAAAAAAAGAAGAGGCCCTTAACTATTTCCAAAACACAGCAAAATATGATCCGCAACAAATGAGCACGGTTATGCGTGAAATTGGGCTTGTGAGTTTGTTAAAGGAAGTAGAAAAAAATCCGGAAGATCCAGTTCTCCAAAGGTCACTTGCAGAGTATTACAACTTGAAAAAAGAATATTTAAGATCATTGGAATATTCCATTCCTTTACTTGAAAAAGATCAAATGAACCTCAAAGTTTTGCAGAGCATTGTATACAGCTACCGTGGTTTGGGGGAAGCCAGAGAAGTATTAATGTATGGAGGTCGTTACAACCTGATTGACCCCGATGAAATTCATCTCCAATTTATTTTGGCTGAAATATATGTTCTCCTTAATAAATGCAATAAAGCAATTCCATTCCTTGAAAAGGTTATAAAACAAGACGATACCTATCGGAATGCCTGGGAACTGAATGAATCCTGCCAGAAATCTCTCCCCACCCAGAAAATATCATAGTTCCTAAAATTTAGTATCTCCAAATATAATTGGCCTGATTGGCGCAAAAGTTTTTTGGTAAAAACACCCTAAAAGCAATATCCCACCAAAGCCAAATGATTTCTCATCTGCATAATGCATGAAATTTCAACGACAAGTTGTAAGTTAATAGAAAATTAATCTGATTTCCGAAAACCCCTATAAATAAAAGAATACATTTACAAATATTAATTCTACTTAAATCAATATTTAAAAAAAATTGATCAAAATTATCTTGAAAATACATGTAAATATAATTAATATTTAAGTATCTAGGGGGGAAATTTTAATACGTAAGAAAGAAAATGTCTCGATCATTTTCCCAGATTGGGAGGGGTGGATTGTCTTTATCAAACCGAAAACTCCTACCTTTAATTATCGGCTTTCTGATCATTTGCTTTGTAATTGCCGGTTACGGAGTGAATTCCGTAGAACAGCAAATTAAGAGAAATTTAACACACCAGCTGAAACTAACGCTATCAGCCAATGTTGAATCTTTAAAATTATTTTTTGAAGATAAAAAGCTCGATGCACTGGTTCTTGCTGAACAACCTGAAATACACGAAAACATAGTCTCTCTTATCCAACTTTCAAAAAATGAAGATGTTCCGGCAAATGTGCTTCGGGCTTCTCCCCATTTAAAATGGCTGCGCCAACATCTGGGAAAGGTTTGCGAAAAATATGGCTTTATTGGGTTTGTAATTTTCGATACCACAGGTTTACAGGTGGGAGCCCTGCTTGAAGAACCCTTAGGCAAGAGGAAGCTTATCGAGCGCTCTATATTTTTCTACCAATCCATGCAAGGCGATACCGTGGTCTCAAACCCTTTTCCGGGTGAAGTCGATTTACCTGACTCTGAAGGTAATTTTATTGCCAATCAACCCACTTAATTTGTTTCTACCCCTGTCAAAGATTCTGAAGGAAATATATTGGGTGTTTTGGCATTTCGGCTCCGACCTTTAATGGAGTTCGACAGGATTTTATCTGTAAGCAGCTTTGGAGAAACCGGGGAAACCTATGCCTTTAATGAAGATGGGTTTCTTGTTTCAAAAAGCCGATTTGATCCCCAATTAAAAAAAATGGGCTTGCTCTCTAATAGTGAGTCTTCGATATTTAATATTCAACTACGTGATCCGGGTAGAGATTTAAGAATTAAATCCATTCAAAGTGGGGAATCCTTTGAGAATTGGTCATTCACTGAAATGGCCAAAAGTGCTTTGTCTAAAAATTCTGGTGTCAACGTTGCAGGCTATAACGATTATCGCGGCATCCCTGTAGTTGGAGTCTGGACTTGGCTGGAAAACCAGCAACTGGGAATAGCAACAGAAATTGATTCTGAAGAAGCTTTTGCCCCTCTAAATACACTGCTTTTCTGGTATCGCACATTATTTGGTTTATTGGTAATTGCCCTGTTCATCGGTTTGTTTTTACGTTCTAGAATTTTAAAGACCCGCAAACAAAACATCGAAAATCAGGAGAGATTGGTTTCACTAACTGGAATAATCTTTGACTCTGTAGTTGCAATCAACCAGGAAGGAATTATTCAAACGGTCAATCCCGCTGTTGAAAAAGTACTTGGTTATTCCCCTACAGAATTGATAGGAGAAAATGTAGCCAAATTGATGCCAGAACCCTATTCCAGTAAACACGATGGTTACTTGGACAATTATCTTAGAACTGGAAAAAAGAAAATTATCAATACAGTTACCGAAGTAGAGGGTTTGAAAAAAGATGGTACTGTCTTTCCAATGGAAATATGTGTCTCAGAATCCACTACTGATGAAGAAAAAGTATTTGTAGGAGTGCTTCGTGATATTTCAGAAAGAAAGGCTCATGAGCAAGCCATAGATGATGCCAACCGGGAAAGAAACCTGATCTTTAATTCCGCCGGGGAAGGAATTTATGGAATCGATCTTGAAGGCAATACTACCTTTGTCAATCCTGCAGCATGCAAAATGCTTGGATACACCGAGATCGAACTATTAGGCAAAGAACAACATAATATGATTCACCATTCCCTCTCCGATGGCACTCATTACCCCAAAGATGATTGTCCCATCCACGGAACAATAAGGAACAAGAAAGATCATCATGAATGCGATGAAGTATTCTGGAAAAAAGATGGCACCAGCTTTCCGGTGGAGTACATCAGTAAACCTATTACTGACCAGGGAAAAATTATTGGGGCAGTCGTTACTTTTACTGACATTACGGCTCGGAGAGCAGCAGAAGAAGAATTAAAACATGCCTATCATGTTCTGGAAGAACGTATTAAAGAACGCACCCAGGAAATAAAAGCCGCAAAGGAATTAGCTGAAAATCACAATCAGGCCAAATCAGAATTTCTTTCCCGTATGAGCCACGAGTTACGGACCCCAATGAATGCGATACTGGGGTTTGCGCAAATTATGAACGAAAGTAAAAAAGACCCTCTTCCAGATTCTCATAAAAAACGCTTGGGACAAATCTTAAAAGCCGGGAATCATCTATTGGAATTGATAAATGAGGTCCTGGACCTGGCACGTGTGGAAGCAGGAAAAATAACCGTCTCGCTTGAACCTGTCAACATAGCTGAATTAGTGTCTGACAAATTGAATGTTATTAGACCCATGGCAGAGAAATTTAATATCCAAGTGATTGACAAAATTTCTTCTCACAATGATATCTATGTTCTTGCTGATAAAACCCGGTTGAAGCAAGTACTTCTCAATCTCACTTCAAATGGCATTAAATACAACAGAAAATTTGGAAGAGTAACCATGAGTATTGATAAGCATGAGGGAGAATTTTTAAACATTCATATAACCGACACGGGAATGGGAATTTCTTCAGAAAAATTGAAAAGAATATTTGAACCCTTCGATAGGCTGGGGGCAGAAGGTTCAGAAGTAGAAGGGACGGGAATTGGAATGACTATTTCCAAAAAATTGGTCGAATTAATGAACGGCCAAATAAATGTTTACAGTACCCCTGGTGAAGGTTCACAGTTCTCAATTTCCTTGCCCCTTGGTAAATCAACAACCATGAAGCACAAGGAATCATTTGAAATTACTGAAAACTCCTATTCTGAATTTTCAACCAAACACCTAACTGTTTTGTATATCGAAGACAATAAGGCAAACATGCTTTTGGTTCAGGATATTCTCTCGAATTATTTGGATATAAACTTACTCACCGCGCAACAGGCACAAACGGGATTGGACCTGGCACATGCTCATCAGCCGGATCTCATTCTAATGGACATCAACTTACCAGATCTGGATGGCTTTGAAATTTTAAAACGATTGCAAAATATGGAAGAAACGCACCAGATTCCTGTAATTGCAATAAGTGCCAACGCAATGCAAAGTGATATCAAAAGTGCCCTGGAAGCAGGATTCAAAACCTATTTAACAAAACCCCTGAACATTGATCAATTTAAAGGAATCATTGAAAAATACCTGGCAACAACTTCTACATAGTTTAAAAAAATCTCTGAACAAACAAAACTTAAAAAAATGAATGTAAATTTACTAAAATCAAAAATCCTAATCATAGATGATGAGGTTGCAAATATTGCCTTACTCGAAGATATCCTTGAGGAAGGAGGATTCACCTATTTCCGCAGTACAACGGATTTCCGAAAAGCTCTCGAAATGTACGAAGACATGCGGCCCGATTTGGTTTTGCTGGATTTAAATATGCCGCATCTCGATGGATTTCAGGTTATGGAGCAACTCAAGGAATTGGAGGAAGATTCCTATGTTCCCATACTGGTTTTAACCGCTCAATCAGACCGAAATACTCGTATTAGATCACTTGAAGCGGGAGCCCGGGACTTCCTTGGAAAACCCTTTGATCTCATCGAAGTAAAGCAACGAATTTCAAACATGCTTGAAATTCGCTTATTGCATAATCAAACCAAGGACCAAAATAGATTGCTTGAATTAAAAGTTAAAGAAAGAACCTACGAGCTGGAAGAAACAAGACGGGAAGCTATTTTGCGTTTGGGTCGCGCAGCAGAATACCGGGATAACGAAACCGGCATGCATGTAATACGCATGAGCAGGCTCTCTGCCCGACTTGCCCAGGAGATTGGTTTGAGTGAAAAGGAATGCCAACTCATCCTCCAGGCCAGCCCCATGCATGATGTTGGAAAAATCGGAATTCCTGATGACATCTTACTCAAACCCGACAAATTGAATGATGATGAATGGGATACTATGAAGAAGCATGCCGAAATTGGCGCGTAGATATTATCAGGAAGTCGGTCTAAGCTTATGCAAATGGCAGAGTCCATAGCTCTTTCTCATCAGGAACGCTGGGATGGGTCGGGTTATCCCTTTGGCTTGAAGGGTGAAAATATTCCCCTGGCAGGTAGGATAGTTGCCGTGGCCGATGTTTTCGA
The DNA here is from genome assembly GCA_038108555.1 of Nitrospinota bacterium. Lineage (GTDB taxonomy): Bacteria > Nitrospinota > Nitrospinia > Nitrospinales > VA-1 > UBA8687. The sequence continues at coordinate 32,997 of JAYNIA010000010.1, read as the reverse complement.
TGCCTTGACCAGTAAAAGGTATTACAAAGATGCTTTTTCCATTGAACAGTCTATGGCAATCATTGAAGAAAATAGCGGGAAAGACTTTGAACCCCGTTTGGTGGAGGCTTTTAAAAACGCATTACCAGAAATGATAAAGATTGTAAATGAACATCAGGACACAGAGTCCGGTCATATTTTAAAAGTTTATCGGGAATCTTCAGATAATTGACCTCAATTCATTCCTGGCACAAACTTCCTTAGAAACTTATAAATGCCCGCCGCACAATCGGTAAACTTTCCCTTTATCCAGGCTTTCCGGTCAAATAATTTCTGATGTGTTTCAAATAAAAGTGCCGGTATTTTCAGTTTTTCCGGGCATCGGGGAAGACAGTCACCACACTCTGTACAACGGGAAGCAAAGTTACCCGGAAACCAGTGCCCCTCCCCTTCAAACATGTTATAGCGAAACTTTCCATAATCTTCCATTTCATAAGCTTGCAATAAATTTCGAAACCGTAATACTTCGGGAATATTTATATCCTCCGGACATGGCAGACATTCACTACAAAGGGTACAAAGATTTTTTAACTTGTTTAAGCGTTGGTCCAGTGTCCCACGAATGGTGGGCTCCTTTTCTGTATATATATTTTCTTTATCTAATACCCTTAAGTTCTGAGGGAAATGATCCGGCTCATGCATTCCCATGCTCAGTGTGGTGATTTCTGGATGATTCAAGCAAAACCGACCGTTAAACTGAATGGCTGTCATTGGATCACAAATATCCCGGACGATATCAGACGGTTTCCACAACATTCCCCCCTTCTCGTTGGGAGAAATAATAAAAACTCCAATATCTTTTTTCCCAGCCAATTGAACTGCCGGGAGATTCCTCTGAAAAAAATAATAGTAGTGAAGGTTAACAAAACTGAATAAATCCGTATCCAGGGCTTTTAAAATAATTTCCAACGGGGCATGGGTGGAAAAACCGATATGACGAATCAAACCCTCTTCCTTCATTCGGTGCAACACCTCAATCGGACCTCCAGGTTTTATAGCTGCCTGCAACCTTTCTTCATTATTGATTCCATGCCATCCATAAAAATCAACAAAATCCAATTTTAAACTTTTTAATTGCTCTTCAACCAAACTCCGGGTTTCATCTCCCGTCATCGGTGCACCCTTGGTCATCATTTTGAATTGGTCGCGCGGAGTTCCTAGTTCCTTTAAAGCAATTCCAAACAGGTTTTCACTTTTCATATAACCGTGTGCGGTTTCAATATGATTGATTCCCAATTCCAGAGCCCGCTTTGTGGTTTCGATACAATTTTTCACCGAGTCTGCCGGAAGATGACTGCGTGGAGGATTCCAACCATGTTTGAAACGCATCCCCCCCAGGGTGATGACCGATATATTTTCATTGGTTTTTCCAAAACGACGGTATTCCATGGACAAAGTATGAGCGACCCATCCAATGGACGCAAGAAAATCATTGAGACCCCAGCCATAATGCCATATACTGTTTAAGAACAATAACTTACATCGACAGGCGAATAGGAAACCATGGCTGAGTTTCGCTTCATTCATTGCTCGGATCTGCATATAGACAGTCCTTTTAAAGGACTGACTTCGCAAGCTCCGGCTTTAGCTCGTGCTCTACGAGAATCCACTTTTAATGCTTTCCAAAATATTGCTCGTTTGGCCTTGCAGGAAAAGGTAGACGCGGTGCTTATAGCGGGGGATGTTTTTGATGGAGCCGATCGGAGCTTGCAGGCGCAATTAAAATTTCGTCGTATTCTTAAAGAACTATCCGACCAGGAAATTCAATCTTTCATTGTTCATGGAAATCATGATCCTCTAGATAGCTGGGCCCATACCCTGGAGTGGCCCGAACATGTCACCATTTTCCCGGGAAACAAAGTCCAGCATGTCCCGGTAAAAAAAGATGGGAAAAACATTGCCTGGATTTACGGCATCAGCTACCCGGAAAAGGAAGTATCAGAAAACCTGGCTCTCAAGTTTAGAAAAGAGAAGGAAGAAGGTTTTTCCATTGGCCTTCTCCACGCCAATGTAGGTCAGCACCCAGGACATGACAATTACGCCCCCTGTTCGATCAATGATCTGGTATCAAGAAACTTTGACTATTGGGCGTTGGGTCATATTCACGAACATAAAGTGCTTCGTGAAAGTGAGCCGGCGATTGTTTACTCAGGAAACACACAAGCCCGTCACTTAAATGAAACCGGACAAAAAGGTTGTTGTCTGGTCACCTTGGCGACAAACAGTCCACCGAATATCCGGTTTATGACTACCGATGTGGTGAGCTATCGGTCTGCCACCCTGGATCTACAAAATGCAGAAACTATTAATGATGTTATTAGAAGCATACAAAATCAATGCGAAGAGCTTGCAAAGGAAACCATACCTCGTGAAGGGCTGGTTGTTCGGCTCAACTTAACCGGTAGAACAATCATACATAAAGAGTTACAGGCCGCGGGCACCCTCAATGCACTGATGGAAGAAATCCATGGATTCTTTGAAGGGCATTCTCCATGGATTATTGTGGAACTACACGCAGAAACAGCAGGAACTTATGACATTAACACTCTGAAGGAAGGCAAAGATTTTATTGCTGACCTGGTCAATCTTTGTGATGAAACAGAAAAGGAAGAACTGAATAAGAAAATTGATGAATCTTTAAAACCCGTTTTTGAATCCTGGGCCGGCAGGAAATATTTAGAAGAACTTTCCGCAGAGGGTTTGGAAAGTCTCATTCAAAAATCCCGCAACCTTGCTCTGGATCAACTGGTAGATAATTCTTAATTAAAACTCATGCAACTTCGAGAAATACATATCGACGGTTTTGGCATCTTCTGTAACAAACGCGTCACCGGTCTAAAACCGGGACTCAATATTATTTACGGAAAGAATGAGTTTGGAAAAACCACTCTTTTGGAATTCATCCGAAGGATTTTATTTGGATTTCCCACCAAAAAAGAAAAATCCAACTTGTATCAACCCGTTAATGGCGGGTCCATGGGGGGAAGCCTCAAGGTCGAATTGAAAAATGGAGAAGGATTGGTTATCTCCCGGACGCCCGGTACCCACGGGGGCGATGTCAGGATATCTACTCCTCAGGAAGTATTGAGGGGACAAGATGTTCTTAACCATGTTCTTGGGAATGCTTCAAAAGATATTTACCGGAATATATACGCATTTACCCTGGATGAGCTGCATGACTTTAACAGCCTGAGTGGAGACGAAGTAAAAAACCGAATTTATGGCGCCGGACTGGGCCTTGGGAATTTGTCCCTGAAAAATATTGAAAAAGATTTAGAAAATATGTGCACCCAAATTTTCAGGCCGAGGGGAGCCTGTCAATTGAGTGACTTGCTGGAAAAAATAAAAGTCAATGAACAGGCCATACAATCGATCCAGAAAAACCTGACCCTTTATGATGAACTGCAGGGCCAACATAAAAAATTGATCGAAACCAAAACTGCCGTTCAAAACTCACTGCAAGATCTGGAGTCGGAAAAAAGAATCCTCGAAAGCCAGATTCATCTTTATGAAGACGCCGTTCTTTATATGGAGGCAAAAGACAAGCTGGAATCAATGGATGATTATTCATCCTTTCCGAAAAATGCACTCAATAGCTTCAAATCACTGGCACAAGGAAAAGAAAGCCTGGAGGAGCGGCTCGAAGAGGAGAAAGAATCTCTCAACTCGTTAAAAAGTGCACTGGAAAGTTTAAAAATCAATCACGAGCTTTTAAAAAATGAGGAGAGTATAAATCGCCTCCAACAATCGACTCAATCCATTCATTCCGCTTTGCAGGATGCCGCAAAAGTCCAGATTGAGCGAGAAGATCTGGATATGGAAATTTCAAGCGAAATAAAATCCATCGACCGGAACTGGGACGAAGATACACTATTGGAATTTGATTTAACAGAAGCTGAAAAAGATCAGATCGACCAGTTTTTCGAAGAGTTTGAAAGCCTGAGAAAGGAGCAAGACCTGTTTCTTGATCGCCTTGAGAGCCACCGCAGAATAAAAGCTGAAGAAGCATCCAAAGGATGGAACATACCCCATTGGTTAAAACAGTTTCATTATGGTTTTACGGGAGCCGGTATTGCAGGAGTCATTCTAGGTGGGTACTTGGGAAATTACCCTCTATTGGGTGCCGCTGTTGTGATAGTTGGTGGAGGTATTTTTCTTTTCAAGAAAATCATTGAAGAAAAAAACAGCTTCTCCAGGGAAGATATGGCTGAAAAAAATCTTGCCCACCAATACGAGAAAAAGAAACAAGAGTTGGATCAAAAATTTGATGAGTGGAGAAAATGGCTCAAGCAACGAAAACTGGACCCGGGGATCGCTCCCATTACCACAAAAAATATTGGTAAAACCGCTCGTCAGATTAAATCCATGATCTCCCAACGGGGACGATTGGATGAACGGATCGAACAAATGCGTGAAACCTTGAAAGAAGCAGAAAACAGAATTTCTTCCCTGACCTCATTAGTGGAAACCGTTTCACCGGACAATGAAATTTTGGCAAACATCGAAACTCTTTGCCAGGCTTTTGCTGAAAGTAAAGTCAATAATGAGCGAAGGGAATTATTGGAGATTCAACAAAAAGAACGGGATGAAAAAATCTCCCGGCTCGAAGCTCAGTTAAAAACCAATGCCAAGGAAATTGAAAATTTTGTTCACTCCGTTGGGGCCACAGATATAGAAACATTCCATGTCAAACAAGCAGGTTTTGAAAGCTATCAGGACTTGAAAAAAACCGTGGAACAAAAAAAAGGAAACATACATTCCAATGTTGGGCTGGGACAACACTTCGACCAGTTTCTAGATGATATCCGGTCCACCCCCCTTGAGGAAATAAAACAAAACCTTGGGAAAAAGCTCACGAATTATTCAGACTTGCAGGAAACACGTGAGCAACTATTACAAGACATCGGCGAAACCCGAAATGAATTGGAGAAGCTCGCTGCCAACAACGATCTGGTTGAGCGCCAAAACGAGTTGGAATCGCAGAAACAGGAACTAAAATCCCTTGCTGAGACTTGGGCTTCCTACCGAAGTGCCTTGGTGCTGATCGAAGAAGCCAAAAAAAGATACGAAAAAACCCGCCAGCCGGGTGTGATCCGCGCTGCCGAAAATCTGTTTTCAGAAATCACCAGTGGTGCCTACGATCATATTATAAAACCCATTGATAGCGATGATATTCTCATCGAAAATGATCGCCACAAACGAAAAGGCGTCCAGGAAATGAGCCGGGGAACGCTTGAACAACTTTATCTCGCCATGCGGTTTGGCTTGATTGAAGAGTATGAAAGCCGATCAGAACCCCTGCCTGCTGTTCTCGATGACGTGTTTGTCAATTTCGATGACGAGCGCGACCAAAAGCTGATTGAAGTTCTCAACCAGTTTGGCAAACAGCGCCAGGTTATTGTCCTCACCTGCCACCAACGCTCCCTCGAAGCCTACAAAGGCATCGGCGCAAACCAAATAACCGTATAATTCCAAAAAACTAATTACCGGGTTGACAAATTCATTATTACCGGTAAAATAAATAAATATTTAACAAAATATTTATTATTAAATATGAAATTAGCAGAAGAAACCACCGAAGCGATTAAGAACGATATCCTCGACAAGGCTTTTGAGCGGTTTGGCCATTATGGATTCGGCAAAACCACCATGGCAGAAATCGCAAAAGATTGTGATATGTCTGCAGGCAACCTCTACCGCTATTTCGAAAACAAAAAAGAAATTGGAGCAGGTTGCGCAAAACGGTGCATGCAGCAAAAGCTCGAGCTTATCCAGGAAATCGTCCGCAGCAATAAATTACAACCCGATGCCAAACTGAAGCATCTGGCCCTGGATGTCCTCGAATATATGCATCAAGAGTTCTCAAACCAGACTGCCTTGATGGAACTGGTGGATTTTATTTCCCGAGAGAGGTGGGAAATCGTTCACCAATATATGGAGCAAGAGAGATCCCTTTTGTCTGAAATCCTCTCTGAGGGAATCCGATCCGGGGAATACAAGATTGCAGATGTTATGGAAACCGCCAAATGGGTTCAATCCTCATTAATTAAATTCATTGCCCCCAGATATATGGATGCTTTTTCCCTTGAAGAGCTAAGAAATGAAGCCAATGGAGTTATTGAACTTATTATACGGGGATTGAAGGCCTAAAAAATTTTTAACTCTGAGTGAATATTTTACAAAATATTTATTATTAAATCATGAACAATCCTCAAAATAATGGTTTTGGGAGCTGGGTGATCCGTTTTCGCTGGTGGATCATTCTCTCTACTTTAATACTCGTTTTTTCAGCAGCATCGGGTGCCCGTTTTTTAAATTTTTCCACCGACTATCGGGTTTTTTTCAGTGAAGACAATCCTCAACTGGTGGCCTTTGAAACCCTGCAAAACACCTACACCAAAAATGACAATGTGATGTTTGCGGTAGAACCTAAGGATGGAAAAGTTTTTACCCGTGAAACCCTGGCGATAATCGAAGAAATCACCCGGGCTGCCTGGAAAATACCTTATTCCTTACGTGTTGATTCGGTTACCAATTTTCAATACACCTGGGCGGATGGTGATGACCTGATTGTTCAGGATTTGGTTGAAAACGCAAAATCGTTTACAGATGCCCAACTCAAAAAGGCAAAAGCTGTTGCCCTGGCTGAACCATTATTGCTCAATCGGTTGATCACACAAAAATCTGATATCACGGGTATCAACGTTACGATCAACCTTCCACATAAATCCATAACCGAAACACCGGAAGTGGCTGCATTCGTCCGCGAAATGCGGGATAAATTTCAGGAAAAATATCCATCCATAAAAATTTATCTAACAGGCGTGGTTTTTATGGATAACGCTTTTAATGAAGCTGGGGAGGGAGATATGAAATCTCTCGTACCCATTATGTACAGCATTGTCCTGATAATCATGGCGATCACCCTACGGACCTTCTGGGGTACCCTTACGACCATCCTCATAATGGCTTTTTCTATTTTGACGGGAATGGGTCTTGCCGGCTGGTCGGGAATCCTTTTAACTCCGATATCCGCAAATGCACCTACAATCATCCTCACCCTTGCGGTGGCGGACAGCATTCATATTTTGGTCACCCTGTTTTATGAAATGCGCCATGGGAAATCCAAATTTGAAGCCGTAAAAGAATCGCTACGGGTAAATCATCAACCGGTTTTTATTACCAGCGTTACCACAGCTATTGGTTTTCTCAGCTTGAATTTCAGCGACTCACCACCTTTTCGGGATTTGGGGAACATCGTTGCTATGGGGGTGATGGCGGCCTACGTCTATTCTGTTTTATTTTTACCGGCGATGATTTCAATATTACCCATAAAAGTGAAAACCGGGTCAACCTCACATAATGGATGGATAGATTCTCTGGGTGACTGGGTCATTAGCAATCGCCGAGCCCTGTTCTGGGGAATGATCACTCTCATCATCGCTCTTACGGTTCAAATTCCCCGAATCGTAATTGATGAAAAGTTTAATGAATATTTCGACACCCGTTACCAGTTCCGAACAGATAACGATTATGTGGAAGAACACCTGACCGGATTCGAATCCATTGAATATTCCCTGAAAGCAGGTGAATCGGGTGGCATCAGCAATCCTGAATATCTCAAAAAATTGGCGGAGTTCGCCGACTGGTATCGTCAACAACCGGGTGTTATGTATGTCAGCACACTCACAGACACCATGAAGCGACTGAACAAAAATATGCATGGCGATGACGAATCCTATTATCGCTTGCCAGATGAACGGGATCTTTCTGCTCAGTATCTGCTGTTGTACGAATTGTCATTACCTTTTGGCCTGGACTTGAACAACCAAATCAATATAGACAAATCGTCTACCCGCTTTACGGCAATACTGGAAAGTGTGTCGACGCAAGAAGCACTCGATCTGGAAGAGTCTGCACAGGAATGGCTAAGAAAAAATGCTCCCCCTGAAATGGCATCCCATGGGGCCAGTCCATTAATCATGTTTTCTCATATTGCCATGAGAAATATAGACAGCATGATGTCTGGAACTTTCCTGGCCTTACTGTTAATTTCAACCATCTTAATGGTGGTCCTGAAAAGTTTCCGGCTGGGACTCATCAGCACCATTCCCAATCTTGTTCCCGTCTTTATGACATTTGGAATTTGGGCGGTTTTCGTGGGGCATATTGGCCTGGCTGTTTCCGTGGTTGCACCTGTGGCCCTGGGAATCATTGTGGATGACACCGTTCATTTTCTTAGCAAATATCGAAGGGCTCGTTTTGAACTGGGAAAAAGCAAAGAAGAAGCTGTGCGTTATTCCTTTCACACAGTAGGAACCGCATTGTTTTTAACTTCCATAATTCTTGTGTGTGGATTTTTTGTTTTAACTTATTCCGGGTTTCGCATGAATGTCCACTTAGGATTTATGACGACCATAGCAATCTTATGTGCACTGATTGCTGACTTTCTATTTTTACCCACGCTGTTAATGGGGAAGGAAAAGCCGATTGAGCATTCCCACCAGCGGACCGCTGAAATTACGAACTGAATACTTTTCGTCCAGAATTGGGAGACGTTACTATGAAATACTTTTTAATCTTTACATTGTTGTTTGTATCTCCGGTTTTTGCAGAAACCCCGGAAGAAAAGGGACTCGCAATTGCAAAGGAAGATGACAAGCGGGACAACGGTTTCGGGGATTTCACCGCCAATATGGTTATGGTTTTAAAAAATAAACAGGGGGAAGAAAGCACCCGGCATATCCGCAATAAAACCCTGGAAGTGGAAGGCGATGGCGACAAATCAATTTCTATCTTTGACCGGCCAAGGGATGTAAAGGGAACTGCTCTCCTGAATTTCACCCATAAAGTTGGAACCGATGACCAATGGCTATATTTGCCGGCTTTAAAAAGGGTCAAACGGATCAGCTCTGCTAACAAATCAGGCTCCTTTATGGGAAGCGAATTCGCCTACGAAGATGTCACAAGTCAGGAGGTTGAAAAATACACCTATAAATGGATTCGTGATGAAGAGTTCAAGGGTGAGAAATGTTTCGTTTTTGAACGTTACCCGGTTTACAAAAACTCAGGCTATACCCGCCAGTTAGTGTGGTTGGATCAAAAGGATTATAAAATTCTGAAAATAGAATTTTTCGATCGCAAAAATTCTCCGCTAAAGACACTGACACAATCCGACTTCAAACAGTACCTTGGGAAATACTGGTATCCGGGTACCATGTTTATGGACAATCATCAGACAGGAAAAAGCACCCTGCTAACCTGGACGAATTATAAATTTGGCAACGGTCTTTCAAATAAAGACTTCAATAAAAATAGTTTGAAACGCGCTCGATAATAATGACGCATCGATTATGGGGATTGGTAATTTTCGCCCTGGCCTTTTTTGTTATTCCCATCAACCAAGTTCACTCTCACGAGCTTTCCGGGTTTGTCGCAGGGGAAGTCCGACTGTTCCCCCAAGAGGCTATTTTCCCTGGCCAAACTGACCAGTCTGCCTCCTTTGCTTTACAACCTGAGTATTACCATGAGTTTAAAAGTGGAAGCAGTTTCACCTTCGTCCCTTTCTTAAGGGTGGATAGTGGGGATCAGGAACGAACTCACTTCGATATCCGTGAGCTCACCTTCCTACTTCTCAAAGATGAATATGAATTAAGGATAGGAGTTAGAAAAGTCTTTTGGGGTGCTACAGAGGTCCTCCACTTGGTAGACATCATCAATCAAATCGATCTTGTAGAAAATCTGGATACGGAGGACCGACTCGGCCAACCCATGGTCAACCTCTCCGTTGCACGCGATTGGGGAACGGTGGATGTTTTCTGGATGCCTTTTTTCAGAGAGCGTACCTTTCAGGGAACGGGAGGAAGATTGCGTTTCCGGGATGTGGTTGATGAAGATCGGACCGAATATGAAAGTCCCGCAGAGGAATGGCATAACGACTGGGCCTTCCGATACTCCCATACCTTTGGGGACCTTGACCTGGGTCTTGCACAATTTATAGGAACCAATCGCGAACCTACCTTCTTCAATAGCGCAGATGAAAATGGCAGTGCCATCGTAATTCCCAAATACGAACTCATCAGGCAAACCAGTATTGATGCAACTTATGTTGTTGAAGACTGGCTTTGGAAATTCGAGGCAATGTACCGTACCGGCCAGCGGAATGAAGATTTTTATGCCTGGACCGGGGGATTCGAATACACGTTCGTGGGTTTCATGGAATCCAGTATGGACCTGGGACTGATTGGTGAATGGATGTTTGACACCCGGGAAGAGGAAGCAACCAATCCATTCGAAAATGATATCGTTGGGGGACTCCGCCTTGCGGTCAACGATGCCGCCAGCACCGAGGCTTTATTGGCAGTGGTACAGGACCTGAATACAGATGCTCGATTTTTAATTCTGGAAGCGAGCCGAAGGTTTGGAGATAACTGGCTTTTAACTGCGGAACTGCGTGGCTTTTTAGACCAAACACAGGAAGATTTCCTGTTCGATGCCCGCGATGACGATTTAATGCAAATCCAACTCGAGTATTATTTTTAACCGGGCCAATACGTTACGGAGACAAGATTTTAAAAAGTATATTTTAAATTCCCCCTGATAAGGGGGAATTATTAAAATATTCTAATTTTAAATGGATAGCTGGGTAGTTTTGGGTTTGTTATAATGGCAGCATGCCAAGCCAGAAAACATTTAATACCTGCCTTTTTGTCCTTTTAGGGACTTTAATATTCCCCTACTTTTTGTATGCGAACACCTTCAACCAACTGGTTCAGGAAAAACAGGTTTTGGAGAAACAATTTGGTATTCAAACTTTGGAGTGTTTCCCTTTCATAAAAAAAATCGGATTTACTGAGGACCAGATACCCCTGATCGACCAGTGCCTGCAGGGAGTATCCAAATTGAAAGAAGCCCTCAAAAAAGTAAACCATTCCGATTATAAAGAGGTAGGAATCAGCAATCGGTTTTTGAAAACAGCCGGCTTCCACACGATTTTAATCGATTGGCGTGCATCCCCCTCTGAAATCACTGAATATTTAAACCAAAGGCTCAGCCCTGAAGAACAGGAAAATTTCCTCAATGAAATTCGTGCGCTGAAAAATGAAATTGCACGTAAAGGAATCGTGAAAGAGTTTTATTGCTCGAAAGAAATTTCCAATAGCGATTGCCATACAGGTTATAAAAATCTTTTAAAAGTAAATATTCCCCCAACCACCAAGAGAACGGGTTGGCATGAAATTGTGATTACGAATTCTTCTTCGTGGTCAGACCAGCCCAATAAACTGATTTTGGGATTCAACGATTCCCCCGCTGAAATGGAAAAACAAATTTTGAAAGACCCCTATGAAACCTGGAAACCCAAAAGGAAGTTTTATGAAGCGATTCAGGAGAAATATGGAAAAGCTTTCAAGGAAAAACTTCAAATGGAAAACTTCATCTGTGGACCTGATATAACCCTTGAGGAATGCGAACAGGGAGCCATTAATCTAATGGAGGCAAGCCAGTCCACCGATATTCGTATGCGTTATTGGGGAAAAGTGATTTTAAACCGGCACAATACTTTGATCGAAGACGATTTTAATTCACAGATACGTTTCGACCTTCCAGCAGAAAAAATCCTCGAGCATTTTTCCCGCAAGGCAATCAAAACCAAGGCTGCAGAAAATACCACTCTTGCAGTTAAATTAGAAAAAAGAACGAAAAACAATCCCTCCATGCTTCGCGCAATTTGTGATTTGGAGGGACTCACCTCTGAACTTTGCGCAAAGGCTTTCAAAACTTTTATACGGTTTGTGAAAAAAAACCGGGATTATAAAGTTGCCCTGCCCTGGGATACTTTGATGTTTATCGATGGCTCCCAACTGAAACGAATAAACTTTGCCCTTAATTCCAGTTCCAGGAACACCTACCTTTTTATTGATGCCAACAGCAGTGACGAACAGTTCTCAGATTTTTTGAAAAAATTTCAGAAATGACTCGAAGTCGAATGACCTGATGGTGAAGAAAAAACTTTCCCCGCTAAAGGTCGGGTCCCATTAGGGTAATAAAGCTATTGAGGAGTTTTGGATCAAAATCGTTGACCATTTGTTTTTTCATAATGATCAGGGTATCGAAAGCACTTAGTGCTTTTTTATAGGATCGTCTTGTAGTCAGGGCATCGTAAACATCCATAATTTTACAAATGCGCGCGAAGTAGTGGATCTCTTCGCCTTCTATACCCTTGGGGTAACCTCCACCCTTCCATTTTTCATGGTGCTCGGCTGCCATTCTTACGACATTATTATGATAGCAACCCATCCCCGTCAAAATATTTCCTCCTTCTGTGGCGTGGATTTTCATCTTTTCAAATTCTTCGTCGTTTAACTTGCCATTTTTATTGATGAGTCCATGATCAATTTTTGATTTTCCCACATCATGCAACATGCCCCCCAGGGAAAGTGATTTCGTGTCATTCTTGCCCATTCCACTTTTCACACCAAAAGTCATGCAGTAGAGACCAACATTTACGCTATGGGTGTAGGTGTAATAATCTTTACTGGTGATTGCGGTAATCCCATGAAAGCCGGCTTCGGCTGTGGTCATACAATCTTCCATCATTTCCATGACTTCCTCGGAAGATTCCAGAATTTTCTCGGAAGTGTTATTTTCAAAAAACTCCTTCATAACACCCTTTGAAACATCGTATATTTTCTAAGTTTTTTCTTTAAGGGGGATATTAGGGTTAGAAACCATTGATTTTAAAGACTTGGTGGCGCACTTGTAATACTTGAACAAGTCTTCTTCTTGGATGTAAAACTCTTGGTCTGTGCCGTCTTCAAGAAGTCTTCTTACCTTATCCTGATGTCTGGGGTCGGTACTGGCAAACTTGACATACTTAGTGGTTCCAAAACTCTCAGTCTGGTAATAAAAGTCAAAAGGTTCGTCCCCGCCTTTGTCCAGGAAACCAATATCAATTTCTCTGTACTTTACTTCTTCTTTCGCCTCAGCCACTGTAACCTCAACTATTACAAATAGAACATCTCCCCGGGCAGTCAAAACTTGTGAACCAAAATTGGATGAACCAAGGGGGGAATAGCCAAAACTCCTTTTTTTACAGCATGAAAGGGATTATAAACCTATTGCCGATTAAAAGAAATTAAGTTTTTGTGACAAAATTATTATTTTTAGGTTACAAAAATATATTCTGAAAGGATAAAAATAACAATAAAATTTTCAATGGCTTATTTGGAGCCGGAAACTCACTCGTCGAAAACCTGACAGGGTTTTACGCAACGGCAATTAGTGTATACGCGGCAATAGGGTGTTAATAAACCTCGTTGATCCTGGAAATGAGATGAATAATCGATCGAGTGCAACCCAGCAAATCGGGCATGGAAAGACTTTCACCGGGCTCATGCATCTTGGCATCCGGGTCATAGGCTCCCAAACATAGGGGTTGAACATCACCCAATGCGTGCATGAGTTTTTCAACAAAAGGTATGGTTCCTCCACACCCGTACAGGCAGGGTTTGTGATTAAATCCCTTTTCCAGGGATTCAAGCATTAAAGGAAAAACAGGATGGGAAATTCCCGTCATCCAGGGCGAGGCACCTTTATCTTCATTTATTTTTAATTCAAACCCAGGCTCAATATTTTTCAATAAAAAGTTTCGTAATTTTTCTGTGGCAGATTGATCTGTATTCCCGGGTGCCAAGCGAATCTCGACAAGTGCTTTTGCTGAAGGGTCATCAAACAGACGAGGTTTTAATCCCTGATCCACAAATAAGGATTGAACTTTTACAGGTTTTTGCAGATTGAGTTTTTCTAATTCAGGATGCAAAGTTCCATCAATTGAAATCAGATGATCAACCATACACGCCAATTGAATTTCCGGGATGGGAACAGGGCCTCCATTGACCCCGGAGTGGGGATCCTTCGATGCCGACTGCAAAATAAGATCGATAGCGGGTGGCGATGAACTTACAATATTCAACCCCAATTTCAAATTGAATGGATTTTTTTCTTTTAAAATCTTTTCAACCTGATTTGCCAGGGCTTCCACATCACAATCACCGGGAAAGCTTAATCTGGCACCTGCGGTTCCCAGAATCACACTGCCTGATATACGGTGTCCCGGGCGGGCATTGACGAAGGAAGTTCGCAATTGCGCGATCAAGATAGTAGCGATGTCTTCGGAAACGGTGAGCCGGGTGTCAGCCAAAACTCCGGCAGTCTCTCTAAGTGCCTCCACAGAAGTGGGGACCAACGAATACCCCTTGCGCTCGTCCTCGGTCACTGGATTATCGGTTGCAGAAATTTCACCAATGGCCAGGGAATGATCTTCCTGAATTAATTTTGTCAGGAGATTGAAAAGAGCGGTTTGTTCATCCACAGGTGCGTTCCCAGATTTTTTCTCAACGGTGACTTCCATCTGAACAATGCCACGCAATGAAGTGGTTAATCCCGGTATTCCCTGCGCGGGATTGACCACATCAGTAATGGCAACGCAATTAATGTTTGAAAAAAACTTTTTATTTTCAGTGATCTGCTCGATCAAGCTATGCGAACCATTTTCTTCTTCTGTTTCGAGGACAACTTTTATATTGCAGGGAAGTTCAGAAACTTCGCTTCCATTAGAATTCTTCAAGGTTTGAAGTAATGCATCGATAGACATTCCTATGGAAACCACTCCGCTCAAGTCATCTGCGGCTCCCCTTCCATAAGCACGCGACCTGTCTTCATTCCATTTCAATTGTGTGGGGGGTATTCCTCCCCATTTTTCAAATTTTTCATTATCCATATAGGGTTGCTTGTCCAAATGCGCATAAAATAAAACCGTAGGTTTTTCATTATTAACAAAGGTTTCAGCCATAAGGATCGGGAACGGGTGTTTTTTATCAGAGTTGTTGACCGAAACATGCGTCAAACCGATTTGTTTGAGGTATTTTTCCGCACAATCCAGAATTTCTTTCATATCTGTGGGAGCCGTCCTGTCCCCGGGAAATTCATTGACCCCAAAGCTTCGGCTATCGATTCCTACCATCTCTTCCAAAACTTTTAAATGCTCGGCTACCATTTGGGAATCAATTTCTATCTTTTCACAGGCCTTTAAACTTAATTCTTCAGGCTTCATAATTTAAAATCTTTTGCGAATTTGTGTTTTATATTCTACCCAACCCAAATATTCCAGCTGGCTTGCGACTTAAGTAATTAATAGTGATAGTAACATACCGTTCAAGCCCTTGCTTTACTTCAATTTATACTTGTTATAAAATTGAAGCACCCATAAGGGAGCGAAAATCAATCCGATTTTTTTCAATATTACTCCAGTCCTCCATGCTACAAAAATTCATAAACCTTTTTGAACTTTATAAAATAATTAAACAACGTGGAAACCGCAAGCTCATTCAGCATTCCCGCAAGCAGCTGAGAGATTTTATTTTTTGCAACAATGCTTTAAACCGAAAGTCCTTTTTCCAAGCTATGTTTTACTGGTTTAACATGTTAAAGGGTTTGGATGTCCTGGTCTGGAGACTTGAAACATTTGGCTTTTTATACAGCCCCATCCAAAATGATGAAGACAAAATAAAATTAAATCGGTATCTTTAATTTCTGTGTAATTTTCTTTCCTCTACTTTTAGAAACTCTTTTTCAAAAATCGCCACAAATCAATAACTTCTTTAAATTTAAACATTGGATTCGATACTAAAGCATAAGACTTTTCAAATATATTTTCTTGTGTTTATTTCCCTCCTGATCATGCTGGGAAGGCAATTAGACACGGGAATCACCAACTTCGATGACGCTTATTATGCCCAGAAGGCAAAAGAAATTTATCAATCCGGCAACCTTTGGGTCATCACCCTGGGTGGTCAACCTGTATTTGAAAATACCCCTCTTCCCTTCTGGTTGATGGCTCTGGCTTACTGCCTATTCGGAATTTCCAGTTATTCCGCTGTTTTTTTCTCGGCCCTGTTTGGAACGGGTGTTGTTCTGCTGACGTACCGGCTGGCTGATTATTTTTATAAAGATTCCTGGATTGCATTTGTTTCTTCTCTCGTATTAATTTTCCCTGGAATCTTCATCGATTCCTCACGCAGAGCAATGGTCGACGTACCCCTCGCCTTCTTTGTGACCTTGTCTATATTTGCGTTCTTGAAAGCCAGGGAAAATAAAACCTGGTATTTGGTTTTTGGTTTGGCGACAGCGGGAGGAATTCTTTCCAAAAGTGTTCTCGGAATATTTTCCATCGCAATTATATTTTCTTTTTTATTCTTCAGTCGCCAATGGAGGGAAATGTTCCATCCTTTATTAATCGCTGGAACCCTGTTGGGATTGGGCCTCGGGTTCAGTTGGCATATTATTAATTGGATGGAATTTGGTGAGACTTTTCTGGAATCCCATTTTGGCGTTATGATTTTCAACCGCGGTTTTGGAGAAAATGTCCATCAATATAAGATGTTTGGATATGCGGAGGATTTTTTAAGAAATTATTGGCCCTGGTTACCCTTTGCGTTGTTTGGATTGTTCAAGTATGCAAAGCGTGGATTTAAAGATAAGGATCAGGATTCCTTGTTACTTTTTGTCTGGCCTACTTTGGTGTTTCTTGTGTTGAGCACGAGCAAAAACCACACGATCCGATACGCAATAATGATTTTTCCGGCGTTGTCAATCATTGTCGCCAAAACGTTTGCAGATTGGTTAAGCCCTGTATGGAAGGAAAAAGTTCTTGCAGGACTGGCAGGAGTGGCTTGCCTAACCACGTTGTTTGTGAACTCTACACCGCTCCAGGCAAAAGTAACCTTAAGCCAAAGTAGTAAGGAGGTTCGCCATTTGGCAACCCTGATCAATCTCAATGTTCCTGAAAACCAGTTGCTGGGGAACTACAAACTTTCCTATTGGAACCCTAAACACGCTTTACTTTTTTATTCTGACCGCGATATGGAAGCCCCAGTCTCGAACAAGGAAGAGCTGATTAAACAATCCACCCAAAATCCTCAAAAAATGTGGTTGTCCAATTCAGATGAATATAAAAAATTAAATTCCCAGGCTCCCGGTCAATTCTATTTGATCCAGGCGAATTCCAAATATGCATTTTTTACTTCCTCGCAAAACAGGGATTCTGTGCTTTACGATTTATCCGGAAGGAAGTTACCCAACGTTAAGTAATCCTTTAATTATTACTCACGAAATAGACGGTTTCAGTCAGATTTATTTTTTCCCTCATCTTTTTTACATCCAATAAATCTGAAAAAGATATTAATTTTGTCCTGGATTTTTTACGGATTTGATCTTCACTTGTTATGTTTAAATTGAGTTGGGAAAAATGTTTTTTAAATTCGGTTTCTTTTATAACCAAATAAAACCTTCTGCCAGATTCCGCCAGGGTCTCAACTTCTTCAGGTGAATTCACCATTGTGACCATTCTACCTGTCAAAATACCCAAACGCGCACGATGGCTTCCCAACTGGTAAACCGCGATGGGCCCCTTAAACTTTTCCTCATTTAGCTTGTTGGCAAATTTTTTCATAGGATATTTATTTGAAAAAGGAAGCACATCCCCACTTATGGATGCAAAGATCAGGACCAACGCTATTGCCATTGAAACAACCATCTTTTGAATGGATTCCACTCTGGCATTTAAAACCAGGGAAACTACTGCAAAAATTCCCACCGCTGGAAGAAGGAAGCTCAGGATTGAAACCGCACCCATCAAAAAGATTCCGATGCTGGCAAGAACTGAAAATATTAAAAATAATGAAGCGGAAGTTATTCTTGAGAAATTAAATCCAAATATCTTTTGTTGTCCGGAGTTTTTTTCCACTTCTACAAACATCCGAGCAACTATTAATGCCAGTGGGGGGCAACCGGGGAGCATATATCGACTATGCTCTATCCTGAGCAGGGTAAACAAAATTAAACAAACCAGAATCCATAAATAACAAAATGCAATAGGCTGATTGACCTCCTCAAATAACTGCTTTATATTCTTTCCTACATTTTTTCCAAATTCCTTAACCTGTTCAGCCAGTGTCATCCCATTTTTCCGTGTATAGGAAAAAAAACCGAGCTGGGTTAAGAACGAACAGAGAAAAAAAATGGACCAGGGAAGTTGGTAACGAAGAAGAACAACAAAATAGTAAAAGCTGAATGGAATATCATGAACCAACCGGTTTTTTATTTCGTTACCTACAATATGGTTTTTAAACTCTTCCCCATGCATTAGCAACATGGCTGAAAACCAGGGCAAAATAATAATCAAAAGGATTAAAAAACCTTTTCCCAGATGCAGTTCCGCAAACAAACTCCTTTGTTTAGTTGCTATTAAAAATCCTATAATTGTCAATCCGGGGATGAGAATGGCTGGAGGACCTTTCACCATAAAACCCAATCCCATAGCTATATAAAAAAGGCAGGCATAGGTGTTGCTTTGAAAACTAGATTTGAACAGAAGGGTAAAATAATAAAAGGAAAGGAGAATAAAGAAACCCAACGCCATGTCCGTAGTGGCCCATCTTGCAATCTGGAAATGAAGATATATTGAAGGCAGAATAAAAGCGGCGAACAAACCCACCCTGCTATCGAACAATCTACACCCCAACAGGAAAACGAGGCCAATGCTTAGTGTTCCAAATACCACCGAGGGCAAGCGGGCAGAAGCTAGACTTACCCCAAAAACTTTATAGGACGACACAACCATCCAGTAATACAAAATGGGTTTTGCAAAACGCTTTTTCTCATGGTAGACAGGAGTTATATAATCGCCTGATTCCACCATCCGCAAAGACGATTCAACGTAAAAGTTTTCATCCGCATGATAGGGAGGGATTTCGCCAAGCTTATATATCAGGGTCAAAAAACAAAAAATCATCCATATGGAAACGATTAAATTCTCACTCGATTTATTGGATGAAAAGGTAGGGAGGCTTGGCATTGGCAGGGATTAATTAAAATAAAAACAAATAAGCTTTATCTTGATATAAAATGCAGTTAAACCAATAAATATTATACACTTAATACCGTTTAAACTTTGATTTTTTAGATCTGCAATAACTCTAGTCCAAATCACCCAAAATAATTTTTAGCCGAGATACAAGTTGTCCAGTCCCGATCAAAACCAGCAATACAAAAATAAAATAGAAGACCCATCCCAAAACGGGATTTCCTCACACCATTTTTTTCTAACAGCAATCATATTATGGATTTTTGGCGGGAACTTTATATGGATGCTTTTGGACACTCGCCCTCCATCCTATGATCAAGGCCTGCATCTTTTCAGAACATATAATTATTGGGAGGCCTTTACCTCAGGTAAAGAAGGATGGTGGCAGGATGTTCTGAATGTAGAACCCTTCTATCCCCCTCTTTATCATTTAAGCTTAATTCCTTTTTCCTTAATATTTGGATTTAACCTGGATACCGGAGTTATAGGGAACTCTTTTTATATGGTCATTTTGGTTTTATCCACCTATGGAATAGGAAAGATTCTATATTCCAGAAAAGTGGGTTTGATTTCGGCCTTACTTGTTTCCTGTTATCCACTGATAGTCAGCATGTCCAGGGAATACATTATCAGCGTCATGCTTACAGCTATCACCGCCCTCGCCTATTACCTTTTTTTGAAAACAGATAATTTCGAAAACAAAAAATATTCACTACTGTTTACTTTCGTCTATGCTTCAGGGTTGATGGTCAAATGGACCTTCTTCATTTATACCTTTCCCGCTGTTCTCGCAGGCCTGCGGGGAATTAAAATAAGTTTTAAAGATCGAATCATCCAGGTTGCCTATTATTTTGGAATGATTGCGGCCCTATTGATTATTCCCTTTATCATTTTCATTCTTGGCAACCCAAGGTGGATTTTTTTGGTCTTGGAGTTTCTCTTAATTGGGTTATTGATAAAAAGTTTTCCCAAAGCTTCACTTTCTCCACAAAAAACAATTAACCTGGTTTTACTTTCATGCATATCTGTTTTGATTTGCTTTCCATGGTATTCCCATAACCTGATCAATATTATAGTTGGTATGTCAAAATTCGCTTTTCCGAGTTCTGTTCTAAAAGGGGGAATGAGTTGGAATTTACCTATATGGGGATATTACCTTGAGGCCGTTAGTCGGCAAATGGGAAATCCTCTGCTGATCATATTTTTCATTTCTTTCCTCATATATATTTTCAAAAAAGACACATTCAATTGGACGGTATTGGCTTGGGCCGTGTTACCCATTATTGTGTTTACATTTGTCAATAATAAGGGAATGAGATACACCATGCCAGGCCTTCCTGCCATGGCAATAATAACCGCAGTGGTCCTTTGCCAGGTGAAAAGTTTATTATTGAGAAAGCTCCTATTTTCTATTACCGGAGTTGCGGCTCTTATAACAATTATTTTTACAGGATTTATTCCAGGACCTTCTTTTTTACCCTATTTAGGAAAAGGGAATATACCCATCACCCAATCCTGGCCTATCAATTTAATCCTTGATGATATTTTGGAGGAAAAACAACCGGAAAAAGGTAAATTCCTTTCGGTTCGGACGCTGACCAACTTTGCTTATTTCCAACGAGGAGCTTTTAGAGATTTCGCCGCTTTTAGGGGTTTGCCAATTTCAATGAAAGGAGTCAAAAGAAACGTTGGTGAAATGACAGATTTTTTTATCACCAAATCTGGAGATTTCAGCAGACAATCTGCCAATGCAATCAAATCAAGAAATATTCTACTAAATGATCCCGCCCTAACAAAAACTTTCAAATTATTTCGAGCGTATCCCCTTCCAGATGGAACCAAAGGTCTTCTTTATAAATTTGATATGGAACCCGCAAAGGAACTTCCCGAGGTTACCAATCTGGAATTTATTGGAGAGCGGCTCATTGAGGCTTTCTCAAATTATCCAATTTACGGAATTAAAAATGGAGTTAATGTTACTGTCACAATCATTCCTACCGATAACCCACAAGATTTGTATTATGGTCGGTATAAATCAATCAGAATTAAAGCGGATTCGGCTGTTACCAACAAAATAAAAATTGAAGATTTCGAATTACTTTTCGAGGATGTTCAAATAAATATTTACGACCTCCTTTTGAATGGGAAATTTATTCTTTTTAATTTAGAAAGGCTGACCCCACGCGGGACCATTCATTTTGAAGATCTTGAACAATCAGCAACCAAGGCCATGAAAGGCAAAGGGGAAGTGCAGGTCAAGGGGTCAAAAGATTCCATTACCTTACATGCAAAATACTTGGTATCCCCTGGAAATACCTTGGAAGCTGAGACCAAGATCAACCTATTAGTGGACCCTGGAAAGACCATCCAGCCGGATTTTGAATATATTAAATTAGGGCCTCTGGATATTCCGACACTTTTCATTCGGCGGATTACAAACGCCAAAATCAGCCTGAATCCAACACCCGGTTGGCCGTTGAAAACAAATATTGAAAGGCTTAATATTTCTTCCAAAAAACTTGAAATAAATCAGGGCACATAAAAAGCTGTGAAAATTTGCATTCTATGTTTTGATCTTTCCAATAATTCGTTAGGCAGGGCAGGTCTACTTGCCATGGCACTTAATCCAAAACATGAGGTAGAAATAATGGGTCCTTCCAGGTCCGGTGATGTCTGGTTTCCCATGAAAGACCTGGATATTCCAATTCGCTGCTACCCCTGGAATAGATATCCGTTTTTCATTTCCACGATTCGAAAAATGGTCAAAGAAATTGATGCTGATATAATGATCGCCTGCAAACTTCGACCCACGAGCTATGGAATCTCCCTGATTAAAAAGTGGGCTTCTAAAATTCCCATTATCCTGGACATTGATGACTGGGAGTTGGGATTTTTCTATCATTCAGGGTTTTGGGGAAAGGTCGGACGGTTTCTAAATTTGTCTAATCCCAATGGGCTTCCATATACCTGGCTTATGGAAAGGCTGACGGGCTTTGCCGATTCCATCATAGTCAGCAATAGGTTTCTGCAAAATAAATTTTCCGGGTCTTTGGTATACCATTGCCGCGATACAACCGTCCTTGACCCGTATAAATTTAATGCCAATAGCATAAAGGAAAAACTGGGCCTGACGGGAAAACGGGTGGTTATGTTTTTGGGTACCCCGAGACCTCATAAAGGCACAGCAGAATTATTTTTGGCAATGGAAAAAATCAATGACCCGGATATTCGTTTGGTTTTAATCGGAGCAGATAGTTCTGTACAATCTTCAATAAATAATATGAAAAAAAATAAAGAACAAGTTGTGGTATTTCCAAAAATTCCATTTAAAGAATTACCCGATCATCTTTCCGCTGCTGATATTCTTGTCATTCCACAAAGAGACACCACCGATACCTTGGGTCAGATACCCGCAAAGCTTTTTGATGCAATGGCAATGGCCAAACCCATCATCACAACTCCTATTTCCGACATTCCGGAAGTGGTAGGAGATCACGGGTATTTCATCGAACCAGGGAATCCCGATCAACTTGCAAAAACCATTGAACAGATATTTGCAAATCCCGAAGTAGCAAAAGAAAAAGGGAAGAATGCAAGGAAACGTTGCCAGGAAAATTATGATTTAAAAAATATAGAAAGAGAACTTGGCTTACAAATCAAAAAACTGGTTTCTACTCAAAATTGATCTAGAGAATATATTTTGGAATTCCTTCTTAAAAATAATATCAAGCCTGATGCAAAAATACTTTTAATCAAGCTTAGATCTATTGGCGATGTCGTCTATAACACCGCTGTATATAGCCCCATCAAAAAACATCTTCCCAAAGCGAAATTGACGGTACTGGTGGAGTCACCGTCTTACGATATCGTTAAGAATCATCCGAATGTTGATGAAGTACTCTGTTTCGAAAAAACTTCTTTTCTCAAACAGGCAAAATTCTATTTGAACCTTATTTTTAGCCGATACGATGTCGCCATTGATATGCATGAAGGCACACGAGGAGCTGTTATGTGTTTTCTTTCCCGGGCCCGATTTAAGGTTGGCAACGTATTTGCGAAACGGTCTTTTCTCTACAATACCAAGATTAATTTTTCCGATTTAAAACCCTCCCTTCCTGTCGATTATCAGGTGGCATTGATAAAAAAAATGGGGATTCCTTTTGAAAACTCCCAGCCCATCATCCACGTTAGCGATGCCTGGCGAAAAAAAGGAAAAGATCTATTAGCTTCAAAAAACTTTGATCCCGACAAACCATATTGCATTATCCACCCTGGCGCCCGAAAATACGATCAGTGGCAATATGAAAAGTTCGCAGAAATTGCAGAATATTTTTACAAGAACTTAAATCTAGGAATTATCCTGACCTGCGGCCCCGGACAGTTTGACCAGGCAGAAAAATTAATTCAATGCCTGCCCAAAGATGTTCCGCACACATTTGTATCTACAGAATTATCGATATTGCTTGGAATCACTGCTTCCGCAAAATTTGTAGTATGTCATAATGGAGGCTATATGCATGCTACTTCTGCCATCGGAATACCAGTAGTGGCTTTGTTTGGATTAACAGATCATAGAATTTGGAAACCACTCGGTGAAAACAGTTCCGTACTTCATAAAGCTATAGATTGTTGGCCATGCAACTCCAAAACAATGAAGCAAGTATGCTGGGATGGAAAACCTGAGTGCAAGGAACTCATCACTACTCAGGATGTAATTGATAGCATTAAAAAACTTTGTCCAGAATTTTCAGAAAAATAGCGGAGCATTGATTGTGGAAGAAGATAAAGGAAATTCGCATTCAGATGAGATAGTCGAAAAACCTGATCGGGACATGCGAATCCTTGCCGATTTTTACAGCAAACACCATCTTGGCGGCAACCGGAGGAATCAATCCGTTTCTGAAGAGAAACGTTCAAAGCTATTCAAAAAGTGGATGGGAACCAATAAAAAAGTTTTGGACATGGGTTGCCGGGACGGAATATTAACACGACACTTTATCGACCAAAACGAAGTAACGGGTCTGGACATCGACAAACTTGCTCTGGAAGATTGTAAAAAGAATTTAAATATTGAAACTATCTGGGCCGATTTCAGTTTACAAATTCCCTTGGAAACATCCTCCTTTGATGTTGTTGTGGCAGGTGAAGTCATCGAGCATCTTCCCTACCCGGAATTGACAATTGCAGAAGTTTCGCGGATTTTAAAACCCGATGGAATGTTTATTGGTTCCGTTCCAAACTCTTATCATTTAAAAAATAGATTGCGTGTATTAAAAGGACGCCTGATCGATTACGACCAAACCCATTTGCGCGCCTACAATGTGATGCTTCTTAGACAATATCTTGAAAAAAATTTCGTCATTGAAGAGTTGACCAGTTGCCGGGGCAGATCGGCTTTTTTATCCATCGCATTGTTTGGAAGAGATCTTGTCTGGAGATGCAGGAAAAAATAATCCCCAAAAATCCCCCCTTTTATTTCTACAATTGAAGGACTTACTCACATCGACAACGCCCTTGGAGATATGCTAAATTAGCCGTTGCTGCAAATAATCAACTTGTAAAATAAGGTTTCTAATTGAAATCTCTTCATATTCTTCACTCCGAATCGGCGACAGGATGGGGCGGGCAGGAAATCAGGGTTTTCCAGGAAAGCGAATTATTACTGGAACGGGGCCATCAAGTCTCTCTGGTTTGCCAACCAGAAAGTTATTTATGGAAAAAATGCCAGACCGTTTCCTCTTCCAATTTCAATTGCTATCCCCTGCTGATGAAAAGCCCTGCAAATCCGTTTTCATTTGCTTCCATCTCACGAATACTGGGAAAAGCCAAACCGGACATCGTACACACGCATAGTTCCATCGACAGTTGGCTGGTGGGTTCTGCATCCAAATTAAAAGGAATACCTGTTGTACGCAGCCGTCACATTTCCATTCCAATAAATGGTGCCTTTCCTAATAACTGGCTGTATTCCCAAATTCCAAAAAAAATTATTACCAGTGGCGATGCCATTTCTGAGGTTGTTAAATCTGTTTCTGGGGTTAAACCAGAAAATGTAAAATCAATTTCCGCAGGTGTCGACTTCAAACGATTCGATTTTAATACAAACGGTCAAGCTATCAGAAAGGAACTGGGTATTGAACCCGGTCAAAACCTCATAGGAAAAATTGGAGTCATTCGCGGATGGAAAGGTTATGACTATTTATTAAAAGCCGCTCCAATAGTTCTAGAAAAATATCCTGAGACGCGATTCGTATTTGTAGGCAGAGGTCCCGGATTTGAACAAACAAAATCCATTGCAAAATCGCTGGGTCTGGAAAATGTTCTTACCCTTGTGGGACACCGGGAGGATATCCCTGAAATTATGGCGGGACTAGACATACAAGTTTTAGCCTCCTTTACCGGAGAGGGGACCCCCCAGGTCATTCCACAGGCCTTCGCAATGAAAACCCCGCTTGTGGCAACACGGGTCGGGTCGGTTCCTGAATTGTTGGGTCACGGAGAAAGAGGAGTTTTAGTGGAACCCAAAAATGAAGAAGACCTTGCACAAGGCATTATTAAACTTATAGAGAACCCGGATTTGAAAAAGAAAAATGCAGAAAAAGGTTATGAGTTTTGTAAAAAGGAATTGGGGATTGACCGCATGATCAACGAAACAATTTCCGTTTATGAAGATGCATTAAGAAATTAAATTTTTAGAACAAGATGAAAATTGCCATTATTCGACAAAAATTTGTTCTATATGGTGGCGCCGAACAATTCGCTGATGGATTCATCCATCAACTTGCTGAATCCGGTCACGAAGTCCATATTTTTGCGAATAGCTGGACCCCTTCCCGGCATACAAACATCCATCACCATTTTGTTCCGACTCTAACCTTCAATGCTTTTTTCAGAACCCTTTCCTTTGCGAGAAGAGTTGCTAAATTAGTTCAAAAGCAAAATTTTGACATTATCCAAAGCCACGAAAAAACCTGGATGCAAGATGTTTACCGTGCCGGCGATGGGTGTCACATTAAATGGCTCAATCAAAGAGGAAAACAAATCTCTCCTATTAAAAAACTATTCCTCTTCTTTAATCCCTTTCATCAACTCATTCTTAAACTTGAAAAAAATATTTTCGAATCGGGTCAATGTAAAAAAATAATAGCAATTTCCCAAATGGTTAAAGACGATATTTTAGAAAATTACAAATGCCCTCCAGAAAATATTTCCGTTGTTTACAATGGTGTTGACCTGAACCGTTTTCATCCACGGAATAAAAGCACTTACAAAAAAGCAATAAGAGAGAAATTGGGGATCCCCGAATCCTCAATTTTAATATTGTTTGTTGGTTCCGGATTTGAAAGAAAGGGCCTAAAATTTTTACTACAGTCCACGGAGTATTTGGAAGATAAGGACTGGAAGCTACTTCTAATGGGGAAGGGGAATTTTCAAAAATATATGCAATACGCTCCGGATAATATAAAAGAGAGGATCATTGCCAAAGAACCTGATCCGGAAATCGAAAAATATTATTCAGCAGCCGATCTATTTATTCTTCCCTCCATTTATGAGCCATTTGGAAATGCCAACCTTGAAGCCCTGGCATCTGGCCTACCCATTATCACCACAAAATTTTGCGGGGCAGCTAATATCATTGATGCCAAACAAAACGGTTTAATTGTAAAAGACCCATTCAATCCTAAAGAAATTGCGGAGAGCATTAACTATTTATTCGATGCTTCCACACGGGAAACAATGGGAGAAAAAGCAAGAGAACTGGCCGAACAATTTCCCCCGGAAAGAAATAACCGGGAAATGCTGAAAATTTACCAAACCCTCGCTCGTTCCTGAGTTGATTCAATTAAAAACATTCTTATCTAAATTCCAAATCCAGTTTCTTTTTTGCCCATTTCGGGAACTTGGAATTTCTTACCGGAGTCAAAGTCTTATTATCTTCTTTCAACTGAAATGTCCTCCAATGCAATTTGCTGAGTTCCTGACTTGAAACAACTTTCTTAATATGTCCCTGAGGATCCATTACTTTCACATCATAAAACATGGCAATACCCTCCATAGAATTTGTGGTGTTACCCTTGATAATGCAAAGGTTTTGCCAAAATCGTCTTTATTCGGCAGCTTTCACATAATCTCAATTATTACAAATGGTTAAAAAATATTGGATTGAAAAAGGGGCTTTTAATAGATTTGGAAAAGTTGCAGTTTCCTATAACAGCGTGCAAAATTGTAGACACATTTTTGGAATAGAAGGAATTGAAAAACCGGCTGTTTTGAAATAAACAACCCTTCCGAATCAGCCGGTTTTATCAATTTAAATATGATGTATAAAGTGATCCCCGGTCAGGATCTGGAATGAGTGCCATCACACATAGGCGATTTGCTGGTTCGGCCGCAATCACAAATGGCAAGTCGCCTGGCTTCTTCAACAACAAACTCTTTCGGAGCTTTACCTGTTGCTTTGGAGCTGTGCGACCCATCACAGTAAGGTTTATTACCAGATTCACCACAGGTGCAATAATGTTTAATCCCGGGCGTTTCATCTACAAACATTGGAGAATTTTCATAGGCCATGAGAATATCCTTAAAAAAAGTTTATGAAAGAAATCACCGTACAGAAAAATTTTTGCATGTCAACATTTTAAAATTTAAATCATGAAAATACTGGTTACAGGAGCTACGGGGTTCGTAGGAAAAACACTTTTACCCCTATTGAAGGAAAAAGGGCACGAAATAACTGTCCTTACCCGCAACACCAAATTGGCACAAGTTCGCCTGCCTGTCGCATGCAAGGTCATCGAATGGAAAAAAGACTCATTACATATTGGTGAAAAAATTGATGCTGTAATCAACCTGTGCGGAGAAAACATTGCAAGTGGTCGTTGGACTTCAAAAAGAAAACAATTGATCTATGATTCAAGAGTCCTATCGACTCGAAATCTCATTAAATATTTTCAAAATAATTCCCACCCCCTGAAGACCTGGATCTCTGCTTCAGCTATTGGAATTTATGAAAACTCGATCATTCCCGATGAGACATCCCCCATCGGAAACGGATTCCTTGCAAAAGTTTGTAATGACTGGGAAAAAGAAACCTTTAAAGCCAAAGAAATTTTAAACATTAGAACCATCGCCTTCCGAATAGGTATGGTATTAGGTTTCGATGGCGGGGCCATGGAAAAATTGTTGCCCGTGTTCAAACTCGGTTTGGGGGGAAACATCGGCAATGGAAACCAATGGATGAGTTGGATTCATGTGCGCGATCTTGCAGGGCTTATAGTCGAGGCCATTGATAATAATTCTTTTGAAGGACCGGTGAATGCAGTAAGCCCCAATCCCGTAACCAATCGCACATTCACTGCCACCCTGGCGGAAACGTTAAAACGTCCCGCAATGTTTCCAGTTCCTGCATGGGCACTTAAACTTTTATTAGGAGAAATGTCTCAAATACTGCTAAACAGCCAAAAGGTTTCCCCTGCCCGGGCAAATGAATTAGGTTATAAATTTATCTACCCAAAACTAGAAAATGCCCTTAGAAATATAGGAGAACAAACGGGACATACTTTAGTCATCGAGCAATGGGTGCCACAACCCATAAGTAAGATTTTTGATTTCTTTACCGACCCCAACAATCTCGAAAAACTGACTCCTAAATTATTGCAGTTTAAAATTCTAAAAGTAACTTCCACACCCATTCGCGAGGGGACCGTTCTAAATTACAGTTTAAAAATTAGGGGAATACCCATGCGCTGGCAATCCAAAATTACCGAATGCATTCATGAAACCCGATTTGCAGATACCCAAACGCGTGGCCCTTATTCCTCCTGGCATCACATTCATGAGTTTCATGAAAAAGACGGCGGAACAGTTATCCGAGACCGGGTTCATTATATCCTTCCCGGTTGGGTTCCGGGAGACATCGTGGCCCATTGGCTGGTACGTAAAGATTTGGAAGAAATTTTTATGTACAGGCGGGAAGTGGCCGGGAAATTGTTTGGCTCAGCTGAAAACAATTAAATCAATCCTCGAATGCAGAACCAGTAAATTTTTAAAATAGGATTCAGAAAATAATCCACCAGGGGATTTTTTAATCCCGAGACCGCAATCGTATCTTGATACAACCGAACTATTTCCTTATCCGCCACTTTTCTTGTGGATTGAATTCTTCTTCTTTTTCTACTGATCTTTACAAACTCAGCAAGGGTTTCCATATAACTCTTTAGCTTAAGCCCAAACCAACCATGAAAAAGCGAATGAATGATTTGCGAAATCTCCACCAAGAATATTGCAGGCGCAATCAACCACAAGGTCTTGCATTCAAAATTTTTCAACAAAATATGCAGCCTGTTTTTTTCAGACCGATAAAATTTAAGAACACCTTTATTAAAATTGTAATGATGGCTACAGATTGATTTTGGAGTGACCATTAATTTCCACCCCATCATTCTTATTCGCCATGAAAGATCATGGTCTTCATGATAGAGAAACAGTTCGTCATCAAATCCGCCCACATTCTCATAAACATTCCTCGGAATCATGAATATCCCACCACATGCGGACTCTGTAAGAGGCAGGTCGGGGCGATCCACCTGATCGATCAAATTGGGGCAGGCAATTCCCGTATAGTTGATGAGAACACCATAAGAATTAATTCTTACACCTTCACCTGAAGAATTATTTTCAGCGTCTGAGTAGTATAAAATTTTAGGGATTGCTGCCCCGATGGTTGAATCAGAATCCAATAATTCCTTCAATTGACGCAGGCAATCTGGTTGCAATGCTAAATCGTTATTCAGAAAAATAAAATAATCCCCGCTAGCCTGCTGGAATCCTTTATTCACTGCGGGACCGAAACCCAGATTTTCTTTATTCTCAATCAATACAACCGAAGGAAATTCGTTTTTAATAAAATCCTGAGAACCATCTTCCGAGCCATTATCGACAACCAGAATCTCCAAATCTTTGTAATCCTGATCCAGCAAGGATCGCAGGCATCCAGAAAGAACATCTTTTCCATTCCAGTTAACTACAATGGCAGAAATTTTTTTCATAGACTGTAATTATCCAGCGGCAAACAATTTTGAGGAAATTTTTAAGCTTAAGTTTTGGATTTCTCAATCAGGTTGAATAGAAATTCGGTTGAGAAGTCTGCAAAATGGCGATGTCCTGTTGCGCTCAAATGACCATCATTCGGGATGAAGTTTTCGAATAAAAACTCATCATCAATCTTAATAAACAAATCGAACAAATTGAAATGAGGAATTCCTTCTGCCCTCAAAAAGTCATCAAATTTTTTAATGGGCAAGACAGGAAAATTTCTATATTGATGCACTCCTCCAAAATGGACGACTGCAAATTCACTTCCGTTCTCCTTCGCCTTATCCCGGAGTTTCAGAAGGAGTTTACGGGTAATCTCCCAACCTTCGGAGTCGAAGAAAAATAAATCATCAAAAATTGAAACTGTATCTTTTAAATATTCAGGGGGTTTGGATTTTTTCTCTTCCTTTTTTTCAACTTTATCCGGAGATGTGTTTTTATCTTTGGATTTTGGAATAGGATTTTTTTTCATATAATCGGGCAAGAACATTCTTTTAAAATAATGCTCCATGTGATTATATTTGGTCCGCGTAAATTGATATAACGCACTATTGTTCCAAAGCCACTTGTTAAAGTTTTTTCGTTTCGCCTGTAGTTGTTTAAACCATCCTACGTCATATTCATCCAGAAGCGGACTCATATCTCCACTCTTAGATTTATCAATATTATTGTCAATGTCATTACACCAGCAAAAAGCCACCACTGTTAAATCCGGTTTATATTTCCGGGCTTTGAGGTGAAACATTTGCGATTGTTGCCAGGTTCCCGTTCCTCCCACTCCAAAATTTATAACCTCGACCCCTCCAGGTATCTTCTCTGACAATCTTTTTTCCCACAACCCGGCAAATTTTTGTTCCGGCTTAACCGCTTCCGCGGAGGTGAAGGAATCTCCCAATAATGCGATACGATATTTTCCCGGAACCCGTTCAACGGGATAGGCTTTCCCCAGCAATCCGTCATCATTGACTTCAACATGCATCCTCACCTTATTTTCGGTGAGATAGCCTTTCGTTCCAGGACAATATGTCCGACCCATTACCGGGTGATAGCAAAGAACGCGGTTTGGCTCAAACTCCCAAATAACCCTTATTCCAAACTCCAAGACAATCAGAAAAAGAAAAAAAGGGATTAGGGCAAAAAGGAATAATTTCTTTTTGGATACTTTTCGTGTCATTTTCTATTAATTAAAGAATCTTCAAAACACTTTATCAGGCGTTCACAATTTGCATCCCAGGAAAATTCCCGGATTTTCTGATAACCCTTTTCCGCAAGATCCAGTCTCAGGGAATCATTATTTAAAATCCGGATGAGGTTCTTTGCAAGGGCTTCCGGGTCTTTGGCAGGGGAAACCAAAGCCGTTTCTTCATTCAGAGCATAGTCACGGCTCCCACCGGTGTCCGTCGTTACCAGAGCGGTTCCGCACATCATGGCTTCCATCGCAGGCATTCCCAGTCCCTCGTACCAGCTCGAACATAAAAAAGTCCCGCAGGAAGAATATAATTTCATCAAGGCATCTCCAGTTGGACGGTAGTGGTATTCAAACTCAAAACCCGCTTCTTCATATAATGGAGTCGGATCCTCAATCTTCTCGCCAAAAACCACCAGTTCTATTTTACAATTTTCTGCACGCACTTTTTTTACAGCCGCAATCGCGTCCTTGTAACCTTTCCAGTCGTAATCATGATGAAGTGCACAAACCCGTGTCCCGGCCTCTCCGTTTTTTTCTACTTTATAAAAAATATCCTGATTGACGGGAGTCACAAGAACTTCCGCCTTCTGTTGATACTGCTCCTCCAAAATCTCTTTCAGCCAGGTTGAAATCACCATTTTCCTGAAAGGCAAATAATAAGTATTTTGTGCTTTCCCTTTTTCCCGGGTCCACAAGCTTTCATGGTGCTGAACGAAATAGAATTTTTCTCCTTTTCCGGCAGGAAATGAAGCCGAAAAATGTGCGGTCTGCCAGGCCGTCGCCAATAAAATATCTGATTCCGGGATCAAGCTGGCATCGTTTATGGATAGTTTTTCTATGGGAATATCATTATCCATCCAGTCGATAACATCGGGAGATAAAACATCAACGGTCTTATTTAAAAACCGGGGCCAGTGGTCTATTCGATACCATCGCGCAGGCTTGGCCAAAACAAACCAGCGGACCGTATGCCCCATTTTTTTTAAACGGTTGGCATATTCAAATAAAGCGCGGTTGCCACCGCTGATTCTTGCATATTGACTAGCGAGGAAAGTGATTTTCATTAAATGGGTTTGCCGGGAAGGGGAAATCTGAAAAAATTTGCCAAGTTTAAATTAGAACCATCTACTCAAGTATCTTTTCATAAAAAGTATCCGGGTCATCCGGATCAAATGTTTCGTTAGAATACACTATTAATACCATATCATCTTCACCAATATTCTTAATGGCATGAATGGCTCCCGGTTCGATTTTGATGGTCTTTAAATTATCGACTCCCATCATAACCTCCCGGGTCTCTCCCGTTTGCCGGTCTTTGAGCAACAACAACCCTTTTCCCGCAGGCACACAAAACCACTCCACCTTGCGGGTGTGGTAATGATTGCCACGTACCTTTCCAGGATAGGCCACGGAAACATGCAATTGCCCGAATTCCTTGCATCCTTCCGGCAGCTCTCCTCCCAAAACCTCTATCAGCCACCCTCTTTCATCCGCCTTTTTATCCAGATCAAGAATTTCTATATTTTTCATTTATTTTTTCGTCCCATAATATTTGAGAGACCGTTCGATCCCCTGGGCTAGAGATGTTGCCGGTTTCCAGCCAAAGTCCTTTTTGAATCGGCTGGAATCACAACAATAAGATATATTATCCCCGGCTCCCGGCTTGAACTCGACCTTCACATTTTTTTTAATACGTTGGATCGTATTCACAATTTTTTTCAGAGTCGTTTTCTGACCTGAACTTATATTATAA
>JAYNIA010000009.1:33808-71149 GCA_038108555.1 Nitrospinota bacterium | reverse complement strand
AAAAAAGCTTCTGATAAAATTTGCAGGGAATATGAAAGTGCAAACATCGCTATTATTCGCTCACCCCACGAAACGGATTGGATGATTTCTGTAATGAGATATCTAAACGAATGTGACCAGAACTTTCCCGATCCGGTACAGCAGGCTTTTATGGGGCGGTCTTCAAATAAGAATTACTCATTAGGCCAAAGAGGACCTTCCTCAAGACGATTGAATTAATCTAAAGGTCGTTCAACCCCACTTTTTCATATACTAAATAACCTGAGTCGTTCATGCCGAGGGAGGAGTAGGTGCTTTTACCAGATTGGTTGTCCTGCATCACATAAAGCCGCAACGCTTTCACATCTGGGCGATTTCTTGCCAGTTTTTCTATATGATTAAAAATGGCTCGAAAAACTCCCTGGTTTCTATAGTCCGGTAGGATGTATACACTCTGTAGCCACCACATGACACCATCTCTCCAGTCACTCCATTCATAAGTGACCATGGTTTGGCCTAAGATTTTTCCCTTTGATTCTGCCACGAAATAATGACAATCCTCCCTTTCCAAAGCATGGGTCACTCCGGATAAGAGTGTTTCCGAATCAAGCTGAATGTCTTCAGTTTCGTTGGCAAGGGCCTGGTTGTTTTTTGCCAATACTGGAATATCAGAAGAAACTGCTTCCCGGATTGTAAATTCTAAAGCCATATTAAATGAAAATTATAATTCCTGAATAAATCGTTTGGCGTATGAGCGGATATCTTTCCCATTTAGGACATGGAAACGCCTGACTTTTTCTATGGTCTGATTGGAAAACCGTTTGAGCGGAAGGTGAATTATTTTTTTGCCATAGCGCCGTGCCAGACGCCGCCATGTCAATTGAGGGGAGCAGGTTGAAACCACCGTCACATGTTTTTCACGGGAATGGAAAAAGGCGGCTTCTAAAAGTTTTTCCTCCAAAGTTTGGGAAAACCGCAATCGCGGATCTTGCCAGATATCAAGGATCGGACGTGGAGGAAAAAGCATCATGCATCCTCCATAGGTAGCCTGGCCAATACCCGGGCCTATCAGGTTCTCCATATATTCGGTGGCAAAAAAACAGAGAGTGGATTCTTCCTTATGTTCCGCATACCAGGTTTGCCGCCAGCGATATTGATTGGGATCGGGTTCCGGGTCGAAAAGAAAAACGATGATCTCAACTTCTCCACGTGAGGGTGGTATTTCTTTCACATAGATGTCGCCGGTATACCAATGTCGGAGCGTGTCACGAATATCGATTCCATCCTTCACTGACGAAGTAAACTTTTCGGTTCGTGCCAGGTCATGACTTAAAAGGAGCCTTGTTTGCTCTCGAACATGAGTATTCAGATTCTCTATTTTTTCATCTTCTGGGGGCCAGGAACATTGCCCGTAAGGGTCCCATCGATGTTTCCAGTTTTCCTTTTGCTGAATATCTGGGTCCGGCTTTAAGTTTAAAGTTCGCCATTCGAACTGCGTTTCGGATAGCCTGTTTTTCATCTGGACCGGGGAAGCATCGTCCATGATTCCCTGGTCAATTCCCAGTGAGATTGTATTTGTGGTCGACTCTGATTCTTCAAAGGGATATTCCCGGGCTGCTTCAAGAACCGCAATAGCAAAAGGGTCGCCTCCGAATTGTTTGGCGGAGTTGACCAAAGTATAGAGATCGGGAAGCAATCTGGATTCCATTAAAGTGAGATTCCTCACATATTGCAGGAGTATCTGGAAAGTTTGCGAAGTCAAATTGTGGTAACGAATTTTGTGCTTCTTTTGAAAAAGATCACGGGCGCGAAGTAAAATTTCCTTAACCCCGTCCAGCGGTGCTGAACTGTCTGTGCGCATTTGCTGGCGCTTTTTTTCATATAAATAAGTGATATACGGAAATTCACTTAAAGCGAAGAAGAGGGTTTTTTTGTCGACCTGATTCAGGTTCGGGTTGATGGGATTTGCTGTTGGGTTTTTATATTCCCTGCGTTCATCAAAGGCTTCCTTGATCCAGGGCCAGTCGACAACGGAGCAAATAAATAAAATATTTGAAAAATCCAGTTCCAGGCAATGCAGTTGGTAGGCCATCCAGCGAACCCGCCAATAATGTTGGCTGTCTTCCTTAGGTGGCTTTAATGTCAAAAGCAAAGTGCTGAGCAGTTTTTCATAAGAAACTTTTTGGAGTGAGAACGTATCTGGAAAATTGAAGTTCCTTGTTTCATAATTTTCCGTACTCCAGTCGATAAAACGGCGTGAGATTCCCTCTTGTTTGGCAATACGCAATCCTGAAATTATTGGCTGGCTGGGATCTATCGGAACATAATTTAAAGAGCCACCTTCTTCTTGTTGGGTGCTCAGGGTTATTTGCGGCAGAAGATCGATACCTTCCTCAATAGAGGATTGGAACTCTGGAGGCAGGGCCACTGCAAGGCAATCACATTTTTCAGAAAGAATCCGATTCCTGATTTCCCTTGCAAAGCTCCCGCTTCCATGAATCACCGGGAGAAAATGGATGCGGTCACTGAGTTTTAAAATATCATCCATTTATTTGTCGCTATCAGGATGAAGGGGGTTATCGTCACTGAAAAAGAAATCGCCCAATCCCATGGGGAGATGCTCATCTTGCAAAGACCGCCTGTTTTTCGCGGCAAGACCGTCCAGATCCAGGGCATCCTCACCCAATACTTTGCTGACGGCCTCCTTCCAGACCTGATCTTTTGATAAGGGATGCTCCTTTTCCTGACTCAAACGTTTCAAAGCATATTGCAGGATATGGATTCCATCTCTTGGAGAAAACTCCAAATCCAGTTGATGGGATTTTTGCAGGAACTCCACAGTCATGTTCAAAAGTTCTTCTTCAGAAAAGGGGAGATGATAACGGAGAATTTCGAGCTCATCTGCATAACTTGGCATGCTCATTTGCAACGTCGGCTGAAGTCGAGACAGGATGTAGTCTGGAATTTCAAATGTGGACTCATCATTGTTCATGGTCACACAGGCTCTGAAATCCTTGTGTGCATGAATTTGTATTCCGGCGATGATGGATTCCACATATCGTCTATGATCCAAAAGAGGAGCCAACGATGCCCAGCTTTTTTCATTCATCCGGTTTCCTTCATCAAGG
Organism: Nitrospinota bacterium; assembly: GCA_038108555.1. Taxonomy (GTDB): domain Bacteria; phylum Nitrospinota; class Nitrospinia; order Nitrospinales; family VA-1; genus UBA8687. The sequence continues at coordinate 68,042 of JAYNIA010000009.1, read as the reverse complement.
ATGCAAATTCCCCCGGTAATCATAGCGCAAACCAGGGGAGATGCATGGTAGGAAATGGAACCCTTCTCAGATAGAACGGGAGTGACAAGTAAATCTTCGGGCCGGGTATCGCTGGTGCATTGAAAGATATATAGAGGTTGTTTTCGCTGTTGAGCTGCCACCATGGCCAGAGTAGTTTTCCCCGTTCCGGGCATTCCGGTAATCCTTGGAGAAAGAGGGTGGTCTTTGTCCGAGACAACCATCCAGCAGGCATGAATTTGTTTTAATATTTCATCCTGACCGATCCATGTAGGTTGGGTCGTATCGGGTTTGCTTAAATTGAGTGTTACCCCATCTATGATTGTTTTTTGCTTTAAGTTTTCTTCGTTTTTCAAAATTAATTCCTTAAATCAAAACGATTTATAATTTCAAAAGCATACTTATTGGCGGTAGCCGATGTCAAGCAATGTAATTTGGTCTAACATTATTTTCCTGCACTTCTTGGACCACCCTGGAAATGATATAATGTTTATATTTAATTAAGGGGGATTAATTAGTGGAAGATTTGATTTTAGGAATGGCAGTGCTTTTTGCAATTATCATGATGGTTTTAATGGTGAAATATGCAAAATTTATTCACACCCAGCCCAAAGTTGAGGCGGAGCGCAGGAAAGAACAAGATGTTGGTGCTTCTAATCTGGAGGAAGACTCCGGTAACAATCCATAATTTTTTCTGATGGCTTTTTCATGATACGTAAATCCAGCCCGGAAACAATTGCTTCTTATTTACAGGATGCTTCAAATTACTCAGGAGGAAAAGCGGAGGAGGTTTTCATTCCTGAAGACATTGATGAGCTCATTGATATTCTGAAAAATGATTCCAGGTCGGTTACTATTGCTGGGGCCGGAACCGGTTTAACCGCATCAAGAATTCCAGCGGGAGGTATTATCATTTCACTGGAGAAATTTAATGAAATTGAATCTATTAAAGAAGATAAAATTTGGGTAGGCCCCGCTGTAACCCTGACAGAATTGCAGGCCCATTTAAATCACTCGGGTTGGTTTTATCCGCCCAATCCTACCGAAACAAACGCATCTATTGGTGGCACATTAGCCACTAACGCCTCAGGATCAAGAAGCTTCAAATACGGTGTGACACGTGATTTCATTTATGCTGCTGATTTGATCCTTGCCGATGGAAGAAAAGCTCTTATAAAGCGCGACCATAAAACAAGTGAACCCTTATGTTTTGATGATGGGAGCAAAATTGAGTTTCCTGAGATTTCCTATACCAGCCCAAACTGTAAAAATACCGCAGGTTATTTTGTTCAACCCGAAATGGATTGGTTGGATTTGTTCATTGGTTCTGATGGTACGCTAGGTATTTTTACCAGAATTTGTTTGAAACTTATTCCCGAACCAGAGGCATTTTTGAGTGGTGTGTTGTTCTTTGAAAAGGAAAAGAGCTGTTGGGAGTTAAAAAGTGAAATTCAATCCAATTCGGTTGTTTCTCCCTGTTCTCTGGAATATTTCGATCGTTTCTCATTGGAACTATTGAGGGAGAAATACCCAAATATCCCGGGCCAGGCGCAAGCGGCATTATTTTTCGAGGAAGACATTGCTAAAAAAGAGAGTTATGACCAAAAGCTAGAAGATTGGTTTGAGTTTTTATCCGACAAAGAAATTCTTTTAGACGATTCCTGGTTTTCTGAAAATGAAAAAGACAACAGGACCTTCCACGAGTTCAGACATTCAGTGCCTGCATTAGTGAATGAGAAGAACTCCCGGGCGGGACGAGAGAAAATTGGAACCGATATGGCTGTTTCGGATGATCATTTTATGGAAATGATGGAATTCTATGAAAAAACTCTTTCCGAGGCAGAGGTTCCCTATGTGATTTTTGGTCATCTGGGGGATAACCATTTACATATAAATTTACTTCCGGATTCTAATCAGATGGAAGAGGCGGGTTTAATCTATAACGAGTTTGTCAAAAAAATTATTTCATGGAATGGAACCGTGTCAGCCGAGCACGGGATTGGAAAGAAAAAGAGGAAATATTTTTATGAAATGGTAGGGGAAAAAAATATAAAGGAATTAAAAAAAATAAAGAGAGTTTTAGATCCCCAGGTAAAACTTGGAAAAGGAAATATCTTTTTAATGGACTAGGTTTGCTTTCTATTGACACTTTTATGTGAGAAAGAGTAAACTTTTCAGAATTGTGCTTGAGCGGTTTCAAAATTAATTCATGCAGTTCAGCCCCGAGAGGTTTGAAGTTATGCTGGATTCATTTAAAAGCCTAGTCTTAAACTATTCCTATGAGCCTCTGCAATTCTGTAGTGCCCGCCATGCCTTGATTATGGTTTTCGGAGGTCGGGCGGAGGAACTTGATAACTCAGATTATTGTGTTCGAACCCCCTCTGCAAGTTTTTCCATTCCTACCGTAATTCGTGTTTTGAAGATGGTTCAACGAAACAGAAAAAATAGTGTTGCGTTCAGCAAGAAAAACATTTTAAGACGTGATGATTATACTTGTCAGTATTGCGGAGCAACCAAACATTTGACTGTGGACCACGTTGTGCCTAAATCAAGAGGTGGTGGAACCAATTGGACGAATGTTGTAGTGGCTTGTAAAAGTTGCAATTTGAAAAAAGGAAATAGAACGCCTTTTGAAATCGACATGAAGTTGAAAAGAAAACCTGTCAAGCCAGATTATCAATTCGTGCCTTTCGTTATCCCTGCTGGTCCCGACTCACACCTTGAAACCTGGCTTAAATACCTTCCTAAAAAAATCCTGGCAAAATCTTCGAGCTTTTAGCAACCTTTAGTTGTTATTATGTTAAGGTTGTAATTAGTATTGAAGTGTTTTCATACCTAGGTTGAGCAGAAAATATGGAACCGAAATCCCTTATCCAAATAATTTCTGAAGATGAGTTTCTTCGTATAGTTCAGGAACCTTCCGAGCATTTTTTCATGGTCAGTAATGATTTTGAAAAAATTGTTGAAGGCAAAAATGACGTTTCCAGAAAAATATACTCTCGCTTAATGCAAGAGTCGGAGTATTTGGAAAGTGTTCTTGATGAGCATGGGGCCCGGGAAAATAAGGCATGGTCTTTTTTCTCGGAATATATTGCCTGTATTCGCAACCTGGCTATAGCCGCTTTTTTCATAAAGCATATTCTCGATCGCTATCCTTACTATAAATTGAAAGAATCAAAGGAAATCGATGATGAGTTTCATGAAGCTGCCAACCAGTCCCTGGAATTTATTAACCGGTCCATTTTAAACTTAAAAGGCGAAGTTATTCGCGCGGGGGAAGCAAATGGCTTGGTTTGTATTTTAGATAAAGGCTCTGAGGACGATTTTTTCAAGGTTGAATCCAATAAGAGGCTGCCCAAAAATATTCTTGATGATGAAGTTAAAGAAGAACGGGAGAGGGTGATCGACCTTTGTCAAAAATATCGAAAAATTGCGAAGTTAATTCAAGATACAAATATAGAAAAATCTGATGACGTAACTACATTCAGGACTTTGGTTTCATCTAAATTAGATGAAAAAATAGTTCGAATGTATAAAGAACATATCCATAGTGTGCAATCAGAATATGACACTTATGTGAAAAATACCTCTCTGGAAAAGGAATATGAAGAGCTTGGAAATTTCAGAGGGTATGTGTCTATGCCTCTTCACTTGCTCGAAGTTGTCCTTTGGCTTTGCCACTTTTACGAAAGGCATGAAGATGATATTCGCCACGGAGAGTGCAAACAAAGCATTTCAAGGTTGGTCAACAAAGATGAGTTGCTGGGACATGTGGTGAATTTCGGTTTCCATTTCAGCAAACATTATTTGCGTGAGGGAGACAAAATTGCACTCGCTATTCTTGGGAAGTTGATTGAAAACGTTCGTGCCGAGGTAAATATCCCTCAACCCTTGGGTTTCCATGCCAGACCTTCGACCTATATCTCACTTATTGCCCGTCAGTATGACGGGGAACTTAATATGCTGGTGGATGGCGAGAAATACAACGCAAAATCGGTCATGAGCCTTTTGCAGGCAGGGGGGGCTATAGCTGATAAAGGATATAAAACCGTTGAGTTCGAGGGGTCGAAACAAGCAATCGAGGATGTAAAAGTCCTGGCCCAACACAATTATTGTGAAAAAGGTGAGTTTCCCCGAAAACTGAGTTATTTAAGACCTGATGGGAATTAAATCAATCATTGCTTATGAAAGAGGATAGGTTCAATCAGCGATCAAAACGAAATCTATGATGTGGTTGATATAAATGATCGGGTCATTGGAAAAGCCACCCGTCGGGAAATTCATCAACAGAATTTGTGTCATCGCTCCATCCATGTGCTGGTATTTGATTCAAAAAAACGAATATTTTTGCAGAAAAGATCTTTATTAAAAGATGAGAATCCCGGACTGTGGGATACCTCTTCCGCCGGTCATGTAGATGCTGATGAAACCTATGACCAATGTGCTCATAGGGAATTGATGGAAGAGCTGGGGATTCGTTGTGATTTAAAACCTGTTGTTAAAATTAAAGCCTGTCCGGAAACTTACCAGGAACATGTACAAGTTTATATCTGCAAGACGGATGCGACAATTAAAATAAACCCGGAAGAAATCAGTGAAGGAAAATATTTCGATTGGGATAGTTTGCAAAAAGAAATCCAGATGAATCCGGATATTTATACCTCTTCATTAAAGTTGATTTTGCGGGATTACAGCGGAAAAATTTTAAGTGATATCCAAAAATTATTATGACTACCTTTGATATTATCGTCTGTTCCATATTAGGTTTGAGTATGGTTATTTCCCTGTTTAAGGGATTCATCAAAGAGGTTTTTTCTCTTCTTTCCTATCTGGGTGGTTTCCTGATGGCCATGAAGTATCACGGGTCTTTTGCGCCGGTTTTGATGGAAAGTATCTCCAGCAAAAATATTGCAAAGATTATTGCTTTTGTCGCAATTTATATCATTACGGCAATCATCATTTCCCTAATGGGAAAAGTCGCCAGTGGAATGCTTTTTACAGGCAACCCCCTTTCTGTAGTGAATCGAATAGGGGGGGGAGTTGTGGGTTTGGCAAGAGGTGCGGTAATTGTCGTTGCATTGACGTTTCCCTTGCAGTTTTTACCCAAGGTGGCTGAAAAAATGACTAAAGACTCTCTAGCGGCCCCTTATATCGCTGAAGCTCATGCTTATGTGAATAAAAACCCTGACGCTCTTAATTTCAGGAAGAAGCTGGTGGATAGTATTGATATGGGGGGCGCTGTAGATAGCGCCAAGAAAAAACTTGAGGAGCTTAAAAACCTCAAGAACATGGCAGATCAAATAGATAATTTAAAGAAAAATCTTCCGAATTCGAACAAAAATTCAAAATCAGATGACAAACCCCTGGATGAATTTTCGAACGAAGATCTGGAAAAACTAAACGATATTTTAAAATCTGTAGAAAAAAAATAGAGTGAAAAACCTTTCCTGAAATCTTATGACAACAAAAATAAATATTAATGGTGAAATTCAGGATGAAGCTTTCATCTCTATTATGGATCATGGTTTTTTGTTTGGAGACAGCATTTATGAAGTTGTTTGCACGCATCAGGGAAAACCGTGTTTCCTGGATGATCATTTGAAAAGGCTGTATGCATCTGCTGCCGGAATTTCTTTAAATATTCCTCTCACACCCGATGAGATTAAGGAGCAAATTCAAACTACTTTAAAGCACGCCAATAATGCGGACTCCTATATCCGAATTATAATTACAAGGGGAGAAGGGGAAATGGATATTGATCCTTCCTCCTGTTTTAAACCCAATGTGATTATCTTTGTCAAAAGCACTCCCCAGATTTCTGATGAAAGTTACGAAAAAGGAATTTCCGTTGCGCTCGTCTCTATTAAAAGGAACTCCCGTGATTCATTAAACCCCGCTGTAAAAACGGGTAATTATCTAAATAATGTTTTAGCGCGGGTCGAATCCCAAAAAATGGGGGCGGAAGATGCAATTATGGTGAATCCTTGGGGCTTGCTAACTGAAAGTACCACCAGCAACCTGTTTTTCGTAAGAGAAGGTCGTTTATTAACCCCCAGCAAGGAATGCGGGATTCTTTCTGGGATTACTCGCGACAAGATAATCCAATTGGCGAATGAGAATGGTATGGCTTTGGAGGAAGGGAAATGGCCCGGGGAGGAGTTGTTTAAAGCAGATGAAATCTTTTTAACGGGAACGGTGAAAAAAGTGATGCCTGTCTCAAAGCTTGATAGTCGTCCTGTAGGTGATGGAAAGCCGGGACCTATTACCCGAAAAGTTATGAAGCTGTTTACCGAACTATTGGATAACCTTATTTTAGCTTGATCGATTGGAGTGCGGTTTGGGACTAAGGGTGGGACTTACAGGTGGAATGGGATCGGGCAAAACTTTGGCTGCCTCCTATTTTCGGGAATTTGGAGCCAAGGTTCTAGATGCCGACCAAATTTGCCGCAAGTTGGTAGAACCCGGACAGCCGGCACTAAAAGAAATTTCAGATATGTTTGGTGAATCAGTTATTGATGACTCTGGAAGGTTGGACAGAAAAAAGCTAGCCGAAATTGTTTTTAATAATCCTGATAAAAAAAAAGAGTTGGAAAACATCCTCCACCCCAGAGTTTTCGAAAGTGAAAAAGAAGAATATTTGAGGATATGTGAAAAAGATCCAAATGCCCTGGTGATTGTCGATGCTGCCTTATTGATCGAATCGGGAAACTATAAAGCGATGGATCGGGTCATTGTCGTAAATACAGATGAACAAAATCAAATTGAACGGGTGTTAGACCGAAGTGAATGGACCCGGGAGGAAGTGATTGCCAGAATCCGAAATCAAATGCCCAGCAGTGAAAAAATCAAATTTGCCGATTTTGTTATAGAAAATTCATCAGATAAACCCCATTTGAGACAAAAGGTAAAGGATATTTATAAGGAATTATCGACTATTTCTGGAGAAAATAGTTAAAAAACAAAAGCTTAGTATTGAGTTCCCATCAAGAAATTCCGAATAAATACTAGAAGAAATGTGTTTTTCGATGGAATGAATCTATGGCTGAAGAAGAGAGTAAAGAAGAGTTATCGACAGATGAAGCAGCGGAGTTAGAGGCGCTACTGGAAGAGGCGGGAGCAGGAGAGGGTGCAACCGCTCCTGGTTTAAAGGGGAAAATTCAAAAAATTCTCTCCAATAAAAAGCTTCTGATGATTTTTGGGGGCGGGGCTCTGGTTTTGCTCATTGCCATAGGAGCCGGTGTTTATTTTATGATGGCAGCGCCTGAGGAGGAAGCCGTCCCTGTTGAAGAAGAACAGGCAACTGAAGAAGAGATTAAAGAAGATGAAGAAACCAGTGCAATTGAAAAGGTTAATATTTATAAACTGGATCCTTTTTTTCTCCCCATTCGAGAAGATGGAAAGGAAACCGGGCGATTTATTTCGCTTTCAGCTAATTTATTGTTGAGCAATAGTGTATTAAATAAGGACCTTGATAAGGTCCTGCCCTTGGTTCGAAAAAATATTTACGCAATTTTACGAAGAAAAAGACCCAGCGATTTTACCCTCCAAAGATCTAATACAGAAGAGAGAATCAAAAAGGAAATACTTACAGCCTCAAATGCCTTGCTGTTAAGCGGAACGGGAACAGTAACGGATGTGTTTTTCTCTAGTTTTATGATCAAATAAGTTGTTCCTTCTTAATTGACATTGAATTCCAAAAGGTTATATTAGTAAAAAATCCATAACTTTTGGATCCAATCCAATGCCTACGACCCTACAAGTCAATACCCAGCAAGTATTACAAATGGGTACACATACCGAAAAACTTCAGCAAACAATTCAGTCTTTGCCTAATGTGACTGCCCAGCAGTTAAATAAAGAACGAGAGGTGACTGACGAATTAAAGCGAACCCAGGTCCAGGAATTGGACAATACCTATTTTATTGAAGAAACAGACCCAAAAACTGGGGCAAAGAAAAGGGTTCGGGTCCTCAAAAAGAGCAATGAACAGGAAGAGGAGGAAAAACTGGAAGCTGAAGAAAGCACCCCACCAGAAAGCCACCATGGGGGCAAAATTAATATCCAAGCCTGAAGCATTACCTGCCTTAATTTAGTAAAATTACATGAAACAGCCATAATGGACTGTTGCTAATTCGCCGATAAGTAAAATTAAGTCAAGCCTTATTTAGTAAGGTTTTTCCCTGATTTTTGAATGAAAAATTATTTTGCATTAGAAAGGATCCACCTTGACCATCCCATCTATTCCACTGGAAAAACTGGTGAACAAGGTTTTAAAGATATTATCGGGGGAAAGTTCGCCTTTAATTTTGTCCGGTTTGAAAAATCAACTGCATCAGGGAAAACTTATGCAGGGAGAAATTGTAAAGATTCTTCCCAATAACAAAGCTACCATTTCCATTGAAGGCCAAAAGGTCGTCGCTGAATTGCCCGATTTAGATGTGAAACCCCAGAACAACCGTCGTTTAGTGAAAACGGAGTCTGCCTTCAAAGCGGGGCAAAAAATTAATGTACAAGTGGAAAAGGTTAATCCCGAACCCGTTCTGAAACTGGTTCCGGCTCCTGAGCAAAAAATCCAAGAAGAGGGCTATACCACAAATCTGTCACGAAAAATCAAACCTGAAATTATCAAACATGACAACTTTTGTCAGCTAAAACTTCCTCCGGAGAAAATTGTTCCAGTAAAAATCGATCGTATTGTGAATTCTAATTCCTTGCTGGTGAAATTTGAGGGTCAGGAATTCCAGGTAAAAACGGAGAATGCCAATTTGTACCGGGTTGGGGAAAAGGTAAGGATTCAATTTCAAAAAATTGAAAATGGTTTTAAGCCTGTATTATTGGATCAACCAGCAATCCCAGAAAAAGTAAACCTGGATCTGATAAAACCCTATTTGCCTTCACGCAGACCTTTGGTGCAGTTGGTTGGAGAGCTGAACCGTGATGTTCTGGGTTCTCAGGTGCTTAAAGAACTATCGATAAAGCCGGAGCTTATCGGCATATTGAAAGAAACTATCCAGGCTTTAACTCCCAAAACTGGGAATATTCCAAACGAAGTTGAAATTGAAGAGCAGGTGGATAAATCGGGTGTTCGGTATGAGGCAAAGGTACGACAATTTTTTTCTGAATCAGAGAGCAAAAACATTAAATCTGATTTGACCCGTGACTTGAAAGGCCAATTGTTGGACTTAAAGCAAGCAACGGAAAAGGCAATTAAGAATTCTCCCGAACTCAATCAAAAGCGGCAGGTCACAGAATTTCAACAGAGAATAAAAGTTTCTCTGGATAGCATAGAATTGAATCAACTTTCGTCCCGCGTTTCGACACAGGAAAATCAGCCGTTGGTTCTGCAAATTCCGAATCCTTTGAATCCTAATGAAAAAACAATAAGCCTCTTTTTTCGTGGAGAATCCGAAGATGGAAATGAAGGAGGTAAAGCTAAAAAGGAAATCTATAATCTGGCTTTTTTTCTGGACCTCTCAGAATTGGGGAATGTGAAGATAAATGCCCAAGTAGGTCCTGAAAATTTAGCGGTGCGAATGGATGTGGAACAAAACAATATTGCCAAATATATCCTTGAAAATACCGAAGAGTTCGAATCCAGAATGAAGGATAACGAAATGAATGCAACTGTGGAATGTTTTGTTGAAGAAAAGGTGAGTCCCATTAAAGATAATTTGATTGAACTGTTTGTGAGTCAAAACACTTCTCTTTTAAGTGTAAAAACATAATGGAAGAAAATCTTTCATCAAAAAAATCTGCTCTTTCTCTTAAATACGATAAAGGGATCAGTTCTGCACCGAAAGTTACCGCAAAAGGTCAGGGGTGGGTTGCGGAAAAAATAATCAAAATGGCGAGAGAAAACAATATCCCGATCCGTGAAGATAAAGACCTGCTCAATCTATTATCGGAAGTGGATGTAGGGCAGGAAGTCCCCGAATCTTTGTATAAAGTGGTTGCAGAACTGTTGGCATGGGTATATCAACTTAACAAAAATTATTCCGGATCAAAAAGGGCATAAATGTAATTTTTAAAACGGATTGATTAAGCGCAATAAATTCAAATGAATTCACCTTGACCTGAAAGTTGGCCTCTGATATCCTTAGAAAACAATATGTTACCCCTTTGGGGAAGGATATTGATTTTTCGGAGACACCATAAAATTATTATTCGTAATTTTTGAATAGAAAGTTTTAATTTGATCCAGACGATTCGAAGAATAGGGTTGGTTTTCGTATTGTTTCTGACCTCCTTTTGCTTGCCTGTCGCGCATGCAAGCTTCTCTTACGAAACACATACCTTAAGCGATTACCATTTCACCACTCCGCCAGGTTTATCTGACCAGGTCGATTTCTGGAAAAAGATTTATTCCGAATATACGACCCAACATGCGGTTGTCCATGACATGAATGATCTGTCGATAACCTATGAAGTAGTTTATCTGGGCGAAAAACCCTTATCCCGCCGAGCCAAAGAAAGAAAGCTGGACAAAGTAAAGTCAAAGTACAAAAAAATCCTGAGAAAAATTGCGGAAACAAAAAATAAATCCAGCCTGAAAGGCGAAGACCTGCGAGTTTATAAACTTGCAAAGAAAGATTTTTATAAAAAGGCACGCAGGATTAGAACCCAATTGGGGCTTAAGGACAGGTTTAAGGAAGGCATAGAACGGTCCGGCCTCTATATGGATGAAATTAAACGAATCCTAAAGAAACATAACCTTCCTGAAGAATTACGTGTGTTACCCCATGTCGAATCTTCTTTTCAGATAGGGGCCTACTCAAGTGCCGGTGCTGCCGGGATATGGCAATTTACTCGTGGAACGGGAAGACTATTTATGAGAGTGGGATACGATATCGATGAAAGAAGAGATCCCATTCTTGCTACCCATGGGGCGGCAAAGCTTTTAAAAAAGAATTTTGAAGTTGTTAACTTCTGGCCTTTAGCTATTACAGCATACAATCATGGTTTGCAGGGTATGAAGCGTGCTCAAAAAAGACACGGTTCGGATATTGTAAAAATAATTAAAGATTATAAAAGTCGAACTTTTGGTTTTGCCTCCAGGAACTTTTACGCTGAATTTCTGGCAGCGCTTCATGTTGTAAAAAATCAAAATAAATATTTTCCAAATTTAAAGATAAAAGAACCCCTACAGCGGGTATCGATTCGATTGCCGGATTATATCCATATCAAAACGGCCATGAATTATTTTGGAATGTCGCGTGATGAAATTGCAGAGGCAAATCCCTCTTTAAGGCGGCCGGTACTCAATGGAGAGAAAAGAATACCCAAGGGATACGTTTTTCAAGCCCCGGCATCAAAAATTACCAACTTGCAATCGCGATACAATAAGATTCCCAAACAGGTACTTTTTTCAAGGCAACTGCGGTCTAAATTTTATACTGTTAGAAGAGGGGATACCTTGTCAGGGATTGCTTTGAGGTTTAGGACCAGTGTTAGTTCATTAAAAGCCTACAATAATATTGGGCGGCGAAACAGAATTTATATTGGGCAGGTGCTTCAATTACCTAAAGGAAGGAGCTCGCAACCTTCAGTTCGGCTTGCAAACTACACTCCTGAGGACCGTGCTTTAGTCACCTACCGTGTGCGCAGAAACGACAATCTTTCTAAAATTGCAAAAAAATATCGAACAGATGCTCGTTATCTTGCAGAAGTAAACCACATTAAAAATCCAAATTCACTTTTTCCGGGTCAAAGGATAAAAGTTCCACAATCTATGCCCTCCATTCAACTTGCCAAAATGGAAAACAAACGAAAATTGATGGAGAGCGACTATTATTGGGTTAAGAAAAACGATAACTTATCTAAAATTGCTAAGCGATTTGATACCGATGTTATCCATCTGACAAGTTTGAATCGAATGAGGGATCCCAACTCATTATATCCAGGTCAGAAAATTCGTGTTTCGAATGCCGTTGAAAAACCGGACAAGAAAAAACAAAAAATAAAAAACTTCAGTCTTTCTGTAGACCGTTCCCAGAAAACGGAAAAAGCTGCAAATAAAAATAAGGAAATAAAAATCGAACGTGCTGTTCCTGAAGGAACATTAAAGGTGGCAGTCAATTCTAAATCAAATGAGCGTTTGAATAAAAACAGACCTGCATTTATGCCTGTGGCATTTTCCAGTTCTAGCCAACAACAGGTGGGAACGATAACGGTAGATTTTGATGAGACACTCAGCCATTATGCGGAATGGGCGCTACTATCAGTCAGGGAATTAAAAAAGATCAATAAAATTCCCGGTAAAGGAAAAATCACGGTTCACGATGAGCTTAAGGTTAGTTTTAAAAAAACGGATCCGGATAAATTTGAAGAAAGAAGACAGGAATACCACAAGGCCATTCAGGAAGACTTTTTCAACAACTACGATATAAGTAAATTGACTGTGAGGAATGTTGAAAAGGGCGAAACCTTGTGGGAAATCTGCCATGATTTATATACCATTCCCCTTTGGCTGCTAAGCAGTTATAACTCTGATAAAGATATCCACTCCTTAAATGTGGGTGAGCCCATTGTAATACCCGTTATCTCTCCCAAAACCGGTTAATAAATAGTTAAACCAAGAACAATACTAAGTAAAAGTTAGAGCCGTTTGAATGGCTTTCAAATGAGCTTCCACTCTTGTTGGTAGATCAAATTGGCTTGATGCTTCCAACGTGAGACAACTTTGAGTTCCCTGGGACAGGCCATAAAGGGCCATGGGCCACCAATCCATTTTCGAATTATCTTTACCCTTATCGATAATTCCTTGATTGGCAGGGGAACCATCAATTTCCGGGTCCAAATTTATTGGCATTATACTTTTAACGGAATCAAGTACATCCTGCCCGATTCTTTCAAATCGATTTCCTGTTCCATTTTGGTACAGATAATAACCATGGCTATCAGTGTCCTCGTGCAGTTCCAAGGTAAGCTCAAATCCTGTATCAAGAATTGATTTTGCAAAGGTTACCTCTTTAGGAGGATTATCAATTTTAAACACCCGGTTTAAATCTATTTCCTGATGGTTTTCACGGATGCCATATTCGAATCCATGAGGATTCAAGCAGGGGAGCAAATTGATTTCCCAATCATTTATATAATGGGAATATTCCTGGGCCTCCAAAAACTTTAGTATTGTTTCCACACCACCGGGTTCATCGCCATGAATTCCTGCTGAAATAAGGACCCGAGGCGAGTTTCCCCGACCCAATACTATTTTTATAAGGGGATAAACAGCTGTAGAGGTTTTATAAGTTGTGGAGAACTCAATAGTGGTTTTATCCAGCAAACATTTTTCAATGCGTTGGACTACCGAATCGAAATTATTTTTTTTGTTAACTGAAACCATTAAATATTTTTATCCGGATATTCACATTCTTTATTTATGACGCATTCCCTGCAATCAAAGTTTTTTGCTTTGCAAACGTATCTCCCATGAAGGATCAAGTACCGGTGAGCGTCCGCCAGCCATTTTTTAGGTGTTATCCTAAGCAGTTCCTTTTCGGTGTCGAGAACATTTTTGGCCATAGCCAGTCCCGTCCGGTTTGATACTCTAAAAACATGTGTGTCTACAGCGATTGTGGGATGCCCAAAACCTTCATTTAAGACTACATTTGCTGTTTTTCTTCCTACTCCTGGTAACCCTTCCAGTTCTTCCCTGTTTTCTGGAATATTTCCACCATATTTTTCCATTAGGATTTTACATGTGGCAGTAATATTTTTGGATTTGGTAGGAGAAAGGCCAACAGGACGAATGATTTCCTGTAATTTTTTCTGTCCCAGCGATATTACAGATTCGGGATTGGGGGAGGTGCTAAAGAGTTTTTTGGTAACCGAATTAACGGTTTTGTCCGTGGATTGGGCGCTTAAAATTACCGCCACTAATAGTTCAAAGTGATTTTTATAATCGAGCTCAGATTCTGCTGCTCCAAGCTTTTCCGAAAGTTTCTTATAGAGCTTATTAACTACTTTGCTATCCAAGATGATTGGAAATCATTTAGTAGATTTAGCACAACGGACACCCACCCAATAACTTTCGGTGGGATCTGACATGCCTCTGTGACGAGAGGTAACTCTTAAATATTTTTCGTCAATCATCCAAGATCCGCCACGGATAACCCTAAAACTCTGCCTTTTGGGCCCTTTAGGATTTTTGACCGGACTATTCTTATAATATTCGAGAGAAAACCAGTCTTCCACCCATTCCCAGACATTGCCCATCATATCGTATAGGCCCCAAGCATTTGGCAGCTTTTTACCAACTTCAGGAACTTCTCGGGGAGAATTTCCTGAATACCACACCTTATCGTCGTCGACTTCGTCGCCCCAGGGAAAGCGAGCCTGGCTTCCCGCTCTGGCTGCATATTCCCATTCAGCTTCAGAGGGAAGTCTTTTATCCACTTTTTTACAATAAGCTCGGGCCTCGTGCCAATCGATATGGGTAATAGGCTGATTGGGTTTTCGAAATACGGACCGATTAAAGTCCATTACAGCATCCCATTTTTTTTGGGTTACCTCGTAGGTGTCCAGATAAAAACTATCCAGGCATACTTTATGGGCAGGTTTTTCACGATAATTGTCATCATCGTCTTCATAAATATAATCAGAGTTGGTTCCCATAAGAAAGCAGCCAGACTTTATCAGGGTCATTCCTGCTTCCTGGGCATATAGTTGACCCGGAAACAACATAAAAAACAGTATTATAAATAAGGCGGATTTTTTCATGCGGTGAATTGTACTGGTTGAACCCAAATCGGTCAAGGGGACAAAATGATTATTATTGGGGCGAATTTCTCTACAATTATACGTTTTTCCGTGAAGATTCCTGCAAATATGACGATAAAGTAATATATCTGGTCCTTTGAAGCGTTACCGATTTATGCATAAAAATATTCCCCAGAAACTACTTCTAATTTTCATATTTTCCTCACTATTCAGTGGTCTGGCCTTTGCCAATTATAAACACAAGGTCATTGTAACTGAGTTTGATGATCCACCTGTTTGGAACAGGCATTTCAGCCCTGGTAAAGTGCTCTCTGAGCGTCTGGAAAATGAACTGATTCGGTCAAACGTATTTCAAATGATTTCTACCAACGAAATCAAGGAAATGGCCCCACATGAAATGCCTCAACCGGAGATGATGGAATTACCTCATAAAGCAATGCCCGAAAACTCAAACAAGAGAGACAAAGCCGGGAATATGATGAAAATGAATAAACCTGGTGCTATGAACAAGGCTATGGATGAGCCGAAGGCCAAAATGATGGGTAATAAAAGACTTTCTCAAAAGCCTTTCAAAAATTCATTTAAAAGGGAAAATTCGTTTAGAAGAAAACGTCCCACTCCGACTTACCGATCAGAAGGGTCTCATGCGAGCTATGAGAATCAATGGAATCTGGAACCTGCGGTCCATACAATATACGATGAACCCCAATTTGAATTAATACCTGTTCAGAACCCCTCGAATGCCATGATGAAAAAGAAAGGTTCTATGGGCAAGGGCTCAATGATGGACAAAAGCGATCCTGATCCTTGGCCTGCCAAACTTGGTAAGATGCCGGTAAAAGCTTCTCTGTATAAGATAAAAGGGCAAGTTGTAAAGTTTGATCCCGGTGCGCTTACTTCGGAAACGGATGATTCCGATAAACTGGCTTCTCAGAACTCTGAAAATGCTGAGTTGGAGGTGAAACTTCAGTTGGTACAAAATAAAACGGGAAGGGTGGTTAAAAAAAGAACCTTCCGGGCATTTTCGAACTCTGGCAGACGTCCTTTTGCTGAGGATATAGATCTAGCGCCTACTGATAACTCTAAGCTTTCTTCCAGTTCAATGGGTTTGGCTTTAACCTTTCTAACAAAAGAAATGGTTGGGTTTTTGAAAGAAACAATCAGGCCATCTGCGCTTGAAGGTGAAATAATTTCCATGCAAGACGAAGAAGTGCTAATCAATGTTGGGACCCAGAATGGAGTCCGTGTTGGAGATAAATTCCACGTATATGCTGTAGGATTGGAACTGGGTGACCCTTTAACTGAAATGGACCTGGGTGATATCTATGTAAAAATGGGACTCATTCAGGTGTTGGACGTAATGAAAGGTTTTTCAAAAGCAGCCATCATTGTTGGAAAGGATTTCATGCCTGGTAACCTCGTCCAATCTTTGAAGAAGACCCTTCTTGGCAGTCAAAAGTTTAGTTCCGGCCCATCTCCTTTAGAGGAAGAAGAGATTATTCCCTAATGGGATTTCAGGGGAATTAAATCCGTCCATTAATTTTTTCAAGTATTGTATTCCTGAATCGCGGTTATCCCTAAATCTTGCTCCCTAATGGCTTTTAATCCACCCAATAGAGCGGAAGCTCCAGCAATGGTAGTGCAATAAGGCAAATTTTGATTCAAGGAACTTCTTCTTAAAGAAAAAGAATCTTCAATGGCTTTTTCACCGAAAGTGGTGTTGATAACCAAATCAACCTTTCCAGATTCAATAGCCTCAACACAATTGGGGGAACCATCCTGAAATTTTTTTATCAATTCTACTTCAATTCCTTCCTTGTTTAAAAATTCAGCCGTTCCCTTAGTCGCTAAAATTTTATAACCCAGTTCAATCAGACCTTTGGCAATACCAATGGACTTTGGTTTGTCTGAATCTTTTATGCTGATAAAAGCCGTTCCCCGGTCAGGTAGCTTTACTCCTGTTGCCAGTTGAGATTTAGCAAAAGCACGACCAAAGGATTTATCTATACCCATGACCTCACCGGTTGATTTCATTTCTGGTCCGAGTAAAACATCAACATCGATAAACTTGTTAAAGGGAAAAACCGATTCTTTGACAGATATATGGGCCGGTCTGATTTCCTCTGTAAAACCGATTTCCTTCAAGGTTTTTCCTGCCATAACACGCGCTGCTATTTTTGCCAGGGGGACTCCAATTGATTTGCTTACAAAAGGAATGGTTCGGGAAGCCCTCGGGTTTACCTCAATAATGAAAATTTCATCATTTTGAACTGCAAACTGGATATTGATCAGTCCAATAACATTAAGCTCTTTCGCCAAGGCGCGGGTCTGCTTTTTTATTTCTTCAATGATTTCATCGGGCAAAGAAAAAGCAGGCAGGGAACAGGCACTATCACCAGAATGAATGCCCGCTTCCTCAATATGCTCCATAACTCCACCAATCACTACATCAGTTCCATCTGATATAGCATCAACGTCAATCTCGGTTGCATCTTCGAGAAAATCATCTATCAGGACAGGGTGTTCGGGGGAGGCTTTCACGGCATGTTGCATATAATGTTCCAACCGGTCCTGGTTATAGACAATTTCCATTGCACGTCCTCCCAATACATAGGATGGACGCACGACTACGGGATACCCTATGCTTGAGGCAATTTCTTTAGCTTCCGGATATGACGTTGCGGTTCCATTCTCAGGTTGTTTCAGACCCAGTTTTTCGAGGACTTCTTTGAATAGTTTGCGGTCCTCGGCTCTATCAATGTCCAGGGGACTTGTTCCTATAATGGGAGCTCCCGCTTCTAACAGTGACAGGGCGAGCTTTAGGGGAGTTTGCCCGCCTAATTGAACTATTATTCCGGTGGGTTTTTCCACCTGGATAATATGAAGCACATCTTCCAGAGTTACCGGTTCGAAATAAAGCCGGTCGGAAGTGTCATAATCCGTGCTTACTGTTTCCGGATTGCAATTAACCATAATGGTTTCGAACCCATCTTCTTTGAGGGCAAAGGAAGCGTGGACACAGCAATAATCAAATTCAATACCCTGGCCGATTCGGTTTGGGCCACCGCCCAATATCATAATTTTTTTCTTGTGTGAGGGATCAGCTTCGCATTCCTCTTCATAGGTAGAATATAAATAGGGGGTAAAAGCTTCGAATTCAGCACCACAGGTGTCTACTCTTTTAAAAACGGGGGTAACCTCCAGATTTTTTCTTTTGTCACGAATCTCATTTTCTGAGCAACTCAATAGGTCGGCTAGATACTTGTCTGAAAATCCGTATTGTTTTGCTTTTAATAAAGTATTTTTTTCAAAAGACTCAGGCGAGTTTAAGTGCTTCAATTCACCTTCAAGGTTCATAATACTTTTAATATTGTCCAGAAACCAAAGATCCATTCCGGTAATCTTATTTATCTCTTCAATGGAGATTCCACGACGCAAGGCAGCCGCAACATGCCAGAGCCGGTCCGAAAAGGGAATGGTCAATGCAGCTATCAGTTTTTCTTTTTGCGCATCTTCTGATAATCCGACATTGTTTAATTTAAAACGAAAGGCTTCTTCAAACCCATAATTCCCAATCTCCATGGAGCGAATGGATTTTTGTAGGGCTTCTTTGAAAGTTCGACCAATCGACATTACCTCCCCGACGGATTTCATTTGGGTGGTAAGTACAGGCTCCGTTTGTTGGAATTTTTCAAAAGTAAACCGGGGTATTTTTACGACACAGTAATCCAAAGTCGGTTCAAAAGAGGCCGGTGTTACACGGGTAATATCGTTCCGAATTTCGTCCAGCGAATACCCAATAGCGAGTTTTGCGGCAATTTTTGCAATAGGAAATCCTGTCGCCTTTGAAGCCAGGGCGGAACTTCGAGATACCCGCGGATTCATTTCAATGACAATCATTTCTCCATTTTCAGGGTTTGTAGCAAATTGTATATTCGAGCCTCCTGTATCAACACCAATTTCGCGGATGATATCAATCGCTGCATTGCGCATGATTTGATATTCCTTGTCCGAAAGTGTCTGAGCCGGAGCCACCGTAATACTGTCGCCGGTATGAACCCCCATGGGATCAAAATTTTCAATGGAACAAATTATTACAACATTGTCGTTAAGGTCGCGCATTACCTCCAATTCATATTCTTTCCATCCCAAAAGTGATTTTTCTATCAATACCTGATGAATGGGGCTGGCGGCCAGGGCATGCTCAACCAGAGGCACAAACTCCTCTTTGCTATAGGCAATACTTCCACCGGTGCCTCCAAGAGTAAAAGAGGGACGGATAATTGCCGGGAAACCGGTTTCTTCCACAATTTTCCATGCTTCCTCCATGGTCACCGCTTCGCCACTGGGTGGAACTTTTTGACCTATCCGAATCATAGCCTCTTTAAAAAGTTGTCTGTCTTCTGCCTTTTGAATCGAATCGACCTTGGCCCCAATCAGCTCCACATTATATTTTTCAAGAATTCCTTTTTCCGCAACAGCAAGAGCTGTGTTTAATGCTGTTTGGCCTCCCATGGTGGGTAGTAAAGCGTCGGGACGGTCTCTGATAATTATTTTCTCTACTACTTCGGGAGTGACTGGCTCAATATAGGTTCTATCCGCAAACTCGGGATCGGTCATAATGGTGGCAGGGTTGCTGTTCACAAGAACGACCTCATATCCTTCTTCTTTTAAAGATTTACAGGCTTGTGTTCCCGAATAGTCAAACTCACATGCCTGGCCAATGATGATGGGACCAGACCCTATCAGAAGGATTTTTTTAATATCGGTTCGTTTAGGCATTAATTTTTATAAATATCGGAGATTTCGATTTGGCGGGAACGTTCCCATTTCAAATTCATATAGGCAAATCGGTTGATCAAGGCGTTGATTTGTTTATTTCCTTCGATTTTTATTTTATCGTTTTTAATGACAAAAGCTTTTGTTTCCAAATCCTGAATTTGCTTGACTTGTTTTTCTTTATCCTCCACCAAAACAGCTAACTTTTGCTGTAGCCTTTCGGTTTTACCTTCTGATTCGCTCTGGCTGATTTTAGTTTCAAAGCTTTCAATCTTTGATTCAAGATTATTCAAAACTTTATTTGCTTTAAAAATCACTTTTTCAAGTTTGGCTAGATCCTTTTTATGCTGGATAAGGATTTTTGAAACATTTTTTATTTCCGGTTTTATAAACCGGTGAGTTTTTTCGGGGTGGAAACAAAAATTGCCGGTAAAATAATATTGATCCTCAAATAAAACAATTCGCCCCTGGAAAATATCATTTTTCCTGAAGATCAATTTTGAATCTTTGTCCTGTACTAGAAAAATTTCATCAGTAAATAGATTCAATACTTTTACACTGTCGTCTTTGACTTTTTTCACCAGATACAAGGCCTGAAAGGTTTCTTTGATTTTTTTATATTTTTCTATTTGATCGGCATCCCAGTCTTCAGGATTTTCCTGCAATAAAGAATCAAGAATGGTGGTTGAGGAGTCATCGATATAATTGTCGAAAAGGTACCATTCAAGGAACAGGGCCATTCTCGTGTTATAGGACTGATCATCTTCATAAATTTCGCCTGTTTCCTTTTGATAAGATTTTTTTGCTTCTAGAATCTGTTCGGAGGGAATCGACTTAGCGGCGAACTCAAATAACTGCTCTAAAATTTCCTGGAGCATCAATTTCCTGCTTTCATAAGACCTGTAAATTTGTGAAACAAATATTCCGAATCCTGAGGCCCCGGGGATGCTTCAGGATGATATTGAACCGAGAATATGGGCCACTTTTTGTGTTGAATTCCTTCAACAGTATTATCATTTAAATTTAAAAAAGTTATATCGACATCGTCCTTTAGGGAATTTTCTTTTACAGCAAATCCATGGTTTTGGGAAGTTATTTCAACCTTTCGTGAGTTTGAATCAAGAACAGGCTGGTTTCCTCCATGATGTCCAAATCTTAATTTATAGGTGGTTCCATTCAGGGCGAGACTCAATATCTGATGCCCCAGGCAAATTCCAAAAATGGGAACTTTTCCTAATATGGCTTTTACGTTTTCGATTGCATAGGGAACTGCTGCAGGGTCCCCAGGTCCATTGGATAGAAAAACTCCATCGGGTTGAGTCGCGAGGACTTCGTTTGCCGGGGTATTTGCTGGAACCACTTTTACTTTGCAACCTGCCTGGGTTAACTTTCTTAAAATATTTCTTTTTACTCCAAAATCATAAACCAAAACTTTATAGGGCCGGTCCTGGATTTCTTCCAATAGCGTTTGACCATTTTTGATTGCCCATTCACCTTCATTCCAGTCATAAGCTTTTTTGCAGGTGACCTCCTTTACCAAATCCCTGCCAACCAGTCCTGGAGAATTGCGGGCCTTTTCAACCAATCCTTGAGGATCAGAGAGATCCGTAGACAGAATCGCTTGCTGGGCTCCTTTTTCGCGAATCCGACGGGTCAAGGATCGGGTATCAATCCCCTGAATTCCAAAAATGTTATTTTCCAAAAGAAAATCATCAAGGCTTCCTCTCGATCGCCAATTGCTCTGAACATTGCTGAGTTCTTTTATAATGAACCCGGACAGGTGAGGGCGATCAGACTCAAAATCTTCAGGATTGATTCCGTAGTTTCCAATTAAAGGATAAGTCATGACCACCATTTGGCCACAATAGGAAGGGTCCGTTATAATTTCCTGATATCCAGACATGCTGGTATTAAAAACTATTTCAGCTTCGACTTCTTTTTTCGATCCAAAGTGTTCACCTTCATATATTTTCCCGTCGGCAAGAGCTAAAAGAGCTTTCATACTATTTGTTAAATTTTAAGAAGTTAATCAAGGTTATTGATTTTCAAAAACGGTTTTACCATTTACGAGGGTGCGAATTACTTTCCCTCTTACTTTCCAACCTTTGTATGGAGAGTTTTTGCTGCGCGATTTAAACTTGCTGGGGTCAATGGAATATTTTGTGTTTGGATCAAACAGGGTAATGTCGGCATCTTTTCCTACGCCCAGGGTCCCTTTATCTATATCAAAAATTTTATTGGTTTGTGAAGTAAGCATATCTATTGCTCTCTCAAGGGATATAACACCTTCATCGACCATCTTTAAGGTTAAAGGAAGCGCCGTTTCAAGCCCCACAATCCCAAAGCAGGCTTTGCTGAACTCAACTTGTTTGTCAACCACGTCATGAGGGGCATGGTCTGTTGCAATGATATCTATAGTGCCATCTTTCATGCCTTCCTTGATCATTTCCAGATCAGAGTCTGTTCTAAGTGGAGGACTCATTTTAGCGTTGGTATCATAACCCCGGCAGGCTTCGTGGGTTAATGTGAAATGATGAGGAGCCACTTCGCACGTAACCGGTAATCCCTTGGCTTTTGCCTGCCGGACGAGTTCGACCGAACCCCCGCTGCTGATATGTGCAACATGAAGTCTTCCACCTGTCTTAGGTAAAAGGCATATATCCCTGTGAACCATGATGTCTTCTGCTTCAGTTGGCATTCCTTTAAGACCCATCTCTGTGCATACGGTTCCTTCGTTCATGCTTCCACCACGAGTCAGTTCAAGAACTTCACTATGTTGAATGCAAGGGAGGTCAAACATTTTGCTGTATTCCAGGGCGCGCCGCATTAATTCACTGTTGCTTACAGGCATCCCGTCATCGGAATATCCGATACAACCAGCTTCTTTAAGTTCGCCCATATCTGAGAGAGACTCTCCCTTCAATCCTTTGGTAATGGCTCCAATGGGTAAAATATTGACTATGGCCGTTTGTTTGGCCTGGGACAAAATAAGTTCTGTTATTGAGCGATTGTCATTAACAGGGGATGTGTTCGGCATGACGGCGACCGTGGTGAATCCACCAGCGGCAGCAGATTGGCTCCCGGTTTCTATGGTTTCTTTGTATTCGTGACCCGGTTCTCTGAAATGCACGTGCATATCGCAAAACCCCGGTGAAACAATAAGTCCTTTAGCATCTATTATTTCTGATTCAGAAATATTGTCCAACCTGCCCTTGGGCTCAACAGCATCTATCTTTCCGTCTTTGATCAGTAAATCAAAATCGCCGTTTTTATCATTTGCCGGGTCTATGAGATGGCCGTTTTTAATTAGGGTTTGCATCACTTTCTCCTAATAATAAATAAAAAAGAGCCATGCGGATGGCGACTCCATTCGTTACCTGATCCAAAATAAGGGAATGAGGTCCTTCCATTACATCTAGAGAGATTTCTATTCCGCGATTGACGGGGCCAGGATGAATGATTAAGACGTCTTTCTTGACCTTAGATAAGTGATTTTTGGTAAGGCAGAAATAATTTGAATATTCCCTTAAACTGGAGAGCAAGCCCTGGTTTTGCCTTTCCAGTTGTATACGTAACACCATAATTACATCTGCATCTTCAATACCCTTTTCGAGGTCATAACCTACCTCGACTCCAAGGTTTTTTATTCCTGTGGGAATAAGGGTTGGGGGCCCCACCACCTTTACCGTCATTCCCATAGTTTGCATGGCTCGAATATTGGATCTTGCAACCCGACTATGAGTAATGTCGCCAACAATGGTGACTTTTAATCCCTTTAAAGTTCCCTTACGTTCTCGAATGGTAAAAAGGTCAAGTAAAGATTGGCTTGGATGCTGATGGGCCCCATCCCCTGCATTTATAACGGGACAATTTATAAACCGGGAAATCAGGTCAGGCGCTCCAGAGCAGTTGTGGCGAATCACGAGAATATCGGGATTCATGGCTTCAAGGTTTCTCGCCGTATCAATCAGGCTTTCTCCCTTAACCGTACTACTTGCCGCACCTGAAATGTTGATGACATCTGCACTCAACCTTTTTCCGGCAATTTCAAAGGAGGTCCGGGTACGGGTGCTGGCTTCGAAAAACAAATTAATTATTGTTCGACCTCTAAGTGTGGGGACCTTTTTAATAGCGCGGGTGGAAATCTCTTTAAAAGAATCCGCAGTATCTAGAATAGTTTCAATGTCATTAGCAGTAAGGTCTTCTGTGGTTATAATGTTTCTCTGAGAAAGCGTGGCTATTTGTGTCAATTTGCCTGCTCCTGAATTATGACCTTATCTTCCTTATCAATTTCTTTTAAAAGCACCTGAACGCGTTTGGATTTTGGAGTAGGAATATTTTTCCCAACATAATCCGGCCTAATAGGTAGTTCACGATGGCCCCTATCTATCAATACCGCCAATTGCACAGAAGCCGGTCGGCCAAAATCAATTAGAGCATCAATAGCTGCTCGAATGGTTCTTCCTGTGAATAAAACATCATCACAGAGAATTACATGCTTGCCCTCTAAGGGAAATGTGATTTCGGTTTTTTTTAGTTCGGGTTTTTGAAGGCCCGCTCCCAGATCATCACGGTAGAGGGTAATGTCCAATGCTCCATTTGCGACTTCGGTATTTTCAATCGAATTTATTTTGGATTGAAGCCTGTCGGAAAGGGTGACTCCCCGTGTGCGAATTCCTACGAGAGCAATGTTTTCTGCCCCCTTATTTCGCTCTATAATTTCGTGGGAAATACGGGTGATTGCCCGAGATATATCTTTTTCGTTTAATATTTCGGTATTCATTTTGACCTTTGGAAGGAAAAGCGTTGGTCAAAAAAAAACCTTCCCGAACCCGGAATTTGGGTATAAGAAGGTCGAAATGGAGAGTCTTTCATTTTATTCCCTTTACAGCCTCACAGGACTGTTTAAAAGAGTTAGTAACAAAACCGATCCTATCAAAGTTTTAGTTTTTGTCAAGATCTCGATGATTCCCGATATTTTTCCATTATAATTTTAATTAACTTGCCAAATTGAGCTAAAAATTTCTTAATATCTCATGGAACTCCCCCATTTGAGGGGGAGAATTTATAATTGAAAACATTCAGTTTTCGATTAAAAGTGGGATAATGACAAAATTACAAAGCAAAATAATTACAATTTAATGCCTTTTCAATTGAATGTGAATTTTAGGGCATTTTATTCAACCTTATTTGGTCCGAAATCCTTATGGATTTATCCCTGATTATAATAATTTTGTTGGTAGTTTTTATCGGTTTAAAGTTTATTTTTTCCGATTCCTCAGGACAAAATCCAAACACATCTTCGGAAGAGCCTTCCTCAGGAAATCCAAACGTTGAAATCTCCAGCCCTCAAACTGCCTCAGGGAATTCCGGGTCCACCGGCTCAAGTTCCAGTCTATTGAATCAATTATCGATGATCAATTCAAGAAGCTTTCCAGCATTATCTACCAAACAGTTACCGGATAAGCTGGAAGCTTTCTTTGGAAGAAAAGATATCCTGAATGAAGTCAATAGTAAAAATTGGGGAGGAAGTGGTCCCATAGTTCTTTATGGGAAAAAAGGTATTGGATAAACATCATTGGCACTTGAATTAGCACATCAGTTGGCACCCAAATATCCGGATGCACAATTTTATATTGATCTAAAAGGAGATGGTGAAAAACCTTTGTCAGTTAGTAAGGCCATGGGGTATGTCTTGCGAGCCTTTTATCCCACAGATCCAATTCCTTCCGATCCTTACGAACTATCTGAAAGGTATGGAGCATGCTTCCGGGGGAAAAGAATTCTGATTGCCCTGGAAAATGTGAAAAAACTAAGCCAGGTGAAGCAGTTGATGCCTCCCAAATCGGGATTGTTAATTGTTACATCAGAAACAAAAATAGCACCCCCGGGATCTTTTTCCAGACAGGTAAAAGAATTACACCCCGATGAAGGTGAACTTTTATTGTTTTTTCTCGCTTCAAACGCCAAAAGAGATGCAGGGGAAATATCAGAGTTATGTGGAAATAACCCTTTAGCCGTAGCACTGGCAGGGTCCTTTATAAAAGCAAACCCCGATTATCCTTTAAATAATATAATCAATCAGCTTCGTGAAGAACGAATGATAATGAAACCGGAAGGTGATGAATTTTTAAAAAAGGAAAAACCGGACATTGAAATAATTGATCGGGATGTTCAGGCTATTTTTAATATCGTTAACAGGGAATTAAAAAAAGAAACAGCAACGGTTCTTCGTAAACTAGCTTTGTTTGCAGATTCATTTGATGAAAAGGCCGAAGAAAATATATGTGGAGACCGGGAAAACGAACATTTAAAAAGGTTGGTTGCTTTAAAACTGATTAATTATGATCCTTTGAATCAAAGATACAGCTTTCATGAAATTATTAGAAAACTAGTTTCTAAAAATGTCAGACCATCAGAGAAAATTCTAACCCATAGGAATCTTGCCCTTTATTATTATGAAGTATTGTCTGAAGCCAATGAGCTTTATGAAAAAGACGAAGAGGGTGCTGAAAGTGCCCTGAATATGTTCGACCTTAATTGGCCCAATATTCAAGCAGGGCAGGCATGGTCGGCCAACAAAAGTACGGAAGACGCAACCATAGCAAAATTATGCGGGGACTATTGTACTCAGGCCAGAACTCTTATGCCGATGCGGCACCCCCCGGAAGAATGTATCCAATGGAATGAATCGGCTCTTGCCGCTTCTCGGGAATCTGAAAATATCGAATCCGAAAAAAATAATCTGCTCACTCTCGGAATGCAGTTGAATGATATGGGGCATTATGAAAAGGCAGCGGAGTATTTGGAAGATGCACAAATTTTGGCGAATCAGCTGGGACATTCAAAAGATGAAAAGGATGCCCTGAATTTGCTGGGACAAGCTTGTCTGGAGATCAAACAATATGATCGTGCCTGTGAATGTTTTGAGAAGGTTTTGGAGTTTGTAAAACTCGAAGGAAATAAGAAAAAAGAAATGGAGGTTGTTGATTTTTTAGCACAGGCTTACCAAAAATCGGACGAACTGGAACAGGCTGAAATTAACTTTAAAAAGTCTTTGGATATGGCCCAAAAACTGAACGATAAAAAACAAGTGGCCAAAAACCTTGATGATTTAGGGGTAGTAAATACCCAAATGAAAAAATTTTCCGGAGCAGTAAATTTTTTCAAACAAGCAAAAACAGCTGCCAGACAATGCGATGACCGGATTCGTGAGATGGGGGTCATGGAAAATATGGCTAACGCCAATATGAAAATGGGTAAACACAAAAAGGCTATAGAAAATCTGGATGCCGCTCTGACTTTAGCTAAAAAAATCGGTGATAAAAGAAATCAGGGATTTATTCTCAAGAAAACTGGGGATTTTTACCAACAAATTAAAGAGTATGAAAAGGCAGCAGAGTTTTATGAAAAAGGCTGGCCAAAGATTCGCAAAGGTACCCACTTTAAAGTTGAATACAGTTTGTTAAAAAGCCTGGGAGAAGTCTATTGGGAATTGGCTAATGATGAAAAAGCTTTGATTTGTTTTCGTCATGCAAAATCTATTGGGCGTAAAAATGGGGAAAGATTTCTGGAAGCGCAGGCTTTGTGGAAAATGTCTCTGGTTTACCAGAAGTCGGGCCCTGCTGAAGAGGCTATGAGTTTCGCAGATTTAGCCAGTCAAGCCTTGCCCGATAATCCTAAAGACGAAGCAAAAAAGCTTGCTGAAGAAATCAAAGAATGGATGGTTAAAAAGGTCGAAGAAGATATTAAAGACAGTGGCTTGTAGTTCTATCCTTTAACTTTTTTCCATTGCAGGGTTACATCTCCTTTTCGGATTCTGACCTGGCAACCCAGGCGCATCCCCCCCTCAAGGTCCTCTTCCAGTAAATAGTCCTTTTCCTCATCAGTAACTCGAGAAAGATTTTCCATACCTTTTACAACCGTAACTTCACAAACACCACAAGTACCTTCTGTACAACCAAAAGAAAGGGAAACGCCAATTTCGTCACATAAATCAATCAATGGTGTTCCGTCCTCCACTTCATGGGTAACATTGTCGGTTTTAAAAAATACTTTAGCCACTTTTTACTCCAAAAAAGTAATTTTCCATAGGAAGGAAAATGGATTATTAGGATTATATATTTATATACTTAATTTATTTCCAGTTTTTAAATACCCGTGTCTTTTAAAAACTGGATATGCTGCAATTGTTCATCTGTCAGGTTTTTGGGAATAGCAACCTTTATATTTAGGAATTGATCCCCCTGACTACCTGAGGCGGATTTAATTCCCACACCCTTCAACCTTAACTTGGCATTATTTTGAGTGCCCGGTGGAACCTTCACGGCCTTAATGCCGTTTAAAGTTTGAACCTCGATGGTGGTTCCTAAAATGGCATCCGTTAATTTGATATCCACATCAACCACGACATTATTTGCCTCCCTACGAAACAGAGGATGTGGTTGGACACGGACTTTTAAATGTAAATCCCCCTGGTTCTTGCCACTGGGGTTGGCATGGCCTTTTCCCTTTAATCTTAAAATTTTTGCATCGGTTATTCCCGCCGGAATTTTAACACTTGTTTCTTCAACTTTTCCATTTCTCGAAATGGATATATTTCTTTGAGCTCCTAATGCAGCTTCTTCAAAACTAATGGATAATTCTTTAATAAGAGGCGGTGGCGGTGGTTCTCGTCGGGGTTGTTGGTTGAATGGATTTCCAAATCCTCCTCCTGGAAAACCTCCCTGAAATGGATTACCTGAGCCTGACCCAAAACCAAATCCTCTTAAAATCTCGTTTATGTCAAAGTCACGAAAAATATCTTCCTGAGAAAACTTTTGGTGAAAACCTTCTGATCCGAACTGGTCATATTCCCTTCGTTTCTTTTTATCGCTTAGTACGGCGTATGCTTCACTTATTTCTTTGAATTTATTTTCAGCATTCGAGTCGCCCTCATTTCTATCAGGGTGATACTTCATGGCAAGTTTCCGGTAGGCCTTTTTTATCTCATCATCGGAAACACCTTTTTTTAATCCTAGAACCGAGTAATAATCTTTCATTTCTGTAAAGGGTTGAAAATTAAGGGGATTTTGTCTAAACTGAAAGCAGGTTTTATTATAAATTATATTACTTTGCTGTCATATGAAAAGTATTTTTCTAGCATTAATTTTTTCCACCATTTTGATGGGGTGCGGTGGTTACCTCCCATCGGCGCCTAAAAACTTGTCGGCAAACCCATCTGAAAGGCATGTCTGGGATCCGCCCGACGAGGAAACTCTTGCACAAAGAAGAGAACGCCAACAACATTTGGATAATCTAACAGGAGAGATTGAACGGCTTTTCGTAAATCATGCATCGTTGGCTCAGCAAGAATCTACCATGGATGAGTTAATCCGAAAAACAGATGCAAAAATCGACAGGATCGATCGCGAAAACTCTAACCAAATGAAGAATGAACTTGATCGGCTTAAAAAAATGCGAGCCGATTTAGAAGAGGCACGAACCAGGTATTTAGCCCAGAAAGAAATGTTAATAAAGCTCTCTAAGGTGGAGCCTCCAGTTATTTTTTCAACTGACGATTATAACGCCGCAATGAAGGCTTTTAGCAATGGAAAGTATTCTGTCAGCATTGGTATTTTTAAAAGATTATTGAAACAAGACCCTCCCAAATTTTTAGAAGATAATATCCAGTTTGGACTCGGTTCATCTTATTTCAGATTGAAGAGATATGATAATGCCAAAGTGCATTTCCAAAAAATTATTGATGAGTTTAAAATGGGTGATAAAAAATTCAATGCTTATGCGATGCTCGGTATCATTCACAATTTAAAAGGCGAAAAAAGCCGAGCCCTTTATTTGCTTGATGAAGCCTTAAACAGCCATCCTCCTCAAAAGATCGAACCCTTACTTAAGCGAATGAGAAATAGTATTAATGAAAATTCGGGTTATGCCTCAAATTAATGACCCGGCTCCTGATTTAAATATTGCCGAATGGGTTCAGGGGCAACCTTCAAATATCAGCCAGCAACCTGGTAAAATTATTGTCATTAAGGTCTTTCAGGTCAATTGCCCAGGATGTTTTAGTGTAGGATTTCCAGAAATCCTTGGTGCGTATGAAAAATTCTCAGGGGAATCGGTCATTTTCTGGGGATTATCCACGGCTTTTGAGGATTATCAATTCAATAATATTGAAAATTTAAAAAAGTTAATTGGTAATGGAGAGGTGGTAGGGGAAACATTATACGCCTTGGGAAGCCAGGGTTTGTTGGAAAATAATCGGCTTTCCTATTCAATTCCATTTCCTGTTGCAATGGATAGCATTATTCCTGCTGACCCTGCAAATGCTGAAGAAAATACCCGAAAAATGATTGATAGAGATTTTCCCGAGTATTCGCAAATGCCGGAATCAACTCAAAAAAAGTTGTTTGATCAGGTGCTGAGTTATCAAAAAAAGAAGGAATTCACTGCAGAAACTTTCGAGAATTACCAGTTACGTGGGACTCCATCAACCATCTTGATAGATAAAAAGGGAAGACTGCGTGGAAAATGGTTTGGAAGTGGGTTTGGACTTGATAGAGAAATAGAAAACCTGTTGGCAGATTAATTCCAAAGACCCATCCAATTTATTTAAAAGGCCATTTATTGGGTTCGTCTGATTTAATTTTACCCATCATTTCCTGCAACCGCAGGTTTCTAAATAGGCGCAAATTTTCATCCCGAAGTTTTTTTTCGAAGGCATCAAAGGAGTTTTCTTCGGACTTCGAACGATTTTCTTCGGGAGAAGGCATTCGCCTTTCGTGCATAGCTTCCATGCCAGCCTCCGTATTGTGTTTTTAATGATATTATTTATGTTAACCCATTTTAAGGGAATTGTCAATCCTAAATGATTGTAAAATAAAACTTTAGAGAATATTTTTAATAAATAGGCTCTTATTTCTATAAGCCATTTATGGCAAAGGAGTTCCTGATGAGATTGCTTAATTTTTCTGAAATCATGGATAGGATTGAAAAGCTGGAAGAGGCCAACCTTCGTGCTGCCGCCTTAAAATTTAAAATTTTCACTCATTTAGGTAAGACCCCAAGGACCAGCAAATTTATTGCGAACAAGGCTAAATTAGATCCTGAAGGAGCTTCAGCTTTGTTAGATGCCTTATGTGCTATGAAAGTATTGATCAAGAAAAATAATAAATATAAAAACAGTTCTGAATCTTTCAAATACCTTTGTGAATCAAGCAAAGATTTTAAAAAAGGTACAGTATTTTTAAAGCAGGATATGAGGGAAGAATGGTCAGGGTTGCTGGAGGTTCTGAAAAATGGCCGAAACCTGGAAGAATTTGAAGGGGAGGATGATGCAAATTACAGGGAATTATTTACACATGCAATGCATGAACGAAGTGAAAACTATTCAAAGCCCCTTGCAAAAATAGTTGCACGAAAATCTGTGGGTAAACTTTTGGACGTTGGGGGGGGCCTGGGACGTATTCCGCAGAGATTTTAAAATTGGACAAAAAATCGAAAGTTACAATTGTAGATAGGCCTCATAGCTTGAAGGTTGCAAAGAACTTGCTGAAATCCAAATCAAGCTATAAAAGGTTTACCTTTTGTCCGGGAGATTTGTTTGAAGTAAATTTTGAATCTGAAAATGATACTGTCTTATATTCAAATATTCTGCATATTTATAGTGAAAAAGAAAATTTAGTCCTATTAGAAAAAATACACTCTTGTTTAAAACCTGGAGGAAGGCTGATAATCGTTGATTTGTTTTTAAATGAGGCGCGAACTCAACCCTATGATGCCGCTATGTTTTCAATAACGATGTTGATGTATACCAAAACGGGTAGAACTTATGGTGAGAAAGAAACAAAGGCATTATTAAGTAAAATGGGATTTTCCAATTTTAAGACTTTTGAATTGGTTCGGGGATCGAGTGTTATTGAATGTGAGAAAATTTAAAGTGAATCACAAGTAGCCATCAATTTTTTAAAGGCGTTCTTATTAAATTCAACAGAGTTTTTTAATACCCCAAAAAACTCCTGGTCCCTCTGAAACTCTTCGTTTATCAGGTTTTTAGAAGGGGCCAAACTTTTCCTTCTCAAAATTTCATTGGTTTTCTGATTCCATAAAGAAAACCCGGAAAAATCATATCCTTGGAGAAGCAATGTTGTTTCTTCATTTTTTAATAAATTTTTAATGGTCTTGTTCATTTCTTGGGTAAAGCTTTCTTTAGTTTTTTCTGTAGGCAAGGTTTCATTAAGATATTTTTCCTCTACAGTACTGAGGTGGGAATGAATTTGATTTAATAAACCGTATTGATGTTTTGCGGCCTCAACGAGTTTCGTTTTGGGAATGGATTTGGGGGTAATGGAGTTAAATGCTTTCGCTTTAATGGAAGCAACATTTTTGGGGCAAATTTTATAAATAATTTCCCTGAGTAAATGGTTGCCGACTCCTTTAATACCCAAGCCACCTTCTGTCGAATTAAAAGTCTTGGAGGGGTTTCTAATGTCTGCCGAAAACATTTGAGAATAAGTATCCATTGCCACTGTGGTTTTTATTGAATTGTTAAAAATATCCATCCGTTCAAGTATATGATCTGAATATTTTTTAAATTTCAAACCATCCAAAATATCCATGGTGTTAAACCTTTCAATCTTATTCTCCCTACGTTGATGAAAATATGTGTTTTTGGAATGAAGTCTTTTATTCTCAAAAGAAAGGTCTTGTCCTATAAAAATGATGGGTGAGCACCCAAGGGAAATGGAGAGTTGGTGAGCCGCGTGGGCCACTGACATTACATTTCCCAGGGAACCATTACCGCCGCTTTGCTTTTGAAACCATCGAGCCAAATTAATAGAAGAATCATAAGTAAAAGATTTGTTCTTAAAAAACTCCGGAATCCCAGGTGGAATTACCGGATCGTAAACTAATCTAATATCCCTTAGATGATTTCCGGGAACAAAAAAGTGTGTGGATACTTCGTGAGGATCAACGGCAAGCACAAAATCAGGATAAATATTATTTTTAATCAGGCAGTTTAGGGCAGTTGCTACGGAAATTAATAAATAATTATCCCTTTTTGCCTTTAGATAATGGATGTTTTTATCAAGGGAAGGGCCCGCAGAACAAATTATTGCTGGAACATTTTGAAATAAATTATTTAAATGATTTATTCCCGGACTTGAAATTAAATTCTTAAAGTTCTGAGATATGTTTTTGTAAAACTGTTTCGATTTTACAGCTTGAGTTTTTAATTCGATATTTGTGGCTTGAAAAAATGATTTCAACTCTTTTTGGATTTTACCGTATTCAATCCGATCTACTTCAGTCAGAGAGTTTTGATGGATCAATTGGTAACCATTTAAACAAAAATTATATTTTTCAGCCTCAAGACAAGAGATTATTTCTTTCCTGTTTTCTGGGAAAATCAGGGTTAGTCCTGAATAATTTAGAATTTTTACCAGGTCGTTTGATTCCATTGCCAACCTGGCCATACTTCGGTTACTTTCAATTACAAAAATTTTGGAATGTTCGGGAACGGAATCAATTAATTTTTCAATTTGATAACCCAAGCCCATGCCAAGAACTACAAAATTTGTGCAATGGTTAACATTGAGAGATTCAATAAATCGTTTTGCTTCCCTAAGGGGATCGTATTTGCTTAGCAGATAGATTTTACTTTTATCGCCTTTTGTGTAAGAGAGGGTGGGGGCTCCAATATTTGAAGGAGAAATTTCAAAACCCGAGATTGCCTCAGAATCCTGGAGTCTTTCAAAGGCTAAAGGATGGTGTTTCTTTAGGAGAGCCAGGTTTTTTTCAAAAGTTTCTGAGGTCATATACCGCAGGGAAGGTTGTATGAATATTTAATCTATTTGTTGGATATCGAGAAATAAAAAAGCTCCCAGGTTGCATATACTCCCTGATTTGTAGAGAAATGCTTGTCGTAATCCCTTATTAGTTTTCTCAAACCTCCTACCTTTAACATTTTAATCGGTGCCGCTCCAATTTGTTGTAAATTTTTTATAAGATTCATCGTGTTTGGAGAAAATATTTTTCTTTTTTCTTCATCAAACCGGTTCAATGTAAAGCCCGTTTTTTTTATATAAGTTTTCCACTGCTTGAGCGAATGCAGATTAATAGGACTTTTTAAATTTGCGGCCTGTCGGAATTCTTTGAGTGTTTCCAATCCAAATGTGCTGAAAAGAAGGGTCCCATTTTTAGCTAGTGTTTTTTTTAAATGAAAAAGGGATTTTTCCGGTTCCTGGAACCATTGGAATACAGCATTTGCACAAATTAAATCAGCCTTTCCTAAAGGGATATTCTCAGCATTACCGATAAGAAAATTTGTGTTTGATGGAATTTCCAAACGGGACTTAAGGATATCTATCATGGCTGGGGAAATGTCATTGAGCGTTAACTTCTTAATGGGAAGAGTCAATAAATGCCGGGTAAATACACCCGTGCCGCAACCTAATTCCAGGATATGTGAGGATTTTTTTTCAGGTAAATAGGAGGCCAGCCTTTCTGCCATGGATTTTTGTAGATGTGCATATCGATCATATGAACGGGCGTAATTCGAAAAACTTTCGATGACTTTCTCTTCATAATTTGAGGAGGGATTATTGGAATCCAATTTGAACCGGGTGTGAATATTAATGGAGAATGTTTAATTGTCTCGACGGAAAATATCTTATCGATCCGTCTTTCTTCGTCTCAAGGATGTTTGTGCAACCACTTTGAC
>JAYNIA010000009.1:0-33708 GCA_038108555.1 Nitrospinota bacterium | reverse complement strand
CCGGTATCGATAATTGCAAAATTGACCCAGTCGATATCATCTCTGTTATCCAGATAAACTCTGAGGGTTACGGTCCCATTTTCTGTAAATTTGCATGAGTTGCTTAATAAATTGTGCAGCATTTGCCGAACCCGGGTTTCATCGGCGTCCATGGTGCCTACGTTTTCGGGGCAATCTATTATCAACTTATTGGAATTTTTTTCTGCAAGGGGATGAATCGTGGCTTCCACTTCTTTAACCAGTTTATAAATATCGAAACTTTCAAGGACGATATCCATTTTCCCTGCTTCAATTTTAGAAAGATCCAGAATTTCGTTGATAAGCCCCAATAAATGTTTTCCCGAGGATCGTATTTTTCCAAGGTCTTCTTCAAAATCATCAAGTCCTTCCTCTTTAGCATCCTCCAACAACATTTCACTGTATCCGATTATGGCGTTCATTGGAGTACGCAGTTCATGACTCATATTTGCAAGAAAATTACTTTTTGCACGGTTGGCTTCCTCAGATTTGTCACGGGCAACAATTAAGGTCTGATGTGCAGATTTCAACTCATTAATAAGGGAAGTATTACTTACAGCTACAGCCGCCTGTGATGCCAATGATTCAACGAGGCTTTCGTAATCTGGAGAGAAGGGGATCACCCTTTTTTTGTCCTTTACATCCCTTGCATTCAGTAGTTGCAAAACTCCAATAACCACATCTTCATGGTTGGTGAGAGGTACCACCAGCATAGACCGAGTTCGGTAACCGGTCTTTTCATCGAATTTTTTAGGGCCCGTGAAGTCGAATGGTTCATAGTTATAGACATCAGGAATATTAACGGAGATATTCTTTATAGCCACATAGGCAGATACATTTGATTCTTTCAAAGCCACCGGAGGAAACGTAATCTCCTTACCGGTTGTACCACCCATAAAAATATTCAGGGATTCATTCTGTACGATTTTAAAATTTAAAACACCATCTTCGAGGATATAAAGCGTTCCTCCATCGGCATAGGTGAGGCTTCTTGCTTCATTAACTATAATTTCAAGTAAAGCATTCAGGTTCCGCTCACCTGAGAGGGCTCGTCCAATATTGGATAGCCTTTGAATATGGCCCATCAGATTGAAGGACCTTTTTGAATCCAATCCTCCTTTTTGAATGAATTCAGCCAGTTCACTGCCTAACTGGTTCCTGGATTTGGCAATACCATTAACCAAACTGGGATCAATGATCCAACCTTCAGATTTAATACTGGGATGTTGGAGATCAGGAATTCCATAATTGGGTTTCCCCATATTGTAGGACCAGGCAGTTTGAACGGCACTTAAAATGGCATCCAGCGACCGTCCTTTTGCGTCCTCAATACATTTTAGCTTTAAGGTGTCATCAATAAATAATTTGAAATCGAAGTCATGCTCGAATTCCGGAGTTTCCAATCCTTTTATAACTTCTTTATGAATATTCTCCGAATCCGATTTTTTCTTTTTTCTATTGGCTTCCTGAACCATGAATCGCCCGGCAACCAGCGAGGGCAAGGTTTCTATAACAACTCGATTCGTTTTTCTGGGAAAACAGGGAAAAATTGAAACACCAGATTTAAGCAGACATTCGGTACCTTCAAAGAAGCGATGCAAGGAATGGCTTCCTGTGCTTTTTAAGGGACTATCTCCTCCAGCAAAAATATCAGTAATTCGCAGGGGGATTTTTGTTCCTTTCGGAAGTTTTTTTGCATACTGTTTGACCTTTTTTTCAAACCCGGCCTTTTTCCATTTCTGGATTTCTTTTATATTTTTATCCCAGCCATTTGATAATGACATTTTTTCAAGAAACTGTTTGGGTTGACCAAGAGGAAAATTGACTCCGGCAAACCAGGGACCCTTTTGTTTTAAAAAGGTCTCGAACTCTTGAAGAGTGTCATAAGTTTCGACTTTGTGAATCGATAGCCCATGATTTTTTTTAAAATCGCAAACCGCAATAGATATTGGGTTTTTGGGACTGGGATTCTCAATAAAATTTATTCCAAAGATTTTCATTAAAACTAAATAGTTTCTTTTTTCTTCAAGGTTTTAGCCAATTGGTTCAATAGAGGTATGGGTGAATGTCCCACATCCCTTATGATTTCCAAATGTGGAATATGCCTTTTTAAAGCTTCTGCATCCACAAAAATATCATTTTCTCCTATAATCGACAAAAAATCATTAGTTTCTTTGCCACTGACTGAGGAATTTTTCAGGAATTCCAAACCATTTATCAGGATATTTTTGTCTTTTATCTCCTGCATATGGGTTTCGGGATAAGGCAAATTTGCATGAAAGAAAAAATCCCTTAAAACCTCTGTTTGGTTGGAGTTCCGGGCCAAAATTTTAATTAAATATTCTAATTGCGATTTAGAGGTTTTCCCTCCCAAATCGGCATTGTTTAGAAATGCCAATATTGGCGCCAAGAGGGCCTTCAGGCAATTTTTGGGCAAATAACTTTGATATTTTAAAAGCCACAGGCTTCCCAGGGAGTATCCGATATAAAGCTGGGATTGAAATCGATCAAGGATTTCTTTTGCCTCCCGGCTATCTTCAGGTTGCTTGGGATAGACAATATTAATATCGGAATCGGGGAAGGCAGTTTGTATTTGCTCCGCATACCATGATTCCGGAACGGCCCAACCGGATATGGCTGTTATTGTCAGCTTTTTCTCCATGAACCAATCATATTCAATATTTCATCGACAACAAGTTTATTTACTTCCGAATGCAGAGAAATTCTTAACCGGGAAGTATCCGCAGGAACGGTGGGTGGCCGAACCGCACCGGTCAGTATTCCATTTTCCAGTAATTTATCCCTCAGTTCCAAAGTTGATTGAGGATCTCCTATAATCACAGGAACAATCGGCGATTCAAAGTCGGAGTTGGGTTGATTCAATTCTTTTCTAATATATTTGGATAATTCCCGCAATTTAACCCTTTTCTCTGCGTAATTTTGTATCAATTTAATGGCTTCCAAAGCGGCTCCTGCCTGGGAGGGGGTTAGGAAGGTAGAATAAATATATTCACCGGCCTCATTGGTTAAATAGTCAATGATGCATTGTTCGTTTGTTAATACATAAGCTCCCATACTTGCAAGTGATTTTCCCAGGGTACCCACAAGAATGTCTATTTCAGGCAACACACCCATTTCTTCTGCCAACCCACCTCCATTACCCCCAAAAATACCTGTTCCATGAGCTTCATCCAGCACCAAAACAAAGGGATATAATTTTTTCAGAGCCACAAGCTTTTTCAAGTCTGGATAATCGCCATCCATACTGAAAACACTTTCAGAAATTACAAAAATAGAGTCGTAATTATTTTGATTTTTCTGTAAAAGGGATTCCAGTGCATCTAAATCCAAATGGTTGTACCGTTTGAATTTTGCAGGGCAACTCAATAACGCCTGGGCCAGTGAATGGTGGATGAGCCTGTCTGCTAGAACTAAATCATTTTTTCCAGGAAGATGTTTTAATATGGATTGATTCGCTACAAAACCTGAATTAAAAAGCATCCCAAAGGGTTTTTGCTTCCAATCAAGTATTTCCTGCAATAATTCGTGATGACAGGGTAAATGCCCCGATAGAAGAGGGGAGGCCCCACTACCGGAACCATATTCTTCACAAGCTTTTTGGGCCCCTGAAACTACCTTGGGATGAAACCGTAGCTGAAAATAGTCGTTGGAAGCCAGGTTGTGCTTATAGTTATTATACAACCTCACTTCTCGATGAAGGTGCCTTTCCTTGCGACCCTCTAGCTCTTCATTCAAGCGGTTGGTAAATTTTTTTATCAATTAATTTCGCTGGTGGGTTTGTAAAAACAAATTATGGTATAAATCGGCATTTAAGTCAAAGGATCCGCTGAATGAGACGGGAAAAATGGCAGAGATAAATGATACTGGAAAAGTTTGGATAAAAGGCTCCGTTGGACCGGTACATGCAGTTCGGGTCGATGATAAAATCATTGCTACAGGAATAAAAGAAGAACCGGATGTTGAGCTTTGGGTGGATAATAAAGGATTATGCATTGATCTCCATGATCCCCCAAAAAAAATGAGGACAGCTCGCATAATTCCTCTAAACTCGAACCCCAGTTTGAATGGGACTTTGTTCAATGGATTCGAAAAAACCAAGCATGCGGATGTGATGATCGTATCCAGCGATTGCGAGGAATCAAAAGAAAAAACGGTATCGGGTGAAAATTATCAAGAGGGAGGCTACGAAAAATTGGACACCAAGACCTTCTGGCAAAAAGTTTGGGAATCCTGGTAAAAGAATTCTTTTATGAAATATCCCGGACCAGTCTGGCAGCTTGATGCTCGCGGGTATTGGGGTCAATATATTCCGTTTCTTTATTTCTCAGATTAATCCTGCAGACGTTCTGGTTTTCGTCCTTGTCACTGGTCCAAATATAATTCGAGCATTTGGTTACAAACAGGGTGGAAATATGAACCACTTCATCTTGCCAATCAATCGAATCACAGGAAAGATCATAGAGTCCTTCTGCTTCTTCTTTTGTGGGAAGCCGCCAATCACTATACCCCCCTGCATAAACCTGGTTCATAAGACGCGCGTACCCCAGGGCTTCCTCATAGTTTCTCCATTGACCCAAATCGCCCCAGGAGTCTTTAGGTAACCAGTATTTCTTATGTTTATTATCTGTAATCACTCCAGAGGAGTTATCTTGAAATCGATTTGATTCTGTCATTAAATCATTCCATCCCTTAAGTTAAAAAATAAGAATAGAAATTATCATGGATTTTTATAGGCTTCAACGCATTTTAAGAATTCATCATGGATAAATCTCGTTAATATTCCGGGTTTTTTATTTCCGATATACTTTGAATCCACCTGAATCACAGGAACAATTTCAATGCCACTATTTGTAATAAAAACCTCGTCGGCATTCAACAAATCGTCCAAAGTTATTCTTTCTTCTAAAAAAGGAATTTTATTTTCACGGGCAATTTCCAATATCACCTGTCGGGTGACACCTGCCAACACATAAGGGCTTAAAGGAGGGGTTTTTATCAGGCCCTTTTCCACAATGAAAATATTGCTTGTTGTTCCTTCGGTAACTCCAAATTCCGGATCCACCACCACGCCTTCCATAAAATTTTTCTTCTCCGACTGCTCCCTAATCAGGATATTCGACAAGTAATTGGAAGTTTTTAGGCGGTGTTTCAGACCATTCGTGATATTGGCCCTTTCCCTGAACAGCATGATGCTCGCCCCTTTCTTGTAAACTGATTTCGGGAGTGGGGTGAAAGGTCGAATATTTATTACCAGGGTAGGGGGAAGGTCAGGATCTATTTGGATATGAGAGTGTGTATCCCCACGGGTTACTGCCAATCGAATTATCGCATTTTTAAATTTATTTCTGGCCAGTGTATCCTGAACGACTTTTGTTAACTCCATTCGTGTCATAGGCAGGTCAATTAGAACTTTAGACATTGAGTCAAATAATCTGTCGATATGCCGTTCCAAACAAAATATTTTCCCTTTATTCACGCGCAAGGTTTCAAACAGGCCATCACCATAGCAAAACCCCCTGTCAAGTATGGAGATTTTTGCCTTGCTAAGCGGCATGAATAACCCGTTTATGTAGACAGTGGGTTCTACCATTGATCAACCCTCTTAAGATAAGGCTTCAACCATTGCAGCGGATTTATCTAATGTTTCCTGATATTCTTTTTCCGGAATGGAATCGGCCACAATACCCGCTCCAACGTGAAAACTTGCTTTTTCATTTTGAATAACGATTGAACGAATTATGATGTTTAAATCCATATAGGGTGCGAATCCAATATATCCAAAAGAACCGGAATAGGGACCTCGTTCCACCGGTTCCAATTCATTGATGATTTCCATGCATCTGATTTTTGGACAACCGGTTATGGTGCCTCCCGGAAATACAGCTTTTAAAATCTCAAAAATCCCCAGTTCAGGCAATAAACTTCCCGAAATGTTCGAAACGATGTGGCTGACATGGGAATATTTTTCCAAAAGCATAAAATCCGTCACCTCAACTGTTCCCGTTTTGCAGATTCGCCCAAGGTCGTTTCTTTCGAGGTCGACCAACATTAAATGTTCCGCCCGCTCTTTATGATTCACCAATAACTCTTCCATATAAGCTTTGTCCTGCTCTTCTATCTGGCTCCTTGGGCGTGTGCCTGCAATCGGTCGGGATTCTATTTTACTCCCTGCTAATTTTATTAACCGCTCCGGGGATGAGCTGACAAGGACAAGATCATCAAACTTCAAAAAACCTGAAAAAGGGGAGGGATTCACCTTTCTCAACCTTTTGTATAATTGTAGGGGTTCTTGATTGAAAGAAGCTTCAAATTTTTGGCATAGATTGGCCTGGTATATATCGCCTTCAGCAATATAAGATTTAATCTTTTCAACCTTGTCTATATAGTCGTCCTTGTTTAATAGAGGTTTCAGGGTTGTTGGGAAAAATTCTCCATCTTTTTCCTCCGAGCAGGAGTTTCCAAGTTGAATTTTCATTAAAGCTCTTTGGACATCTTTCCAGACCCGCTTTATTTCCCAGAGAAAATCATCGTAATCCGATTCTTTAGTTTTATCCTGTCCGGATAAAATAAATTTCAGCTTTTGACTTTTGTGGTCATAAATAAAAAGCCGTTCGACTTCCATAAAGCTGATAACCGGTTTGCTTGAGGACAGTTTTAACTGGATATCTTCAAACAGTGAGGCGGCTTCATAACTAACAAATCCAACCCAGCCGCCCCAAAAATGGGGAAGATAGTCCACCGACTCAAGAGTGTTATCAAAGTTCAATAGTTTGAAGGCTTCATCTTTTTGGATATATTCGGTCTCCTGAGAACCCTTTTCATATAACAATGCTTTGGATTTAAAAATCTTTAAAAGGCGGGAGCTGGAATTACCGAAAATTGAAAACTGAGCCGTTTCTACAGGACCTTTTCCACTTTCTAATAAAAAAGATTTTTCGGAATCCTTATAAAGTTCCTGAAATAAAAGGAAGGGATCCAGATCTGGAATTCGTTCCTCACCAAACACCGGAATGCGTTGAGAAGAGGCAGCCAGTTGGATAAATTTCTTTTTGTCGGGAAGAATATCCATAATATTTTCATAAAATATATAATATTCCCCGCAATGGCAAGAAGAAGGAATTTAGCAGGCTTTAAGTGCTATTCGTACCGTAAGGCTTCTATGGGATTCATGTTTGCAGCTTTATTGGCAGGATAAAATCCGAAGAAAATACCTATTCCCACTGAAAAACCGAAGGCTAGAAGGATGGATTGTGTGGATACAATCGTGTCCCATCCACCAATTTTTGAAACCATTTTAGAAATGGAAACTCCCAATAGGATCCCGATTCCACCTCCTAGAAAGCTGATTAAAACAGATTCAATGAGAAACTGTTCTAGAATTTCCTTTTTCTTGGCACCAATGGCTTTACGAATGCCGATTTCCCGTGTGCGTTCTGTGACGGAAACCAGCATGATATTCATGATCCCGATTCCACCCACCATGAGGGAAATGGCTGCAATTCCACCCAGCAGGTAGGTAAAAGTTTTTGCTGCATCTCCCCAACTGTTCAACCATTGCGATGAGTTTTGAACATAAAAGTCATTCTCTTTGCCTTCTGCGATATTGTGGCGCAGTCTCAATAATTGAGCGATGTCTTCTTTAATGATCTCGAGATCTTCAATATTTGCTGCCTGAACATCAATGGATTGGATATGGTCCATCCCGAAAACCCTTTTTTGAGCCGTGGTAACGGGTATAAATATCTGATCGTCTGGATCAAACCAACTCAAAGCCCCCTTGGGCTCTGTGGTGCCTATAACCATGAAATTTTTTCCATCAACTTTGATGGTTTGTCCCAGAGGCTCAGCTTCCTCAAATAGATTTTTAACCACCGTAGCACCGAGAACACAGACCCTTTTCGCGGCATTGATTTCCGGTTGATTGAAATAGCGACCATTCTTCATTTCAAAATTGGCCAATCGCGCATAACTTTTTCCGGTTCCACGAACCGTTGTGTTGGTGTTTTTGTTGCCATACTTCAACTGGGCAGATCGATAAACCTGAGCCGCCACTCCGGTGATTAAAGGAACATTCTTTTCGATCACATTTGCATCTTCAAGCATCAGAGTATCAACTTTTCCCGTGGAGACATGTCGAGATTTTTTCTGGCCGGGCTTGATGGTAATAATATTGGTTCCAAACTTGGAAATGGTGCTCAGGGTTTGCTGTCGGGCTCCTTCACCAATAGAAATCATGGATATTACGGAGGCCACCCCAATGATGATCCCCAATGCGGTCAAGAACGTACGAAGTTTATGGGATATCAAACTTCTGAGCGCCATTTTAAATAAGTCCAGAATCAGCATGAAGCGACTCCTAATAACTGGTCCTGAACAATTTTTCCGTCTTTCATTTTTATGATCCGTTTGGCCTGTTGGGCGATTTCCTCTTCATGCGTGACCAGAATCAGGGTTACCTTTTCTTCATTTAACTTGTGAAACAGAGACATGATTTCTTCTCCTGTAGCCGAATCCAGGTTGCCTGTGGGTTCATCCGCAAGAATAATGGCTGGTTGGTTCACCAGAGCCCTGGCGATAGCCACCCTTTGTTTTTCTCCACCGGAAAGTTCTGTTGGTTTATGTTTTGCCCGGTGTTTTAATCCCACCCGATCCAGTGCATTCATGGCAATTTCAGTTGAGTTGGGAACCCGTCCATAGAGGAGGGGCAATTCGATATTTTCGAGGGCGGTGGCCCGGGGAAGTAAATTGAAACTTTGAAATACGAATCCGATCCTTCGGTTTCTTACTTCGGCTAATTGGTTGGGTTTGAGTTGGCCTATATCTACATCTTCAAGAAAATAAGAACCACTGGAGGGAAGGTCCAGACACCCCAGTAAATTCATTAGAGTGGATTTGCCACTGCCGGAGGGACCCATGATGGCAACAAACTCACCTTTCCCTATTTGAAAACTGGCTTGTTCCAATGCGGTGACTGATAACACGCCTGTGTCATAAGTTTTGGAAAGGTTTTTGGCTTCAATCAAAACGGCCTCTTCGTTATTTAGAGCGAATCATCCACAATATCTT
Organism: Nitrospinota bacterium; assembly: GCA_038108555.1. GTDB lineage: Bacteria > Nitrospinota > Nitrospinia > Nitrospinales > VA-1 > UBA8687. Next base: position 24,603 of record JAYNIA010000009.1, on the reverse strand, counting down.
TTTAAGGGAAGACCCTTTTCCGCCGGATTTCTTTGCTTCTTCAAGGACCTTTTCCCAATCTCCCAATATCACCTGATCCCCGGCAGATAACCCGGAAAGAATCTGGACATGAATGGGATTTTTGATTCCTGTTTTAACTGGGACTTTTTCAGGCATGTCATCTTTTAATACCATGGCAAACTTGCCTTCTTTCCCATCTCGGATGCCTGCTCTTGTAGTGTAAACCGCATTTTTTACATGGTCCGTCACGATTTCGATATTCGCAGACATCATGGGTTTTAAAATTTTTCTGCCTTTTCCAAGTACCTCAATTTTAACTTTGAAAATGGTAATACTGTTTTCCACCAATCCTTGTGGCGCAATGCGTTTAACACGACCCTTAAATTTCTTATCCGGAAAAGCATCTGCAGTAATGGTTACCTTATGTCCCATTTTAACAGAACCAATATCTGTTTCATCAATATCAGCAATGATGTAAAGGCGGGACATATCGGCAATTGTGGCGAGGGCGGTTCCACCACTGACATTGGAGATGCCGGAAGCGATGATCTGTCCTTCTTCCACCAGTTTCTCAATAATCACTCCGGTGATCGGCGCAAAAATTTCCGTCTCTTCCAGTCTCTCCTCAACTTCATCAAGGGCTATTTCGGCAAGTTCCACTTCGGTTTTGACAAGCTCTATTTCGTTTTCCTTCATGGCAATATCATGAACGGAATCCTTGGCCTCCTGTAGCTGCGATTCGGCTTGGATCAATTGCTGCTGATTGACTTCAAAGACCGTTTTGGCTGCATCCAGTGACTCCTGAGACACTACTTTTTCCTCAAACAACTCGACCTGTCTTTTTAGCTTGTCCTCACTTTCCTTGAGATTGGCAATGGCTGTTTGGACTTCGGACTGGGAGCTTTTAATATCAGTTTGATATTTTGTCTGTTGAAGGAGCAGGGCAGTTTCGGCTTTTTTCAGTTTTGCAATGGCACTGGAAAGATCGGCCTTGGCTTTGGCGACATTCCGCTTTTCATCGGATTTGTCCAATTGTAAAAGCAGGGTTCCTTTTTCTACTTTATCGCCTTCAAGAAGAGGAAAGGAAAGAACTTCACCACTGGCTTTAGATTTAACCTCAACCTTAAAATTGGGTTCTACGACACCTGTCGCAGAAATTTTAATAGAAAGGGGCCCTTGAGTTACCTCAGCAAAATTAAATTTGGGCTTGAGGGGCGCTTCTGATTCGCTATCAGAAAAATATAGGACAGAAAGAACGAGTAACACCCCGATCAAAATCAGGGTTTTTTTCATGTTTCATCGCCTTCAGTTAATTGGATATTGTTCTCCTTCAAAGTCTGTGCTTTCACCTGTCGCAACCGGTTCTTAGACTTTTTATAATCAATGATCGCCTTTATTTCGTTGCTTTGCTCTTCTGCGAGATCTTCCTGAAATTCCAAAACATTGAAACTGGTGGAAAGACCGACTTCAAACTTCTTCTCCTCAGCACTGAGCTTCTCCTCTGCAAGTTTTCTTGCAATTCGCGCCGCATGCACTCTTTTAATATCTGTTTTGATTTGCCGATAGGCTTCACGGACTTCCACCGTAATGGTTTTTTCCAGATCTTTTATATCTAAAAGGAGTTGCGCAACTTCAAGCTTCTTGGCAGCCAATTTACTTTTTGCAGCACGATTGCCCAGAGGATAACTGAAATTCAGACCGAACTCCCAGAGATGGTATTTCCCTGAACCGACATCGCTTAAGGCGTCCCCATAATTTCCACCAAATTTACTTCTTCCCTGAACGGTACCACTGGTGATGTTGATAGCTTCACCGCTAATACCATTGAGTCCCAGACTGCTGACCAGATCGAGAGTAGGGTAGGTTTGATTCTCGTTGTACTTAACTTCAATATTTCGGTTTTCGAGTTCTTTCTTTTTGACCAGTAGATCAGGCCTGTCACTTAACGCCACCTGCAATGATTCTTCCAATGAACCTTCTGTGCCCGGATCAAACACCGGAGGTTCGGTAGGCTCCAACCGTTTCTGACCCAACTCAGTATCAAACGAATAATTAAGAATGTTTTTTAAATTGTCTTCGTTATCAAGAATAATATCCTGAGCACTGAGTAATAGCTGTTCACGGGAAGCAACTTCAGATTGAGCCTGAAGCATTTCCAGGGGGGCCATGGTTCCCACTTCGACCTGGGCCTTTACCTGCTTTTCCAAATCCTGTGCTCTTTCAAGGGATTTTTCCTTAACCTTCAAATCTTCAATGCTGAAAACCAGATCCCAATAGGTGTTCTCTGCTTCTGTAATGACATCAATAACGGAGGACTCAAATTCGAAGTCTGAAATTTTCTGATTATTTTTTGCGATATAAATCTCGCGTTTGTTGTTATCGATTCCAAAGTCCTTCAATAACGGCTGGGTCAACGCCAAATTCAAATCAGAGGTGTATTGCGGATTGAGTCCGGCAAATGTTGAATTGGTAAGATTGCGGTTGGTATCAAAACTCAATTCGTAGTCAGCACCCGTCACAAATTTTTTGCTGATGGAAAAATCCCAGTCATAATTTTGGTTTCTACTTTTGACAGGATTAGCAAACGCGCTCGCTTGCTGGCGGGTTTCTTCTCCTACAGAAAGTTCAAATTCTAACGTGGTATCGAATTCCGCCATTTTTTCATAAATGGCTTGTTCGTTTATTTTTGAGTTGTATTTTTGAACTGCAATATTGACATTATTTTTTAGAGCGTCCTCGATGGTTTCCTTAAGGCTTAAAGAAAAAGAAACCGGGGAGGGCGACTGTGCATGTACTTCCAATGCAAAAAAACAGGTCAATAAAAAGGTCAGCAGAGAAACACGAAAAATGCTGAAAAAACTCATATTACAATTAACTCCAGACTTAAAAGAGTGGGATCACTCCATTATATTTCCCGCACACATCAATTGATATGGCAAAAAGGCCTGCCCAATGCTCCTCATATCACCCCAGTGGGCAATAGCAAATAAACAGTTGATTTTAATGATATTTAACGGATTTTCTTATGCTCTTCTTGATAAGAATCGGGTGAAGTAAGCCAATTTCTTTAAATTTTAAAATTTATATTATATATATTACCTTTAAAAACTTAATCTAAACTTAAAAATAAATTAATTATTTTTAATTTAAAAGGGATCTCACTCCGGAAGTCCGATTTACAATTACTTTCGAGTCTTTAAGAAATATGATATATTCTTAATTCATTCCATTGATTATTAACATTTAGGGTTTTTAAGTCACCATGTCTAGAATTACCGCTGCTGATATTTTAAAAGTCGTTCCCATAACCAGAAAAACCTTATGGTTGTGGCAGAAAAAATACCGTTTCTTTCCCGATCCACAAAAGGAAGGTCATCCTGGAGGAAAGGGAATTGTTGGATATTATCCGGCCTGGGTTGAAGAAAGATGCAAACAGGTTTATGCCTTGCAGAAAAAGGGCTACACCATTGCAATGATCCAGGAAATTTTAGAAAAAGAAGAGAAAGAAAAATCCACTCGAAAAATTCTCGTTGTGGATGACGAAGTCAAATTTTGCGACTTGCTGAAAAAGATTTTCCATAAAAACGATTTTCTTGTCGAGACCGCCTACGATGGATGGGAAGCCGGCAAGAAAGCCGCAGAATTCCAGCCGACCATCATGATTCTTGATATCACACTACCGGGTATCAATGGACTGCAGGTTTGCCAGAATTTGAGATCTGACCCCAAAACGGAAAATATCAAGATCGTTACGATTTCCGGGGACCTGCGTTATTCGGAATCCGAGGTGCTGGAAGCAGGGGCCAATTCGTTTTTTACCAAACCGGTAAATTTTGAAAACCTGCTTTCTTTATGTAATGATTTTGTGACGCTTCCTGAGTCTCAAGCCAAATCCTGAACCCCAGCAATTAAACCGTCTCCGAACACCGGGAACTCCTTTTGCCTTTTTCAATTCGCAAATGGAAAAGGGTTATGATATAAGCATGGACACGTTTTTTTAGGAATACAGGTTTATTTATGACAAATGCATCACTCGACATAGCCGGCCTCGAAAAGAAGGCTCTGGAACTCAGGCGTCTTGCCTTAAAAATCATTTTCGAAGCTGGATCCGGGCATCCGGGAGGAAGTCTCTCTGCAACGGATTTAATGACCGCGTTGTTCTTCGGCGGCATATTAAAATATGACCCCAAAAACCCTAAAGATCCCAAGCGTGATCGGTTTTTGCTCAGCAAAGGCCACGCATCAGGCATTCACTACTCGGTTCTCGCACAGGCAGGATTCATTGCGGAATCCGATCTTGCTGATTATCGGAAAATAAACAGCAAATGGTTCCTTTCCGGACACAGCACTCCCAAAACACCCGGCGTTGAAATTGCCTCGGGCTCCCTGGGACAGGGATTAAGCGTCGCTCACGGCATCGCACTTGGAACACGCTTGCAGGGATTCGACTCCAAAGTCTATGTCATTTTAGGGGACGGTGAAATCCAGGAAGGACAAATCTGGGAAGCGGCGATGTCAGCAGCCAAATTCAAAACCAATAACCTCTACGCCATCGTAGACTTCAATAAAGTCGCACAGGACAATATCACCAAAGATCTGAAAGACATTGAGCCCATCGAAGCAAAATGGGAAGCGTTTGGTTGGGATGTGCAACGGATTGACGGACACAATATGACCGAAATCATGCAGGTGCTGGAAAAACCTGCGCATGCTGAAAAACCTAGGGTCATCATCGCCGATACTATTAAAGGTAAAGGCGTGAGTTTTATGGAAGGTCAAACCGCATGGCATGGGGTGGCACCTTCGAAAGAAGATTACGAAAAAGCATTAAAGGAACTGGAGTAATGAAAGACGCAGCAACCCGCGACGCATACGGACAAACCCTGGTGGATATCGGTGACAATACCGATATCGTCGTTTTAGACTCTGGAGTGAGCGACAGCACAAGGACGAAAAAGTTCGGCCAGGCATTCCCCGACCGGTTTTTCAATATGGGAATCGCCGAAGCGGACATGGTATGTACCGCTGCGGGACTCGCCACCACGGGAAAAATTCCTTTCGCTACCAGCTTTGCCTGTTTTCTACTTGGCAGGACGATGGATCAGGTGCTCGTCAGTGTGGCTTATTCCAACACAAACGTGAAACTGGTGGGCACCCATTGTGGGCTTGCCGTAGGTGAAGATGGTCCCAGCGCACAAATGATCGTCGATATTGCCTATACCCGTGCGATCCCGAATATGATCGTCGTGCAACCGGCAGACTGGGTGGAAACGGTTCAGGCAACAAAGGCCCTGGTGGCACATGAAGGTCCGGCTTATTTTCGTCTTGGACGGCCTAAGGTGAAAGCGATATTTGATGAATCCTACAAATTTGAAATCGGCAAGGGAAGGGTGGTAAAGGAAGGTTCCGATCTTGTCATTTTTGCCACCGGCAGCATGGTTCAGGAAAGCCTCGTGGCTATGGAGAATCTCGCCAAAGAAAACATCAACGTGACCCTGGTCAATATCTCAACACTGAAACCGATTGACCGGGATATTATAATTGAACAGGTTCAAAAACACGGTGCTCTAATCACCGCTGAAGATCATAATATCATCGGTGGTCTTGGTGATGCCGTTGGTGAAGTGTTGCTTGAGAACCAGATCGCGGTTCCATTTGGACGTGTGGCGGTGAAGGACCAGTTCGCCGAAACCGGAACCGGACCGCAGTTGTATGAAAAATATGGTTTGTCCCACAACCATATTGCCCAGGCCGTAAAAGACACCCTCAATAAGAAATAACCCTTTATACATAAGGGGGCGGGCTTTTCGCCATCATTACTTAACCCCTAAAGCCATCCACAAATCCTAGTTGACATAATATATGTTATGAGAACTTGGTTTTTTTGGGTCCCAAATTAAAGGCAGGTATTTGTTGAGGCTTCGGCACTTGCTGGAGAAACCCAACTTCCTAGAAAAGATACAATCCTCCTATATTTCTCCACGAAATCATCTTCACTCAATTCATCTAAAACAGGAACCTTCTTTTTTACGAATTTCAAAGGTTTCCTGTAACTATCTTCTAAGTTTACTGCTACTTCAACTTCTTTAAATTTATAATTATTAGTAACCGCTGTTTTAAATTTTCTAACTATCTGGAATATTTTTTCTGAATTTTTATTTGTAAGATTAATAGATTGAAGATTTTCCAAATCTATAGAATTATTTAAATTATTAATATTCAATGGTACCGGATAGGATATTATGCCCACTCGGAAGTTATTAAAAATCGAATTATTATGTTTTAAATGATTTACCAATGTTTGAGAAAAAGCTAAATTATAATCGTTTATTAAATCTACGGAGGACATGTTTGCATTCAATCGATTAACATCTGTTCCTTTTCTAACTGGCGCATAAAAAATAGCCATATTTTCTTTTCTTATTTTTAAATCGTCTGCATCAGAAACATCTTGAATTTTGCATAAATATGCTTTTGCTGCAGCTTTTATTGATTCCATATTAGAATCGGTTTTTTCTGTAAAAATCAAATATGAATAATATCGATAAAAAGGAAATTGGCTTCTATTTCCCACAATAAAATCTCGAACCAATATTCTTATTTTCCCGTCTTTTCCTTTTTTTACTTGAATATTTTGGTTTTGGGGTGCATTAGCGCTAGACCCACCGCCCGCGTGTCTGGTCGCACAACCTGCTAAAATTATTAAGGCAAAACTGATTACAATCCAATCTATTTTCTTCATATTTTTTAAACTGAAAATTTTATTTGTTATTGGATTTAAATTGCATAATCCAACGGAACAGACTAATAATAATAAGATTTAAAATAAAAACTCCGGACACTTCTACTTTTTTTAGTGGATCAATATCCGGGTTAAATTCAAAAATTGACCAAATAGTAATAGTCATCAGTAAACATAAAATAATTCCACCAATACCAACAAACTATAAAAGTTTATTTACTATATCCTTAAACATTTTTCATCCATCTTAAAAAAGGCTTTTGGTTAAATAAGGTATATCAAAAATTTTTCCTTATCAATAAATAATTGTTAAATTTAAAACCATTTCATTTCACTTCATCCTTTTAATTTAACTATGTGCGGTATAGCCGGTCTTCTTGAATTTGACAAACCCTCTGAGAATCCTGGACGGGTTTTGCGGATGATGCTGGATAGTATTCGTCATCGCGGCCCTGATGATCGTGGCGAAGAACTGATTGAAGGAGAAAACGGACCCGCCCTGCATTTGGGACACCAGCGGTTCTCCATCATCGATCTCAGTCCCGGCGGCCATCAACCGATGGCCAATGAGGACAAATCTCTTTGGATCTCCACCAACAGTGAAATTTATAATTTTCGCGAACTGCGTGAAGAACTTTCAAATAAATTTTCTTTCAGTTCCCAGTCTGATACTGAGGTGCTGTTAAAATCCTACGAGCACTGGGGACTGGATTGTCTGGATAAACTCAGAGGCATGTTTGCCTTTGCGATCTGGGATGCGAACAAACAACAACTGGTACTGGCACGTGACCGGCTGGGAATCAAACCTCTTTACTATATTAAAAAGGAAAACCAGTTCCTGTTCGCTTCCGAGGTGCGCGCCCTGCTGGCTTCTGGTCACTCCGAAAAATCGATCCATCCGACGGGAATCTATTCCTATCTTTCTTTCGGGCATTTGAGGTCTCCGGAGTCCATCATCAACGACATTCAGGAACTGAAGCCAGGACATTATTTAATTGTTGAAGCTGATGGAACCATTAAAGAAACCCAATATTGGCATCCCTTGGACTCGGCTGCCGAGTCCGATAATAACGGCGAATCCATACAAAACATCCTTCAGGAATCTGTAAGGTTCCGTCAGGTCAGTGATGTTCCGATCGGGGCGTTTCTCAGTGGCGGTATTGATTCAAGTGCCATTGTTTCCCACATGGCGCGCATATCAGAAAATCCAATCACCACACTCACTATTGGATTTAAGGAAAAGGAATTTGACGAGTCGGAATACTCGAATGAGATATCCCAGATATACAAAACAAAGCACCAGCTCTTAACTCTCGATGAACAACAACTTTTAGATTCCCTTCCTGATGCTTTGGGTGCCATGGATCAGCCAACCATGGATGGGATCAATACGTTTCTGATTTCGCGTGCAGCACACGAGGCAGGACTCAAAGTGGTGTTGAGTGGACTGGGCGGTGATGAATTGTTTGGCGGCTACCCCTCTTTCAACCTGGTTCCCAAATTACTCGAAAGAAAAAGATGGATGAAGTTCTATCCAAAATTCCTTTTGAATATGGGAACCCGAATTCTGAAAGGTTCTCTGCCTCCCGATCAATGCGTCAAACTCGACCATTGGCTGAATGGCAAGTTGAGTGGTGCGCAAGAGTTTTATCTGATACGCGCCTTGTACTGCCAGGATCAGGTTGCGGATTTGTTTCATGATAAAAGTCTGGCTGATGCAGAAACGCAGAAAAATATTGAGTCCACAAACCTGTTCCTGCAAAAATTCGAGCAATCCAATATCAAAGGAGATTTCAATCTCATTTCTTATCTGGAAATCACCCATTATTTGCAGAACATGCTTCTCCGTGACACGGACATGATGAGCATGGCGCATCCATTGGAAGTACGTGTACCCTTCATCGATCATAAGCTTGTGGAGTACATGTTTGGCATGGCTGCCGGACTTAAAAAACTAACTGCAACGCCCAAGTCGTTGCTGGTGGATTCGATGGACCCTCCCCTGCCCGACTCCATAGTTCATCGCAAGAAGATGGGATTCACCCTGCCCTTCGAGCCGTGGATGCGCGGTTCCATGAAAGAAGAGATGGAATCGGTTTTACTCACCAATGTTGAACCTTTAAACGGTTTGATATCCCAGTCCGCTGTCGAAACCATCTGGCAGCAGTTTTTGGATGAAAAAACAGCATGGTCACGTCCCTGGGCACTTTATGTGTTAAAACGTTGGGTGGACAAGAACCTTTCATAAGGAATTTATTGTGGAAACCCCTTTTTACCAGGTCGACGTATTTTCCAGTGAGTTGTTTGGTGGGAATCCCTTAGCGGTGTTTTTACGCGGTGAGGATTTCAAAGAAGAACAATTGCAGAAGGCGGCTTTGGAGATGAATTTATCCGAAACCACTTTTATTTATCCCGCCACTTCTCCTGAGGCCGACTTCGATGTCAGAATCTTCACACCGGAAAAGGAGATTCCGTTTGCCGGCCACCCTACCCTGGGTACGGCTTTCGTTTTAAAACATGCTGGCCTGATACCCGCAGACCAGAATCAGGTGCGGTTGAAATTTAAATCGGGATTAATCCCTGTTGACCTTCAGGAGGATGGAAGAATATTTATGACCCAGCCTCCGGGTAAAATAGTCGATACCCTTCCTGATAAAGAAAGAGTGGCGCAGGCGTTGGGATTGAGTGTGAACAACATCGACTCTGACCTCCCAGTGCAAACAGCCTCTACCGGATTCCCTGCGTTACTGGTTCCATTGAATTCATTACGAGCCATACAGCGGATTGAATTGAACCAGCCTTTATTAAAAGAACTTCTGGAAGAAGCGAAGGTAGATATTGTTTATCCCTTCACACGGCAGACCGTCCACACGAACTATTCCATTCATGCAAGGGGATTTGCCCCTTTCATTGGAATACCTGAAGACCCGGCAACCGGAAGTGTCGCGGGTGCGTTGGGTTATTATCTCAATGAGAAGAATCCTGAAGAGAAAGAGATTCTTATAGAACAGGGATACGAAATGAAACGGCCCAGCAGTATTTTTGTTGAAATTGAATCTGGGGAATTGGCATTCATTCGGGTTGGCGGGAAAGCCGGATTGGTGTTTAAAGCGGGTTTGTATCTGGACAACTAGGCAGACAGCTTGACTTTTTTGTCTTCAGGAACATGCATACAGGTATCGCAGATATGCCCTTTTTCTCGTCCGCACATAATACAGCTTTCGTGTTCCTCAGACCCCTTGAAAGCACCCCCACAATGATAACAGCGTTCTTCAGCTTGCTTTTTCTTCTTGATTCGCCGTTTTATGCGTCTTTTATTGATTAAAAACTGCGTTTGGGAAATATTCATGATTCTGCTTCCATTAAAATGAGATAGCAAAAATTGCCTATTTGCCCGTTTTTGATGCTACCCCACCCGAAAAGTTTCAAAATTATTGAAAACCGGTCAAATTCGCGCCAAAACGCCATCATTGACCTTATTTAGCCGTTCCTCTCCAAAGAGGATTTCAACCAGTTTCAGGGAAAACTCCATAGCGGTTCCCGGACTTTGGCTGGTGACCAACTTTTCGTCAACAACAACCCTATCTTTAATATAGGAGCCAAATTCTCCCTGAACCGAAGGATGGCAGGTCATGGACTTGTCTTCCAGAATTCCTGCCTTTTGAAGAACCAGAGGGGCTGCGCAAATAGCGGCTATATGTTTATCTTCATCCTTCATTCTTTTAAGGATCGTTTCTATTCGCGGGTCCTTTTTAAGATTATCCGTGCCCGGTTGGCCTCCCGGCAGGCAGATCAAGTCGAATTCCTGATTCAATACATCGTCCAGAAGCGCATCCGGTTGCACCTTGACACCCCGGGAACCTTCCAGAACTCCGGGTATCGTTCCAGCTAAAGTGACCCGGGCTCCGGCTCTTCTTAAAATATCTACCGGGGTAATGGTTTCAATCTCTTCAAATCCCGGTGCAATGGCTACGAGAACCGTTTTCATATGTTTCTCCGAAATAAATATAGGTTGTTTTTTATGAGAATCCCCCTTCTTCCTTGTACCCTATTCCATCAGGTGTTAGAATTTTTGCATACATAAACTATAAGTTTCAATGGGTTGGGAAAAATATTGCTGGCAACAGAAAAATCAGAACTTCCTATGCGCGGAGCGAGTCAAATCCAGGCCATGTTCGATGCAGTGGCTCCAAGGTATGATTTGCTCAATCGTCTTTTGAGTGCCGGGTTTGACCGGTATTGGAGAAAAGTGGCCGTCAGCGAGTTTGGTCCGGTCGGCAACAAATCTTTTTTGGATGTAGCCACAGGCACCGCCGATATAGCCCTTGAGATTGGAAAAAGGGATCCCAAACCTTCCCAGATCATTGGGATGGACTTCAGCCTGTCCATGCTGCGGCTGGGAAACAAAAAAATATCCAATCAAAAGCTTTTTAATGGAATCAAGCTGATTCCGGGATCGGCAGAAAATATTCCTTTAAAAGATCATACGTTTGATGGAACAATAACAGCTTTCGGGGTAAGAAATTTTGCAGATGCAAAACAGGGATTAAGGGAAATGCATCGGATTCTTAAGCCCAATGGCAAAATCGTGGTACTGGAGTTTTCTTTTCCCGCAAATGGGGTCCTGCAATGGCTATATCGTTTTTATTTTGAAAAAATATTGCCCTTGACCGGTCGCATAATTTCAGGCCATAAAAATGCCTATTCCTATTTACCGGCATCCGTGGCCAATTTCCCGCAGGGAGAGGCTTTTAAAAACATGCTTGAAGATTCGGGTTTCAATGAAGTTACATCCCGACCATTAACTTTGGGAATAGTTTCACTATATACAGGCAGGAAGAATGCATAATAATTCCAAATTAGTCATAGCCACCTTTATATTATTGATGCTGGCTTTTATTAATTCCCGCACCCATTTTTCCTATACCCCACCCTCCCCTGTTAAATCCATCGCCAACAAAATTAAACATGCAAATGATTATGAGGGCCTGTTGGCCTTACAGAAGGCTTTTGTAAAAAATGCGAAAGCCATAAGACCTTCGGTCGTGAGTGTGAACAAGGTCAAAGAGGTCGTCGAGGAATCTTCCTGGTATGAAATTGATCCACATAATGTGATGCCCTGGTATCTGAAAGTAAAAAACTGGATATCAAAAAACCTTCGTGGCCGGAAATATGTGGTTGAAAGTATGGGATCGGGAATCGTTTTGGATTCCGATGGCTATATTTTGACCAATAACCATGTTGTCGAAGGACTGGATAGAATCCTCGTCAAGCTTTCAACCGGGCGCGAATACTTTGCCAAAGTCCTTGGTCATGATTCTCTGACAGACTTAGCCGTTTTAAAGATATCCACACTTCGAAGTTTGCCGGAGCCCCAGTTTGGATCATCAACACAACTCCAAGTCGGGGAATGGGTGATGGCAATTGGAAATCCATACGGACTTGAGGGCACAGTGACCGTGGGAATAATAAGCGGTAAAGGGAGAACGGATTTAGGGATCACCCGCTTTGAGAGTTTTATTCAAACAGATGCTTCGATCAATCCCGGCAACAGTGGAGGTCCATTAATAAATCTTGATGGAAACATTATTGGTGTGAATACCGGTGTTGCGGCCATAGGTTCGGGTGTTGGTTTTGCCATACCCGTCGAGTCTGCATTGGAAATTGCCAACGAGCTGGTAAAAAATGGAAACGTGTCCAGAGGCTGGCTGGGTGTCGGTATACAAAATCTTACCCCGGAGCTTGCAACTACGCTGGGGTTTAAAGATACCGACGGAGTGCTTGTTAACAGCGTTGACCTGAATACCCCTGCACATGAAGGGGGTATTTTACGGGGAGACATCATTTTTCAGTTTGATGGAAAACCTGTTGCAAATTCAAAGCTTTTACAAAAACTGGTTGCCAATACCGAAATAGGACGCGTTGTTATGGTGAAAGTATTCCGAGAGGGAAAAGAGGAAATACTGAAAATAACGATTGGCAAACTGGTTTCCTAGCTATCCATCACTTCAAACCCTGCTTCAACGATCTTATCTGAGATTTCCTTAATATTGGTTTCAGCCTCGTTATAACTTACACCCACCTCTTTTTTATCCAAATTCACTTCCACACTGCTCAAGCCTGATATCGTTTTTAAGGAATTAGTAACTACTTCGACACAGTGCCCACAAGTCATCCCATCCACTTTTAATAATTCTTCTTTCATCTTTTTGTCACCTTTTTATAAATTTTTTTTAAGGATAAAAATCAAAATATATCACCAAGAAGTAAACATTTGTTTGATTTTTAAATAGATTTCATATTTTTACTCAAGAAAACCCGATTTACGCCGTAACTAAATTAAGGCGGCTTGGAGGCCGCATCAGTGATTGGCCCATAACTTATTGAAACTTGGAGGTTTCTTTATGGATCACCAATCAAATCGTAAATATTCCACTTTCAGGGAGGAAATGGAATGCCACTCAGAATCTTCAATAATCTCAATTCACAAATTGCCCAAAACCGTCTTGACCGGAACAACGCCAATCTTGGAGAAGCCATAGGCAAGGTTGCTTCAGGAGAACGTGTTCAAAACAGTTCCGATGATGGTGCCAGTCTGTCTATTTCAGAATCTTTGCGTTCCGATGCGCGTGCGTATCGCCAGGGATTGAGAAACTTGCAGGATGGATTGTCATTAATCAATAACGTTGCAGAAGGTGGTCTGACTATTTTGGCGGGAATTCTCATTCGTTCCAGAGAACTTGCTTCGCAGGCTTCTACAGGAACAATCGGAGATGCAGAAAGACAAACCCTGCAACTCGAATTTGATGCCATCAAGCAGGAAATAAACCGTATTACCAATACCAATGAGTTTTTAGGTCAAAAACTCTTGGATGGGTCGTTGGAATCCGGAGCTCCCGGTGAGGATGTCATCATCCATATTGGTTTGGATTCAAGTGTAGAAAATCGAATCAATTTAAATGAAACCCTCAATCTGGCCGCGACAACCACGACCAGTTTGGGAATCGAGAATCTTGATATCAGTACCAAGGAGGGTGCACGCGAAGCCTTGGTTGAACTTCAAAATGCAGTAGATACTTTAAGTGGCGCCCGTGCTCGTGTGGGTGCAGCTCAAAACAGGCTTACAAGAGCGATTCAAAACCTTGGGGTGAATATTGAAAATCTTACAGCAGCGGCTTCCACCATTCGTGATGCTGATGTGGCCCAGGAAGTAACAGGTTTAACAAAACAGCTTTTGTTAGTACAGACTTCTGCCGCTATGGTAGGACAGGCTAATTTAATACCTGAGGGAGTTTTATTGCTACTCCAGTAAATTATGAACAAACTAGAACCTACAATTAAATTAGACAGAGGAAGCGCTGTCAAAGGTGAATCCGGAGGTGTTAAAAATCCTGTTAAGGGAGAAAATTACTCCGGAAACGCTGCAGACCGTGTGACCCTTTCTGAAACTTCAAAGAGCCAGGCATCGACCAAGGAGTCCAAAAATGTAACAGGCGAAATACGTCACGATTTAGTGAATAAATTTCGCAATGTTCTACGTGATGGCAACTATTCGATCAAGGCAGATGAAATCGCGGATAAAATAGTTCAAAATATCCGTGACAATAAAAACCATCTAGCTCTTTAAGTTTAAGGAACCCCATCAAGGAAGGGCCTGACAAATTGTCAGGCTATCCTTAATTGGGATAATTTTGGGAAGTGACCCTGGTCTTTCAGTTTCTCTTCCCAACGTTTTCCGAGTTTGTTTACCCTTAAATCTAAACTTTCGAGGTTTAGCAGGTTTTTGGTTTTCGTGAGCAAAATCATTCCCTGACGCGTTATTTGATTATTTCTAAGGTCAAGCTCCCGAAGGTTTTTAATTTTCTCTGATTCAAGAAGCACCTCCAACCCCTCATCCCCCATCTTGTTTCTTCTTAGATCCAGTTTTTCTACATTTTCCAAACCCGGGTATTGGCTCAAATAAGCAGCTTCTATGGGAGTGATTTCCTGATCGGCTAAATTTAATGTTTTTGGATTGAGTGCTAATCGGGCTTTTATATATTTTTCAAAAATGGTGATACTTCTTTTTTGAGTCCCAAACAATTTTTTATCAATGGCGGCATTGATGTCATCAATTCCACCTTTGGTGTTATAAAAAATATCCAACAGCATTTCTTTATTGAAAGCATCCTGGTCAAATTCATCCTGGTTCATTTCATCGGAACTCATATATTCTCCGCTATGTTCATTCCCATCTTTTTACAATATCCAAATAATTAGACCATAATAACTGATTTTTTGAGAATTATCCGTTATACTCTCAAAGGTTGATTTTTAACACCTTGCGGGAACAAAGCATCTTTTTTTGAGCTCGTTTTGAATATGGAAAAAGCCAACTATCTAAATTACTCTTTCTAAAAATTACCGGTGGCTATAGCTAAAGCTCTCCTTCAAAAAATTTTTTCCGCCTTCATGGATGTATTCCCCATCATCCTTGTAATTGCATTTTTCCAAATCGTCATAATCCAAAAACCTTTTCCGCATCTGGATCAAATATTATTGGGAGTTTTGCTTGTCGTTTTTGGTCTGTTTGTTTTTATTCTGGGATTGGACAGTGCCCTATTCCCCATTGGAGAAAAGATGGCAAACGAATTTGCCATTAAAGGGAATGCCCTATGGATAATTTTCTTTGGATTCGCTCTTGGGTTTTCCACCACCATTGCGGAACCCGCATTAACCGTGGTAGCAGGTAAGGCTGGAGGGCTCGCCGCCGGTGCCGGAGCCATCCAGGACAATGAGGAATCCATCGGCTCTTTTGTACTGGGCCTCAGGTTTACGGTTGCTTTTTCAGTGGGAATGGCCATCGCTTTGGGTGTGTTGCGAATTATTAAAGGGTGGCCCCTGATCTGGTTTATCATTGGCGGGTATTCCCTCATCGTTATCACCACCTTTTTTGCTCCACCACAAATAATTGGAATCGCTTATGACTCAGGGGGAATAACTACCTCTACCATAACCGTTCCCCTTGTAGCAGCTTTGGGTGTAGGTTTGGCAACAGCCATTCGAGGGAGGAACCCTATTCTCGATGGTTTCGGTTTGATTGCGCTCGCCAGTTTGAATCCAATCATTTTTGTATTGGCCTATGGAATTTTTGTTTATGGCTTGAATTTCTAGTTTATGGAAAACAATTTTTTAAAAGCTATTGTTAATGCGCTTGGTGGGACGTTTATAGATATCCTACCAATCATTTTGGTTTTGGGATTCTTTCAAGCGGTTGCTATCCGCAAAAAAATTCCCAACCTGAAAAACATTCTTTTTGGCCTTCTTCTGGTCGTAGTGGGACTGAGTATATTTATAGTTGGTTTGGAAAAATGTGTTTTTCCTATAGGAACACAAATGGCAAACCAATTGACGGATCTTAATTTTTTAACGTCTGGAGAAAAAAGTGAAATTGAAGCCATTAAAGCGTCTTCGACGGTTGATCCTTCAATATATTTATGGACCTATGTTTTTGCCTTTTTGATTGGATTCTCCACCACGCTTGCAGAACCGGCGCTTATTGCCGTCGCTTTGAAGGCAAAAGAAATTACCACTGGGGCAATATCTGCATGGGGACTCAGAATATCAGTTGCATTGGGAGTTGCGGTTGGAGTTTCCCTGGGAGTTTATCGGATAGTAACCGGAGATCCTCTTCATTATTACATCGCTGCGGGTTATGCGTTCTTATTGATTCAAACTTATTTCTCCCCCAAAATGATTGTTCCTTTAGCATATGATTCCGGGGGAGTGACGACATCAACTGTGACCGTACCATTGATCGCGGCACTGGGAATTGGTTTAGCATCCAATGTTCCGGGTCGATCACCTTTAATAGATGGCTTTGGTCTCATAGCGTTCGCCTCCCTTTTCCCTATGATAACGGTAATGGCGTATGCTATGATCACCGAAATTCTGGCCAAAAATAAGCGAAGAAAAAATAACTCTTAGGAGGTTTTGACTTATGCGTTTTAAAGTTATTTTAGCTTTAGTTAATGATAAATATCAGAATGAAGTAATTGAAGCCGCCAAAGCCGCAGGGGCAACAGGTGTTACCATATTGAATGCCCGTGGTGAAGGTATTCATTCGCAAAAATCATTTTTGGGACTATCAATGGAATCCCAAAAAGACATGCTTCTATTTCTGGTGGAAGATTTTATGGCCGACGACATTATGAACGCAATTTATGATTCAGGACAATTGAGTGATCAGGGAAATGGCATCACATTCTCCCTGGACGTTGACCGTGCTATTGGCCTGGAGAGTCAAATGCCATCCATGGAAAAAGATGCCAAGGAACATTATTTCTAATTAAAGGGAGCTGGAGAAACGAATGGCAGAAATAAAAAGAGTTGGAGATGTCATGATGTCTAACTTCACTAAAGTTGATGGCGTTATGAAAGTTTCTGATGCCCTTCATATGATGCGTAGCAGGAAAATCAATGCCGTATTGGTTGAACCCAGAGATGACGCCGATGTTTATGGAATCATGACCCTAAAGGATATTGCGAGAAAGGTTATTGCGAATCGAAGAAAATTGCACGAGGCCCATGTTTACGAAATCATGTCCAAGCCGGTTTTATCTGTTAGTTTTGATATGCCCATCCCATTTGCGGCCCGGTTCCTGACAAACTTCAATGTTTCCTACGCCATGGTCATCGAAAATAACGCAATAACGGGAATGGTTTCTCTTAATGGGATGGTGAGTGGCTGGGAAGATTAAGTTCGTTAGCCTTTTTTCAATGAAGTTCCTGCCCGGCTGTCCCAAATAACTGTTTCCGGGCTGGATAAATGAGCGGCTTCGGCGCGCCAGTGATCAAATCCCGCTTTTACGCTGAGAATCTTCACACATTCGTTCATACCCCCCGCCCCTCCTATATGCGAGTACAACTTCCGTAAATCACCGATATAGGTCCCCTGCTCCGATTTATACCGGTCCTGAGCCTCAGCAATATTTGCCAGCGTGGCCTCCGCCATTGAATTGTAGGCAAAGATATCTTTTTTCAATTTGGAATAATCCACCACAAACTGAACATATCCCCAAGCCAGGAGTGGAACCAACGCCAGAGTGAATAAAATCCCTTTGATCGCTTTTTGATCCAGCAAGATTCCCCCGATTCCAAGAGCAAGAGCAATCCAGATGGAGTATTGCGAGATTTGTGCGTAAATATTTAAATCCGGGATTTTTTCCCCGCAACCGGTTTGCGCTAAAACCTGATCATTTAATATTAAAAATTTTGTTATTGAATCCAGTGCCATAAGGACTTTTCCAATTGATGGAAGGACGAAGGTTAATTTTTAACAAATTAAACCTGTGATTTCCAGTGGCAAATGGCAATTGTGGTCAATTTATATATTTTTACTCTTCACACAGAAAACGACCTGCGCTAATATTTTAATTCGTTTTTTGTAGAAAGATTTTTTATCAAGTAGCAGGAGAAAAATTAAATGACCAGTAATCCCAGATTTGTAGATAAGGGAGATTCAACTATATTGGATAACGAAACCGGACTGGTTTGGGCCAAGCAGGATTCATGGCCCATTGCTCAGGACTGGCTAACCTTTCAGGAGGCGTTACAGTTTGTTGATGAAATGAATAAAAAAGATTATTTAGGCTATCACGACTGGCGCATCCCTGAAAAAGAGGAAATTGAAAAAATATTTGTACCGGAAAGCACCATTATGGCCCGTTCCAGTTGTGAAATACATCTGGATCCCCTATTCGCATCCGGTGGTGGAAATGCCTCCTGGTGTTTGCCTTTCGATCAACAGGCCGCCTTTTATTTTTCTTATGTTTCAGGGACGGCGCAACATTTTGATCAGGACTATTCTCAAGGTTATGTGAGACTGGTAAGGCTTTACCCGGATGATTAGGAATAAGATGGGTGGGGGTAACTCAAATAGATTTCAGCACTCAAAAATCTGTTTTTTTGTGCAGCTCTAAATAGTATTTCTCCAGGTCTTTAACTGAAAACATTCCGACAATTTTTCCGTTGTCTTCTACGGGTAGATGGCGGATTTTATTTTCTTCGATGATGGCACTGGCTTCTGGGATGGTCTGATTGATTCCAATAGTATGTTTCAGGTCCGTCATGATTGTGGATACCTTTATGGATTTAGGGTCACACTCACCTTTTAACACCAGGGCCATCCAGTCCGTTTTTGTAAACATGCCGGTATAGTTCCCATTCTCTTCGACTAAAAGCGCCCCTATTTTGTTCTCATATATTTTATTAATTGCTTCATGAGCCAATGTATCAGGTGTGGTGGAATAAAGGGTTGTGCTCATATAGTCACCGATTTGATTCATTTCGAAACTCCTGTCCTTTGTGGTGTTTATATAATAAAGTTCTTATCTCTTTCTGCAAGGAATTATTTTTGGCATTTCGGAAGGAGCCATCACCATCTGTTTTATTTCAACACGATCCGATTCATAGGCAATGGTGGCAATTTGATATCTGTCTTCATCTTTTGGAACCAGCCGTCCCTGGTACTGGTCCAATGCCGCGTTCAGTGCGCTCCATTCCAGAAAAAGTAAAAACTGGCTTTCCGTATCAGGCAATTCCAGATTGTTAATTAAATCATCAAATTCCTGTTGCGATAAAACATCGATGGATTTCCCGATACAAAACTCTCGATAACCTGTACCACCTCCAATTTCTTTATTACAGGTCATTTTGGAGTAATCAAAATCCAGCAGACAATCTTTATTGTCTAATACGATTCTGATTTGTGCTGTGGTGTCTTTACAGGGCATGTTTAATCCGTCGTAATATTCATGCTGATATCAACCGCTGCAGCGGAATGGGTCAGGGCTCCTATGGAAACAAAGTCGGCACCTGTTGTCGAAATCTCATCCAGCCTTTCGTAGGTGACTCCCCCACTGATTTCAGTTTTAGCTTTTCCATTGATTTTTAAAATGGCTTTTTTCATCATTTCAATATCCATATTGTCCAACATAATGATATCGACATTATTTTTAAGAGCCTCATCTACCTCTTCAAGGGTTTTTACTTCTACCTCAATTTTATTATTTGTAAGTTTGCCTTTTATATTGCTTACGGCATTGGTAATACTTCCTGCTGCTTCAATATGATTGTCTTTTATTAAAACCTGATCGTACAAACCCAGTCGATGGTTGGTTCCACCTCCGCATTTCACGGCATATTTTTCAAATATTCTCAGACCCGGGGTGGTTTTGCGGGTATCCAAAACTTTTACGGGTTTTGCTTTTTCAACATATCTATGGGTCAAAGTGGCAATACCGCTTAACCATTGTATGGCATTTAGGGCACTTCTTTCCCCTTCCAGCAATGCAACCACATTACATTCCACCTTAATGATAATATCGTTTGTATTAATTTCGTCTCCATCCTGAAAGTTGCAGGAAGAGAATTTTACTTTGGAATCCAATTTTTGAAATACGGCCTTAAAAACTTCAAGACCGCATAAGATAATCGGTTCTCGGGCAATCACCTCGGCGGTGGAGTTTTTTTCATCGGAAAAAATATTTCGGGTCGTTATATCCCCTTCTTTTAAATCCTCCGCAAGGGCTTTTTCAACCAACTCAACTATCGCAGCATTTTCTAGAGAACTATCCATAACCCCTTATAAAACAATAAATAATTGGACCTAAAACCCTTTTGGAATAACTGTATAATTATTCCCCAAGCTTGGTATATGATTATAAAACTTTTCCAGGAAAATATTCGATAGTTAACATATACAATTTAGAATCTTGCTCCAGTATCTTAAACCAAAGCATCTTATACTCGCCATTATATTTAGATGGATTGTTTTTTGTGGACTCCCTTTGGGCTCAACAATCTGCTCAGAATCCCCAATTTTCAGAACCCGGGTTATCGGAAAGATCTTTAAGACAGTCGCAGCCGTTCTACCAACCGCCCCTTGAAGAACAAGCACCTGAAATCGTGGTACCCGACAGTCGCAAACCTGTTGACCCTCAAAAAGGGCCAAAGTTTTTCGTAAAAAAAATTGCAGTTGAAGGCAGCACACTTTTCCCCAAAGAAGAACTGGAAGCCCTGGTAAAACTGGATGAAAAAGGAAAAGAAATAACCTTTGGCCTTTTACTGCTGCTGGCCCAAGAACTTACCTCTTATTATGTATCACAGGGTTATTTCTTGTCCCGAGCTTATGTCCCAGCCCAGAAATTGCAAGATGGTATTGTAAAAATAAATATTGCTGAAGGCAAAATTAACAATATTCAAGTGACTGGAAATAAATCTCTTGATAGCGAAGAAATTGCAAATCGCATGACAAGAGTAAAAGAAGAAGGAATTCTAAGAGAACAAACTCTGGAAAGAACTTTACTTGAATTGAATGACCTGATGGGAGTCACTGTTAAATCCCTTTTAAAACCAGGTGAATTGCCCGGAACTTCAGATCTTGTATTAGAAGTAAAAGAAAGTCCTGCTTACTCTTTCGCATTCGATATGGACAATTTCGGAAGTGAATTTACAGGCAGAGTCCATTACAATTTTTCTGCAAGCGCAGGAAATCTCTTAAAGTTGGGAGATCAATTTTCTTTGAGGGTCATTCAATCGGATTTTACCCAGTCCCTGGTAGCCCCTTCTTTTTTATATCCCATAAATAACTATGGAACTACGGTTAAGTTTTCCTATTCCCATTCGAAACAATCCCTTGGCAAGGGCCGTAACATTATTCCATTGGAAATAAAAGGTTCGTCAGATTCTTATGTGTTTGAGGTAAACCATCCCCTTTACCGATCAAGATTAGGTCAACTTAACTTAAAAGCCGGTTACTCCATGAGAGAAAGCCGAAACTTTCGTTTGGGTTCCATAGATAGCCGGGATAACCTTAGAGGTATCCATGTATCTCTGGGAGGGAATTACACAGATCGTTTTTTGGGAAGGACTTTTGCTGAGCTAAGGTTTAACCAGGGTGTCTCTGAATCTAATGAAAACCTTAACCTTGCATCTCGCATAGATGCCAGAGGAGATGTTTTTCGTGCTAAATTAAATTTCACGCGATTTCAAGGAACCGGAGTTTTGGGAAGTTACTTTATTATTAAAGGGAATGGGCAAATTTCTGGTTCCCGGGTACTATCTTCTAATTTATTTTCTATAGGGGGATTTGGTACGGTTCGCGGTTTCCCGATATCTGAATATTCTGGTTCTAATGGATATAGTGTCGGCCTGGAATATGTTCTTCCTTTCCCTTCAAATGCTCCTGTGGCAAAAGGAGAAAAGCTTAAATGGAAAGATTTCCTTTCTTTTAATGCTTTTATCGAAGGTGGGAGAATTCAAATTCTGGATCAGGTGCCCGATGACCTTAACCGTGCCATTTCCGGCGGAGGATTCGGTATGAAAATGAATATACCCAAAACAAAACCCTGGGGACCCAGTTACAATTTTGCTCTTTCATTTGGAATTCCTTTTCAAGGTCCTCCACCAACAGATGGGACCAGTGGAATTCTGTACGCGAGTGGTGGAATAAATTATTATTGATCCTGGCCATGATCAAAAATATCCCACGTTTATTTCTTCTGACAATCAGCCTGTTATTTCACTCAGGTTGTTTTCCCGAACAATATATTTGCCAAACCAGCCAATCTCCATCCTGTAAGAAAGCGGTCACTATATGGCAGGCCGATATCGATTATGTCGTTAAAATGAATTTCCCACAGGATTATGGAAAATATAGAGCGGTGGTCTGGGAAGGTGAATTTGACAATGCTTGGGTTACCAAAGGAAGAGAAATAAATATTTACAGAAGGTTTTTAGAAAAGCTAAATCCTATTCGTAGAATCTGTGTTGCAGCCCATGAAATATCTCATCTGAAAATGGGTCATTACTATTCAAGGATAGGAATTATAATTGTTAATCCCGATTCCAATTTGAAGAATTTTCCAGCCCCATCTTCATCCGGGAACGGAGAATCGCATTATGGAGCTTTTCCATCAATAGATGTTCCTTTAGGATTCGGTATCAATCAAGAAGTGGAAGCAGATCGAATGGCTGTTAAATTGATCACCCGGCTGGGGCTAAATAAAAATCACTACCTGGATTTATTACTATATTTGCAGGGACGAAAAGTCAATAAAGACTCCCTTCTTTATCACCGAATTGTCATGATGAGAAAACTGTAATGCCCAATAAATTGCCTGCAAATGGTTTTTCAGTCCGAAAATTACCCAAAACCGAGAACACATTCAGGTTTTCACAGGATAATTCACATAAGCAGGAAGCTAGGTTTGAGGTTTTTGATCCGGCTACAAATCAGGTGTGGGGGTTTGTAACAGTTGATAATACGCAAAGAGGACCCGGCCTGGGTGGCATACGTATGCTACCGGATGTTTCCTTAAATGAAGTCAACAGGTTGGCACACGTTATGACTCTAAAAAACAGTGCCGCCTGTTTGCCCTATGGGGGCGGGAAATCGGGACTAAAAGTTGCAAATCAAAATTTTTATAAGGATCGACAGCAAAAAAATCTGTTGATGGAAAAATGGGCAGATGCATTATTTGAGATTGATAAATATATCCCCGCTGCAGATATGGGTACAGATGAATACGATGTTCAAATCATCCAGGAAAATCATACAAGAAAGCTGCGACAGAAAAATCATCACAGGGGAGGTTCAGGTCGGCCTGAAGAATATGGGGGGATCCCTCTGGATGGTTGGGAATTAACCGCTCACGGTTTATACGCAGCCGCATTGACACTTGAAGAACTGCTGGAGGATTTCCAACTTAATAATTCAAAAGTGGTTATACAGGGATTTGGTAATGTAGGCGGCCCAACTGCGGTCAAATTAAATCAAAAAGGTGCCCTGGTTGTAGGTGCTTCTGATATCCATTGTGCATTATGGAATCCAAAAGGTTTGGATTTGGATGAACTCTCACGAATCAGGAAACAGGAAGGTGGATTAAGCAATTATTCCCAAAGGGTAGAAAGGAAATTCGATCCAAAAAATTTGGACTGGTTGCTCGAAGTCCCCTGTGACATATTAGTTCCAGCCGCCAGGCCTGATGCAATTACTGCAAAAAATATCGATCGGATCGATTGCCGCATTATCCTTCAAGGGGCGAACACGCCCAGTAGCAAACCGGTGGAATACTATTTAATGCATCGCAAAAAATTAATATCGTTAACCGACTTTATTGTAAATGCAGGTGGGGTTATTGGTTGCGCAGTCGAACGTCAAATGACTCAAGATAAAGATTATTCAGAAAAAGTGAAAACCCATGGGACCCGGGCTTATACTGAAAACCTGATTTTTAATACTGTTTCTAAAAATGTCAGGGAAATTTTTAATCGGATAAAGGGAGATTTTATTTTTAGAGATGCGGCTACCGAGCTGGCACTTGAAAGAATCAACTCCAAAGAAATCTGGTTATAATCTACTTCTCTTTCATTTCAACAATTCCTAGCCAGTTTTCAGGGGGTGAATCAATATAATTCTTGCAACGTTCCCACATGGTTTTACTAGCAATATCATTTCTCGATTGATAAAGGTAGAGAAATTTCTTTTCAGCTAAAACAAAATCACCTTTTCGATATAGCTCCAAAGCGGTCTCATATTCCTGCTTTAATCTCTTTTGATGTTCCGTCGCATTTCGCACTTCGGCCAGCACTTCAAATATTTGTGACCCTTGTGCCCTGCCCTTTACCTGGATAGTATCCAATTCTCTTAATAGAAGATCATGTTCAACATTCTTTTTTGTAAAGATGTCGATAATAATATTTGTCCCATACACCTTATTAATTCCTTCCAGTCTTGAACTGTAATTAACCGTATCACCGATGCAGGTATACTCTAGGTTTTTTTCAGACCCGATATTTCCGACAATCATATGTCCTGT
>JAYNIA010000008.1:33714-91695 GCA_038108555.1 Nitrospinota bacterium | reverse complement strand
ATCAGGCACATGCCGGGGTAAACAATCGCTGTATCGAGTGTCGGCATGTTGGGGGAGGGCGCAACCCAGGGGAGCCCCGTCTCATCGTACCAGTGTTCGCGGTTCCAGTGGGTCATGGGCACGACTTTCAATTCGCAGCCGATTTCAATTTCGTGATTGAAAAACAAGGCCAGCTCCCCAGCCGTCATTGCGTGTCGGTTGGGCAGGGGATATTCTCCAACAAACGAACGGAACTCTTCTGATACCAGGTTGCCTTCAAGGTCGATTCCATTGATCGGATTGGGCCGGTCGCAGACGATCATCCGCGTGTCGGACTTTTTACAGATTTCCATACACTTTGCCATTGTGTAGATAAAGGTGTAGTAGCGCGCGCCCACATCCTGAATATCGAACACAAGGTTGTCGACATCCTTCAACGCTTCCGGGTCGGGCTCGAGAGTGTCTTCGGTTTTTCCGTAGAGGCTGGATACGGTCAGTCCCGAAACCGGGTCGATTTCGTTTTCTATCTCGATCATGTCCTGTGCGATTCCATACAGTCCATGTTCCGGTGCAAACAGGGCGTTGAGTGTGAAAGAGGAATGCGATTTAAAATGTTCGATCGAATGCCGATGGTCACTGGCAAGGCTGGTGTGGTTGACGATGAGTCCCACGGTTTTGCCTTTTAAAAATTTTTCAGGTTGTGCAAGGAGGTGGTTGATGCCGGGAAGAGTCATGTTTCTTTTATTTTGGAATTAGACGAACTTGTATTTTGAAGGATTATTTTTGGGAACCCCCCTAGCCCCCCTTGTCAGGGGGGATAATAAACTTCCCCCTGTTAAGGGGGATTGAGGGGGTTGCTTTTAATGATTTAGCATGGAAAACGTACCTATTTTAGCTTAACAAAAAATTATATTCTGGCTTGTTTGTCGTATCAGGAAAATTTGTAGCCTTTGGGGATAACGATGATGCCGGATTCTTTATCGACATAATATTGTTTTGCATCCTCCTCCGGGTCATAACCTATATTTGTGTTTGCGGGGATTTCAACATCCTTATCGATGATGGCCATCTTAATTTTGCAGTTTTTATTTATTTTGACCCGGTCCATGACCAGGGAATGTCTTACCTCCGCACCACTATCCACATGGACTTCCCGTCCTAAAACGGAGTCCTGAACTTTTCCACCGCTGATAATACTTCCCTCAGCGATGATGCTGTCGATGGCCTGTCCGCGTCTACCATCGTCGTTGAAAACAAACTTTGCCGGAGGTGTTCCATAGCTTGCGGTCCGGATCGGCCATTTTTTATTGTAGAGATTGAAGTCGGGATTGACGCTTCTTAAATCCATATTGGCTTCCCAGAAAGCTTTGATGGTTCCCACATCGCGCCAGTAACCGATTTCCTTTTTCGTAAGTTCGGGGATACGGTTTCTGCGAAAGTCATAGGCATAGACACGGGACTTCTTAAAAATTTTCGGGAGGATGTCCTTTCCAAAATCGTGCGATGAGTTTTTGTCCTCCGCGTCTTTATAGAGAATGTCTATCAGGAAATCTTTATTGAACAGATAATTCCCCATTGAGGCGAAGGCTTCTTTCTCGCGTCCCGGAATGGGTTTGGGCCGTTTCGGTTTTTCCTGGAATCCAATGATACGAAACTTTTCCTGGACCTGGATGACTCCGAAAGCCGTTGCATCCTTGATGGGAACAGGAATGGCGGAAACGGTCACATCGGCTTTCTTTTTGACATGGAACTCGATCATCTGCTGCAGGTCCATTCTGTAAATATGGTCTGCTCCAAAGACGGCTATGAGATCGAAATCGCCATCTTCAATCAGATTGATGTTCTGGTAAATGGCATCTGCGGTTCCCTGGTACCAGCTTTCACCCGTCCGTTTCTGTGCAGGGACAGGAAGTATGAAGTGATCGCGGATAACGGAGCCGATCCTCCAGGTTTCATTGATATGCTCTGTCAGAGATTGCGATTTAAACTGGGTCAGGATGTAAATTGAGTAAACACTTGAATTGAGGAAGTTGCTCAGGGCAAAATCAATCAATCGGTATTTTCCCCCGAAAGGAACGGCTGGTTTTGCACGGTGTTGCGTCAGGGGATAGAGGCGGTTGCCTTCGCCCCCGGCAAGGATCATTCCTAAAACTTTTTTTGTTATCGCAGGCATATCGCCTTTCCAGAAGCGTGCTGAAATTGGAAGGAAATCAGATCAGAACAACAGTCCCAACTCTGAACGGTTTCATACTAATGTTTGTACTTCACCCTGTCAACCCGGGCCAGGCCCGGTGGGAAACCTCTAGCGAGGTGGGCGATATTTCCATTTTTTTTGCGAAACAATTTTCTTTAGGTTTTTGGGTAGAAATTTCCCTGTGGCGGTAGCCACAAAAAAACCCCGATTCTGTCGTAGGACAGAACCGGGGTTTTGAAGGTTTGCAAGCTATTGGGGGAGCTTACATCATTCCGGGCATACCGCCCATACCGCCCATGCCGCCCATACCACCGCCCGCATGACCGTGGTTATGTTCTTCTTTTTCTTCAGGGAGGTCGGTGATCATTGCTTCTGTGGTCAACAGCAATCCTGAAATACTGGAAGCATTTTGCAACGCAGTACGGGTTACTTTTGCAGGATCAATGATACCGGCTTTGATCATATCAGTGTACTCGTGGTTTTTTGCATCGTAACCCATATTGCCTTTCAGGGTTTTGACTTTTTCACAAACAACGGTACCTTCTTCTCCCGCGTTGGTAGCAATTTGGCGAAGAGGTTCTTCGAGAGCCCGGCGGATGATGCTGACGCCGAGTTTGAAATCATGATCACCCTTGACTTTATCAAGGCAGCCCAAGGCGCGAATAAATGCTACGCCGCCTCCTGGGATGATTCCTTCCTCAACTGCTGCGCGGGTTGCATGCAGTGCGTCTTCAACACGGGCTTTCTTTTCTTTCATTTCAGTTTCGGTCGCAGCACCTACTTTAATGATAGCTACGCCACCCACCAGTTTCGCCAGGCGTTCCTGGAGTTTTTCCCGATCGTAATCGGAAGAGGTTTCCTCGATCTGGTTGCGGATCTGCTTGACCCGAGCCTGGATGTCAGATGCTTTTCCTTTTCCGTCAACGATAACGGTGTTGTCTTTATCAATGGTGATGCGTTTTGCACGACCCAGGTCGGCCAACTCAACACTGTCGAGGCTAACACCAATGTCTTCGGTGATTACTTTTCCGCCGGTAAGGATGGCGATGTCGTTGAGCATGTCTTTTCGACGGTCACCAAATCCAGGGGCTTTAACGGCAGAAACATTCAAGGTGCCACGCAATTTGTTAACCACCAGGGTGGCGAGAGCTTCACCTTCAATGTCTTCTGCGAGGATGAGTAGAGGTTTGCCACCTTTTGCGACTTTTTCCAACAGAGGCAGCAGATCTTTCATGCTGGAAATTTTCTTTTCGTGGAGGAGGATGTAAGCGTCTTCCAAAACGGCTTCCATTCGCTCAGCATCGGTCACAAAATAGGGGGAGAGATAACCGCGATCAAACTGCATACCTTCCACGATTTCGAGAGAGGTATCCATGCTTTTTGCTTCCTCAACGGTAATAACGCCGTCCTTACCGACTTTGTCCATCGCTTCAGAAATAATCTGACCAATGGCTTTGTCCTGATTCGCAGAAATGGTTCCAACCTGTGCGATTTCTTTTTTATCTTTGGTCGGTTTCGCCATTTTTTGAACTTCAGGGATGACCGCAGCGACAGCAGCTTCAATTCCGCGTTTGATATCCATAGGATTCGCGCCAGCAGTCACATTCTTCATGCCTTCACGGAAAATTGCCTGTGCCAGAACGGTAGCGGTTGTGGTTCCGTCACCTGCATTGTCACTGGTTTTACTGGCAACTTCGTTTACCATTTGGGCACCCATGTTTTCAAACGGGTCTTCCAGTTCAATTTCCTTTGCAACGGTCACGCCGTCTTTGGTGATGGTAGGGGAACCGAACTTTTTATCAATAACCACGTTTCGGCCTTTGGGTCCGAGGGTGATTTTAACCGTATTGGCAAGTTGGTTAACGCCCGCAAGAATTTTATGTCTAGCGGTTTCATCATAAACAATTTGTTTAGCCATAAACTTGAATCTCCTTCTTTTTTAGAGATGTAAAATATTTTTAGATATGTTTTTTGGGAAAAATTAACCTACGATTGCCAGAACATCGTCTTCGCGCATGAGCAGGAAGTCATCTCCGTCAAATTTAATTTCTGTTCCCCCATATTTGCTGTAGAGAACCTTGTCACCCACTTTTACTTCGAGTTTGACGGGTTTTCCGTCATCTCCGATTTTGCCTTTACCCACAGCTTTAACACGGCCTTCGATGGGTTTTTCCTTGGCTGAATCAGGGATGATAATCCCCCCTTTGCGGACTTCTTTTTCCAAGATCGGTTGAACCAAAATTCGATCGTGTAACGGTCGGATTTTCATAAATACTCCTTAAAAAAAATGTTAAACTTGGTCAAAATTAATAATTAATACAAAATTCCCTCTGGAATCCGATTAAATTGTTGTATTTTAATGGGTTTTGTTCCAGCGTTTTGTGATTTAGCACTCTAGGTTGTTGAGTGCTTATGACATATAAATAAAACCCAAAAATTGAAAAGCAAGGTGGGAATTGAAAAAAAAATCAATTTTTTTTGAAAAATTATGAAAAATACTAAAAATAAAGAAGTTCTAGAGATTGAAACCTTCCCAAATCCGTTTCCAGGCCGGGATTACACCATTGATATGGAATGCCCTGAATTTACCTGTTTATGTCCCAAAACCGGCCAGCCTGATTTTGCCACTCTGTTTATCAGCTATATTCCAGATAAAATTTGTATCGAGTTGAAATCATTGAAGCTCTACCTGGCTTCCTACAGAAATGAAGGAGGGTTTCACGAAAAAGTAACCAATATTATTCTGGATGACCTGGTTTCTGCCTGCAAACCAAGAAAAATGACCATTGTGGGTGATTTCAACATCCGGGGTGGAATTCATACGACGGTAACGGTGGAACATATTGGCAAAAAGTCCAAACCCTCAAAGCGAAAAAAATAGTTTCCGGGGATTAAGAATGAATCGACCTTTGAAAAGGGAAGGGGAATGCCATACTTGTGGGGAATGTTGTCAAACAGTCAATATGACTGTGGTTCGAGATGTCACCCTACAGCAACATGGCAATATGGAAGAGTTAAAACGCTATTTGTCTTTTCGTGGGATTCGAGTGGTGGGAGAGGACGTAAAACTCAATCGGCTTTTTTATTCAATGGATATTCCGTGTAGTGAGTTGACCGATGAAAACCGGTGCCGTGTGCACGGAACCGATCAAAAACCTCTCATTTGCCATCGTTTTCCTGAATCTCCAGAAGCTATCGAAGATATCAAGAATTGCGGGTTCCGGTTCACCCCAGTTTTACCCGGTCAGTAGAATGCAGAATAATTCTCACTTTATATTTATTTTGCCCTTTTTTCAGGGATGGTGATTATGAAGCAGGCACCCTCATTGGGCTGACTTTTTGCGGTGATTGTTCCGCAATGACCTTCGGCAATCTTTTTGCAAATTGCCAGGCCCATCCCTGTCCCTTCGAAGGAGTCCTTTCCGTGCAATCTTTCGAAAGGCTGGAAAATTCTTTCCAAATGTTTTTCATCAAAACCGATTCCTTGGTCCTCGATGCAGATTTTGTAAAATCCTTCCGCTAAAGATTCTCCATAAATTTTTATTGTTGGGAGTGTTCCCTCTTTATGGAATTTAATTGAATTTGAAATCAGGTTCTGGAAAAGCTGGCGCATTTGTGCCGCTTGAGCTTCTACCTGAGGAAGGGCGCTAATTTCTATTCTCTCTTTTAATGTTTGATCAGGGAGGGAGAAGTCATCAAGAACCTCTTTCAAAACACTGTTCAAGTCTACTTTTTGATAGGAATCTGTTTGTGCTGAAACCTGTGAAAATGTCAGAAGGTCATTCAATAAATCCTGCATTCGATAGGCGATATTATGCATGCGGTCAAGGTATTCCCCGGCCTGGTCCGGAAAGTCAAATTCCATCCCCTTTATCCGAGAGCTAAATGAAATAATTTTTCTTAAAGGGGCTTGAAGATCATGAGAGGCTATGGATACAAAGTCTTTGAGGGCCTGGTTGCTTTTTTCAAGTTCAGTTGATTTTCTTTTGATGGCCTCCTGATTACTGATTTGTTTTGTAATGTCCCTGTAAATGGCAAACATATAGCTTTTGTTTTTAATTTCGAACTTTCCGGTATTAACTTCGGTGGGGATTTTATTCCCCGATTTGGTTTTGATGTATCTCAGGGGGATATATTTTAATTCTTCATTAATTATTCTGTATATCTTTTCCAGGGTTTTTTTAGGTTCGCCACTGAGTTCGGGAACGGTTAGTTGGATGATTTCCTTTCTTTCATAACCAAATAATTTGCAGGCTGAATCATTGGCATCAAAGATACGTTTTGAATCTGAATCGAAGATAACAACGCCATCAGATAAAACTGAGAAAAGCTTTTCATATTTATTCTCCATTTCATGGAGAAAGTTAAGCGCTGCGTTTCTTTCAGCAATTATATTTGTCAGCTGCCGGGAAGAGGATTTGCGTCTTATATTATCTAAAGCCGACCTGGGTTTTATGGTTGACTTGGGGGTAGGAATTCTTTTAGCTTGAGATTTTTCAGAAATACTGGAATTAGGGTGATGAGTTTCTTCTGAGTTTTGTTTGCCGGTTTTTGGTCTTTTGGGTTTCATAGGCCACAATTTGAGATTTTGGCTGTTTTTTTCCTTGAAACGTATTGATAAATTATGAACCTTTGAGTTTGCCTTGGCAATAAATTAAAAATTTTTATAAATATACGGAAACAGGAATAATTTACTTATTTGAAAGGGGAAAATTTGAAATCCCCTAACCAGTTGTTATTATTGTGGTATTTTCGATTGATATAATGTCGGTATTGCTTTTTGGTATAATTTGAGGTTTAGGGTGGCATCACGTTTTATAGATAATGAAGATAAGACGATAACAGATTCGTTGACCGGTTTAATGTGGCAGGAAAGTTATGCCTATGTGGAAACGGGAAATAATATCAGTTGGTATGATGCACAGGGATATATTGAAAATTTAAACAAGAATAAGCTGGGTGGGTACAGCGACTGGCGGTTGCCAGAACGCTTGGAGATTCAAAGCTTATACGAAATTTCCCTTCCGTTTCAATCCCGGGGCAAGACATATATTTTGCATATCGACCCCATCTTCGAATTCAGTTATGGGAGTTGTTTCTGGACAGCAAAAACAAGACTTTCTGCAGCTCTTGGATTCGAATTCGATGTCGGAGATATTCACTGGTACCCGAAAGGAAGTTTAACGGGAACGGTAAGAGCCGTCAGAAATAACTGGTCTCCAAAAAAAATGATTGAGCCCGACTGGGTTGGGCAATTTGAAAAAAACTGAATAAATAAATGAACGAAAATAATTTTAAAATAGAAAAAGCCAAAGCGAGAAAACTCCGTCAGTCTCAATGGTGGAAAAAGAAAATTGAGGCAGGGGTTTGTCATTATTGTGGAGGCATTTTCCCCGGAGATGCCCTGACTATGGATCATATTGTGCCCATATCCAGAGGAGGAAAAAGCACCCGTGGAAATCTGGTTCCAGCCTGTAAGAAATGTAATTCGAACAAGAAATATTACACGCCGGCCGAAATAATCCTGCGAGAAAAGCTCGACCAGGATGTCAGTTTTTAATCTATTGAATTCCTACTAACCTCCTCCTATAAAAAACAAAAATGGAAATACTTTTGCATCACGATTACCTGTTTCAGTTTCTTTCCTCAAATAAAAATTCAGAGATAATGGGTCTTTGTAATTCAAACCGCTGCAAAGGTTGGGTGGCCTCCACTACGATTTCATCCTTAATGCAGGAATTAAATGAAGCGGATAGAAAAAAAGTTAAATCGTTGTTGGGTTGTTTGAGTGTGGTGACACCAACCGCCGCCGAGTTGGTGGATGCTTTGAAAGAAGAATGTTTCGAAGAAAAATTGGCATTGCTTTTGGTCAAATCCTGTGGGTTTGATGGTGTCATTTCAAATAAACCGGAAAAATTTACTTCGGATGGTGCCTCTGTGTTGACGCCCGAGCAATTAAAGAAAAAAATTGAGGGCTCCAAAGATCCTGTGACTGGAGTGAAACTTCTTGATATTGCCGCTTCCTATCACCAGACTTTAAATGATGTCGAAGCGGAAATGGCTGACACGGTCAGGAAAGGGCAATTCATTCTAGGGGCCAAGGTGGCGGAGTTGGAAGAAAAGGTGGCGGAATACTGCCAAACCAAATTTTCAGTGGGTGTTTCTTCAGGAACCGATGCCTTGTTAATTGCCCTGATGGCGGTAGGAGTTGGAGAGGGCGATGAGGTCATCACTTCTCCCTATACCTTTTTTGCAACAGCCGGGTCAATTATCCGTGCAGGGGCAAAACCGGTTTTTGTGGATATAAATGATGTGACTTTTAACATGAAGGCGGAGCATGTCGAGAGGGCCATTACATCCAAAACCCGTGCCATTATTCCGGTACATTTATATGGTCAATGTGCTGACATGGACCCAATAATTGAATTGGGTAAAAAACATAATTTGCCTGTAATTGAAGATGCCGCACAGTCGATTGGGTCTGAATACAAAAACAGGCGGGCAGGGTCTCTTGGAGATATGGGCTGTTTTTCTTTTTTCCCGGCCAAGAACCTTGGCGCATTTGGTGATGGAGGTATTGTTACGACCTCCTCAGAAGAACTTTATGAAAAGTTGAAAGTTCTCAGGGTTCACGGGTCAAAACCGAAATACTATCATAAAGTCATTGGTGGAAATTTCAGGTTGGATGCGCTACAAGCAGGTGTGGTTAAAGCCAAACTGAATTACCTTGAGGGGTGGACAGAAAAAAGAAGGCAAAACGCGAATACTTACAATCAATTATTTCAGCAAAATGCCCTGACCCAATACATCCAATTACCTCCGGAAGTTTTTCCACGACATGTTTTTAACCAATATGTCATACGTTCTGACCGCAGGGATGAATTGCGTGCTTTCTTGAATGAAAATAATATTGGATGCGAAATTTATTACCCACTCCCCTTGCACATCCAGGAGTGTTTCCAATCCCTGGGCTACAAAAAAGGAGATTTCCCCGAATCCGAAAAAGCTGCGGATGAAACTCTGGCCCTCCCCATTTCTCATGAAGTTACACGGGAACAACAGGAGTATGTTATCGAAAAAATCCGGCGTTTTTTCCTGGGAGAATAAATTTTTGAAAAAGGGGCGAGTGGTTAAAACAGGGGCCGACTTTCCTTTTCTGGAGGCTTTTCCTTTGGGGTATGTATTTGACTTTCACACACCATAAGAATATGAAAGCCTAAATTGCTTTTTATGGGGTCTGGAATGATAAATTTTTCCAAGCCCATTATTTCTTCTACCAGATCCTTGGTGATAATTTGATCTGGAAGGGTCATTCCACGATAAACCCAGCCTAAGTCTCCACCAAGTTTTTTGCTCTGGCACACACTGTATTTTTTGGCGAGGCGGACAAAAAACTTCTCAACTTTTTCCCAGTCATGAAAAGGCTTGTCGGGATCGTCCATTTCGGCTTTAGCAAGATCGTTCTGAAAGTCGATTAGGATATCCCAAATCATTTTTGCCGATTCCAAAGTGGTCAGCCGGATATTTCTCACCCGGTGTTCCATGGGTTTATCCGTTGTGAAAGTAGCTTTTTTAGGTACGAATACCTTTTTTATCTTTGGTTTCGGCTTTGCCGGGGGTTTGGGTGCATCACCAGCAACTTTGGGCTCCTTTGCTGTTTTATCCCTCTGATATATAGTTTTTTCAGGTTCTTTGGGTTGCTCAGCCATTGTTTTTGGAAAAAGATTATTTGAGGTTTTTATTATACTTATTTTTTTTGTTCATTTTGCAAAAGTTTAAGGATTTTTCCAGATGGACTCCAGAAAATCGAGTACCGCTCCCTGGCTGTTGTGCCCAATTATTTGATTTGCAGAACTTTTTACTTCGGGCAGGGCATTTTCCATTGCGACTGAATATCCTGCAACCTTGAACATGTCCAGGTCATTGAGATAATCTCCAAAAACCAGGGTTTTGCTCATGGGAAAATTGAGCCACTTCACCAGCTTTTCTAACATATTTCCTTTGTTCGCCTGCTGATGAAAAGATTGAAGCCAATAAAACCCTTTCATTGAAACGTCTTCTGCAAAATATATGTTTAGATGGTCAAAATGTTTTTCTTCCAGGGCTTGGTGGATCGGCTGTAGATCCTCACGTGTTCCAATCAGCAAAAATCCAGAAATATTTTCTCCTTCCTGAAAAGAAAACTCGGAAACCTGTTTTACGCGTCCATCTTTTTCCAAACTGTTCAGATATGCAATTGAACCTGCATTGAAAGCGTTTCGGTAATAAACCTGATGCTCTTTTCCAAAGGTGTAGATAAAGGGTTCTATGTTGTTGGCCTTTGCCAGCTCAAGCATGCTGGTTACAACGACTTTGTCAATGAATTCAGTATGTTCTAATATTTCCCCGGTATGAAAATTAGCCAAATAAACCCCGTTGAATAAAACGACGGGAAATTTAATGTCCAATCCCTTTAATATGGGATGGGCGGAATCATAGTTTCGGGCGGTTGCAATGGTAAATTGCATCCCCTTTTCAATGAGGCGATTTAAACGAGACTTTGATTCTTCGGGAAGGGTCCCATTTGGCATTAGCAAGGTTCCATCGAGATCTGAAACAAATAGAAAATCTTTCAGGGTATCTAAATTTAGTTTTTTGCTTTTATTCAATTGTCAAATTCCCAAGAGTACAATTTAAGCCTCATAGGATATTATATGCTGTATTAAATTGTAAGGAAAACCGTCCTGGAAATACTAAATATCAGGTTAAAATAATTTTAAGGATTAATGAAAGTATAAAAATATGCAGAAAGAAAAAAATAATAGGGGTTGGGCCAGGGGGATGGCCAGAGTATTATTCCTGACTTTTCTGATAGTTTTTCTGGGGGAAATGCCTGCAGCCGCTTTTGATTTTTCAGGCTGGGATTCCCTGATAAAAAAATATGCGAAGCCAAAAAAAGTGGATGGCATTTTGATTAATGCGGTGGATTATAAAAGACTAAAAAATGATCAGGGATTTAAAAAATTGGCCGCGCGTTTAAATTCTGTTCGGCTTGATTCTTTAAAAAGCAGGGATGAAAAGTTAGCATTCTGGATTAACACCTATAATATTCTTGCAGCAAAGATGGTGACAGACAATTATCCATTAAAAAGTATTAAGGACGCAGGTAGTATATTCACGCGTGTTTGGAAAAAGCCTGCTGGTTTTGTTGCTGGGAAGGAAAGAACTCTTAACGAAATAGAACATGAGATTTTAAGGAAGATGGATGAGCCGAGGATCCATGTAGCAATTGTTTGTGCTTCTGTCAGTTGCCCAGATCTTAGATTGGAAGCTTTTACGGCGGATAGCTTGAATGATCAATTGGACGATCAAATGAAAAGTTTTTTAAAATCCTCTGAAAAAGGATTGAGGTTGGACAGGAAAAGAAACCGGGTTTATCTTTCTTCAATTTTCAAATGGTTTGAAGAAGACTTTGAGACTAGGGGAGGGGTGTTGAAATTTATTGGTAATTATGTTCCTCCTGAGGTGGCGAAAAATTTAAAACGACCAGGAATAAAAGTTTCTTACATGGATTATAACTGGGGATTAAATAGTTAAATTTTCATTTAAGAAAACAATAAACCACTCCAACGGCGGCGGGTTGCCCCGCCATTTAACCGTTTGGGTGGAAATTAATCTGCATGTTTTCGTAAAAAAGTCGGGATATCAAAATTTGCATTTAAATTTCCCGGGTCCTGGTTTTCTTCCTTAATAGATGATGCAAGGGTTTTAAGGTGTTTGTAAGAAGATGAAGATTCATCGCTTTCCATATGTGGATCTCCTCCCACTACTTTTTTCAATGCAGGTCTTTCTTCCACAGGTGAAGCCGCTGCCTCCTCGAATCCTGTCGCTATCACCGTCACACGCATGTCGCCTTCCATTTTGTGGTCGATAACGGCTCCAAAAATTATATGAGCATCGTCATGTGCATTTTTCTGTATCATCATTGAGGCTTCATTGATTTCCATAAGTGTCAAATCTTCTCCGCCAGTGATGTTGATCAGGATGCCTTGAGCGCCATCCACAGTTGCTTCATCCAGTAGGGGACTGGAGATTGCCTTTTGAGCTGCTTCCACGGCTCTGTTTTCTCCCGTAGCCGTTCCACTTCCCATAAGCGCTTTGCCCATACTTCCCATGATGCATTTTACATCGGCAAAGTCGAGATTGATGAGCCCAGGGATAACGATCAAGTCGGAAATGCTGCAAACAGCCTGTTTAAGAATGTCATCCACCATGGAAAAAGCACTGGTGAAAGAGGTTTGTTTTCCAACATAGCTCAACAACTTTTGATTGGGGATTACAATCAAAGTGTCAACGGCTTCTTTCAATTCCATAATGCCTTCTTCAGCCTGTCGCATTCTTCTTTTCCCTTCAAATGCGAAAGGTTTGGTAACCACTCCAACCGTGAGTGCACCGGTCTCTTTTGCGATTCTGGAAATGACGGGAGCCGCACCAGTTCCTGTTCCACCACCCATTCCCGCAGTGATAAAAACCATGTCCGCGCCTTCCAGCATATCTCGAATGATGGTTTCGCTTTCTTCAGCGGCATTTCTTCCCGTTTCCGGGTTGGAACCCGCCCCCAGCCCACGGGTTAATTCTCCTCCAATTTGGATTTTCCCTGGGCACTCTGATTTTTCCAGGGACTGTAAATCCGTATTGGCGATCATAAATTCTACGCCGCGAAGGTTATCACGCACCATGGAGTTAATGGCGTTGGTGCCTCCGCCACCTACCCCAACAACCTTTATGGTTGCTGTGTAATCATTTTCATTTTCAAACTCTATTAAGCTCATGTTGTCCTCCATTTTTTAAAAAAATTCGTCTGCCCAATCTTTCATACGTGAAAATATTTTGTCGAATAGGTTTCTTCCCTGAAGTTCCCGCACCGGCCCGGTTTTTACTCTTTTTGATCCATATTGGATCAAGCCTGTGCTCGTGGCATACATGGGGTTGTTAACTACATCAATCAGTCCGCCGAGTCCAAGAGGTGTTCCGACTCTTACTGGTGATTGAAAAACATCTTCAGCCAACTCTGCCATTCCCTGCATGCTTGCAGCGCCACCAGTTAGAACAATTCCCGAAGAAATAATTTCCCGATAACCTGATTCGCTTATTTCATGATCCAGCAATTCAAACATTTCTCGGGTTCGTGCTTCGATAATTTCGCTTAAAATCTGCCTTGGAACTGTTCTTGCTTCCCTTCCTCCTACACTGGGGACTTCTATAATGTCGCCTTCTGCAATGAGGGGAGAGTAAGCGCAACCGAAGGAGTGTTTGATTTTTTCCGCCTCGGCATTTGGGGTGCGTAGCCCGATAGCAATATCGTTTGTCATCTGGGCCCCTGCGATCGTCAAAACAGAAGTGTGCTTAATAGACCCCTGATAAAAAATTGCGAGATCGGAAGTACCACCGCCGATGTCTACCATAGCCACGCCCAATTCTCTCTCATCCTGCGATAAGACTGATTCGCTGGAAGCAAGTTGTTCCAAAACAATATCGGAGACCCCCAGCCCTGCTTTGTTTACGCATTTGACAATGTTTTGAGCCGAGGTCACCGCTGCAGTAACGATATGAACTTTTGCCTCAAGCCGTACTCCAGCCATTCCGAGGGGAGTTTTTATCCCATCCTGATTATCAACGATATATTCTTGAGGAAGGACGTGGATCACCTCGCGGTCGAGGGGAATCGCAATGGCCTTGGCCGCTTCAATCACTCTTTCGACATCTTTTTGGGTGATTTCCCGGCCTTTTGCTGCAATGATTCCGTGACTGTTAAGACTGTTGATGTGGCCCCCGGCAATACCGACATAAACCGAATCAATTTCACAACCGGCCATGAGTTCGGCTTCCTCGACGGCATTTTTAATAGACTCGACCGTGCTGTCTATATTGACCACGACCCCCTTTCTAAGGCCTTTTGATGGATACTGACCGAGACCAATAATATCTATCTTTTCATCA
Organism: Nitrospinota bacterium; assembly: GCA_038108555.1. Taxonomy (GTDB): domain Bacteria; phylum Nitrospinota; class Nitrospinia; order Nitrospinales; family VA-1; genus UBA8687. Next base: position 77,543 of record JAYNIA010000008.1, on the reverse strand, counting down.
TCGATAATTTCTCCAATGATGCAGCAGATTTTTGTGGTCCCAATATCTAAACCGACAATGTAATTACTTTTTTTGGACATACGTCCTATCCCCTTCTAGTTGGTTTGACTCGTTGTCGATACTAATGTTGAATTTGGTTTTAATCTTTCCCGGATGACAACCTGGTTTTTAAAAGACAGATCAATCATCTGGGTTTTTAAATTTTCTTCCTCGAGTGAATCTAAAATAATCATGAAATTCTTGAAACCCTCGTTTAATTCGTCCATTGCCATTTGAATTTGAAGATCTTTGTTTTTGGAAATGAACAATACTCGGGAATGGCCTATCAGTTTTGCTGTATCCAAAGGATTTTTTTCGAAGAATGAAAGCTTGTTGAAATAATGCATCGTTTTAAGGCTGTGCAATACTTTCCCGCTCATTAACTCTTTTTCTTTGTTGTCATGCAAAATGATTAATGGCAGGTGTCTGTATTCGGGCTTTTCTGGTGACAAGATGTTTCCAAAATTATCCATTAAAAGAATTTCGTCTTTTTTAATCCGTGCATAGGGCACTCTTTCTGTTAGTTCAATCTTCAATCCTTGAGGAAATACTCGTTGGATGGATGCCGTTTGTACCCAGGGATGCTCTGAAAGTTTCCGGGTCATTTCGACTAGATCAATTGCGAACAAATTTACTCCTTCAACCGGGCCTAACCATTCTAGAATTTGCGAGTTATTCAATTCGTGGTTTCCACTAAATGAGATATCCTGGATCTGGAATTTAGGTGTTGAGATCAAAAAGTTATATCCGGCAAAAAAAAGATATCCGATGACCCCCGCAAGAAAAAGTTTTGATGCGAGTTCTACCAGGGTTCCGGCCCATGTTCCTAATCTTGACTTGTTAGGGTTCTTATTCCTTAATGTATTCCCGCGCTTTTGCTTTTTGCTTCTTTCAGAACGAAGGTTGTCCCATGTAGAAGCCGACCCTTTCTGTCTGGCAATTGCAAAGCTCATGATGAGGCTCCGTAATCCAATTGGGCTGTTTTTAAAATTTCCATAACCAGATCCTCAAAACTCATCCCGATTTTTTCTGCTGCCATTGGCAAGAGACTGGTGGGGGTCATTCCAGGGACTGTATTCATTTCAAGGACAAACGGGGTTCCCTCAGCATCTAGGATAATATCTACCCGTGGCAGTCCTCGTCCTCGCAATACTTTAAATGCTTTTCTCGCCACTTCGTTGCATACGTTTTTTTCTTTCTCACTCAATTCTGCTGGGCAAATATATTCCGTTTTTCCGGAGGTATATTTGGCTTCATAATCATAAAAACCCGATTTGGGTCGGATGTGAACAATCGGCATGGGATTTTCCCCGTTCATTCCAACCGCCAATAATTTCCCTTCGATATACTTTTCCACGATAATTTCTTCTGAAAAACTGAAAGCGTGTTTCAAAGCGGGTTCCCATTGATCCTCTTTTTCGACAATGCTGACTCCAAAGCTGGATCCTTGATTGGTAGGTTTGACCACAACAGGTAAATCCATTTTTCGTTCTATGGTTTGGTTTTGGTAATAGACTTCATAATCCGCTGTCGGTATTCCATGTTGTTTGAAGATTTCTTTGGTCTTTAATTTGTCATATGCAATGGCGCTCCCTGCGACACCTGATCCCGTGTAAGGTATTTTTAAATATTCCAGGAGTCCTTGAATGCAACCATCTTCACCGTAGGTTCCGTGCAGGGCATTGAAGGCCACGTCAATTCCTTTCAGTTTGTCAGCAACATTTCGACCGACGTCGATTGGAAAGACTTTCAGCCCTTTCCGGGTCATTGCTTCGACCACTGAATTTCCGGTTGAGAGAGAAACCTCTCGCTCTGATGACAAGCCACCCATTAAGACACCTATATTTTTTTCTTCAATATTTTTCAAAAAAATACCAACTTTTTAAATTTCAGATCCGCCCCGGCCCTTGGCCAAAAGGGCCGGGAGCAAAGGAAGGAGGGGGTACCTTTGCGCGGATCTTATAAACTTCCTCCTGACTAATCTCCAATGATTACGATTTCAGTCTGCAGGTCTATTTCGGTTTTTTCTTTCACCTCTTTTTGAATATGCTTGATCAATTCAATTACGTCTTTAGCTGTGGCCCCACCCTTGTTGACAATAAAATTTGCATGCTTAATAGAGACTCCGGCTTTGCCAATAGAATGCCCCTTGAGACCGAGTTCTTCGATTATCCGCCCTGCTGCGTCTCCCTCAGGATTTTTGAAAATAGAACCTGAATTGGGGATGGTGAGGGGTTGCGTTTGTGATCTTCTGGAAAGATGACGGTCCATCGTCCCCATAATTTCTGAACGATCTCCTTCCTTCAGTTCTATTTCTGCTTCAATAAGAATTCCAGCTTCATCTGGGAACACGGTTTTTCTGTATTCAAATTTGAGGTCTTCGCGTTTAAGTGTCTCGATTTCTCCATTCCGTGTAATTCGCGTGACACTTCTAAGTACGGACCCGATCTCAGTACCTTCCGCCCCGGCATTCATAAAGATGGCTCCGCCTAGAGAACCCGGAATGCCGACAAGATGCTCAATGCCTGTTAACGAAAATCGTGCGGCATGTTTTGCCAGATAAGACATCTTGGCTCCTGCGCCTACCTTGATGACAGCACGTCTTTCGTGTTCTTCCTTTTTAAAGAATAGTGGTCGCTTGATTTCCTTGAAACAATCTTTTAAAGATATAACTATCCCTCTAATTCCACGATCGCTCACCAGTAAGTTGGTTCCTTCACCCAGAATATATATGGGGGTTTTCCCTCTGTTTTTCAGGATGGTTTGGATGTCCTGAGTATCTTCGGGGAAAATTAATACATCTGCAGGGCCACCTATTTGAATGGAGGTGTGGTTTGCAAGTAACTCGTCATGCAAGACCTTGCCTTTTATCTTGTGTAACCAGGGGAATGTATGGCTCATAGTTTTACTCTGATGAATTTTTTGTCCCAGAACGGTTTTCGGAAACGCCATTCGGGTTTTGAGATTAAACTCTTTTCCTGACCCGGAATGCGCAATATGAATCAATCTCCGTTTCCATGCTTCGTTCAACATATATGAAAGTCCTCTCTGTTTTGGGGCTATCAATCATGGAATTGGGCGGTAAGCTTATGCGCCAATTCCCCGATATTTCCTGCTCCCAGAGTTAAAACAACATCTCCGGGTTGCAGGGAATTTTTTAAGTGCGGAATTACGTCCTCTATATTTTCAACATGGTCCACATTCTTATGTCCAAACTCTCGAATTCCCTGTGCCATTTTCCGGGAATGAATTCCATCGATAGGTTTTTCTCCTGCTGCGTAAATATCTAAAAGAATTAATTTGTCTGCATCGTTAAATGATGAATAAAAACTTTCCAACAGGTGTTGAGTTCTTGAATAACGGTGAGGCTGGAACACCACCACCAATCGCCGTTCCGGCCATACGGTTTTTGCCGTTGCCAATGTCGCCTGAATTTCTGCGGGATGGTGCCCGTAGTCATCAACAATGATCAAAGAGTCTGATTGCTGAAGAATTTCAAAACGCCGTTGAACCCCGGAAAAACTTTTGAGGGAATTTGCAATTGCTGGAAAGTCCATGTTCAATTCCATGCCTGCCGCAACTGCAGCCAGGGTATTGCAGACGTTATGATTCCCTAAAGAGCTGGATGAAATTCTTCCAAGCTTTTTCCCCTGATGGAAGACGGTAAAGTTTGTCTTTAACCCCTCTACTGAAATCTCACGGGCGGTATAATCCGCTTGTGTTTTGAGTCCATAGGTAACCGTTCTTTTCTCTATTTTCGGAAGTAGCGATTGTAAATTTGGATCGTCCATGCACAAAATTGCGCTTCCATAAAATGGAACTTTGTTAAGAAATTCCAGAAAGGCAGACTTCATATGTTCCATATCCTGGTAATAATCCATATGCTCTTCATCCAATGTGGTTACCACTGCAAGAGTTGGAGAGAGTTTTAAAAACGATCCATCACTCTCATCTGCTTCAGCAACCAGTAATTTGCTTTGTCCCAGCTTTGCATGGCCGCCCATATTTTTAATCTTTCCTCCAACGATTACGGTCGGGTCCAGGTTTCCTCCTGCTAAAACTGTTGCTACCAGGGAAGTCGTGGTTGTTTTTCCATGCGTGCCGGCAATAGCGATTCCGTGTTTCATCCGCATGAGTTCGGCCAGCATCTCCGCCCGGGGGATTACTGGTATCATTTGTTCACGGGCAGCTTTCACCTCCGGGTTGTTTTCTTTTATTGCGCTGGAAACCACAACAACATGCTTGTCTTTCACATTCTCGGATTGGTGGTTGAACTGGATATCAGCCCCCAGAGACTCCAGGTGGTCAGTCACAGATGATTTGCGCTGATCCGAACCGCTGACCTCATAGTCCTGATTGATTAATACTTCAGCGATTCCGCTCATTCCCGAGCCTCCGATTCCGATAAAATGAATCCGTTGTGTTTTTCCTAGAAACATGACAAAACATAATTCCCTTGCATTTTTTTCTTATTTCCAGATTTGCGATAAGTTTCTTGCAGCAATTCCATGCACAAACGCCTTACTTTTTCTGTCGCATCCCTGTTTCCCAGTCTGTAACTATTTTCCTCCATGGTTTCTACACGTTCAGGTTCTGCCATGGCCTGAATAATAGAATTCGCAATACGTTGTCCGGAGAGCTCTTCATCTAAAACCAATTCCCCTGCGTTGGCTGCTTCCAGAACCCGCGCATTTTTTTCCTGATGGTTATGTGCTGCATGAGGGAAAGGAATCAGGATAGACATCTTCCCGCACGCGGTCACTTCTGCCAGGGTGGTGGCACCCGCTCGACAAATTACAAGGGATGCTTTTCTATATTGATCTCCCATATCATCAATAAATGGACGCACGTCTGAGGGGAAATTATTCTCTTTATACTCTTTGCTCACCTTTTCGAAATCCGTTTCTCCTGTCTGGTGAGTAATATGTAAATTTTCTTTATGCTCTGAAAGAAGTTTTAAAGCATCAACCATCGCCATGTTAATTGAGTGGGCCCCCTGACTACCTCCCAGTACCAATACCCGGAAAGGACCTTCAGGTTTTGGAGGAAGATCCTCTTTGGGTTGGCAAAATTCTTCGCGAATCATATTTCCCGTTACTTCCACCTTTCCCTTGGGAAAGGAAGAGGATGACTCTTTGAATGAAACGGCGATTTTGTCTGCAATTTTTCCCAACCATTTATTTGTCATCCCGGGGATGGAATTTTGCTCGTGAATTAAAATGGGGATTCGAAGAATCCATGCAGAAAGGACCAGCGGTCCCGAGGCGTAGCCTCCAACACCTACAACGAGACCGGGGCGTTTCCTGATTAAAAAGCACATCGACTGAGCTGTCCCAATTGGAAGCTTGAACCAGGACACCCATTGCGCAATTTTCTTTTTGCCGAGCAAACCCGCTGAAAGAATTGTTTTCAAATCGAATCCTTCGCGGGGCAATACTTTTGCTTCGAGACCTTTTTGGGTGCCTACAAAAGAAATTTCAATGTCCATATCATGCCTCTTGAGCGCTCTTGCCAGAGCGATTCCAGGATAAAGGTGGCCACCTGTTCCACCACCCGCTATAACAACTCGTTTCTTCATTAATTCATCATCAACGTTTTGCTGCTTGTTCTGAAATATTCAGAATGACTCCTACAGAAAGCATCGTTACCAGCATCGACGATCCCCCCATGCTTATAAAAGGCAAAGTCAGCCCTTTGGTGGGAAGAAGGCCGGATGCGACTCCAAGGTTTATAAAGGCCTGTAATCCGATTAAGAGAGTCAGTCCTGTTGCTAAATGAGTACCAAATGGGTCTTTGGCGCGATAAGCGATCAAAAACCCTCTCCATATGAAAATGGAAAACAAAAGGACGATTCCCGTTGTTCCAATGAATCCCAGTTCTTCGCCGATGACCGAAAATATAAAATCGGTATGGGCCTCGGGAAGGCGGAAAAGTTTTTGCGAGCTTTCTCCCAAACCCGTTCCCAAAAACCCACCTCTTCCAAAAGCGTAAAAGGATTGAACGGCCTGAAATCCTATTCCGGATGGATCTTCCCAGGGATTGAGGAATGCTACGATTCTCCGGGTTCGATATTCGGCTGTTAAGATTGCCGACGCTATAAAAGGAATAATTGCCAGGATTGAAAGAAACAAAAACTTTTTTCTTAGTCCTGCGATAAAAAGCATCGTAAATGTGACCGCAAAAATTATCATGGCGGTTCCAAAATCCGGCTGGAACAAAATGGGTATAAAAAAGAATCCCAGTACAATCAGATTGGGTAAATAACCGTAGGCAAAATTTCTTAATTTGTCTGCTCGCTTTACAAGAGATTTGGCTATGAACAGGACCAGGGTAAACTTTGCCAGCTCCGAAGGTTGGAAGGAAAGCCCTCCAAACGTCAGCCATCGGCGCGCACCTCCTACCTTTTTGCTGAATTCGGGAAACATCACGACAATCAGTAGCAGAAACGTAAAAGCCATTATTGGATAGGTGTGCTGGTGAAGCTTGTGGTAATCCAGATTTTTTGTGAGCAAGAGCAGACCCGTCCCTAAAAGGCACCATAAGACCTGGCGTTTCAGGAAGTAGTAAGAATCGTTGTGCTCTTTCACGGTATATGCCGCGCTGGAGCTGAAAACCATAACTATCCCTATAAGCACCAAAATGGCTACGGTGACGCATAGTATTGAATCGCAACCTGAATGTTTTTGGCGGGTTTCGTTCAATGTTTGCCATTCCTAAAGGTTGTTGACGATAGATTTAAACTTGTTACCACGGTCAATATAATCTTTAAACATGTCAAAGCTGGCGCAGGCGGGAGACAATAGAACGACATCTCCTTTTTCCGCCTTATCCCGGGCCTTGTGAACTGCGTCTTCAAGAGTGTCAGATTCTTCATATCCAAATGACCCGTTAAGAACGCTTCTAAATTTTGGTTTCGTTTCACCAATTAAAATCAAGTGCTTTACTTTTTTCTTTAAAATAGTTTTTAAACTGGAAAAGTCTGCATTTTTGTCTTTGCCTCCGGCAATAAGAATGATCGGGCGGTCAAATGTGTTCAGAGATTTGCAAGCAGCGCCGATATTGGTTCCCTTTGAATCGTTGATGAAATCAATACCATCTTTATTGCAAACCCACTCCAGACGATGTTCCAAGCCTTCAAAATTTCCCAAAACCTTGTTAATTGCATCTAAAGGAATGTTCAATAGAAGGGCTGTTGCAACCGCTGGTAATACATTTTCTGTTTGAAAACGTAATCCTTTTGAGAGGGAATGAAGTGAAATGACTTCTCCTTCAAACTGATTTATTCGAGCGAATATTTTTCCCTCATTTATAAAGACACCCATTTCCAATTCATGATCCACACTAAAGAATATTTTTTGAGCTGGGCAATTCTTCCCTGACACCCGTGTGCGAGGGTCATCATGGTTTAAAATAAGAAAATCATTTTTAGTTTGATTGGTGTAAATTTTTTCCTTTAGCTCTGCATACTGCTCAAAGCTCTCGTGCCGGTCTAAATGATCCGGTGTGATATTTAAAATAATGGCAATTTCAGGATGGAAACTATCAGTGGCTTCCATTTGGAAACTGGAAATTTCCAGCACGCGATAATCGGGTGCTTCTTCTTTGAGAAGAGATATAAATGGAATGCCCAGATTTCCCCCAACCTGAACTTTCTTTCCACCGCTTTTTAGAATTTCCCCGATCAAACTGGTGCATGTGGATTTCCCGTTGGTCCCTGTTATTCCAATCAAAGGAGTCGAATTAAATCTGTTCGCAAGTTCAATTTCGCTGATGATCTCGATTCCATTTTGCCGAGAATCTTTGAGAAAATCGGATTCAATATCCACACCGGGACTGATGACGATAAGATCAGAGTCAGGATGCGGTTCGCAGGTTTGATACCTGATATTTATTCCAGGCAATAGTTTGCTCGCCAACTCAGCCAACTGATCTTCAGATTTGTTATCCATGATGGAAACTGCAGCTCCTTTCCTTGAAAGAAAATTGGCAGTTGCAACACCTGTTTTTCCCAGGCCAATCACCGAGCAAATTTTATTTCTTAAATCCATGCTTATCTTAGTTTCAATGTGCTTAAGCTGACCATTGCCAGGATGACCGCAACAATCCAAAACCGAACAATCACTTTAGGCTCAGGCCATCCCAGTTCTTCAAAATGGTGATGAAGAGGGGCCATTTTAAAAAAACGTTTTCCACCCGTGTACTTGAAGTAAGCCACTTGAATAATTACAGACAATGCTTCGATAACAAAGATTCCGCCAATGAGAATTAATAGCAATTCATGCTTTGCAATCACCGCTATGGTCCCCAATAAACCCCCAAGGGAAAGGGAGCCTACATCTCCCATAAATACTTGCGCAGGATAAGAGTTGTACCAAAGGAAACCCAAACTTGCGCCAAGTACAGCAGAACTTGCAACCGCGATCTCCCCTGCGTCTTTTATGTATTGAATGCGAAGATATTCGGCAAATTTCACATGACCGCAGATGTAAACAATCCCTGTATAGGTCAGCGTTGCAATTATGATGGGGCCAATTGCGAGGCCGTCCAAACCATCCGTCAGGTTGACTGCGTTGGATGTTCCTACCATGATAAAAACTATAAATAACAGATAAATGAAACCCAGATCGGGCTGGAATTCCTTAAAAAATGGAACAGACAATCGTGTCGCGTATTCCGACCGTGCAGGATCGAAATACAGCAAGTAAATGCCAATACCCAAACTGATTAATAATTGAAACAAAAGTTTTTCTTTAGCTGAAATGCCATTTCCTTTTCTGAGTTTTAAAATGTCATCGCGGAAACCAATAGCTCCAAAGCCAACCGCAGCAAAAATGATCAACCAGATGTAACGGTTTTCAAGGTTCGCCCACAAAAGGGTGGATACCAGAAAGGTCACAAGTATCAGGAGACCGCCCATAGTGGGAGTTCCTGATTTGGAGGCATGATGCTCGGGCCCGTCATCGCGGATCTTTTCTCCAATTTGAAATTTTTGTAACATTCGAATCATTATGTTTCCCAGTATCAAGCTGAGAGCCAACGCCGTAACCCCAGAATATGCAGAGCGAAATGTAATGTATTTAAATACATTAAAAATTGAATATTCAGAACTCAGCGGATAAAACAAGTGGTAAAACATTTCTTAATTGATTCGTCCTTTACGATTTTAAGTATTCCTGAATAACCGTTTCCATCTTCGAACCTCTGGACCCTTTTATAAGAAGACAATCCCCCTTTTTTACTTCATTCAATAGATAGCTGACAGCTTCAGAGTGTGTATCAAATTGGCCAATTTGCTGTTGACCGTTTTCTTTGGCACTTTTTGCGGTAATGGAAGTTAGTGGCCCCACTGTAATCAGATGATCCACATTGGATGCAGCTATGTCCTTCCCTAGCTCATGATGAGCTGATTCCGATAAAGGGCCCAGCTCAAGCATGTCTCCGATAATAAAAAACCGTTTTCCCTCGGTATTGAATTCGGATAATGTTTTTAAAGCTGCTTTCATCGATTGGGGATTGGCGTTGTACGCATCGTTGATCAGTGTTACCCCCTGAAAACTTATCTGCTCATTTCTTTGGGGGATTTGATGGTAGTTCTCCAGCCCCTTTTTCATATCTGTTCCCGAAATATCCAAGGAATGGCCCGTAGCTAAAGCAGCCAGCGCGTTGTATATGTTGCAGTATCCAATTTGAGGCAGCTCGACAGGAATCGTTTGATTGAATATCTTTGCAGTAAAGGCAAAACCTTTGCTTCCGCGATTCTTAATGCTACTTGCCTGAACATCTGCCGGTTGCTCTATGCCGTAAGTGATTTTTTTCGCTCTCAATGATTCGGATAGTTCCAATACCAATGGATCATCGACGTTAACGATCGCAGTCCCTTTTTCATCGAGAGCCTCGAACAGTTCTCCCTTTGCGGCCTGTACGTCTTTAACTGTTTTTAATTGATCCAAATGCCCCGCTGAAATGTTTGTGATAACCCCAATGTCAGGTCTCGCAATTTCTGCGAGCCGTCTGATTTCCCCTGCAGCACTCATGCCCATTTCCAGAACTCCTACTTCATGCTCCGGCTCTCTGGAAAGTAAAGTGAGTGGAAGCCCGATATGGTTGTTGAAGTTGCCCCGGGTTTTCAGGGTTTTGTATTTTGTTTCAACTATGGATGCGATCATTTCTTTAGTCGTTGATTTCCCATTGGTGCCAGTTACTCCGACAACCCGAAAAGGATTTAGAAATCTCTGATAACTTGCCAGGTCTTGCAATGACTGCAATGTGTTCTTCGTTTGAATCACAAATGGAGGCGTTTTTCTTTCTGCACTTTCCCCAGAAAAACTTTTGGTGTCAGACAAGATGATTCCTGCAGCACCTTTATCGATGGCATCTTTGTAAAAATCGTGTCCGTCAAAATTTTCGCCTTTAATGCACACGAATAATTCCCCTTCTTTGATTGTTCGAGAGTTTATAGAAACCCCGCGAAAGACTGTGTTCTCTTTGCCTTGCAATAGTTTTCCATCAACTATTCCCAGGCAGTCTTTTGCCGTGCCTGTTATCAATGCCCTCGTTTCCCTAAAAACTCTCCAGCAACTTCCCGATCGTCGAAATGCTCCTTTTTCGTTCCAACGATCTGATAATCTTCATGACCTTTTCCCGCAATCAAGACAAGGTCGTTTTTTTCTGCCTTGTTGATCCCATATTCAATCGCATCTCTTCGATTGACGATGGTTATGTAGTCCGCGTTTGCAGGAATACCTTTCTGAATGTCCTTAATAATTTGCTCTGGATCTTCAGTGCGTGGGTTATCGGATGTGATGATTGCAAAGTCAGCATTCTTCAATGCTGCTTGCCCCATATCTTTTCTTTTTCCCCGGTCCCGATCTCCTCCGCAGCCGAAGACGACAATTACTTTTCCCTTTGTAAAAGATTTGGCCGCAATGATCGATTTGGCAAGAGCATCATCTGTATGTGCGTAATCGACCAGTACTGTAAAATTTTGGCCCTTGTCAATCGACTCGAACCTGCCGGGTATGACCGGAATTTTTTGAAAGACTTCTTCGATGATATCGGATGAGACCCCTAAAGCCGATGCTCCAGCTGCTGCTGAAAGAAGGTTGTATACGTTATGTTTACCCAGAAGATTGGTATGTATCTTTTTGGAACCTTCTGGAGAGTTCAAGGTGAAGCGGCTTCCAGATTCCTCAAGAACTATATCTTCTGCAGTATAATCAGCCGCATTATTTATCCCGGTTGAAATGACACGGTCTTTAAATTCTGTAGCTAATTCTTTTCCAGCAGGATCGTCAATGTTAATAACGGGAGCCTTAACGTTATTTTCACGGAACAATTTGGCTTTTGCGTTTTTGTATTCCTCCATGTCGCTATGGAAATCGAGATGGTCCCGACTCAAGTTGGTGAAAATTCCAACTTCAAAGTCCATATCAAAAACCCGCTTTTGAGACAGCGCATGAGAAGACACCTCTATGAAACAATCTGAAACCCCACCATCTGCCATATCTCTCAAAATCCGATTGAGGTCCAGAGACTCCGGTGTTGTCATGGCAGACGGGATAGATGTTTTCGAATAATGACAATCTATGGTTCCGATGACCCCAGTTTTCTTTCCATTGGCAATTGATAATGCTTCCAGGATGTAGGTTAATGTCGTTTTTCCATTTGTTCCGGTGATGCCGGTTAAGTTGATTTCCTTGGAAGGATGGTTGTAAAAATTTGAACCAACCCTGGATAAAGCCTTTCTGGAATCTTCAACACAAAAACCGGTAACAGAATTGTAATCAATGGAAAGTGATCCCAGAGGAGATTGGGCAATTAAAGCGATAGCACCTTTTTCCAATGCATCTTTTATAAAGGTTTCCCCATTATGGTTTTTCCCGGGTATGGCTGCAAAAAGTCCACCCGGCACCACTTTTCTGGAGTCGAAAGCAATACCCTCGATAACCTTGTTTAGGCTCCCTCGGGAATCCTTTGTTTCAATTCCCATCATCAAATTTTCAAGGCTTTTCTCAGGCATATGCTTTTCTCTGGAAAACTCATCTTCCGAAAATAGAAACCATTTTGTTGATACAGTTTGTTTCATTAGGCTCGGTCAAGAATAAATACACGTTCTTTGCTTGAAGGAACATTTAAGTAACGCAACGATTTTCTTGCGATCTCCCGAAACACAGGAGCCGCCACCACCCCGCCCCAATGCAATCCCTTTGGATTGTCGATCATCACCAGAATTACCAGTCGTGGCGCATCGGCAGGCGCATAACCAATAAATGATGAAATAAATTCTGTTTTGGAATAGGACCGGGTCTCGGCAATATATTTTTGCGCAGTCCCTGTTTTTCCGGCGACATCAAAGCCATCTATTGCGGCTCGGGTTCCCGTTCCCTCTTTCACCACATACTTGAGAATTTCCATCATCTGGCGACTGGTTTTTTCTGAAATAACACGGCGTATTTTTTTTGGCTTTATCTCTTTCACAATTTTCCCATCCCGCATCAATGCTTTCGTGATGTGGGGTTCCAGAAGGGTTCCCCCGTTTGCGATGGCGCTAAGGGCCGCTACCATTTGAAGAGGGGTCACGGCTATTTCATGCCCGAAGGAAATGGAAGCGAGGGAAAATTCTGTCCAATTATGTTTTTTCCCAAGAAGCCCAGGGGAAACACCGGGAAGACGAACACCGGATTTTTCACCAAAACCGAACTTTCGTATGTACTCGTAAAATGAATCTCTTCCAAGTTTTTGAGCAATTTTTATGGCTCCTATATTGCTAGACTTGGCAATGATCTCCCGCATGCTGAGGGAGCCAAACTGGTGGTTGGATGCTTCGCCAATGTTTTTGCCGCCAATTTTAAAGCTTCCGTTTTCGCAGAAGAATTTCTCATGAGGCTCTGCAATTCCTTTGTCTAGAGCTGCTGCAGCTACAATGGGTTTAAAAATAGATCCGGGTTCGTAAGAGCTGACAACCGCATGGTTTTTACGAGTTTCCGGTGTGAACTTATTAAAATTGTTCGGGTTGAATTGCGGCACGTTTGCCATTGCATAAATTTCACCGGAGTTGGGATCCATAACGACCGCCATTCCGGAATCGGCTTTATATTTTTCAACCTGTTTTTTTAAGTGGTACTCAGCGGTAAATTGAATGACCTCGTCCAATGTGAGCATCAAATCGTAATTTCCCAGATTCGATCTAGAAAAACCTCCAAGACTTTGAATTTTTCCGCCCTTCCCATCCTGTTTAATGGGTTGCGTGTAGACGATTCCTTTCAGTTTTTCCTGATAGGTATGCTCTATTCCAGCAAGACCCAGGTCATCAGTGCCAACAAACCCGATGACATTTGCGGCAAGCTCCCGTTTTGGGTAGAACCGTTTTTGTTCCGAACGGAACCGGACTCCCGAAAGGGCTGATTTTTTGAGATGGATTATTTCATCTGCAGTAGCCTTCCTCTTGATCCATGCAAATTTTTTATCTGAAGATACTTCTTTGTAAACACGGTCATAGCTCTGGTTCAATGTTGTAGCCAGAACCCGCGAAGTGTATTTCCTGTCACGAACTTCCTGGGGAACTACAAATACAGATTCAACTTCTAGGTTGGTTGCCAATTCATTTCCGTTTCGGTCAAAAATAGTCCCGCGACCCAAATGGATTTTTAGATTGCCATGATGAGGTTGTTTCTCAGATTTAGCCAAGAGGGTTTCGTGTTGCACGATTTGCAAGTCTGCAAGCCGAAATACCAATGAAACAGCAAACAGGAACAGGAGGCCGGATACCAGAATCAATCTGGTTTTTACAACATTCCTAAAGGAACCGGATGCAGGCTTTTTATTGTTCGACATGGTGCTATTTCAAAAAAATTGTTGTTATTTGTTCTTTTTTCGGCTCGATCATCCCAACTTCGTTTTTAGCAAGTTCCTGGATACGATAGAGCGACTGCAGACTTTCCATTTCCAGTCGCAGGAGATGGTTTTCGCTTAAAAGTTTTTCCCGTTCAGCCTCCAGCGCTTGATAGTCATAGGACAGTTTCACTTTTCTTACATTCGGCCAGACTAACGCCAATGCAGCCAGCATCATTAATACAGAGACCAGAAAAATCATCCGGAACCCTTTTGAGGAAATATGCAGTTTTCCTTCAATTAATTGGCGCGGTTTTTCAAGCATAAACTCTTTCTGCAACCCTTAGTTTTGCGCTGACGGACCTTGGATTTGCTGCGACTTCTTCTTCAGAAGGACTGAGGGGACGTCGCGTTATAATTTTTAAAGTTTGCTGTTGACCACAAATGCAAATGGGAGTTTTTGGTGGACAAACGCAACCTTTTTCCTCCTGACGAAAAAATGTTTTTACAATTCGATCTTCCAGCGAATGAAATGAGATTGTTACAATCCGAGCCGAAGAATCGAGAAGGCTTATTGCATCCTTCAGGGCAACTTTAATTTGCTCCAGTTCGTTGTTGACAGCGATGCGCAGTGCCTGGAAAGTTTTTGTGGCCGGATGAATTCTTGAATGCTTAGGTGCCCTGACCACTCCAGAAATTATTTCCGCCAACTGCGAGGTTCTGGTTACTGGTTTTTTCTCTTGTTCCTTTCGAATCGCGCGCACTATTTTTTTCGCGAATCTTTCTTCGCCGAAATCCTTAATAATAGAAATTAGTTCTCCGTCTTTTAGTTTTTCCAGAAGGTTTGCTGCAGTTGTTGTTTGCGATTTGTCCATTCTCATATCGAGCGGCCCATCATTTCGTATACTGAAACCGCGCTCAGGAGTGTCGAGTTGGGGGGAGGAAACACCAAAGTCAAACAACAAACCGCTTATTTTTTCAACACCGGATTTTTGCGCAAGAGTTCGAAGGTTTTCCATTGAACCCTGTACAAGAATAACCCTGTCTTTGAATGGCCGGAGTCTCTCTGTGGCACGCTCGATAGCAGACGGGTCACGGTCGATACCGAGCACTCTTATTTTTGGCCCTGTGTTTTTGAGGATGAATTCCGTGTGTCCTCCATCCCCTAATGTGCCATCCACGATTACACCCTCCATGTGAATATTTAGATAATGAAGCACTTCATTTTTCATTATCGATTCGTGGTACGTTGGCATGATTTGCTTGAGACGATCTGGTAGCTTCTACAAGTTAAACTTATACATCCAGAAGTCTCTTTCCTTTATCCGCCTTCCTGTTTGTCCCATCTATCAGGAGACCAGATTTCAAAAGTTTTTGACATTCCCACGAGTACAGCTTCTTTCTTGAGCCCCGCTATTTCTCGCAAGTTAAGGGGGAGTAAAATTTTCCCTGACTTCATTTCACAATCCGTTGCCCGGGAATAAAATTCGCGCAGCCGGGTTCGGTCTTCTATATCAAAGGCATTTAGAGAGCTAAGTTTTTCTTCGTTTAGGGCCCATTCTTTTTGAGGGAAGACGACCAGAAAGGGTTCCATGGCACAGACCACCAGTTGGGGGCCGGATTGTTCCAATGTTCCGCGAAACTTCGCGGGCACATTAAAACGACCTTTCTCATCCAAACTAATATTATAGGTACCTAAAAAACTGCTCATCGAGTCTGCCTGCAGGTTTATCGGAAAGTGACATATAGTTACATTATGCGACACTTTAGAACACAATCCTATCATAACCCGACAAACTGTCAACCTAAAATCGGGCAAAAATGTGGATTTCAACAGCAGGAAAAACCGTGTAAACTTTTATTAAAACAGGGGTTTCAAAGATTAGGGATTGGAGGTTGCCGCAAACTCAGGAAGATTTTGGGAGTTTCAAATATGACACTTTTACCTGAAAAAAACGGTCTATTTCTCGCAAAACCCCAGGGGGTGGTTATGGGAATAGGAGGGGGAATTGGAGTTGTTTCATTATATATATGCGTTCCCTTGGAATTTTGAAGAAGAAACTGTGAATACAGCTTTCCATTTCAATGGATTTGCTTTGACAAGCCCAAATTTCTGATGCTACTATGAAAAAAGCCTTAAATATTTTAGATATTACCTTTTTCCAAAGGATTACAACCAATTATGAAGCAGAAACAAGTCAGATTTTTAGTGGGTAGCTTGCTGATCGTGGGTGCAATTGGATATCTGATCACGATGGGAATCAGCAATACTTCAACCTATTTTTTCACGGTGGATGAATTACTCAGCCAAAAAGTATCCTATGAAGGATCGGGCTTGAAGGTTAAAGGTAATGTAGTAAGTGGTTCTATTCAAAGGGACCCTAATGATTATCTAAACGTGAGTTTTTCAATTGAGGAAAAAGAATCCTCATTAAAAGTAGCCTATCAAGGGGTAACTCCAGATATGTTTGCGGATGGCCGGGAAGTGGTTGTGGAAGGGACATTGGGGAAAGACGGTGTCTTTCATGCCAACACTTTGTTGACCAGTTGCCCTTCAAAATACGAAGCGGAAAAAGAAGCAGGCAAAATGCATCCTGGAACTTTGGGCACCGATAAATACAAGGAGCCCGGACTTAAGAAAACAGATGCCTTGCCAAAGACAACCATTTAACCTTCCCTGAAATTTCCAGATTAGCTAGTCCCTCTGTTTAAAGGCGACTCGGCTTTTGTTTTTTTCTCATGAATGATATTGGTGAATTTACATTACTAGTTGCATTGGCAACCGCTATTTATGGCTGTGTAGCATATGTTATGGCTGTTCGGGGAAACCGGATAGACCTTTATTTAAGCGCGGATAAGACGCCCCTGATCGTGTGGGGTTGTGTGATGATTTCCTCCATATGTCTGTGGAAGGCTTTCCTCACCAATGATTTTAGTCTTCAGTATGTTTGGGCTTATTCCAATATTGAGTTAGACACCTTTTATAAAATTGCTTCTTTCTGGGGCGGGCAAAAAGGTTCCCTTTTATTTTGGACTTTGCTTCTCACTACTTATACGGTAGTTGTCCATTTCCAAAACCGGAAAACAAATCTGCGTGTCGTTCCTTATGCGATGGCCGTCTTGCTGGTCATCATTACCTTTTTTCTTTTCCTGATTAACTTTTCGACAAACCCATTCGAACGTATTCCGCTGCCTCCTGAAGATGGCCGTGGTTTGAATCCTCTTCTGCAAAATTACTGGATGGTGATTCATCCACCAACTTTATATCTCGGTTATGTGGGGTTTACTGTTCCATTTGCTTTTGCAGTTGCTGCGCTGATCAGTAAAAACCTGGATGATGGATGGATTCGGCTGACAAGAAAGTGGACCTTGATCTCCTGGTTTTTCCTTTGCATGGGAAACCTGTTTGGCGCTTCGTGGGCCTATGTTGAATTAGGGTGGGGGGGATATTGGGCCTGGGATCCCGTGGAAAATGCCGCTTTTATGCCTCTATTGATCGCAACGGCATTCCTTCATTCCATCATGATTCAGGAAAAAAAGGACATGATGAAAGTTTGGAATATGTCTTTAATCCTCCTTACTTTTGTGATGACTATTTTTGGAACCTTTATCACCCGAAGCGGTCTTATACAATCCGTTCACACTTTTGATGAAGCTACTTTAGGTTATTATTTTCTGGCATTTTTGTTCGTCATTCTTTTTGCCTGTATTGTATTGATCGTTAATCGCCTTCCTCTATTAAAAAGTAAGAATCAGCTCGACTCGTTCTTATCACGCGAAAGCAGTTTTCTTTTTAACAATCTGGTATTGCTGGGAATTGCGTTTGCAACCTTTTGGGGAACCATTTTCCCGATCATTTCAGAAGCGGTTCGGGGAATTAAAATTACAGTAGGTCCACCATTCTACAACCAGGTCAACGTTCCTATTGGCCTCGCACTTTTGGCGCTTATTGGTATTGGACCGGTTATCGCTTGGCGTCGAGCTACCCTGTCTAATTTGAAGAAAAATTTCCTGAAGCCATTGGCAGCCGCCTTTGTCGCAGCCGTTGCATTATTTCCTGTGATTCCTTTAGGAAGTCGGACTGAAAATTATACCTATGCGACATTTGTTCTCTGCGTTTTTGTGATGGCTTGTATCATCATTGAATTTTACAAAGGAACCTCTTCGAGGATGGGGCTGCATGAAGAATCGATGCTGGGTGCATTGGCAACCGTTACCTGGCGAAACAAAAGACGCTACGGGGGTTATATTGTTCATATAGGTGTTGTCCTTATTTTTGCGGGAATCGCAGGGTCACAGGCCTATGGAACGCATGTTGAGAAACATCTCAACCCTGGAGAATCTTTTAAAATCAGGGGATACGATATTAAGTATGAAAAGCTTGTTGCAGTAGAAGCGACCAGCGTTAAGACCCGGGTTATCGCCCAACTTCAAGTTAGTAGAAATGGGAGCCATTACTGGACCGCACGCCCGGAAAAGGAATTTTATAAAGGACAGAATCAACCCGTATCCGAAGTGGATGTACTTTCCACAATTAAGGAAGATCTATACATGATACTTGCTGATTTTAGAGAAGACGAGTCTGCAACTATCAAGGTTTATGTCAATCCCATGGTGAGTTGGATGTGGACAGGAGGCTGGATCATTGCATTTGGTACGATGATTTCCATGTGGCCTGACCGACTGGAACAAAGGCGGCGATTGGAACGTTTTCGCAGGGAAGAGATGTTATTTCCTTCCCCGGCCCAGGAGTAAAAGATGTCCAGGTTATTATTCAGTATATTCATTGCCCTCTGGTTGGTCGCCAACATTCCTGGAGTATCGAGTGCCGGTTCCCTTCTGCAAGACTTGGAAAATGCGCTGATGTGTAAATGTGATGACAAGTGTGGAAAGGTTCTAATCAATTGTACTTGTTCCACCTCCGATAAAACGCGGGCGAAGTTTACCAAGATGCTGGAGTCTGGACTTACCGTGGAGCAAATCATAAAATCTCAAGTGGATGAATATGGTGAAACCGTTTTGTCGGCACCCACAAAGTTTGGGTTTAACCTGACAGCCTGGGTGATGCCCTTTTTCGCTTTGATTGCAGGTGGGGTAGGGGTTCGAAAAATTATAAACTCCTGGGTTGGTAAAAATGCAGAGGCTACAGATACAGATAAACCTGAAGAAAAATCTGCGACACCTGGAAAATATTCTAAACGTTTGCAGGATGAACTGGACGGGATCGAGTTATAGGAATGGGATTTGTCCACTTCTTAGAATTGATTTGCGTGATAGTCGTCCTGCTTCTTGTGGGCATCCCTCTATTTGGCAAGCTTCAGTTTAAAAAACTGGTAGAGGTCGTCGATCCGGAAAATGATGAATATAAACATTTGCTGGTACGTAAAGAAGAGACCCTCATTTCAATTAAGGAACTTGAGTTTGACCTGAATGCTGAGAAAATTTCAGAATCAGACTATCAGGATCTTAGGAAAAGACTTGAAGCAGAAGCCAACGAGATCATCGAAAGATTGGACCAGTTAGAGCAGGGCAGGAAAAAATCCAAATCTAAAAGATGATTTCCCCCTCCCAGGCGAGTTAAATGGAATCCCATGAAAATGCAATGGAGGCTCGACACTTAAGAAAGTCCTTTGGTGTTCTTAAGGCTGTTAATGGTATTGATTTCGAGCTTAAGCAAGGCGAGTTCCTGACCGTATTTGGTCCCAATGGTGCGGGTAAAACCACTTTGATAAAGATTCTTTCTGGTTTGACACAGCCGACATCCGGAACCGCGATGGTGGCTGGGTATGATGTAACAGAAGCAAGACCGGAAATGAGGAAAGAAATTGGGGTTATTTCTCACGCTACTGCCTTGTATGCAGATCTCACCTCCCTGGAAAACCTGATGTTCTTTGCAAAAATGCACGGACTCGAACAACCTCAGGAGCAGGCCTTGAAGGTCATTGAAGAAGTGGGGTTGAGTCAGAGAAGGCATGATCGGATTAGAACTTTTTCTCGTGGAATGCTCCAGCGTTTGTCGATTGCCCGGGCCATCCTCCATGACCCTAAAATTTTATTTTTAGATGAACCGTTTACAGGTTTAGACCTTCATGCGTCGAATGTTTTGAAAGAGCATTTACAAAGATTGCATGATCGACGTAGAACCATTTTGATGACGACGCATGACATCTCCTGTGGATTGGAGATGGGCGACAAGGTCGCTTTACAGGTACAGGGGAAATTTGCTTTTTTTGAAAACATTGCGGATGTGAATCGAGACCAGTTTGAATACATGTATTTTGATGCGGTCCGTGACAACCAGTTCACAATGGGAATTGGACCCTGAGAATTTCTAAATTATGAATCTATATTTCAATCAGATTGCTGCAATAGTTTGGAAGGATTTTGTCACTGAGCTAAAAACCCGAGAATTGCTCAGTGCCATGTTCATCTTTGCACTTTTGGTAATTCTGATTTTTATTTTCTCCATAAACCTGAGTATTGTAAAAGCCAGTGAGGTTGGACCGGGGATTCTATGGGTGGCCTTTTTATTTGCGGGAACCATAGGGTTAAACCGGTCTTTCATGTTGGAAAAGGAAAATGGATGCTTGATGGGGCTGATGCTGGTTCCTGCAGACCGAACGGCCATATATTTTGGGAAGTTGATCAGCAATTTTATGTTTTTGTCGATCATGGAACTTTTTATCCTCCCGCTTTTTATGATATTTTTTGATGTTGACCTTTTAGGGCATCTCGGCCCACTTTTAATTGTTGTGTTTTTGGGGACTTTGGGATTTTGTGCCTTGGGTACACTCTTGTCATCCCTGTCGTCAAATTTAAAAACACGCGAAATAATGTTGCCGATTCTATTGTATCCACTGATGATTCCCATAGTAATTGGGGTGGTGCGAATGACAGGACAGATACTGGAAGGGGTGGACCTTCTTGAAATGATGAAATGGATTGGATTGACGGCTTCCTTCGATATCATTTATATTGGGGTTTCCATAATGACGATAGACCATATTTTGGAGGAATGATTGGATGGATAACTTTGGGTTCCTTTTTGCTGCGAATGCGTTTGTCTGGGCAGGCATTATTTATTATGTGTTCACCCTGAAGCGACGCAGTCGAAATCTTGAAAAAGATCTGGAATTATTAAAAGAAACCATTAATAAGGAATCTCGATAATGGATCAGGAACAGGTGGAAGAATCGCAAGAAGAGAGTGTTGTCCTGATCTGGTTGACAGGCATTGTATTTTTTGCAGCCATAGCCGCCATATTTTTATTTGTACCGACTGAGAAAACAGAAGGCCCCATCCAAAGGATTATGTACCTCCATATTCCATCTGCATGGCTTTCTTTCTTTGCTTTCTTTATTGTATTCGTAACCTCCATTCTTTTTTTGTGGAAGAAGGAAAGAGAGTGGGACATCTATGCGCATGCATCGGCTGAAATCGGCGTAATTTTTTGTTCTCTGGTTTTGATTACCGGTCCCATCTGGGCAAAGCCAATTTGGGGTACCTGGTGGGTGTGGGATGCCCGTTTGACTTCCACATTAATTCTCTGGTTGATCTATGTAGCCTATCTGATGTTAAGGGCACAAACAGATGCCGGCTCCATGCGAGCCCGTTATGCTGCCGTATTGGGTATTGTGGGTTTCCTAAATATCCCCTTTATCCATTTTTCTGTTCTATGGTGGCGGACTTTCCATCCCCAACCAAAAGTAATTTCTTCGGAAGGATTTGGAAAAGGGATGGATACCAGTATGCTTGCAACCTTGGGGATTTCACTATGTGCATTTACACTTCTTTATTTTTTGCTTATGGGACAACGGGTCCGTCAGGAAAAATTAAAAGATGAAATCGACCGTCTTAAAAGAGAAAAACTCTACTCATCTTAATAGACATGGTTTGCTCTATGCTCTGATTTTAATTGCAGGAGTGATTCTTGTTTACCGCCTGCAGAGCCCCGTAGTTTCACAAATCAATCCTTCTATTCAAACAAGTACAGAAGTAGGGGGGCTTGCTCCTTCATTTACTTTAAGAAATCTAAATGGAAATCGGGAGGGACTCAAAGATTATAAAGATAAGGTTATAATTTTAAATTTCTGGGCAACCTGGTGTGGGCCTTGTCTGGAAGAAATGCCTGCCATTGAAAAGCTTTATCGGAGGTATCGATCACAAGGACTGACGGTTTTAGCTGTAAGCCTTGATAAAGGAGATAGTGCAAAAGTAAAAAACTTTGTCGATACTCATAATCTTACCTTCCCGGTACTTTTAGATACGGAAGGAGTTGCAGAAAAGCTATATCCCACTCTTTCCATACCTTTTACATATGTAATAGATAAAAAGGGTAGGATTGCAGCACGCGTGGACGGCGCTAAAAAATGGGCAACTGAGGAAACCTTTGCGGCTTTGGATATTCTGGTAAAAGGTTAATAATAACATCCTTCTTTTAGTGAAATTATTTAATGGAAAATGAAGAGCGGGCAATTGCAGCAAATGAAAACTTTTATAAAGCTTTCAATGCAAGGGATTTGGATGCAATGAAGAAAGTTTGGAGCTCCCGGAAAAATGTTACCTGTGTTCACCCTGGTTGGAGTCCCTTGAATGGATTCGAACCTATTATGAGTAGTTGGGAGGGAATTTTCAAAAACTCGGGAAATATGAATATCGAGGCTTCGGATGTTTCGGTAATAGCTTCGGAAGATTTAGCATGGGTGTCCTGTGTTGAGAAACTTTATAAGATTGCTACCCACGGGGTCCTGGCATCAAAAGTTTTTTCTACCAACCTGTTTCAACTGGATGAAGGAAACTGGAAAATGGTCATGCACCATGCATCACCCATGCCGTCTTCGCCCGAGAAGGATGAAAGTTAATTCATCATTTTAAATGGCAGGCTACAAAATGTTCTGCCCCCACCTCTTTAAGTTCCGGTTCCATTTCTTTACATTGTTTTTCAGCTATCGGACAACGTGTATGAAAAGAACATCCTCGGGGTGGATTGGATGGATCGGGAATGTCGCCATGCGCTTTTGCTGAATTTTTTTTTCTTTCTATGTTTAATCCCGGAGCCGAATTGAGAAGGGCTTCTGTGTAGGGGTGTCCGGGCTGTTTGTAGATTTCATCGCTACTTGCGATTTCCACAATTTTTCCAAGATACATTACCGCTACCCGGTCACAAAAATATTCTACGACTCCCATATCGTGGGATATGAATAAATAGGATATTTCCAATTTTTCTTTTAAATCCATCATCAGGTTAATCACCTGGGCCTGAACGGAAACATCGAGGGCGGATACGGGTTCGTCAGCAACCACCAGGCTTGGGTTGAGTGCAATAGCCCTTGCTATTCCCACGCGCTGTAATTGGCCACCACTCATTTCATGGGGGTACCGGTTTGCATAATTGGGTGATAGCCCGACCTGATTTAGTAATTCAGAAATGGTTTCTGTGGTGTTTCCCTTGTAATCGTGAATTTTGAAGGGTTCTTGTAAAACCTCGCCAATTTTCCGTCTCGGATTTATTGATGAGAAAGGATCTTGAAAAATCATCTGCATCTCTTTCCTGAGATTGCGAAGTTGAGGTTCTGGCAGGTCTGCTAAATTTTGTCCCTTGAAATGGACTAATCCAGAGGTGGGGGTTTCAAGCATGAGTACGGTGCGTGCTGCAGTCGATTTCCCGCTTCCACTTTCTCCCACCAATCCGAGAGATTCTCCATCGTGCAGGGTAAATGATATACCATCCACGGCGCGGACAAGATTAGGAATTTTTGCTGGAAACGTTTCCTTTGAAGAAAAATATTTTTTTAGATCCCTAACTTTAAGGAATGAGGTTTCAGAAGTCATAATGAACCCGGGTCTAAGTGGCAACTGAATTTCAGGTTGTTTTCCAAATTTTTCGAATGGGGTTTTTGAGTTTTGCAATGATCCATAACCCAATTGCAACGGGGATGAAATGTACAGCCGGAGGGCCTCTGGTTTAAATGAGGAACGTTCCCCGGAATTTCGATTAGACGGTGATCTTTATTTCGGGTTTTTCCAAGTTGCGGACGAGACGAAATCAGCCCCTTGGTATAGGGATGATTGGGATTGCTTAATAAACTATTAGTTGGGCCTGTCTCTACTTCATCTCCCGCATACATAACCATAACCCTTTCAGCAACTTCTGTGACAACGCCAAAGTCATGAGTGATGAGTAGCATGGACATGCCACTCTCTTTTTTAAGGTGTTCAAGAAGCTCTAAGATCTGTGCTTGAATGAGGACGTCCAGTGCCGTGGTGGGTTCATCAGCAATTAAAATTTTGGGTTCACAGGCCAAAGCCATGGCAATCATGACGCGCTGTCGCATTCCACCACTAAATTGATGAGGATACTGCTTTAATTTTTCTTCAGGAGAAGCCAGTTCTACCTTTCCTAATAACTGAACAGATTGTAAAAGTGCCTCTTTTTTGTTTAGATTTTTGTGTTGGAGAAGGGTCTCGGAAAGTTGTTCGCCAATGGTCAATACCGGATTGAGGGATGTCATGGGATCTTGAAAAATCATAGCGATTTCTTCTCCCCTGATTTTTCTCAGCTGATTTGGGGCCATAGTCAAAAGATTTTTCCCTGAGTAAATTATTTCTCCATTGGTAATTTTTGCGGGGGGTTCGGGCAATAGCCGCAAAATGGAAAGGGCGCTAACTGTTTTTCCGCAGCCAGACTCGCCCACCAATGCCAGTGTTTCGCCTTTGTAGAGTTGAAAGCTTAAATCATTTACTGCAGTAAGATTTCCCTGGGGTGTGGAAAAGGTAATTTTTAGATTTCGGACATCTAGTTCGATGGGGTTCATTAGAGGCAGAAAAAAAAGGGAAACCCTTTCGGGCTGCCCTTTTTCTAATTTAAAATGAAACCATTATTTGGATTTTTCAAGGCATTCCTTTTCTAATTCGCTACTCACAATGTTGTTACACTTTGAGGAATCTCCTGTGACCACGGCATAACAGTAAGCCTGGCTGTCCCTGTTCATAATTAGGGTACAGTAATAATTGCTATGGTCTTTATGTTTGTAACGGGATTCGGGATTTTTGATGGGGGATAATGCAAGGCATAAATGCCGTTTATCTTCTGGTGATACCTTTCCTGAGGACTTGGCTGCTGTTGAATAAATACCGTCACGAACGAGGTCTGCGGTAGGTCCAACACCATCCCTTACTGGAACAGAGGCGATACCGGGACGACCTTTGCGGACGGTTGCGCCATCGCCATCACATGCTGTGGGATCTGGAATTTCGGCAGCCATGGTTGAAGGAACCAGGGCAAACATAAAAATAGCCAGTAACAAAACAGTTAACCCTGCTCGATTATATTGCCACATACATTTATCCTCCCTAAGATAACTGTGTCTTCTGTTTTTTATGGAAAAAGAACTAAATTCCAAGCGTAAATCCAAGGATACCTTATTTTTGAATTAAAAACCACGGATTAAAGCCAAAAAGGAGATTCGCCGACAAGTTATTGTTAATAAAGGATTTAAATGCTTTCTGGCTGTTTCTTATGACTTCTTGATCTTGGTGGTTTATCTCTAAAAATGGAATTAAGTCTTCAAGAGTATTTATAGACCTTATTCCCTTAAAATTGATTATACTAACCAGCTTTAAAAACTGGATTTCCCCTGGAGAAAATTGATTTCATGAGAATTTTTAGCTGGAATGTAAATGGCCTGCGAGCCGTAGCTAAAAAAGGGTTTTTTGACTGGCTGGAGTCTACAGCACCCGATGTGGTGTGCCTTCAGGAAATTAAAGCACGAAAAGAAGATCTGGATGAGTCCTTGCTGAATCCTGAAGGCTACCATACTGCCTGGAATCCTGCCGAGAGAAAGGGCTATAGTGGAGTGGCAGTTTTCACCAAAAAAAAGCCTGCTGCAATCCATTTGGGGATCGGAATTGAGAGGTTTGATTGCGAGGGGAGGGTTATTCGAATCGAGTTCAAGGATTTTGATCTTCTCAATGTTTATTTTCCCAATGGGACCAGTGGAGATGAGAGACTGAAGTATAAAATGGATTTTTATGATGCTTTTCTTGACCATTGTGAAGCATTGAGGGGCGGAGGAAAGGAACTAATAATTACAGGGGATGTAAATACGGCCCATAAACCCATTGATTTAAAAAATCCCAAAGCGAATGAAAAGAATTCAGGGTTTTTACCTGAAGAGAGGGAATGGGTCTCAAAATTTATAGATCACGGTTATGTTGATAGTTTCCGTGCGTTTAATCAGGAGCCGGATCAATACACCTGGTGGAGTTATCGTTTTAATGTGCGGGCCAAGAACATTGGTTGGCGCATTGATTATTTTTTTGTTACTGAGGGGTTGATGAAAAAGGTCAAAGACTCATTTATTACCCCAGAGGTTATGGGCTCCGACCATTGTCCGATTGGCCTCGATATTAAATCCAAATGATCAAACTTTATTGGATCGTTCTTGGAAGACGGGGCATCTAAATTTAGGATATACCGGGCGAACTGAATCCAATTTTATTGCTGGAGAATTTATTTTATGAGTTTTGAACTCAATCAAATTTATAACGGTTTCAAATTAATTAAAAAAGAAGAAATCGTGGAGTTGAAATCACTGGGTCTTTTTTTTGAGCATGTTGGAACGGGTGCGGAGGTACTGGTGCTTGAAAATGATGATGATAATAAGGTTTTCAGTGCGACCTTCCGAACGCCACCCACAAACGATGCCGGCGTGGCTCATATTCTGGAACACAGTGTTTTGTGTGGTTCAAAAAACTTTCCGGTAAAAGAACCTTTTGTAGAATTGATGAAGGGGAGCCTGCAGACATTTCTGAATGCAATGACTTTTCCCGATAAAACCATGTATCCGGTGGCCAGTAGAAATCGTAAAGACTTTTTCAACTTGATGAATGTTTATATGGATGCCGTGTTTTATCCGGTCATTTCTGAAGATACTTTCAAGCAGGAAGGTTGGCATTACGAGCTCACCAACCCGGATGACAATATTGTTTATAAAGGGGTCGTGTTCAATGAAATGAAGGGCGTGTTCTCTGATCCGGAAAGTTGCGTGGATCGGCAAATGGCCCATTCTTTATTTCCGTCTACTACCTATGGGTATGAGTCAGGAGGCGACCCCATTCGAATCCCTGACCTTACTTATGAAGATTTCAAGGAATTTCACCGGAAGCATTACCATCCCTCGAACAGCCGCATATTTCTATATGGAGATGGCGATACCAATGAATATCTTTCCTTCCTGAACGAAAAATATTTTAAGGATTTTGATCGCATTGAGGTGGATACGGATATTAAACATCAAAGGTCTTTCAGGAAACCCAAAAGAAAAGCCTTTAGTTACCCGGTATCCAGCCAGGAGTCTTTGGATAAAAAAACCTATGTTTTGATGGGGATCAAGCTGGACAAGTCCATCAACTATGAACATTGTTTGGGATTCAGTATTTTAAGTCATCTTTTGCTGGGTACCTCCGCATCCCCACTGAGAAAAGCGTTGATCGATTCGCAATTGGGCAGTGAATTGATTGGAGGAGGTTTTGACGATAACCGCGCAGAAACCTTGTTTGCAGTAGGGTTAAAGGGGACGGAAGCAGAGCATGAAGAAAAAATCCTCAACATAATAAATTCCACCCTGAAGGACCTGGTTGAAAACGGGATAGAAGAGGATATGGTCCGGTCAGCGGTCAACTCCATTGATTTTCGTTTGCGAGAAGCAAACTTTGGAGGGTTTGCCAAGGGCATTGTGTACAACATCCAGGCCTTGGGTTCCTGGTTGTATGGAAAAGATCCTTTTTCGCATCTTAAGTTTGAAAAGGTAATGCGAAAGATCAAGAAAAAATCAAGTCAGGGGTATTTCGAAAATTTGATCAAACGTTACCTGATAGACAATCCCCATAAAAGTATCCTCATAGCAACTCCCCAGGCAGGGCTTGGAAAAAAGCAAGAGGCAAAGGAAAGAAAAAAACTGAAAGAAATTAAAAAAGGTTTGAGTGCCCAGGAAATTAAAGATCTAATTGAAGAAACTGATCGACTTCAGAAGCATCAACTTTCAGCCGACAGTCCAGAAGCTTTAGCTTCCCTTCCTTCTTTGGAATTAAAAGACGTTCCTGAAACCATAGAACAGTACCCGCTGGAGATTAAGGGATCGGAGGACAAGACCATTTTGTTCCACGATCTGTTTACCAATCATATTGCATACACGCAAATTGGTTTCAACATCAATACGGTTCCCCAGGACATGCTCCAATACGTTCCTTTGATGGGCTCCCTGATTCTAGGAATGGGTACAAAGAAGAACTCTTACACAGACATTTCAAAAAAGATTGGAATTCATACCGGAGGAATTCGCAGTTCTCATTTTTCATCGGCAACCGTTCAGGATCGCCAATCAATTATTTCCTATATCTTTTTTAACGGAAAAGCTCTAGTTGAGAAAATTGGAGACCTGTTTGATCTCTTCGATGAATTGTTTACTGAGTTTAGTTTCGAAAACCACAAGCGTTTGGTGGAAATTATTCGTAGTGCCAAAGCCGATATGGAAGATTCCATTGTTCCCAGTGGAAATCATTATGTTTTAGCCCGGTTGCAATCCTATCACTCTCGTCTTGGCAAGTTTGATGAGTTGACCGATGGAATCACCTATTTCAGGTTTTTGGAAACCCTGTTGGCTAAAGCAGAACAAAACCCGGAAGAGGTTGCCGAAAATTTCAAGGAAGTTGCACAACGAATTTTTACGAAACAGAACGTCCTTTTTAATGTTACTTGTGAAGAGAAAGACTATAAAAAAATAGAAAAACGTGTGGACCAATTACATGATCTCTTGAACGATTCTGAGTTCGAAGAGCAGACCTGGGATTTTCAAGCCATTCCATCGAATGAAGGTTTCTTGACGGCCAGCAACGTGCAACATGTAGGGAAGGGGGCCAATTTATACGAGATGGGTTTTAAATATTCGGGCCAGTTTGAAGCTCTTAAGGGACTCCTGCGAACCGGATATTTATGGGACAAGGTCCGTGTGCATGGAGGGGCTTACGGAAGTAGCAATTCATTTGATTTCTTTACCGGGGATTATGGCCTGGTTTCCTATCGTGACCCAAACCTGTCGGAAACATTGGGTGTGTATGATGAAATAGCAGAATTTCTGGGTCATTTGGATATTCCTTCAGAAGAATTAAAGAAAATAATTATCGGTTGTGTCGGGAAAATGGATCCCCCATTAACTCCGGATAGAAAAGGGTCGGCTTCGATGATCGATTACCTTACCGGGCGAACGTATGAAATGAAACTGCAGTTCCGCCGCGAACTTTTGTCTACAAGGTTGGAAGATTTAAAAAAATACGCGGAATTATTTCAAAGGGTTCGTGATGAGGGAAAAGTCTGTGTTCTTGGAAATGAAAGCAAGTTGAAAAAAGAGAAAAAAGTTTTCAGCGAGTTGGTGCAGGTATTTAATTAAAAAAAGAAAACTGCTGAGACTAAAGAGAGGATATAGATATGGGTTCAAAAAATGAAGTGGTATTTGTGGAACCGTCTTCTTCTCCCCAATTCAATCTCAAGGGAATCGAAATCCAACAGTTTTTAGAAAGAGATGCCTGCAACAATTTTTCGGCCTATCTGGTGGAAATGGAGCCTCGACAAACCAAAAAAGCAAGCTTCCACAAAAATGGCGAAGAGTTATATTATGTATTGTCTGGCTCGGGTCAGGCAAAACTGGGTGAAAATAAATATTCTCTCCAGACCGGTTGTTTTTTCCGCGTTCCTCCTGGGACGATTCATGAATTCACCACTGAGGAGGATTCCCTCCGACTGTTAAACTTTCACAGTCCTCCTGTTTTTGCCGATCACGACACCTATTTTGTCGAATAAAACCTTCAATTATGGATAAATACAAAAAAGTTTATTTATCCATAAAGTTCAATTCTTCCCTTGTCGATAAAACATAAAGTCCCCAATCTGGGGCTTTAAAATTAAAGTGATCTGGCGAATTCCATCGCTTTTTCCATGTCAGGTAGTTTCGCAAGTTCAGAAACAATTTCCAGATATCGGATGATTCCTTTTCGATCCAGAACGAATACGGCTCGGGCTAACAATCGGTTTTCTTCGATCAGCAGGCCGGTGGATTTTCCAAACTCGGCGTCGCGGTAATCTGAAAGGAACTGAATATTGTTGATTTTTGCTTCCTTGGCGAACCGTTTTTGCGCAAAGGGGAGATCGCGGCTTACCGTAACCAGGTTTGCTGTTTTATCGAGTCCCTTATTTTCCTCGCTGAGGATATGAGTTTGCTTGTCGCAGGTGGGAGTATCCAGGGAGGGAACGACACTCAGTATCGTCACCTTGCCATTGAACGATTGCAGGTCAATCATGTTCAGTCCCAGGTCAGGGAGGCGGACGGTCGGGAGTGTTTTTCCCACCTGCGATTTTTTCCCGATCAAAGTTAAAGGTTTCCCCCGGAGTGTTATTGTCTGCACCTCTCCACCCCAGGAAAGACCCGTTGAAACCAGAAATCCCAGTAAAATAAATACAGGTAGAATTTTCCTGTTCATATTGGTTCTCCTTGTAATTAAAATAGGGTATGAATCAATTTAGCACAATTGCAGTTCTCAGGAAAAATATCAAAGCGTGTACTATTTGTGCCGAGCATTTACCTTTTCCCCCCAAACCTGTTTTCTCGTTTTCCCAGAAATCAAAAATTCTGGTTGTAGGGCAGGCTCCCGGAACCCGTGTTCACGAATCTGGAATTCCATGGAACGATCCCAGTGGCGACCGCCTGCGGGAATGGATGCAGGTTTCCCGGGAACAGTTCTATGACACGAAATATTTTTCCATTGTGCCCATGGCCTTTTGTTATCCGGGAAAAGGAAAATCCGGTGACTTGCCACCCCGCCCTGAGTGTGCTGAAAATTGGATGCAACCCATCCTGGACAAGATTCCGAAAATAAAACTTATCCTTTTAATCGGCCAATATTCACAGGGTTGGTTTTTGAAGGATCAGAAAAAATCCACACTCACGGATACGGTAAAAAACTGGAAAATGTATCTGCCGAATTATTTTGTCCTGCCCCATCCTTCCCCACGAAACAATATCTGGTTGAAGAAGAACCCTTGGTTTGAAAAGCAACTGGTGCCCAAACTGAGAAAGAAAGTTAAGGAATTAATTTTTTAAAAATTTAAAATTCCACAACGGTAACGCCCGTACCCCCTTCTTCACGTCTTCCCGGCGAGAATTGTTTGCAGATCCCGGTTTTTTCGAGATAGTTCCTAACGAGATTTTTAATTGTTCCCATTCCATGTCCGTGGATGATCGTTACCCGTTGTTTTTTGGTTACGATAGCGTGGCTGATGAAAGCTTCCATCTTAGTTTCAGCTTCTTCAGAGTTCATTCCCCTAAGATCACATGAGGACGTGCCTTGAGTCTCAGCTTCGATATTCATTGAAATTTTTGATTTTTTGCTTTTAGGTTGACCTTTTTGTGCAGGGTTTCCACGTATGGAAGAGGTCTCAACGGTGGTATTTATATTTCCCATTCGGACTTGTACTTTTTTCTTTCCCCTGGCAGATTCAAGAAGTGTCGCTGTAGCACCCAGGTTTAATAGCAATACCGTATCCCCGGAGTTTAAATCATCTGCTGTCAGGGGCCATTCCTCCAGATTATGCTCGGCAGTGGGAGAACTTTTTCCTATCGTATGGATTTTCTTTTCCACTTTTCGGATTTTAGGTAAAGTCTTTTCTCCTTTGATTTCCTGGATCATTTTTTGAATTTCGGATTTTCCGGCACGGACTTCAGCTTGCAGTTTTTTGTTTTTATTTTTTTGGAACTCTTTTTCTTCCTGGCGAAGTCTTTCAGTGAGCTGGTTTTGTTCCCGAAGTGACCGTTCCATTTCAGATTTTTGAAGCTTAATCCTTTCCAGATCCTGATGCATTTGCAGTCGTTGCCGGGTCAGGTCTTCCAGAAGGTTTTCCGCGCGTTTGTCCTTAGCCTGGTATAGATTCCGTGCATGCTCAATGATGTCTTTTTGCAGTCCCAATCGTTCTGCAGTGTCGAGTGCAGCACTCTGGCCGGGGGCACCAAAAATCAGGCGATAGGTGGGACTGATAGTATCGAGATCAAATTCGGTGCAGGCATTTAAAAATCCTTCCTGGGTTTGTGCCAGTATCTTTAACGAAAAATAATGGGTCGAAACCAGAGTCATTATGTTTTTCCGCTTTAACTCCAGAAGGATGGATTCGGCAAGAGCTGCTCCTTCGTTGGGGTCGGTCGCGATTCCCAATTCATCGAGTAGTACCAAAGACCCTGAGGTGGCGTTGTCGATAATGCGAATGATCTTTTGCAGATGGCCCGAAAATGTGGATAATTTCAGTTGAATATTCTGGTCATCCCCAATGTCGGAAAAAATTTCCGGGTAAAAAGGAATTTTTGATTCTTTTTCAACGGGAAGAAATAACCCCGATCTTGCCATTAATGCTAGGGAACCCAGCGTTTTCAGGGTCACTGTTTTACCGCCCGTATTGGGTCCGGATATGATGACGACCCGGGTAGACTCTTCCCATTCAAGAGTATTGGGAACAACTTTTTCACCATCCAATGTCAGCTCGGGATTTCGTGCTTCCTTTAGCAACATTTTTGAGTCCCGGTTCATGGGGCATTTGACCGCATTGATGGTTTTTGCAAGACGCGCCTTGGCATAAATGAGATCAAGAATAGCCAACCCCTCAAGGTTATTTAATAATGTCTCCTGGTGTTGATCGACCTGAGCAGCAAGGGATTGCAGCACTCGCGCTTTTTCCTGCGCCACTTTCAAACGTGCAATTTTAAGCTGGTTGTTGAGAGGGATTACCGAAGCCGGTTCCACAAACAGGGTCTGTCCCGTTCCTGAAATGTCATGCACGATCCCATCCACCTTTCCTTTGAATTCCGCGCGGATGGGAATCACCATTCTTTCCTGTCGCTCTGTAATATATGAATCCTGGAGGGCTTCTTTAATCGAAGCGCTGGAGAACAATTTTTTTATTTTATCCTCCAGTTTGTTGCGGGCGTTTTCAGAGTCTTTAATAGCTTGCCTCAACTCAGGTGTGGCATTTTCTTTTATTTCGCCTTCATCATCGATGCATTGGGAAAGTTCGTTGAGGAATTCTTTCAAAGGATCCAGTTGAGATAACCAATGCTGTATATTTGGAAAATCACTTTTTTTCTCCAGGTCTTTGCAAAGATTTCGGCAAAGCCTCAAAAGTTTCTTGATAATGAGACATTGTTTGGTATCTATAATATGGTGTTCTTCGACATCTTTGAAAATGGGATGGATATCCTCAAAGGTGTCCATGGGAAACGATTCCAGAGAGTCCAGCAATGCCATCATCTCTTCTGTTTCTTCCAGTTTCGTTACTGCAATTTCAAATTCTGTTTCTGGTTTTAATTGCAGACAAAGCCCTTGCGTATAAGGTGAGCAGCAATGGTTTGCCAGGGCAGCAGTGATCCTCTCCCATCCCAGGAGCTTCATTGATTTTTCTAAAAGAGAAACCGTGGTATTGGAAGGAGTTGCCTCACTCATGGCATGGATTGAACCAGGGTTGTTTCCAGGAGGATATTGACTTTGGCATCATAAAGTCTATGTGGATCACGTAACCGTTTATAACCGTAAAGCAGAACTACAGGATCTTTTTTTATTTTATTCTGATAGCTGACCTTCTTTTCGCCGGGGACCCATTTATTATTCTGGTTTTGGATTTTTTGGGTCGTGATGGTTACTATTTTGTCGAAATCTACCGTTTCCGTATTGAAATAGAGGTCGTATTCGACCAGATTTTCTCCGATCACTGAAAACTGGTTATCGCCTATTCTTTCTGCAAACAAAGTAGCAATTTTCCCATTTTTGTTGTTAGGTTTGGGGCTTTCCGGTCCAGGAAGTTCCAACGAGGCAAGGTTTCTTCCCTTTTTCAATTGTGCCCAATGAATGGGGTCCAAATGGTTATTCTCGCGGGTCATTCTGACAATAGGAGGGTTCAGATTTCGTTTTTGTTTTTTGATCCATTCCAGTAAATCGGGAATTTCATTTTCCGGAAGGAAATGTCCCCCGTGGGCAGCTCCTTTTTCTCCATGTTCACGATAAACCGACGGGTATCTCATGTCGGTGAGTATTTTGTTTACACGGCGGCTCAATTGTATCGGGAAAATGGGATCATGAGCCCCCTGAATCATATAGATGGGTGTATTCCTGAGATTGACCAGGAAATTCATGAAGCGGGGGGTAATACTCCCGGCGATAGGGACAAGCCCCGCAAAGCGATCCGGATAAAACATGCCAATCGTGTAAACCCCGATCGCCCCGTTGGATAATCCGGCAAGAAATACCCGGTTGGCATCGACATTGTATTGATACCGGACATGATCCATTAAGGCCAAAACCATATCCTCCGCAGGTCGTGCCCACCACGCTCCCATGGGATAGGAAGGACATACCACAATAAATTCATTTTTTAATCGTTGCGCCCATTTGGAAAGGGTGGTGTCACCACTTCCTCCCATACCATGTAAAACGATGACCATGGGTAAAGGAGTGCCTTCGGGAGATTTTTCCGGGTGATATAAAGCATAGGAATAATCCTTTCCATTGCTTTTTATTTTTAATCCAGTTTGCAGCCCTCGTTTTCCTCCGGAAGGTTTTTCCCTTTGTCTTAGAATGGATTTTATAGATTCGTTGGACACCTTGTTATCTTTAAGCCGTTTGAGGACTTGTACTTCAATATCCGAATCGTTGGTGGATAAGAAAAGGTCAATATCTGCATTGAAATCATAGGACTCCTGAGTCCGGCTCAAGCCAATTCCTGCGGAACAGGAAGCCGAAAGAAGAATTATCAAAAATATTTTTATGAGTTTCATAATTACCACAGTATCGAATATTAAAAACTTTGTAAAGGTTTAAGGTTTTCTCTAAACGGCTAATTTTATTGGATTTTTTTGTGTTCCTGAGGTAATATTTCCCTCAGTTTAGCTGGTTTGAAATTTCTTAACTCTTCTTATGGCCCCCCTGATGAACCAAATACGAATACCTGTACAAAACCTTTTAAAAAATTTCAGTCTGGGAACTTTGTCGCTGGGCACAAACCGTAACAATACTCAGGACTCCCTGGTCCGAATGTTCACTCTTAAAAAAAATGGGATGGAATTTGTCGGCCAATTGCGAATCGGTCCCGATGCTCCCATCGTGAAAATTGAAATTTTCAACGAAAACTACTTCAGCGAGTTTGAACAGCCCGAATCCGCAGTATTGGAAAACCTGACTCAAAAAGTATTGAGTAAAGTGAAGAAGGAAGAGGGTACGCCTGATACAATAAAAGCATTGATAAAAGACTATATTGAGGGACAGGAATTTGAAATGGCTCAGACTGAAATAATTGAGCAAATCCCAACGGAAGAGGGTAAAGATATTAATGCTATTTTTGAAAGGCTCAACCGGGAATATTTTAATGACAAAATAGAAGCCACGGTAAAATGGGGTCGTGATGTGAAAACCAAAAATAAGAGTGGATTTCGTTATGGGTCGTATGATGAAAATAAAAAACTCATCCGGATTCACCCTCGTTTAAAGCAGGATTTTGTTCCTGTTTATGTCCTTGAATTGACCCTTTATCACGAAATGTGCCACCAGTTTGCCCCTTCTTACAAGAAAAACGGGGCCTGGCAAAGTCACCATCCCGAGTTTAAAAAGAAGGAAAAAGAATATAAGAATTTCAAGGAAGCACGTAATTGGGAAAAGAACAACTGGCATAAACTATTACTGCCTGCAAAAGAAGAACCGGAAACCGTGCCGGCCTGACGTTTCAACCTTGCCAAAGCCATTAATTGGGTCTAAAGTGGTACTAACGCCATGAAAATGATCAAATGCAATATAAGACATGAGAAGTTAGAAACCATTCGGGAAAAACTTTTCGAACTGGGGGTGCCGGGTTTGTCTGTTGTTGATGTTAAAGGTATTGGCAAACCCATGGGGCAAATGAAATCAGATACCGAAGCTGTTGTCCCTCAATTCCATCCGCGTGTAGAAATATCCGTTGTGCTTGAAAATGAAGCGGTCGAAGAAGTAATTGAAATGATTGTTAAGACGGCGCATACCGGAAATCTTGGCGATGGTAAAATTTTCATACTTCCTGTGGAAGATGCCATTCGAGTAAGGACCAGCGAACGCGGAACACAAGCTCTTTACTGAATAAGTCGGCAAACCCCTTGATAGCTGATAACCTTGAATCAGTAAAACATCATATTGCCAATGCCGCCAAAAAAGCGGGGCGAAATCCTTCCACCGTCCGCCTGATTGCAGTGTCCAAGCAGATGTCTTCTGAAAAAGTATTGGCTGCCCATCAGGCAGGTGCAAAGTGCTTTGGTGAAAATAAAATTCAGGAAGCGGTTTCTAAAATCGATGAAGTCAATCTCGCCGATGTGAGCTGGCATTTCATCGGTCACCTGCAAAAAAACAAGGTTAAGTTTCTTGATTCGCGTTTTGAATTAATCCATTCTGTTGATAGCCTGCCTCTGGCTGAAAAGATTAGTGCCTCCTGCGAAAACCAAAACCGCAAACAAGCCGTTTTGTTACAGGTCAATGTCTCGGGAGAAGAGGCCAAGTTCGGAATGACTCCTTCTGATTTAAAAGACAATCTTGCAGATTTTGGAAAACTGAAAGGATTAAAGGTTCAGGGATTGATGACGATTCCTCCACAGGACTCTGACCCTGAAAATTCGCGAAAATATTTTTCTGCTTTACGCGAATTGAGGGATGAATGCCAGGCTTTGAATGTTGAGGGAATCGAATTAAAAGAATTGTCCATGGGAATGACCAGCGATTACTCAATCGCGATAGAAGAGGGCGCAACCCTGGTGCGAGTTGGTACCGCTATATTTGGCCAGCGTGACGCTGGACCCAAATTGTAGAGGCTCTTTTGTACGAACCCTGCTTTTGCGCTTCTGGATGAAGTGAAATAATTTTAATGACCTCCCCGGTTAAGGGAGTGAAAATTTATATCAGGAGAACAAGCCCGTGTTAAAAAATAAAAAGATAGGTTTCATCGGTGGTGGCAATATGGCTGAGGCCATCATTAAGGGAATGATTTCTTCTTCCCTGCTGAAAGCGCCCAATATTTTGGTTTCAGAGCCGAGTAAAAGCCGTCAAACCCATTTGGTCTCTGAATATAAAATCAAGATAATGAAAGATAATCTTGATTTAGTTAAGAAATCCGAAGTTCTTGTCGTTGCAGTAAAACCACAAATCATCGAACAAGTGTTAAGTGATATCGCTCACGAGGTGGATGCAAAAAAGCTGGTGATTTCGGTAGCCGCAGGAACTACTATTTCCCAAATAGAAAAAGCTTTGAGTGGGGGAAAAAAGAAAAAACTGTGCGTGGTAAGAACGATGCCCAATACGCCTTCCGTGGTCCAAGAAGGAGTCACCGCCATCTCCACAGGAAAGGGTGTGAGTAAACCGGATTTAAAAATTTCCCATGAAATTTTTCAGGCCGTTGGCCGAACGGTTGAAGTTCCTGAAGAACAAATCGATGCCGTTACCGGGTTGAGTGGTAGCGGACCCGCCTATATCTTTATGATTATCGAAGCCCTTTCCGATGCGGGAGTCAAAATGGGACTCTCAAGGGATGTCGCAAACGAATTAACCGTGCAAACGGTTTTAGGTTCCGCCCTGTTGGTGCGGGAAACCGGGACTTCTCCTGGAGAATTGAAAAATCGCGTGACCTCTCCGGGAGGTACCACCATCGCGGGACTGCACGCCCTCGAAAAAGGCAGCCTTCGCGCTACCCTGATGAATGCCGTCGAAAAAGCTACCCTCCGCTCTAAAGAATTGGCAAAGTAAACTATCGTTAAAGGCTTGTTGGTTCTGTTAGCCATACAGGAAATGACCAGACAGTCGAGGCGCTTGCGCCTCTATTTGCAGCGGGCTTTTTTGATCTCACCCCAGGCGACAATACCCAGTCCGAGGAAAAGAATCCAGGTAGGATGCAGCACGTGCTCCGGTTTATTGAAGAATAGTATCAGCATCATCACCACACCGCCCATGGTGATGGTGAGTCCGGTATAAACCAGGCCCAGTCCACTGGCAAACCCATCCGGGTCTTTCAGTTGTTTTCTTACTTCCGGTCGCAATTGTACGTTAAACATAATCCGTCTTTTTTTTCAAAGCTTCGTTCAGGCTTCCCATTCGATAACCTTTTGGGTCGAGGTAAATTGATTGAAACCCTAATTCAAGGAATTTCTTTTTTACGATCCCTTCAACATCCGTAGAGAACTGGGGAATTTCATTTTGCCCCAGTTCGATTTTTGCTGTGTCTCCAAAATGCCGAACCCGCAGTTGTTTGAATCCCAATGACAGCAGAAGATCTTCTGCTTGTTCTATTCTTTTCAGTTTTTCAGGAGTCACCTGATCTCCATAAGGAATACGTGAGGACAAACACGCCATCGCCGGTTTGTTCCATATGGAAAGTTCCAATTGTCTTGCCAGGTTGCGGATGTCTTCTTTGTTGAATCCCGCCTCGACCAGGGGACTTCTAACCGAATTTTCACGTGCGGCATCGATTCCCGGCCGGTAATCCCCCAGGTCATCGGTGTTGATACCGTTCAGAATGTGGGGGAAGCCCATTTCTTCGGCTACTTTTTTCAGGCAGGAATACAACTCGGTTTTGCAATGATAACAACGGTCCGATGGATTGGCCTGATAGTTTGGGTTTTTCATTTCTTCAGTTTTAATAAAGATATGATTCACCCCTATTTCTTTTGCCAGTGCACTGCAGGCTTCCTTTTCCCTGTCGGGCACGCTTTCAGATTGCGCCGTTACTGCCAGGACATTTTTGCCAAGCATTTTGTGGGCAATTGCTACAACGAGGGTGCTATCCACGCCTCCTGAAAATGCAACGAGTGCACGATCCATTTCCCGGATCAACGATTTTAGTTTTTCTGTTTTCTCTTTCAGTGACATAAAAGGTCGCATAAAGGTTGAATCAGCTAAAGAGTAACACAAGCGGAGGGCAAAAAAAATCCGGGAGCAAGGGGGAACGCCCTGCTCCCGGTATCCGAGGAGCAGATGATCTTTTGAGAGGAGTAAAGACACCTCACTAAAAATAGTTTAACGAATGCCTGTGGGTGTGTCGTGAATTTTTGAGTAAAAACGGCATTACGGAAATCTGAACTGGGCCAGGAAAAAGGGTTTTATGGAAAGGAGGTCTGAAGAGGCGGTCTAATAAGGGGAGCTCAGTAAGAACAATTACAAAAAAGGGGGAGGTGGAACAAAGTCTGCAGTTTTCTCTCCACTTGGAGATGGATATCAGCTCAGGTCGGCTTTCAGTTTGAGTTCTCTCAGCTGTTTTTTATCCACTTCAGAAGGCGCATGGGTCATTAAGCAGGTGGCTTTCTGGGTTTTTGGGAAAGCGATCACATCCCGAATCGATTCGGCACCGGTCAACAGCATGGCAACGCGGTCCAGTCCCATGGCAATGCCGCAATGGGGAGGAGCTCCGTATTGAAGGGCATCTAATAGGAATCCGAACTTCGCCTCGGCTTCTTCTTTATCGATACCGAGGAGTTTGAACATTTTTTCCTGCACTTCTTTCTGGTGGATACGAATACTTCCACCTCCAATTTCGTTGCCGTTCAATACCAGGTCGTAGGCACGCGCTTTAATTGCACCCGGGTCCGATTCGAATTTGTCCAAATCTTCCTCGCGAGGGGCAGTGAAAGGATGATGCATTGCAACATGTCTTTTTTCTGCTTCATCGTATTCGACGAGGGGAAACTCGGTTACCCAGAGAAAAGAATTTTTGGACTCATCGACCCGGTTAAGTAACTTTGCTATGGCAAGGCGCAAATGGGCCAAAGCATCGGCGACGATTTTGGGTGTGTCGGCGATGAACACCACGGTATCTCCCGGTTTGCTGCCGAGTTTTTCGAGCATTCGGTCGAGCATTTCCTGCTCGAAAAACTTGATGATAGGAGATTGCAATTCATTCTCCTGCACCTTTATCCAGGCCATGCCTTTGGCACCATAGGTTTTTGCCACCTCGGTTAAATCATCCAGAGCTTTTCGGGACAGGGAGTCGGCACTGTCTTTAATATTCAGCGCCCTAATCTGTCCACCAGATTCCAGAACCTGTGCAAATACCTTGAACTGGGTCCCCCGGACAATTTCAGCCAAATCGACAATTTCCATATCGATTCTCATATCCGGTTTGTCTGTTCCGAATCGGTCAATGGCATCCTGATATTTCAAAACCGGGAAGGGAGTAGGAATCTCTATGTTCAACACTTCCTTATAAATGGCCGCCATCATCTCTTCGATCATTTGAAAAAGAATTTTTTCATTGCCGAAAGACATTTCGATATCTATCTGGGTGAATTCCGGTTGGCGATCCTGCCTTAAATCTTCATCGCGGAAACATTTTACGATCTGAAAATATTTATCCATCCCCGAGACCATGAGAATCTGTTTAAACAGTTGCGGAGATTGGGGCAGTGCATAAAACTTTTGTGGATTCAATCGACTGGGGACGAGGTAGTCCCGCGCTCCTTCAGGAGTGCTTTTCGTTAGCATCGGTGTTTCCACTTCCATAAAACCCTGTCGGTGCAGTTCGTTGCGGGCCACGCGGGTGATGTCGTAACGCAGTTTTAAGTTTCGTTGCAGTTCCGGTCCACGTAAATCGAGAAAGCGGTATTTCAAACGCAGCGCTTCCGAAGTGTCCTGTGGTTCCCAGGGAGAGATAGGCGGTGTCTCAGAACGATTCAATATGCTCAGTTCGTCGACATAAACTTCAATTTTCCCGGTTTGTAATTTGGGATTGACCATGTCCTCAGGCCGGGCCCGTACCTTGCCCACCACACCGATCACAAAATTGCCGCGAATGGATTGCGCATGCTCATGGGCCAACTGGTCGATTTGCGGATTCAACACCACTTGGGTGATGCCGTACTTGTCCCAGAGATCGACAAAGATCAATCCGCCATGATCGCGTCGAGTGTGCACCCATCCACACAGAGTGACCTGTTGGTCGATATCTTTATCAGTCAACTCACCACAATGGTGCGTTCTTTGAAGTTCATTGCTCATTTATAGCCTTTGTTTTTTAACAAGTAATTCGTTTTATTGATATGCAGAGGGGCAAAACGCCTAACTTACTGAAAACAGAGGAGACTTGCAAGGGATAAATCAGCGAAATCTTGGTTGTAGGCGATATTTAGGGGCCGGGATCAGCTTTCGGCCTCGGTATTTTCCTGCTCAGCTTCAAGCTGCTCGGCTTCCAGCTGTTCTGCGGCCTCTTGTTCCGCTTCCAGTTTTTCGGCAGCAAGCCTCTCAGCTTCGATGCGGGCTTTTTCCTGCTCCAGTTTCTTTTTGTGGATCTGGTAATCGATCACCATCTGCGGCTTGATCTTGATAGCCAGGGGAATATTCACCGTGCTGCAGGACCGCATGCAGACACCGCAACCCGTACATGTGTTTTTATCGATGACCGGTTTGTTGTCGACCTGATGAATCGCACCAGGTACCGGACAATCGATGACACATTGCTGGCAAAACGTATCTCCATAGGCCTGGCATTTTTTCTTGTCCAGAATCGCATACCCCATGCTGACATCCGTCAGTTCCTGGACCGGTAGCAAAGCGCCATCGGGACAGGCGGGGATGCAGGGTAACTCAGTGCACATGACACATGGATTACGCATCGGGTCGATATAAGGCGTGTTGTGGATGAGGAATCCAAATTTTTTCGGAGCCCTTTGAATCGCATCCTTCGGGCAGGCATGAATACATTCATCACAACGCGAACAGGCTTGGAGAAAAGCTTTTTCCGTGATCGCTCCCGGTGGTCTGAGAACCGGCACCCGCTTGGTGATCTTGTCGACCGCCTTGTTGACACTGTCGATTTTATTTTGAACGTTTTCAACCGCCGGTTTGGCAAAGAAATGAAAGCCCTTTCGCAATAAGTTTCGGCGGTCGTATAGCGGGTCTTCCTC
The DNA here is from genome assembly GCA_038108555.1 of Nitrospinota bacterium. GTDB lineage: Bacteria > Nitrospinota > Nitrospinia > Nitrospinales > VA-1 > UBA8687. The sequence continues at coordinate 35,688 of JAYNIA010000008.1, read as the reverse complement.
TTCTCCTTCTTCCAACGCGAAAATATTGGTTCCTTCTTCTTTCGGAAGTTTTTTCTCAGCCGTATCCAAGGCCTCTGCAAAGGTTTCCTTTTTGTCAGGGATATCTTCGGTCGCAGTGGCGCTTTCTTCGACGGATTCTTCTGTAGATTCGGGATCGGATTTAAATTTTGAAACGAGTCGTTTGAAAAATCCTTTTTTCGGAGCTTCTTCTTCCACAACCTCCGGTTCAGTTTCGGCAACTTCAGTGGCTGGAATTTCTTCTTCGTTTTGTTCCGGTTCTTCGGCAGATTCTTCTTTTTTCTTCTTTGTTTTTTTAGTTTGTTTTTTCCGGTCTTCTTCAACCGCTTCGGCGAAATCCCCCAACCGGCCAAACGAAAACAGGTCGCGGCGAGAAACTTCTTTGGGCTCTTCCTCTACCGGAGTGATGGCATCCTTGTCGAGGCTCAAGGGACTGGGAGCATCATCGGAACCAGGAACATCGGCGCTGGAATGGTTGCCGCGCTGATCTTCAGAGATCAGGTCTTCAACTCCCCGCTCGACTACCTTTTTACCCTTGAAGGTTTTTTTGGCTAATGAGTAACGAAACTTCATCGGTTTAAAACGGTTAAATTGCCTAAGACGATAGCCAACCCAGTTCCTGCGCGAGGTTGTTGTAGTCGTGCCAGTTTTGTGCGTCCGCGTTTTCCAGCATGTATTCATCCATTGCCAGAACCAGCGGGTGTCCCTTGTTGACGAACGACTGTACTGTGGGGAACCGCAAAAGGAATGTGGTAACCGCAGCTTTACTCAGCGTCATTATTTGTTCGTCTGCAAGAACGGTATTGAGAACTTCCTCGGCGTTGGAATCGTTGATGGATTCAAACATTTTTGCGGTTTTGTCCTCAAGCTCCGGATGTTCGTCGCAGACGATGGCCGCCTTCATTTGTAGATCGAGAATTTTCTGGTAGTCCGCTTCATCATATTCCCCTTCCATCCGGCCCTCTTCCCAGGCCGATCCATCGGCGGTTCGTTCACCGGCGGAGTCTTTACGTTCGGACGTTTCTGAAAATGCCAGGTTTGCTTCATCCAGCAGTATTTTGGCTTTTATTTCTGCACTTGTTTCGGTTTGTGACATGACTTGTTTATTGCTCCATAAACTATAGGGCGGTGATTTCCCGTTGTTCCAGAGGGAAACCCGGCTCCCCGTTAATTTTCAATATTAGATGCGCATATGTTAGCATTTACCCATTGGATTCCAAAAACTTAATAGCGAATAGGCCAAAATCGATGGATTTCCCCGCGATCTGATTAATGGAATCTATTTATGATACCATAGCGCCTATCAAATCATCGTGTAATTAAAGGATTACCAATGAAGAAGGTCATGTTGATATTCCCGCCGGAATGGGTGCCCACAGCTCCTTATCTGGCTCTCCCCAGTCTTGCGGCGGTGTTGCGTCAAAACAACATCGAAACCGTCCTCAAAGACATCAATGTGGAAATGTTCGACCATTTCTTCACGCCCGGATTCCTGCTGTTCGTCAAAGGGAAAATCCAGGATCGTCTCAAGGAACTCAAGCAGCAGGAAAGAGAAGGGGGGCTTTCGAAAGAAGACGCCGAGCTCAAGCAGATGCTCAGCGACTATCAGCACATCGACCTCGACTACCATATCGAAAAAGTGACCCGCGCCAAGGTCATCATGCGAAGCCAGGAATTTTATGAAGTCGAAAAATCTGAATGGGCGCTCAATGCTTTCCGTGAAGTGATGGAATATATTTCCGTTGCCTATTTCCCGGCGAGCATCCAGTTTTATCCAGTCGAGAGCAATCTCAATGTTTACCGTCCCTGGGTGTCTGACGATTTACTGAAAGTTCCCTTCGATAACAAAGTCAACGTTTATGCAGACATCTGTAGGCAACTGGTATTGCGTTCCATCAAAAAGGAAAAACCGGAAGTGGTGGGCATCTCCATAGGAACTCCCGTGCAACTGATGTC
>JAYNIA010000008.1:0-33614 GCA_038108555.1 Nitrospinota bacterium | reverse complement strand
GATGAAGAAGGCCGGATGCATGTCAATGACACGTTCCAGGAAAATGTCAGCAAACTGCCGCCGCCAGATTTTGACGGTATGCCCTGGGAAAAATATTTTTCACCGGAAAAACTTGTCCCGTATCTCGGCACGCGAGGATGTTACTGGGGCAAGTGCACGTTTTGCGACCACGGTGCCGGCTACATTGACCAATTCCGGGCCAAGCACGCCGACCAGATTGTGGATGAACTTGAATACCTGAAAAACAAACTCAACGCCAAACATTTCATGTTTACCGACGAGTCGTTTCCGCCAGCACTGTTTATCAAACTGCCGCCGATGATGGTGGAACGCGAGTTGGATATCTATTGGACCACACTGATCCGTTTTGAATCGCAATTGCTGGAACCGGAGATCTGGGACATGGCCCACAAGTCGGGGTGTCGATCCCTTTACTACGGACTCGAATCGGCAAACGAGCGCATCATCAAACTGGTGAAAAAAGATACAGATATTGAAGCGGCAAAGATCAATCTTGAACAGGCGAAACGCGTAGGCATCTGGAGTCATGTCATGTGCTTCTACGGATTCCCTTCAGAAACGGAAGAGGAAGCGGAAGACACACGCCGGTTCCTCATTGAAAACCAGCACCAGATCCCTTCGGTTGAAATGTATTTCTTTGTGCTCTACAAAAACGCGCCGGTGATGTTCCAGGCGGATGAGTACAAGATCGATGTGAAGGTCAATCCCGAACACGATCTCGCGTTGGACTACTACTACACTCCCGAATCAGGGCAGACGACGGAAGAGGCCATGCAGCGTTACGAACGGTTTTACCAGGAAGATTTCGGTCCCTGGGCGTTGCGCATCAACGCACGCGAACATGTGTTTCTTTACATCACCAAATACGGCACCAGCGATCTGCCGCAGCTCTACGTCAAGAACAATCCTGAAGCCCACGACCACAACCTCGCCCCCGAAGTAATGCTTTGATTAGCAGATAACCCTTTTTAACCACAGTTAAACTAGGATAGAAAATTCCTCCCATCTCATGAGGGGAGGCTAGGAGGGGTGTGGATTTAGGGGATTGATTGTTGTGAATAGATATTAAAAGTATCACAAGGAGCTGGGGTGATTTTTTTTATTGAATCTCTGTAAATCCTCGATTATTATTTTAATGTAACTAAGTTTAGTTGCAAATGGGAGGGGTGTTGAGCCGCAAAGAGAAATTGATAAAGCGTCTGTTGGGTCGTCCCAAGGATTTAACCTGGGAAGAGTTGACTGCGCTATTGAAAAGTTTGGGTTATCGTGAATCAAAAAAGGCGAAAACCGGAGGTTCAAGAAGAAGGTTTACCCATGAAAGCAAGCCTTCCATTAATCTTCACAAACCGCATCCAAAGAACATCGTCAAAATGTATGTGATTCGAGAGGTGATTGAGTTTTTAGAACGTGAGGAACTATTATGAAAGACATGATGCAATACAAAGGTTATCTGGGCTCGGCGCATTACAGTGATGAAGACGCTGTTTTTTACGGAAAAATTGAATTTATCAAAAGTCTTGTGACTTACGAAGGGAACAGTATCAAAAGCCTCCAAAAGTCTTTTAAAGATGCAGTGGAGGATTATCTTGAGCAGTGCGACGAGCAGGGGAAGGAACCGGAAGAGTCATTTAAAGGAAGTTTCAATGTGCGGACGGGACCGGAACTTCACCGGCGTGCCGTTATGGCGGCGAAAGAAAGAGGCCTCAACCTGAACCAGATCGTGATTGAAGCTCTGGAAAAACAGCTTTAAAAAAAACAACCCCGAAGCCCACGACCACAACCTCGCCCCCGAAGTGATGTTGTGATATTCAGGCAAACCTTTGTTTACCACAGATAAACATGGATTGACACCGATTGACTAAATGGTGACCTTACCAATTTTTATTTGAACTTAGCGACTTTCCAAAATAAATACCCCCTAGTTTTAGATTTTTCTGCTATTATTTGGTAAACCAATAAGCTATTGGACTGCCTGAAAAAATAACGGAAGATATAAATTTCCCTTATTTTTTTTTAAAAAAGGTGAGAGGTAAGTTATGGAATGGAAAAAACTTTTAAACTCTGCGCGCTTAGGAAAAGAAAGTAATGCTATGGGGGCTGATTCAAGCCCCACCATAAGGTCAGAATTCCAAAGAGATTTTGACAGAATTGCATTTTCTTCAGCATTTAGGAGACTACAAGATAAGGCTCAAGTAATTCCCCTTTCTGACAGTGATTATCCAAGGACAAGAATGACCCATAGTTTGGAAGTTTCAACCGTTGGTAGGTCTCTAGGAATTATTGCCGGGAAAAATATTCTCGGAAAAAATTTAGAATTAGAAGGTGATATTTTCTTTTCAGATTTTGGGGCTATTGTGGCTGCGGCCTGTTTAGCTCATGATATAGGGAACCCTCCCTTTGGTCATTCCGGGGAAGCGGCAATTAGCCAATGGTTTTTACATTCAAATTTGGGTCAAAAAGTACTTACTAGGCTCAAAGATGAGGTTCAGAGGGAAGATTTTTTAAAATTTGAAGGAAATGGCCAAGGTTTTAGAGTGTTGACTAGACTTCAATTCCCGAATACAGAAGGAGGCTTGCAACTGACTTATGCAACCTTGGGGGCTTTTTCCAAATACCCAATTAATTCGTCTAAAGCGAATAAAAAAGCAAATAGAAAAAGTAGAAAAAAACATGGTTTTTTAACCAAGATGAAAAAAACTTCGAAAAAGTGGCAGAAAATTTGGGTTTGGAGAAAGATAAATGCGATGGTGGGTATTACCGCCATCCCTTAGTATTTCTTGTTGAAGCTGCTGATGACATTACATATTTAATTATCGACATTGAAGATGCTTTCTTGCTGGATAATATTGATTTTGAAACTGCAGAAAAACTTTTGCTTGGCTTAACAGGTCCTATGGATAGTAACCCCACTTATAAAAATTTAAAAGAAATGTGGAAGAATTCGAAAGGTGATCTTCAAAAAAAGAAAGATGTTGGGCAGGAGTTAATTGAGTTTTTGCGTGCAAAATCTATTGGAATCCTTATTGAAAAAGCTTCAAAGATTTTTTGTGATAAAGAAAAGGAAATTTTGAATGGAGAGTTTGATTTGGATTTATTAAGCCAAATTGATCTTAATGAAGAAATACAGAAAATTGAGGAATTTTCAAAAAAATATATTTATAAATCAAAACAAGTTTTAGAAGTTGAAGCTCCGGCATTTAATGTGATTAGCGGTTTATTGGATTCTTTCGTTCCATCTCTAATAGATGTAGATGGTTCTCGTAAACAAGAAAAAAGTATAATGATGAGAAATTTTATGAGCGGCCACTTAGGGATGCAAAGTGAAATTTTAAACTCCGAGGATGATTATGAAAAACTGCTTTCTATAACAGATTATATTTCAGGAATGACAGATACATATGCAGTTAAAGTTTTTAAACGACTTACTGGTGCCTCATTGGGGTGATTTTCTATTTTTTTGCGGCACCTTATCTTTTGCCGTCATCGCCAGCCGCCTAAGCGGCGTGGCCGTGATATTGCTCCTCAGAATTCGTGCCCCGAAGGGGTAGATCCAGACTTGATGGTATAATTTAACTCCCCCTCACCTAGCCTCTCCCACCGGGGGAGAGGGAATTAAATAAACCCCCTTGATCCCCCTTGTCAGGGGGAGGTTCTCATATCTGTTTATCTGTGTTTATCTGTGGTGATAAAGATTTGCTTAATTCGGCCTTCTAAAGCCGCGCATTTCAGGAATAGTACCATCAAACGTGTCTTCGGTTGTTTTGCTTCCCACGCTAGTGGGTTTCTCTTCTTCGCCGCGTTTCTGTGCGAGGTATACGACCAGATCAGGATTGACCTGATTCTCTGGACACATCTTTAGATGCTGTCTGAAGAACGGCATGTTGTAAACCGGGTCGTTATACAAGGCGTCGAGTTTGTAATGGTCGAACAGTCCCTGTAATTGTCTAGGTGCTACCAGGAACATGAATCCTCCCGGCTGTAAAGCCTCCGTCAATGCCATCAGCATGCTTTCACAGGCTTCCCTGTCCTGATGGTACATGAATGGAATCCATTTAAATATCAGGTCGTATTTCTGGCTGTACGCATCCTGAATATGTTCCTTCTCTTCCAGGAACGAAACCCTTTCCAAATTGCTCAACTGGTCGCGCGATGCGGCGTAATTCCATAAAAGTTGCGCATTCTTCTGCGCGAATTCCGGATCACTGAACAGTACGGTGTAGATGCGGTCCTTCGAACTGTCGATACAACCTGCAAGCACGGTGTCGAAAGTATGGATGAGCACCGACTCCATTTTCTCCAGTTTCGCCGGCATGCCCGGAGCCATTTCCATATAGTGAAAGATCTGGTCCAATACCATTGGTTGCAATGAAGACTCGTCAATGTCTGCCTGTCCTTCAGGATAAAACGGGACGGTGTAAATGGATTTGACTGGATCGATGTGCGGCGGCTCGCCGTTAAAAAACCATTTCCAGGTGAACGGATGTTTGTCCTGTAACTTTGTGGAATAGGTTTGTGGCCTCAATCCCCAGCTGTTTTCAAAATGGATTTCCCTTCCCTGTTCTCCTTCAAGAAGCGTGAACGTTTGTGTTCCGACGCGTACCTCTCTTTGAATGGGAGGTTTTTTCACACCACCACAGTTGGTGAACGGAAAGGTAATTGGGTCATCGAACACCGTGACTTTATACAGATAACCATCTTGAGAAGTGAGAGCAATTTTTTGCGAGTCACTGAAATATCTTACCGGGGGATGCTTTTGCGGTGTCCATGTGATTTCGTGCGAGGTTTGAGGATCCATGAAAACCGTTTTGATGTTTTTCCCTTCCGGTCCTTTCGGCTCGAAGAACGCTGAAAAAATATTGAACGCTTCCTTGGAAGGGTAGGTCGGCAAACCGCGATACCTAAGGGGCTCTAAATCTTCTTCCCGTGTCTGGTCGTTATAAATACCCCATATGAATTCAAACACCGCACCGCCCGTTCCCGGTAAGGTGGATTGAAATAGTTCCACTACGGGTATCAGGTCGAGTTTGGCCCAGTTGACCTGGAACATGAAACTGATGAAGATGGATTTATCGAAGTTTCCTTCGTGCAGGGCGTAGAGTCCATCTTTGGTGAGGCGGATATCGTATTTTCCATCACCCTGATGCACCATATGGTTGTCGTCATAAAAATATTTTACTTCGGAGGCTGGTACCCGCCACGCTTCTGCAGCTTTTTCGCGCAGGTCGTCGAGAGTCATGTCCTGCCAGCCTTCGTGAGGACTGATATCTATTTGAGTTGAGAACGTTTTTGCCCGAGGTTTAATGCCGACCCATTGTTTGCAGTCCAACTGCATTCTTGCAAGAGCCAGTTGAGTTTCACCGGCATCGTTCTGGTTCCACAAAGCTTCGTGAAGCGGAGTGCCATCGGGATCGGTGCAGAGGAAGCGTCGACCTTCTTGGTTATAAAAGACAATATGCCGGGTTGGGAAAACCTTAACGCGGGTGTTGGCCACTGTGGGGGCATCGTTTTCGTACCAGTATTCGCAATCGTCCCTTTCTTCCGTTTTCAGGTTGGGAATTTTCTTTTCAAGCTCCTCTGCGTAGGACAGGTTGTCTGCGAATATCAGGGACCCTTCCCGGGTCAGTGCATCTATAATTTTTTGAACTTTGGTCACCGCTTGCCTCGCTATTCTCAATTCAGGGAAGAGGTGATTATAGAGAGGCCTGTTCGGGTCTGTCAACCAATCGACCCTTTTTCACTGAAAAAGAAGCAAATAACGGGATTTTGGGCTCCCGGGGAATGATTGACAGGGGCGTTTCAGAACTTTATAATTCTTCCACACATTTCTAATCAAAATAACTCATTAAGCTGAAAATACTTAGTTGGCGTGAGGCCCTGTTTTGTCCTCAGGCCTTCTTTTATTTCCAAGTTTTTCAATAATTTATCAAGGTGGTGTCCGGTTATGAGTGAAGGTAGAAAACTTGAAAATCTCGGTTACGAGAGTTTACAGAAAAACAATATCCAGGAAGCGGAAACCAATTTCCTCGCGGCCCTCAAGGAAATGGAAAAAGAGGGTGACGATGCAGGGCAGGCTTATGTGCTGGGGAACCTCGGAAATATCAGTTTCCAGGGCAAACAATACGATAAGGCGGAGGAGTTCTATTCCCGCTCCCTCACTTTCATGGAAAAGTTGAAAGACGCCAAAGGCATTGAAAGCTCTTTGGGCAATCTTGGAAACGTTTATTTTTACCAGGGAAGTTTCGACAAGGCAGAAGAGAATTACCAGAAGGCCCTGCAAATTATGGTCGAGGCCAATGACCCTTTAGGGCAGGGCATCTACAGCGAATATCTGGGAAATATCTTTCTCAAAAAGGAAGAAGCGGAAAAGGCGATCGAGTATTACGAAAAAGCCAAAGGGTTCATGTCTGAGGCCAAGCAGGATGAACGTAAAATAAAACAGCTCGAAGACCGCATTGAATCGATTACAAAATCTCCCCTGTTCTTAAAGAAAAATGAAGAAGGCCTTGTTAAAGAGGTCGAGTCGCTGATTTCCACAGGACAGAAAACCAAAGCCATTGGCAAACTCCAGGAGTTGGAGGAAATATATTTCCAGTGGAACCGTATGGACAAGGTGATTGAAACCATCCAGAAAACCATGACCCTTTTGGAAGAACTCGACGACAAAGCTTCGGCAGGGGTTTGTTATGCCAACCTGGCGGGAATCTATCTACAAATGTCCACCGAGCAACCGGAAAAAGTAGAAGAAGCGGAAAAGTATTTCAAGAAAGCCCTGGAGGTCATTGGCAATTCCGACAAACGCAGGAACTCTTATCTTCTCGGCAGTCTCGGTAATATTTATCTCAATCAGAATAAACTCGATCTGGCCTGGGAAAATTTTGAAAAGTCCCTTAAAGCCATGCAGGAATTGGGAGATGCGTTGGGAGAAGCGCGTGGTTACGCAAATCTTGGAAATGTTCGAGGTCTGCAAAAAGACTGGAATGCGGCGGAAGAACAGTACCTGCGTTCATTGGAGTTGATGGAGAAGAATGAAAACCGTCCTGGCATCGCGCAGCAATGTGAATCGTTGGGGGATGTTTATCTCAAGAAAGAGGAATTCGAAAAGGCGGAAGATAACTTCATGCGCGCCAGTGATCTTTATGAGGAGATGAAAGAACAAAAAAGCGTTCAGGAGGTTCAGGACAAATTGATGTTCATATTCTCGCAACCCAAATACCTGGAGAATCGTAAGCAGGCCTTGCGAGAGGGACTGAACAAACCCGAAGCCGAGAAAGATCCAAAGCTCAAATTGATGTTGCTGAACGATTTGGGGAACGTCTTATTCATGTCCAATAACTGGGATGAAGCCGAGCAGGTGGCAAATGAAACCATTGCTTTGCATGAAAAGTCGGGAGACAAGCAAGCGCTGGGGGGTGCTTATGGAAACCTGGGAAGCATCCTGATGCAGAAGGAAGATTTCAAAGGCGCTGAAGAGAACTACAGCAAGGCTATTAAGATAAAAGAAGAAGCAAAGGAGCAGGGCGGCCTCAAGGAGTTGTATGCCAACTATCTCAATGTACTTATCATGGCCGGGAAGATGGAAAAGGCAGAAAAGCTGGTGGGCAAGTCCCTGAAGATCAACAAGGAAAAAAACAATTCCCGGGGAATGGTGGCAGACTATCGAAACCTCGGCAATATTTGTTTGCAGAAGAAAGACTGGTCGGGAGCTGAGAAAAATTATCTTGAAGCCTTAAAACTGAATACTGAGGCCGGAAATAAACCGGAGATGGCGGAAGACAATCGCAACCAGTTCAATCTCTATCTACAAAAAGAAGACTGGGCCAATGCCGAGAAGTATGCATTGAAGTCTTATGAAATTGCCGAAGAGCTCAACGATCTACGCAATATTCTGGCAGACAGTCGTATCCTGGCAAGAATTTATGTGGACAAGAAAGACCGGGCCAATCAGGAGAAGTACTACACCAAAGCCTTGGAGACTTCAGAAAAACTCAATGATCCAAGAGAGATTTGTACAGACCTCAGAAATCTCGGAAAATTTAATATGGAGAGAGGTTACCGGGAAAAGGCCAGTGAAGGATTCAAAAGGTCTTTTGAAATATCAAGCAAGTTGAATGATAAAACGGAAGTGGCTGAGGATTATCGCAACCTCGGAAACCTGGCATTCAGTAATGGAAAAAGAAAAGAGGCGGAGGATCTTTATCTTAAAGCGTTGCAAATTACCCAGGAGGTTGGGGATCAGCGCGGTGCGGGTCAGGACTTGACGTATTTGGGAAATCTGAAATTTAAAGATTTGAAATATGACGAAGCGGAAAAATATTTTGGCCAGGCGGCGGAATGTTTTAGAAAAACGCAAAACTGGTCGAACCTGATCCAATTCAATATGACGGTGGCGCGGATGGAGATTCTCGTAGGCCGTTTTGAAGAATTTGATAAATACTTGAAGGATGCGCGAGAAATTGCCCGCGATCTGGGTGACCCTGAACCGATCATGGAAGCCATCAAGGCCATGGAAAAACTGAAGGATGAGATTGATAAGAAGTAACGGGATGAGTTTGCCGGGATTTTTTTAATTGGGCGGTCTCATAATAATTGAAATATGGTTGGTTATTGGCTTTGGGGTGTGGAAATAATCTGGTAAAATAGAAATAATTCATCCCGGCTTTGGGAATCTTTCAGGTCATTTTTGGAAGTTTTAAAACAAGGTTTTCCTAAGCGTAACTCCCAAAGAATAAAGGCCTTTTGTCTTGACATAAGGCTTGAAAAGGAGCTAAATTGTCTTTATTCAAGGGAATTAAAATAAGGGCAAGTTGTCCCCATTTTGGGGTAAAAGGCTCTGGTTTTTGACATTAAAATTTGATTTTGATTTATGAAAGTTAGTTATAGTGCCCAGTTGATGGAAGAGTCGGTTTTTCGGCATCTCAACCATTTAGAGAGGTCGGGTTATCGTTCAGATTATGATGAATTCCATTCCCTGGCAGATCCTATCTATGAACTCCCGGAAGATGACCGGGAGGCCGCGTTTGAAAAAGTAAATCGCTTATTTTTCCTGGAAAAATTGAAATTGGGTGACCACGTTCTGCGTGCTCTTGAGGCGGTTGGCCTTATCCCCAAAAGAAAACGGACATCTAAAAAATCTGCTTTGTTAGAAGCAAAACGGGAGGAAGAACCCGCAGAGTTGGAGGAAGCGCCTGCAGAGTCCGCTGAAGGATTGGAAGCAGAAGAAAACGAAGAGGCGATTGCGGTAGCTGAAGGAGAAGAGGAGCAGCCTGCAGCGGAAGAAAAAAATGATGAGATTGCCTATGACCTTGCGCGCGAATTTGAAGAACGCATCAAAGAGGTCATTGTAAAAAGGGCGATCAATAAGGTTGATGAAGGATCGAACGTCCTCAATCGTGTTTCAGGGAACCCGATTATTGAAATGAGGGTTCTGGCAAGCCGGTTCAGTAATCCGGAAGAGGCTATGGATTTAGATGCCTTCTTGATTCAGGAATTCATGCACGCGAAGGATATGGTTGACCCTGAGTTTGACTATGAAGACGCATTTATTCCAGGTAATCCCTCGGTGAAGAATCTCATCACCTCCAGGTTCCGCCTTCTCTGGAATATGTATGTAGATGCCCGGTTGGCTCGAATGGGTGTGGTGTCTGTCCTTCCCAAGGAAGCCCGTTTTCGCGAGTTTGATAATTTCTACCGCAAAATTCCTGATAAGCAAAGACGGGGAATTTTTGAAGGTATCTGGATAACAGAAAAATTCACACACGAAGAACTTCTCTCGATGGCTACGGACCTTGATACACTGATGAGTAAATACGTAGATCCAGGAGAAATTTCTGAAGAAGAACGTGATTTCATTCATTTGCAAGGGTCACCTTGCCCGCTATGCAAATTCCCAACGTACAACTGGGTGGATGATCCTGAAAGTATTTGTGATGAAATGGTAATTGAAGCAATCCAGATTGATTTCCCTGACTGGGAAAGCAAAGATGGTGCATGTGATAGATGTGTTGAAGTTTATGAATTACGGGCCGGTGTGGGTTAACCTGTGCGGCGTGAATCGATTCAGAAATCATGCATTTTTGAAGAAGCAGCGTTTCGGAAATAATAGGGAGAATTAGAAAAATGGGAGATGTTACTCAAGCTAAAGCAAGTGACCCAATGCTCGCGGTTCTTGGTCAGACCGGTTCTCTGGAAGAGTTGAAAGAAGAGCGAATATCCTTACAGCTGGCAAGAGGCCGTTGTTACGATATCCTTTCCAGTGCATTCAGCTATCCCTGGAATCGAAAATTTTTCCGGCCCAAGTCACTGCTTGAGCCCATGGACATAGCGCTTGTAGATGAAGAAGACTGGATTCGTGTTAAGTCCATTATAGAAGGCTTTGATAAATATCTGCCTAAAATGACGGTCAAGCAGGTGCAGCAGGAATATGTCCGGGTATTCGGACACGCCGTTTCCATGGAATGTCCACCCTATGAAATGCAATATGGTACGGAAGGTGGAATCCAATCGCAAACGGATGTATTAATCCAATTGGGTGGGTTTTATGAAACTTTTGGATTTGAACAACCCAGAAACCGAACCAAAGAAAGAGTAGATCATCTCTCTATTGAACTGGCCTTTATGTTCTTCATGTGTTTTAGAACGGCCTATGGAGTGCAAAATGGTCATGATGAACGGAATATAAATGTGCTGACAAGCAGCATGAAAAAATTCGTTCGGAACCATATCGGCCGTTGGGGGCCATTATTCTGTATCTTCACTGCCCGCAAAGCGGAGCGAGGTCTTTATAAGGATATCGTAGATATTCTGGCAATTTTCCTGAGGAATGAAAATCTATTGCTGGATGTAAAACCGGTTAAAGTTGAAGAACCTGAGTATCGCTCGTTGTCCTACAGTATGGAAAACGACCTGATTGCAAATGCTCCATCTGAGTGTGAACCCAGGTAATTTAGCTCTTCCAAAAATTTAGATAAACTGCACATAAGGGGCCACTTGTGCCCCAGATCCCAGAAACGAAGCTTAATAGCTAACTTTCTGGGTTTTTTTTGCCTGAAATTCCTTCCTACCCGATTATAAAAATTGGTGTTAATTAGAAATCCTCTGCCTTCCATTGAGCATCTAAATAGTGAATCTGGAAATAAATCCAGAATAATATACCCATAAGCCCGGAAACAATTGAAGAAGTTTGGTTTTTGGGCTGAAAATATAAGCAAGTCGTTCTCACCCCCTCGCTTCTCTCAATATTGGGTTTTATATCCAATAATTCCCCAGGTGAAACGAAGACGGTGGGAAGAGTTTTAGAGTTTGCTTAAAGAATCCCGGACAGGGATGCAGGTTTTCTATGTTTATCTATGACTCCATGACCCAAGGTCTTGAACTTCTCGCAAAGCGGGAATTGCAAGGTGCGGAAAACCTTTTTTTAAATGTAATCAATGATCCGCATTCCCAACCTGAAGAAACCAAAAAGGCACGCACTTTTTTAAACGATATCCGTGCCTGCCAAACCGGCCAGAAAAATCTTGATTTTGATGTCTATAAAAAGCTCGTAAAAAAAGTTGTAGTTTCTCTGGATTATGTTGATGACCTGCTCTCTGAAGTTTATTTTTCAGATGCGAAGTCCTATGAAGAATTGGACCAGCAGTTCTCCTTAAAAGTTCCTTCCTTAATCAGTCGGCTGAAACAAATTAAAATAAGCGATATTTCAGGTCGCGATAAGTTGTTCGAGAAGATGGAAAAGAATGGCTTGCAGCGGGTTAAGAAACAATTGAAAGACGAAAATAAGTTAACGGGTTCAGAACGAGAATTTGATTCTTTCAGATGGAAGACTATTTTTCGGAAATTTATAGAGCAAATTAATCCCATTTTGCTGGAACGGCATCTGGAGTTGCTAGATTATATTCTTGCCACCGGTGAGATAAAACTTCTTGATGATCCCAAGCTTCCTGTTTTGACCCCAAAATATATTTGGATTATTGAGTCAACCCTTGAAAGTGAATGGTATTTATTAAGGAGTTATTTCTTTAAGGCAAGGTCTGAAATTCAATCGCAGTTTAAAAAGAAAGAAGGTACGCGTAAGTATTGGGAAGAAATCAAATACAAAAAAATTAAAATTTTTGAGGCCTGCAACTTCAGTGAGGCCAATATTCAAAAATTCCTGTTTATCGATAAATTAAATTACAAAACTCTCGAAGAAATTTATGAGTTTTCCCAGGAATTGGGATTGGATTTAATGCCGCGGGATGTGAGCCTGGCTCTGAGAGGGGTGGATAAGGCCAAAGACCATATAAAAGAACGCGGCGGGTTCTTAATGGGGAACCGAAAGGTCTTCCAGAATGAATTGTTGGACCTTGGATTTTCAAAGGACAATGCCTATCTGATTGCCAAACAGGCGAAACGGTCGAATAACCATCAAATCAGTGAAGCTTTTCAGCAGTCCCTGAAAATTGCCAGTGACGAAATCGTCTGGTATCGAATACCTCCCAATTGCGAAAGAATCAAAACCGATGTGGAGGTCCAATGTGCAAAGCATCTGAGCACTGTTCGAATTCATTTGTTCGAGCGTGGCCGACTCAACAAGCTATTGTTGCAGGCAGGTAAGCCTCTGATAAGAAAATATCTCGAGAAGGTTTACGGGGAAAAAGTTTCCGAGCTGCATTGCTATTTTCGTCTGGAAACCATTCACCAGTATTACAAGCTAAAATTCTTTGAATACCATGACAGCGAGATTCCAAGTGTGTCCGAACTGATCAAAGTCAGTCGGAAACAGTTTCAATCCACTTTGCTCGAAGGTTACAAATCCTTTATCCAGAAAAAGCGATTGGAAATTCCCTCAGCCTTATACAAAGCAATCGCGGCGCATAAGTCCATAACCGAATGGGAAGACGCTTATACAACCACTGAGGAGAAGCTGTTGTTGCGGTTCTGGTTTTTAATGGATCACGGGGTGCCCATAAACCAAAAAATTATCAGTTCAGGTGTGTTGAAACCCGGAGAAGATATTTGGGCGTTTGTGAAAGGTCAGGGCGAGGAATGCAATAGCTGATTCATTCTGTGTTGCATATCTTTTAAAGGCATGAGATCACCTTTTTTTGAGGCTGCGGCAATTCCCCTTTTGTAAACATCGATGGCTTTCTCGTTTTCTGATAATTTTTCCAGAGTTTTTCCAAGCAACAAATAAGCTGCAGAATAGTCTTTGAACTTTTCCACCACGGTGGTGAGAGGAGCCAGCCCTTCTTCATAACGCCCGGTTTCAAGGTAGATGGAACCCAGGCCGAAATTGGCCACCTGGTCTGCGGGATCGATTTCCAAAACTTTTTTAAACATCTCGATCCTTTCTTCCATTTCCTTTTTCTTCTGTTTTTTTTCTTTTTCCATTAACTTTTTGGCCATCTTTTCTTCAACCGCCTGTTCGAATTGCAGAGCGGTGGCTTCGGCTTTTTCATTTTCTGCATCATCAATTCGCCCCTGCTTCATGTAGTAAACCGACAGGTTGGTATGCGCCATGATTTCTTTAGGATTGATTTCGGCCAGCCGTTTCATCAATGCGATGGCTTCATCCAGCTTGTCTTGTTTGGAGAGGAAAACACCCAGGGCCTCGTAAGCTTCCGCATGTTTGGGGTAGATATCAATCGCTTCTCTTAGTATGGCGATAGGCTTGTCCAGGTCTTCCTGATCTTTGTATATTTGTAGTGCTTCATTCAGGAGTTTTTTGGAATATTCTTTTCTAGTGGCCGCTTGATAAAAAGGAAGCAGGCAGGTTTTGATTTTAAAGGGGCGCTCGTTAATAGTGACTTCCATTTCCACATCGGGACTGCGATGATCTTTCTGAAGGTAGGCCAGGGCGATGATTTTCCCAAGAGAAGCCGAACGCACGGAACTTTTAATAGTCCCAATTTTTTTATCGCCCAGTATTATGGAACCATTCATGGGCGGGGAAAGGGGACCCTCAACGGTCACACCCATGAGGGCAAAATTGGGGGCGCCATAGGTTTTGATTCGCGCGATCACTTCCTGCCCGGTGTAGCACCCCTTGTTGTAACTGACGGAGCTGTGTTCTAGTCCGGTTTCCGGGAGGATATTCTTGCCATCCATGTCTATTCCAAAATACGGAATTCCTGCCTCAATCCTCAAAATTTCTCGTGCCTCTTCGCCAACTTTCTTTGGGCAGATCTCAGGATTCGCCTTTAGAAGCTCTTCTTTAAACCCGTCTTTTTGTTCTGGTGAAAAGCACAGGATGTACCCTTCTTCCCCCGTGAGTGATTTTTTTATAATGGAAACCGGTGTGCCTTGAATTTCTTCCTGAGATATTTCATTGGGTTTTTCTGGAAGAGTGGAAAAAAGTCTTTCAAGCACCAGAATACTTTTGGGACCCTGCAGTGTCATTAAGCAGAGGTCTGGTGTATTGAACTTGAAATCTTCACGGAAATGAAAGGATTCCAGATGGTCGTGCAGGGTTTTTGAATTGTCCGAAAGCAGCCAGGTTTCGTTTTCAGAAAGCCGGTGTAATGAGAAGTTGGCAATCAGCCGGGCCTGCCGGTCAGTGACTGCACTCGATTGCCCCTGGCCAACCTGCAATTGAAGGGTATCGTTGGTGGTTTGAGTTTGCAGGAAGGGGAGGGTTTCCGGTCCCACAGCCGAAAGGATGTTCCACCCCTCCAAAAAGAAATAACCGCAGTTTTGCCGTACCTGTTCGATTTCTTCCTGAGTTTCAGTGGCTATTTGCATAATTCAAAAAAAATGCCCCACACGGGTCGTGGGGGCAAATAACAAAACGTTCTGAGATCTCTCTGACTGGAATGGACAGAGTCTGGAAGCCGTCAAGTTTCCCTTTTGCAAGATAAGGCAGGCGACTAAAATTAATGAACTTGGAAACAGGACGGGATATATTTGGTTATTAAGTTATTGAAAAAGATTCCCCACACCCGCAGGTGGAAGTAGCATTCGGGTTCACAAAGACAAACCCTTTGCCTTGCAGACCGTCCTGATAATCCAATTGCATTCCTTTCAGGTAGATCATGCTTTTAGCATCCATAAAAACATTGAACTCTTCATGCTGGATGATGGTGTCGCCTTCCTCTTTTGCTGTGAATGACAGGTCGTAGGACAATCCCGAGCATCCGCCACCCTTAACTGCCAGTCTTAATCCGATTTCCGGGTTGTTTTCTGCTTTTACCAGTTTTGTGACTTCCTCACTGGCCCTGGGGGTAATTTTTACAAATTCTGTGGTTACCGTCATGAATATCTCCCTTGTTTAACTCTTTATACATCTATTAGATAGCGTGTCTGGGGTTAACGATTCTAAAATTATACTTAAATTTGGATCATTTCGTCAATTCTTGTAAATTCAGTTTGTTGTGAGCTCGCTAGATCTATAAATGGTAGATTTAAAATGATTTATGCCATTTTATGCCTAGAAAATTTATAGTATTATATTGAATAAACAGGGCAAAACATTAAATCCTTTTGCTAAAATTTGAATCAAACAGGTACAGATAATTGGCGTAAAACATAATTTTTAAAGGAAAAAGGATGATTAGTATTCCAGATTTGATTGATTTAGTTAAAACCGCGGTTCCCGACGCGGAAGTGAATGTGATGGATAAAACCGGGATGAGTGACCATTTTATTATTCACGTGGTTTCGGCTTCTTTTGAAGAGCTGGGAATTATGGACCGCCACCGCAAGGTTCAGGATGCTTTGAACCCCGCCATGCAAGACGGTCGAATCCACGCCGCTGAAATAAAAACAGCCACCCCTTAATAGCCGGGGTCTATTCAACATTATTGAATTTTAAAAAAATTAAAGGAGTTAGCAATGTCAGAATTGGAAGATCAAATTAAAGAAGAAATTGCAGAACATAAAATCATCATTTATGGAAAAGGTACCAAAGAGGCACCGCAATGCGGATTTACCGTGGAAACGATTCAGTTTTTTAACAAATACGGCTACCCCTTTGAGGTGGTCAATGCACTTGCAGATCCGGCTAAACGGGAAGCTCTTACCAAAATGACCAATTGGCCGACGCTGCCAAAAGTTTTCATCGATGGTAAATTCTATGGGGATACTGATATTCTCGATGAAATGGAAGCCAAAGGGGAAGTAGAACCTCTGATCAAAGCTGCATTTGGTGATCAATAAACCCACAATTGGAACTCGGCACCCGTGAGGGTGCCTTTTAAAAAAAAGGATATCTTCACATGCCAGATGAACTTGAAGTAGGAGATCGCGCGCCAAATTTTGAACTGCCGGCATGTTATGGCTACAAGGCAGGGGCCTCCAGCCCGTCTGCGGAGGAAAAAGTTAAGGTTAGCCTTAAAGATTTCGAAGACAAGAAGTGGGTGGTTCTCGCTTTTTACAGGCAGGATAGTAGCCCCGAAGATACCCGATTGATGGTTGGGTTCAATGAGTGGAACCGTAAGTTCAAAACCCGCGAAGTGGAAGTTTTGGGTTGTAGTTGGAACGGTGTAAATTCCCATCAACAGTTCATCGAAGTATTCCAATTTGGTTTTACTCTTCTTGCCGATGAGCACAAAAAAGTCACCGAGCTCTATGGCGTCATCAAGGAAGAAGAGGATCTTGGGCAAATGGTGAAATACATCGAGCGAACCACTTTTGTGATCGACAAAACGGGAATGATCCGTGCTATATGGAGAAACCCGGAAGACCTTCGGGACCATCCCGCCGATATCTGGGAATTCATTCAAAAAGAAAAAAGGTAACCCCCTAACAGGGGAGGTGATGAGGGAGAAAATTGTTTGGGGTTAGAGTTGCTGACCCGCTTCTTCCCGTTGCTTGTTAGTGCATATAGTTTCGCGGATGGAATTTAAAATCTCTCCATCATCTTTTTCTTCCAGATGTTTCGTGACGGGTTCCGAGATTATTATTTTCACGGTACCAGGGTGAATGACCGCACTTCCTTTTTTGATGATGTCTCCGCTGCCAATTATGGTTACTGGAATCATGGGGCTGTTCGACCGACTGGCAATAAGATTGCTTCCCTTCTTAAAAGGTCCAATGGTTCCATCTTCGGACCGCGTGCCTTCCGGAAAAATAATTATCGAACAGCCTTCTTTTACCTTTTCCACCGTTTGTATGAAAGCCTGATAGGATTTTTTCCGATCTCCTCTTTCGACAGGAATATAGCCTGCTGCTGTCATGGCCCAACCCATAAATGGAATTTTGAAAAGACTTGATTTTGCCACCCATCTGATTTGAACGGGTAAATATCCTGAAAGCGCAAAGATATCGAAATAACCCTGATGATTTGATACAAATATCTGAGGTTGATCGGTAAAGATATTTTCCAATCCCTTAATATCCACCTTTACTCCATTTAAGCTGCAAAGTAAGCGGCACCAGAGTCTGGAAATATTATGTGAAGAATTTCCGGAGCGGTCAAAGGGTCGCGCTATTACTGCTGCTGCTCCTAGTAAAATCGAAAGTGAAATAATAAGTGTCCAGAATTTTACAGTATGGTAAAAAGAGCTCAGAGATTTCATACCTTTAAATTTATAGGCTGATATGTTTGCAGAGTGTAAAAAAGCGCTTTGGGCGCGACGAATTGGGCTTGCTTTTGTTTTGCTTGTATTTAATTTTGCAGATGCACATGGCTGGGGATCTCAGGGTCATATAGTGGTTGGTTATGTGGCGGAATTCAATTTGGATGTTGCAACCAAAAAAAATATTAAGAAAGAGTTTAACATAAACCATCTTGCGGATGTGGCTACCTGGGCCGACATGGTTCGCAAAAAAAAAGAAGAGGAAAAACCCTGGCATTATACCAATATTCGTGAGGGGGAATGGACTTATGAGGCTGCCCGAGATTGTCCGGATGGCAATTGTGTTGTAGCAAAATTAAAAGAATTTTCAGGTGTATTGGCGAACATTGAAAATCCTCAGGAAAAAAGAAAAGACGCTTTAAAATACATTGTTCATTTTGTGGCAGATGTGCACCAACCCTTGCACCTAGGTAACCAAAAAGACCGGGGAGGAAATAACATTCGAACTTATTATTTGGGGAATAATGTCAACCTGCATTATTTATGGGATGGTGGATTGATCCATTGGAAAAACAAAAGTCTGTTAAAATACGCTACTCGGTTGAATTCCCGGGTAACGGATTCTGAAAAGTTGGAATGGCTCAATTCGAATATAGATGAATGGGCCAATGAGTCCCGATCGTATGCTTTAAAGTTTGCTTATCCCATAGGGGAGAGAGAATTGACCAAAGAGTATGTTTCGAGGAGTAGGGAAATTCTCGATCAACGCATGGTGCAGGCCGGCGTCCGACTGGCCGACTTATTGAACAAAATATTCCATTCTGAAAAATAAAAGGAGGATCTCTTGTCAGGAGCGAACCAGGTATATTTTAGACAGTTGTTGTCGGGAATTGATTTGGGGACGAATGATCCCTCTGCAAGATCAATGGCCAACTTTCTCTATTTGATAGGAGATACTCAAACCCGTGAATGTGTCGTGGTTGACCCTGCCTGGGACATCGACGGTATCCTGAAAGTGGTCGAGGAGGATGATATGAAGCTAACCGGCGCGCTGGTAACTCATTATCACCCGGACCATGTGGGCGGAGAAATTTTCGGGATGGAAATTACCGGCCTTGCGGAATTGATGGAAAAGAATCCCGTGCCGGTCTATGTGAATAAGATTGAGGCGGATGGGCTCAAGCAAATCACCGGGATATCCATGTCAGATATGAAACAAATGGACGGAGAAGATATTGTCAAAGTAGGTTCCATTGATATTAAATGTCTTCATACCCCGGGTCATACGCCCGGATCGCAATGCTTTCGGGTTGCCGACAGTCTGATTGCCGGCGACACTTTGTTTTTGCAAGGATGCGGTCGGGTCGATTTGCCGGGTGGAAATAGTGAGGAACTGTTTCATACTCTGACTCGCCGATTATCTAAAATCGAAGACAGTATCATTTTATATCCCGGACATAATTATGGTGGAAGCCCATCGGGAGAGATGGGTGATGTCCGTCAATCGAATTCATACCTGCAAATTCAGCGGCTGGAAGATTGGTTCTCAATAATGGGTAGATGATTCCCATTAAAAAGTAATTTCCCTCCTTGAATTCTGCTACGGACCTTTTTTTGTAAGCCCTTGTTATATTTGGGTTCCCCGTTGGATTCAGTTTTGATTCCTTTTCCTTGACGTTTACAGCCGATCCTGCTTGCAATTTTTGACCAAATAGAATAACTTCAACCTGCTCTTGAATATTCATATATTTGTATAAAGGAATAGATGCGCTCCATTCTCTCAATGTTTGCAAAATCTCCCTTCAAACCATTAGGGAGCCATATGGATAAGGTCCGGGCCTGCGTCGATCAAATAGACCCTCTGTTTAAGGCACTAGGTAGAGGTGATTATGATGAGGTGGCAAAGATTTCTGAACTCATTGTAAAGCTGGAACATGAGGCGGACATGATCAAGGATGATATTCGCACTCATATGAAGCAAACCATGTTTCTTCCTGTGGATAAAAAGGATTTCATGCACCTTTTATCAGCTCAGGATGATATGGCGGATGCGGTTGAGGATTTGGCCGTTCTTTTAAGGATTAAGAACCTGGGTACTCCGGAAACTATTCAACCCTCCCTCCATGAACTGGTGGAACATGTTATCAAAACCGCTAGCGCGGGTTGTGATTTGATCCCGGAGCTTGAAGCGTTGCTAGAGTCTTCTTTTGGAGGAGCCGAAGCCGAGAAAGTGGAAAAAGCAACGCAGGTATTAGGAGCTTTAGAGTGGGAAGCCGACCGGAAACAATTTCAACTGGCGCAAAAGCTTTTTTCATTAGGCAGTCAGATTGAAGCTGCCGATTTACTTCTGTGGAATGAAGTAATCAAAAAGTTGGGTGCCGTTGCAGATAAAACAGAACAAATTGGTAAAACTCTCAGGATTTTCCTTTCCCAGTAATTTAATCGAATTCCCTTTCTCCAGGTTGAGGAGCCCGGTTTGGATTTAAACACCTTCCTTTTTTCTTTCGCTGTCATTGCATGTGTATACATGGCTTGTAATATTGGTGCCAACGATGTTGCAAATGCAATGGGTACCAGTGTGGGGTCTAAAAGCCTGACTTTCAAAGAGGCAATTATCATTGCGGCAGTGGCCGAGTTTGTAGGCGCTTTTTTTGTGGGAGGTCATGTCTCCGATACCATTCGCAAAGGAATGTTGGATACCAGCTTTTTTTCTGATGTCCCCTATCAATTGGTATATGGGATGATCTCTGCGCTATTGGCGGCTGCTATATGGCTTCATATTGCAAGTTATCTAGGTTGGCCTGTTTCCACAACGCACTCCATTATTGGAGGGGTGCTGGGTTTTGGTTTGATTGCCGGGGGAATGGAGGTTGTTAACTGGGGAAAGATCGGTAATGTGGTTTTGAGTTGGATTGTTTCGCCCGTAATGGGAGGACTGTTTGCTTTTCTGGTTTTTCAATTTATAAATAAAGCCATTTTCAGTACAAGAAAACCCCTGACACATGCAAAAGAATTATTACCGTTTATGGTGTCTGTTGTCTTCTTTATTCTTTCCATTGCCATTTTTTATAAAGGATTAAAAAATCTACATTTAGATTTGGATTTTAAAAATGTTTTGCTGGTTGCTTTGCTGGCAGGAACCGTAGGTTTTTTCCTTTCCAAATTCCTGGTTCGCTATATCCCTGATGATGACTCAAAAGATTTGGCGCACCAGTTCTATACCACCGAAAACCTGTTTAAATACCTCCAGATTTTAACTGCATTTTATATTGCGTTTGCCCATGGTTCCAACGATGTGGCCAATGCAGTGGGTCCTCTGGCGGCTGTTGTATCGATTCTGGAAGGGCATCCTGTAGAAATGAAAGTGGAAATGCCAACCTGGATATTGGGATTGGGAGGGGGATTTATTGTCTTAGGCTTGATGGTCTGGGGTTACCGGGTTATGGCAACAGTGGGTGAGAATATAACAGATATAACCCCGTCTAGAGGTTTTTGTGCCACCTTTGGTGCCGCTTCAGTTGTTTTAATTTGTTCAAAAATGGGTCTTCCCATTTCTACCACTCATACTTTGGTGGGATCCGTCATTGGTGTTGGTTTGGCTCGAGGCTTACCCACTTTAAACCTGGGTATTGTCAAGATGATAGTTATTTCCTGGGTAACGACAATTCCCTTCACCGCTATCATCGCGATGTTGTTTTTTAAATTGTTTGTTATTTTTATTCCTTGAAAGGAAGTATTTAAGGAGTATAAAAAGAAAAAGCCCCGACAGTAATGTCGGGGCTTTTATATTTCAGGGGAATTTCAATTCCCTCTATTTATTATTAGTTGTAGTTTTGTTTTTGTAAATGTTCTGGAAGCGTCCATTCCACTTTGTCAAGGTCAGGGTTGTAATGGCCTAATGCGCCACAGAATGAACAATATTCCAAACCAATTTCGTAATCGAGAGTTACAGTATTTGCTTTGTGCTCGCAAAACTTTTTCTTGATTATCGTAGGTTCATCATCTTTGTCCTGAAACCAGCCTTTAGATATTGTTAGGTCTTCCATTAAGCATCTCCTTGTTTCTTGCGAGTTCAAAGATCACTGTTTCCCTTAACGGCAATAGTTTCTCTTAAGTTTATTAACTTTTCAAGTCTTAAAATTACCATCAAAATGTTAGATGCTGAAAATACTTGACAGATGCAATTAAGCCAAATTAATGCACTAAATGCATTCTAAATAATTTATTTTTGCCTTTTAAAGCAGGAATTGAGAAGAGTTTTCAATAAAAATTGGGAGGAGGGAATTTATCGATCAGGCACTTTGCAAAAAGACCTGGGATACTTCGTCTAACTGGAAGAAAACTTTTTCCTTGATTATGGACTTATGGGTGCTTTCTTTCAAATTAAGTTTTTTCCAAATGGTAGGGTCTATTTTTCCGCGGGTACATTCATCATCTGAAGTGTCCAGGATTTCATGGCTCATATGATCTGCAAGATATATTACAGTTGCTTCGTGAAAGTATTTTTTAGCTGAGGAAGGATGATGGTGATGGGCAACACTTTCCTGAAGTCTCTTAGGTAAATTCCAGGCTCTCAACAAAGCGCCACCAACTCCGGCATGGTTGAAACCAAAATATTTTGCCTCAGCTTTGTGCCAGCGGTCTCCACTTTTGCGTGCAAAATCCATTGCGATTCGAAGCTGGTCGGGAACTTTCAGGCACATTACGAGGCGTCCAATATCATGAAGCAGACCTGCAACAAAATACCTTTCCCCATTTTCACTATTCTGGACCTCGTTTATAGCCCTTGCAATTAATCCACAAGCTACGCTATGCCTCCAGAAATATTCCATATTTATCATGTCTGCAGGAATTCCCTTGAATTGGCCGACTACAGAAGTTGCAAGTACGAGTTGCATCAGTTGCTCTGTGCCTACGACTCCCAAAGCGTGGGAAACAGTTTCTATTTGGTTTCGGTAGCCGTAAAACGCGCTGTTTACAATTTTGAGAAGACGAACGGTCAATGCCGGATCAACACTTATAATCTTCCCAATCTGGGCAAAATCCGAGTTGGGGTCCTCTATGGCATCTTGCAAGAGGTAAAAGGTATTTGGCAACGAAGCCAACGGATCGTTTTCTGTTATAAGATCTAGAATTTCCATCGAAAAAAATTTGCAACTATTACTGAATAGCTCAAAATCCCTATTCGGATATTTTTCTGGTAGCTTATTTGAGCGTATGCTACACCCAATTTAAACTAATTTTCAACGGGTTAATGTCCCAATCTTGTTACAAATAAAGGCTTTAAGGATTTTGTAATTAAAAAATTCCCCCAAATATTTGAATTTATTTAGATAACTCTTTTAGGGATAGGGTTTGTCTTCAGGGACATATTTAGGGTACTTAATAAATTTAGAGTCTTTATAAACCGTTTTTATTGATTCTATCCCGGCAATTTGTTTGAGAATTAAAAATAGGGAGATTCGAATTTTACCCGGATTTTGCAGCGGTTTATAATGGGGAATGTTGCAAATTGGAATTAAAAAACTGGTTCGCATTTTTTTCTATCTTCTATTATTTCTTGGCAGCTTCCTGATATTTGATTCCCAAACAGTTGTGCTGGCAGTTCTTTTTGCAGTTTTCGCTTTAGAATATTTTTTGGCGAAATCAGAAAATAGAAAAATTCTTTAATTATTTTTACTAAATAGGATTCATATTTAATGAAGCTATCGGGTCAGGTTCGAAAAATGAATGTAGAGCAGGGGAGTCCCATTCAATATTTCCTCAATTTAAATAATGAAAACCATCCACTCAATCTCCATATTGGAAAGAAGCTAAAAATAAAATGGGAAGGAATCATTACCTGTATTGAGTGTGGAAGAAAAACCAAGAAGTCGTATGATCAGGGATACTGTTTTGTCTGTTCCAGAGACTTACCCGAAAATGCGATGTGTTCCGTACGCCCGGAATTGTGTGAACATGAAAACGGGAATGAAGCTGATAAAGAATTTTGGAGAACCCATTGCAACATAGATCACTATGTGTATCTTTCTCTTACCAGCGGAATAAAGGTAGGCATTACCCGGCACTATAATATCCCCGATCGCTGGATAGACCAGGGTGCGGTGAAAGGTTTGATTATTGCCAAGGTGCCGGAGCGAATTCTTTCTGGAAAAATAGAAGTGGCTGTATCAAAAACCTTTGCGGATAAAACCAACTGGAGAAAAATGTTAAAGAGTGATTATGAGGATTTGGATTTATTTGAGTTTCGCGAAAAAGCCCATCAATTGTTTCCAGAAGATTTAAAGTGCTATGCGCTGAAGAATGAAAAAATCCAGGATTTGATTTATCCTGTAGAGTCTGTTCCCGAAAAAATCACAAGTCACAATCTGGATAAGATTCCTGAGTTTGAAGACAGGTTGACGGGAATAAAAGGGCAATACCTTATTCTTGAAACGAGAGTTATCAATCTAAGGAAATACTCCGGTTATCACATCGATTTCATTTTCGACTGATGGGATAACCGGGGACAAACTAAACTTAAAAAGAGTTATGCCGTTTGGGTTACAATTTTTCCTATGAAGGCAGGTTCCGTGCTTTCATTTTCTTCATGGGCCGGATTAGGCTGTAACTTTGCAACTTTTATATCTTTGGCCAACCCTAGTTTTTCCATTAACGAGATAACCCACCAGGTCATATCGATTTCCCAGGGACGAAGTCCGTGGCGGGCCGATTTTGGAAAGGCGTGATGATTATTGTGCCAACCTTCTCCCCAGGCCAGCAACCCCACCCACCAGCAATTGGTGGAAAGATCGTTTTTCAGTGGAAAGGTGACATAGCCAAAGGTATGAGCGGCACTGTTTACAAACCATGTGGAGTGGTAAGCAACTACCAAACGGACAAAAATTCCCCATACAACCCAGGGGAAGCCACCAATGGCATAAAGGGCCAATCCAAATACAATTTGGACTATGATGAAGTATTTATCCAAAAATTGATAAAATTTATCATTGCTAAAGTCTTTGGTGTAATCTTTTAAAACTTTAAAGTCATCAAACTTGGAATGCGTAAATAGCATCCAGGTAAAATGAGACCACCAAAATCCTTTTTCAGCGCTGTGTGGATCATTGACGGTATCTGATCCGGCATGATGAATCCGGTGTTGGCCAACCCATTTGATAGGACCATTTTGACAGGCAAGAGCTCCGCAAAATACCACAAAATATGCCAGCCATTTGGGTAAGGTAAAACCCCGGTGTGTTAAATACCGATGGTAACCCAGACAAATTCCTATTGACGCAGTTAACCAGTACATGAAGAACATGACGGCAACAGCACTCCATGAAAATGCAAACGGGAAAAAGGCGAACAAAGCCATCCCGTGGATCACAATAAAATGGGTGAGAGCAATAGGATTAAACTTAAGCTGATAATCAGGAGCCGATTGAGTCGTCATTTAGGAACCTCTTTAATTTTAATTAATATCAAAGCACTATGGTATCCTTATTTTAGGGAAATCCTTTGTAAAACTTATGTAATATTGCCTTGAATTTCGGGCCGGTATCCCGGATTTCTTTTTTAACCTAAGACATTGGTATAAAAAGGGGATTATGGGAAATTGCGGAATTAGTATGGAGCTTCCAAGTGGGTAAATTGAGAGCATTATTTCACCCCATCATGGTTTTTATTGGGGTGCAGATTGCCTGGGTTGTCCTGATGGCCGTATGGATTAACTGGTATCTGGAAACCAACCTATCCATCAAGGAGTTTGCCCAAAAACTTCGCCCGGATTTATTTACAGCTGAAGTGGAATGGCTGATTTTGTTTGAAGGCTGCTTTCTGATGCTTCTTATTCTTTCCGGGGTTTACGTGATTTTTGTTTATTGGAATAAACAAAACCGATTGAATCAACTACAAAGTAATTTTGTTGCCAGTGTGTCGCATGAATTAAAATCTCCCCTGGCATCGATTCAGTTATACCTTGAGACGTTAAAGTATCAGGAGGTTTCCAAGGAGGAAAGCAAGGATTTTATCGAGACGATGTTGTCAGATACCGCTCGTCTCTCGGGATTGATAGAAAATATTTTGCAATCCAGTAAAACGGATCCGAAGAGTATGGACTTGCAGACCCAAAAGGTAGATTTGGGTCAATTCCTGTCAGAGGTTGTAAAAGATCACAAACGGCAGTTTGATGAGAGAAAATGTGAAGTAAAACTGCAGTTGGAAGCATCCCCGATGCTAACGCTGGATAAAAAAGGACTGCAAATGGTTTTTAACAACCTTATTAGTAATGCTCTGCGTTACTCTCCAGCAGGTTCTCCACTTAAAATCCATCTACACAGAACAGGAAGGTTTTGGGATGTGGATTTTGTGGATAAAGGATTTGGGTTTGATAAGAAAGATTTGAATAAGGTTTTTAAAAAGTTTTACCGGGTGCAAAATGAGGATACGCAAAATATAGAAGGTGCAGGATTGGGATTGTTTATCTCGCGTGAAATAGTGAGAAACCACAAAGGAAAACTGCGGGTGATGAGTCCAGGGAGAGGAAAAGGATCTGTTTTTACTGTATCGTTACCTGTCAGTCGCGGCTTAGCGGTTTGATACCTGCTCCTGGAGTTTTTAAATTTTATGAGTGAAGCAAAAAAAATACTGGTTGTAGAAGATGAATTGCATCTCGCAAAAGGGCTGAAGTTTAATCTGGAGCGCGAAGGCTATATTGTGTCACTCGTCGACAATGGAGAATCGGCAATTGAACTGCTGGGGGAGCAGGCCTTCGATTTAATGATTCTTGATATCATGCTTCCCAAATTAAACGGAATCGAGGTTGCTCGTAGAGTGCGTAATACTGATTTGCGGTTTCCCATATTAATGTTGTCAGCGAAATCTTCGGACGAGGACAGGGAATTGGGTCTGGAAGCGGGTGCTGACGATTATTTAACCAAACCTTTCCATTTGCCGGAATTGTTGCTCAGGGTAAAGGGGATTCTGAGAAGATGGGAATGGTATAAAGAACCGGTTCACGATCAGGAAATTTTCCATTTTGGAGATATGTGGATCAATTTTGTAAACGGCAGGGCCAAGGGTTGCTCAGGGGAGTTTTATTTGACAGCAAAAGAAGCCTTGCTTATGCGCTTACTGGTTTCACAAAAAGGCAATATTGTAAGCCGGGACGAGCTTTTGGAAAAGGTTTGGGGATACGATCCACAAACAGAAACACGCACGGTTGATAATTTTGTGGCTCGCCTGAGAAAATATTTTGAAAAGAAACCGCAGTCGCCTAAATACATCATCACGCATCGGGAAAAGGGATACGAATTTAAATCCTCTGCTGATGATGGCAAGTAATCTGTAAACAGGACAGGATTTTTAAATAAGCATGCCTTTAAACGCTTGTTCGATTTTGGGTAAGTTTGCTTGCAGGCTTTCTTTGGACACATCTTCAATGAAGGGGCAGGCCCCGAGAATGGGAACGCCAGATAGCTCTTCAATCAATTTTCCCTGTTGCTCTTCCACCTCCGTTAATTCCTCTGAATTCTGATGGTTCAAAACAACCCCTTTAATATTTAAACCGTTTTGCTTGGCTGCGTTGATGGTTAACAAAGTATGGTTCAATGTGCCGATTTGAAAGCGGCTGACGATGATGAGGGGCAGTCCTGTTTCCAAAGCCAGATCGGCAACAGTATATTGGTGTGTTATCGGAACCAGTAGGCCACCTACGCCTTCGACCAGCATTATTTCATGCCGAGATTGTAATATTTTGAACTTCTCTAAAATCGAATTGGGTTGAATCTGAATGCCAGCAAATTGGCCCGCCTGGTAGGGAGAGGCGGGTGTTTTCAGTCGATAAGGGCAAACCTCCCCTTCGGCATCGGAGGTTTCGGAAATTTCCATAAGAAATTTAGCATCGGAATTGGCAGCGGAACTGCATTCAGGGTCAACACCGGTTTCTATCGATTTCATCACCCCGACATCCATTCCATTATTTTTGAACAGGGTTGCCAGGCAGGCGGTCACTACTGTTTTTCCTACGTCGGTATCCGTTCCAGTTATAAAGAATCCACCCATGGTTTTTTTAATTGAGATTTTTCAGTGAAATAAGAAATCTGATATAATTATTAACGGCTTCCACGAGGGAGGCAAGCTATTAATTCTACAGGTCAAAAGGTTATGGGATCCAAAAAACTGGAAGTGATTTGTCCTTGCTGTGAAACCAAATTGCAGGTCGATAAAAAAACCGGAGAAGTCATTTGGGAGGAAAAGAAAGAGAAAGCCATGCCTTCCCTCTCGGATATGGTAAACGATCTGGATAGTCAGCAAAAAGAAAAGGAAAGCCTTTTCAAAAAACACAGCGAAACCCAGAAAGAACGCAGCCGACTTCTCGATGAGAAGTTGAAAGAGTCCCTCAAACATGTAGACCGCTCCTCCGACAAACCCCTCCGCGATTTCGACTTCGACTAGCGGCGTGGCCGCCACTGGCTATGGATCGATTGCTGTCAAGCCAACAAACACTGTCAAGCCCTCAACATAAGTTCGTTAACCCTGCATCCCACGTGTAGTATTTTTCATTTGCCTTCATACCTCAAAGGGCTATTAGTGGGCAAACCGTCGCAGGTTATTAGCCAATAAACGACAATAGGTTAATTTTTTTCATTTTATGCCAAGGTCTTTTTCAATAAAGGCATTTCAATCTACGGAATAAAAATCAATTAGATATGCCTAAATTGGAGTAATACGTCTTCCTTGCCCCCCCCCATTTGCGGGGGTTGTCTGACAATATGTCAGTTGTTATTTTCCTCTAGCCGAAGAATATTTTGGTTTGCCAATGCTTTCCGATTGAAAACTGAGTTCCAGATAGTAACTGGTTTCGCTGTTCCACACTAAAAGTTAAAAAGGGGAGAACAATGGAAGGGCCAATCAATATCTTTGCCTGTAGTTTGCCTTTAGGCATTCCTAATTCTTACATCCTAAAATCAAATTCAATTTCCAGGTATCGACCATGAACGCGATCCGCTCTATTCGTCTGTCTATTTTTGCTCTGATTATTCTTTTTGCCAGCACAGCAGTTTCTTTTGCGGGAGGTGTCTGGACACCAAAGAGTCCTGTTCCCATTAATATGGCTCAGCATTTTGCGGTACATGTTGATGGCTATATCTATGCCGGCCAGGGGGCAGGGCATTCAACAAACGGTTTTATGTACCGATACAACATAGCGTCAGATGCCTGGGAATTTTTAAATCATCATTCAGACACCTATGGAAGAGCCTGTGGAGCAAAGAATGGAAAAATTTATTGCTTTGGTGGAGTTCAGCATGGAGGCCCGCTTTCGATAAGCGAAATCTACGACCCTTCAAATAATTCCTGGTCAAACCTTCCGTCAATGCCCACGGCAAGAACCAGTGTTCGAGGTGCCTTTGTAGGTAATAAATTTTATGCGATTGGGGG
This sequence comes from Nitrospinota bacterium, assembly GCA_038108555.1. Taxonomy (GTDB): domain Bacteria; phylum Nitrospinota; class Nitrospinia; order Nitrospinales; family VA-1; genus UBA8687. The sequence goes on along the minus strand of JAYNIA010000008.1, from coordinate 4,680 downwards.
AAGTTGTGTTCATTGTAGGCCAAATTCAGGAATTGCAGCAAATGAAGCTTATGATATTTCCACAAACAGCTGGTCCACACATGCTCCCATCCCTACACCCAGAACGGGTGGATATGCAGTCGAGTCTGTGGGTGGAAAAATTTATGTTATGGGTGGTTTAAGATATAACCCAAGTACAACCCAGTTAGATACTGTTGAGATTTATGACCCTCAAACGAATGCCTGGGTTACAGGAACACCTTTACCAAAACCCCTGGTTTCTCATGTTAGCGCTGTTGTAAATGGAAAAATAATAATTGCAGGTGGAGGAAACTTTCAAGGGGTCTCATACAACACTTATGAATACGACCCTGTTGCAGACGAATGGAGTGAGAAAACTCCCATTCCTGTTTTCCATGGTGAGGGCGCGGCAGCAGTTGCAGATGGCAGGGTTCATGTCATCGGAGGTCAACAGGTGGGGGGGTATACTCGGTCTGTTCACTCCTTTGATCCAAATGCTACAGAATGTTTCCGTGAAGATGGAGAGGGCTATGCCGATGGTCAGGAAATTCCCGGGTGGACGGATAAGCTTTTAAATAAGCCTCATACAACCGTTGCGGCAACTTCAAACCCATTAGCCATTCACTCAGGCCAAAGAGGTGTAAGGGTTAATGGTGACTTTGAATCGGAGAAAAATTTTCCAATAGCCTGTAAGGGAAATATAAGGATTGAACTGAATTGGTTTCCTACGACTCAATCCAAAAATCATATCTTTCGCTTTCGCGGGCCAGGCGATGAAAGCCAGCCAATTTATGACCAAATTGCTTTAGCTAAAACCAGAAATGGCCTTATTCAGATGCGCGGCTTCAATAGAGATGAATCTTATCATTTGCCTCAATTGGGAACTAAAATGCTACATGTTGTGATTGAGGCTAACACTGAAACTGGCCGTTTTGATGGCTGGGTTGATGGCCAACATTTATTTAAAAATTTTTCTATGTTTTCCCCTGATAGAGCAAATTTGGGATTGTCCTCTATCGATACCAACAGTGGTTGGGCTGGAGGAGGTGCTGATAGCTTTTTTGATGATTTGGTCGTAACCACAAGCAGTTTAGAAGAGAAGATTGTTGCCCACTCAAATCACGGTATTGTTTTAATGAACACTGACGGTACTGACTTGGAGCAATTAACCTCAGGCATTGATGCATACCCAATTATATCCCCGGATGGGACTAAAATTGTTTTTAACAGGGTGAAAAATGGAATTCATGAAATTTGGGTTTTGGATTTGCAAACAGGAATAGAGACCCAAATTACTCAATCTACAAATGATGTATGGCCAAGTTGGTCTCCTGATGGAAATAGTTTGACTTATATTCGATTGTCAGGTGCAAACCAGCATCAGGTGATGGTCATTCAAGTTTACCCAAGTATTGGTAATCCTCGCCCCATAACGCCAAAAGGACCATACAGCTTTGCTTCCTGGGGGGCAGATAATGAAACAGTATTTTTTACAAAGGGAGTTACATCGTCTGCAGGTATTTATAAAGTTGATATTAATACATCCATTGAGACACCTGTTTTATCAGGAGGGTCAGATTTTAAACCTAAGACTTCAGATGATGGGAAAAATTTGGCTATAACTTCTTTTAGAGAGGGATTCCCAACGGAAAACATTTATATAGCTGATTTAGCTGATCCTCAAGGAACCTTATGTAAGGTTACCAGCTTTGGCCATGTCAATTATCCTTCATGGTCAACGAATGGGGATAAAATTGTATTTAGTGCTAATGCGCCTCCTTTTAGATTATATATAACGGATTCCAAGTGTAATAGTAGTCATCAAGTCTTAGCTGATTATATTTCCCAAAATATTTCATTGTTTAACCCCGACTGGGGCAGGGTGATCAAAGACCGCGTCGGGCAAGCAGCAGATACCGAACCTCCTGTAATTACCGCACCTGCAGACATCACTGTGAACACAGATGCGGGACAGGCAACAGCAGTCGTTAATTTTGCTGATGCAACGGCAACTGACAACTCCGGTTCGGCTATAGTTACTCAAACTGGAGGTCCGGCATCGGGCTCGGCCTTCCCAATTGGTGTTACGACAGTGACATGGCAGGCGGAAGATGCTTCCGGAAATACCGCTACTGCAAGTATGACGGTAACGGTTGTGGATAATGAAGCCCCTGTCCTTTCTGTTCCAGCGAGTTTCCCGGCGTGTAGCGTTGGCTTTGATACTTATCAAATTGTCACCTTTCCGGATGCAACGGCTACAGATAATTCAGGTTTAGTAATAGTAGCGCAAACTGGTGGGCTCGCCTCCGGTTCGCAATTTCCTATGGGAGCCAATGTAATAACCTGGACGGCAACCGATCCTTCAGGCAACACAGCAACTGGTTCGTTTACAGTGACGGTTATAGATTGTTCTCCGCCCAGTTTCACCCAACCTCCGGGTATTACTGTGAATACGGATCCTGGTTTGGCGACAGCAGTCGTAAATTTCCCCACACCTATCGCCAGCGATAACGATTCGGTAACTGCAATAACTCAGACGGCGGGTCCTGCTTCAGGTTCTGCGTTTCCTTTGGGTTCAACCACGGTGACTTTTCAGGCCACCGATCCCACAGGTAATATTGGAACCGTAAGTTTCAACATCACGGTTGTGGATAACGAAGATCCTGTAATTACGGTTTCCGCAGATATTTCGGCGGATACGGATGCGGGATTAGCTACTGCGGTTGTGAACTACACGGCACCGACGGCGACGGATAATGTTCCCGGTGTAACGGTGACTCAGATTGCAGGACTGTCTTCAGGTGCGACGTATCCTTTGGGCACGACGACGAACACGTTCCGCGCGACAGATGCAGCAGGCAACACAGCAGACGCATCGTTCACGGTGACAGTTGTGGATAACGAAATTCCTGTTGTAACGGCTCCTTCTAATGTTTCATTTGAAGCCACCGGTCCACAAACGACCGTAGCCATTGGTACCGCAACGGCTTCGGATAATGTCGGAGTGGTTACAATTACAAGCGATGCTCCTGCCACGTTCCCGGTCGGGTCCACGACAGTGACCTGGACAGCAGCAGATGCGGCAGGAAACACCGGCACCGCAACCCAAACGGTTACGATCACAGACACAACGGCACCGGTTATCACCGCCCCTGCCAAAGTGACTGAAGAAGCAACGGGTCCGCAGACGCCAGTTGCTATCGGTCAGGCAACAGCAACAGATGCAGTGGGACCGGTAACGATCACCAATGATGCGCCTGCCTCTTACCCGGTGGGCACCACAACAGTGACGTGGACGGCGACCGATGCGTATAACAATTCTTCTACGGCAACGCAGTTGGTGACGGTAGAAGATACGACAGCACCGATCATAACCTTACTGGGTGATGCTTTGGTTACCCTGGAAGCGGGAGATACATACACGGATGACGGCGCAAGGGCATCGGATATTGTTGATGGTGACCTGACGGCCAGCATTGCAGCAGGTGGTTTGCCAATCAATAATGTTGTTCCAGGCAGTTACACCATCACCTACAACGTCTCAGATGCGGCGGGTAATGCGGCCGCACAGGTGACACGAACGGTTACCGTGGTTGACACCACTCCTTCTGTTGTAACACCACCAGCGGATATTCTGAATAAAGAGGCTACTGCCAACCTGACCCCTGTTGATTTGGGAGTAGGAACGGCTACAGATATTGTGGATGGATCTATCACGCCGACCGCCAGTCCCACAGGACCGTTTGCGGTAGGCACCCATACGGTAACCTGGTCAGCTACGGATAATGCCGGAAATACTGGAACAGCAACCCAAACGGTAATCGTTAAAGATACTACTGACCCGGTATTGACGGTTCCATCTGATGTTACGGTGGACGCAACGGGTGATTTAACGATGGTAGACATTGGTCAGGCAACAGCAACTGATCTTGTGACGGCCAATGTTACGATTGAAAATGATGCGCCTGCTTCATTCCCCATTGGTACCACGATTGTTACCTGGACAGCTACGGATGAAGCGGGTAATGAAGCCACTGCAACTCAGACCATTATTGTTTTGAGTCCGGCTGAGATCATTGATGGATTGGGCGACGATATTGCTGATCTGAATCTACCTAAAGGGCCTCAAAATAGTTTGAAATCCAAACTAAATTCAGCAGATAAGGCACTAAGTGATTCTAATCCTAAAAATGATAAGGCCGGAATTAATACTCTTAATGCATTGATAAATTCCATTAAGGCACAAAGTGGTAAGAAAATATCTGTTGAAGATGCTAATGACCTGATAGATAGGATTCAAAACCTGATTGAGTTGTATTAGTTAGTAGCCTTAGAGCCCATTCTTCTATTTATCGGCGGGGGATGGGCTTTTTTGTTTTCTAAGGCAGGTTAATTTGCTTTTTGAGTATAGTCAGTTAGTCCCACGCTTAGTGGGAGAGGCCTTCGAGGACGCGGGTCTTGAGGGTTTCTACCACGTTGCAGTGTTCCCGTTCTGCTTTTTCTAGTAGGATGATATGGGTCTTGATTTCAAAATCCGTGCAGGCATCCCCCAGCATCCGGTAAAACTCGGCAGCTACTTTTTCTGCTTCGATGGCAAAGTTGAATGCTTTTTCGATCCCTTCAAATTGCACGTAACCATGGTGGCGCTCCCTGGTTGGAACCATTCCATATGCAAACCGA
>JAYNIA010000007.1:69837-93507 GCA_038108555.1 Nitrospinota bacterium | reverse complement strand
ATAGAATCCATTTTGGCATCAATAATTCCTGTAATCAGGTTGGTTGCTCCCGGTCCTGAAGTTGCCAGGCAAACACCAACATCCCCTGTTGCCCGGGCATAGCCGCTGGCAGCAAAAGATCCACCTTGCTCATGACGCGGTAAAACCATTCGGATTTTTTTAGATAGAGTCAGGCCCTGGTGGATTTCCATGGAAGCTCCGCCCGGATAGCCGAAAATTACCGTGACACCTTCATTCTCTAGTGCTTTTACGAGAATATCCCGTCCCTTCATTGGGTGTCCAGAGGATTTGGTAGGCTTCAGAGCCTTTTTCTTTGCTGAATTTTTATTTTTTGTAGCCATTGACTTGATTTAATTCATTTTTTGAATAATACGGGGGCTTCCTTCTACTGACACATCCGAATTTGCACTCAATCGGGCTTGATCCAGAAGGGATGGCGAAGAAAAACTTTAGCGAAATTGACCCTTGAAGTCAAACCCATTCTTCTAAAAAGGTCTTTTTTGTCAAAACGTTATGGGGTTTTTGGGGTTCAACGCCTAACTTTTGTTCAAAGCATTTAATATGATGCCTTCGCGCAGGCTGTACTCGCTGACGGTGAGAGAATCACAACCGAAGGTCCGCATGGTTTCCAGAACAATTGCCGTACCTGCAATTATCAAATCTTCACGACCGCGCTCAAGCGCTTTTAATTGCAGACGCTGGTCAAGAGATTTTCCTTTCAGGTCTTTCAAAATAGATTCCGCCTCTGTGAAAGAAAATTGGGAACCATGAATTTTTTCGGGATCGTAGGGATAAATATTGTTCTTTAATGCTGCCAATGTGGTCACGGTTCCTGCGGTACCTATAAGTACCTCAGGAGAAAACGTGGATAATTTTTTTTTCACCAATCTCAGTTCTTTTTCTAAATGAGTTTGCAAGTGTTGAAATTCTTTTTCATCAACAGGGTGTTGACTAATGTATTTTTCAGTCAACCTCACCACACCCAAAGGAGTACTGCAAAATCCTTTTATATTTTTTCCTTCGGACAAAATGAATTCGGTACTTCCCCCGCCGATATCCAAGGTGATTGTTTTTCGATTTTCGTCCGAAATTTTCCAGAACACTCCTTCGAGAGTCAGACGAGCTTCCTCTTCCCAGGGAATGATTTTGATGTCTATTCCTGTTTGGGCTTTTGCAAGTTGGACAAACTCCTTACCATTGGAAGCCTCTCGAACCGCACTGGTTGCCACTGCGAATAGGGGAGGGTCGCCATTTTCAAGGCAGGTTTGCCGGAAATCGCTGAGCACTTTCAGCGTGTTTTGTATCCTAAGGTCCGCAAGCTTCCCCTGGGTGTCCATGCCTTCACCGAGACGGGTGATTTCCCTTTTGGAAACCAGCAAGTTAAAATCGCGATTGTTTTTGGATTCCAGAATGAGTAATCGAACGGTGTTAGACCCGATATCAATGGATGCAATTTTTTTCATGGGCAACTAAATGGGAAAGGCTTTTTCACTGTCCATCGTCAGCAGAAGATAGAATCCTAAAACAGTAAACAACACGTTGGGTCCCCAGGCCGCAAGAATGGGGTCGAACGTTCCTCCTTTTCCAAGCGAGATGCTCATCGCATAAATAAAAGAAAATACAAAGCCCATGGTAATATTAACTCCCACACAAAACAAAAGGCCCCCATGCCTGCTGGATCGAATGGACAACGGAATTGCAAGAAGAGCCATGACCACACTTATGAATGGGTAGGAAATATGTCGATGCAATTCTATCCATTTCATCGAGGTGTCCTTGCCCTCCAAGTTGTTGGTCTGGATTTCCTTGTACAATCCGCTGAGACTCATTTCTTCCGGTCGCCTGTGGGCTTTGGATAAATTTTTTGGTGATTCAGGGGTGGCTACAAATTTTTTATCAAAATATTTTGTAGAAGCAATTCCCGATTTATTGAATTTCCGGATATAGCCATCGATAAATTCCCATTTATTAATCGACCAGACTGCTTCGCGCGCATCAATTCGTTGAATGATGGAATTATCGATTCCCGGAGTTAAGACTATCACCTCTTCCAAACGGGATTTGTAGGGATCAAAGTACTTAATATTCCAGATGTCGCCGTTTTTTGATTTGAACCAAAGGTTTTCAGTTGGAATGGCTCCATAAGAAGCGCGTGCCTGAATTTTCCCCATAAAAATGTAGTTCATTTTCTGGTTGGTTATCGGCGATAAAAATTCGCTACTGGCAAGGATCAATAATGCAATAACCACCGATGCGCCAATGATCGGAAAAGTAATTCCGGTGATACTTATGCCACAGGCTTTCATGGCGGTGAACTCGTTGTTTCTTGCCAACGAGGCCAGGGTAATAACAGTGGCCAAGAGCACCCCTTGCGGTGCCATATAAAAAGCAATGAAGGGAACTTTAAAAACATAATAGGAGACCAAGTCAATCATGGGAGCATCTTTGGCAAGGAACTCATCGATTCTCTCAAAAAAGTCCACAATTAGAAAAATTCCAATCAATCCGCTGGCAGTCAGTAAATATATCTTTACAAACTGACCCAAAACATATCGCCTTAACATTGTCATAAACAGATTTCTATAAAGTTCGGAATTTAACTTGCTTTTAAATCCGGGATGGCTGAATTAAGTGGAGAAATAAGAAACTCCAGGTCGCTACGGTTTTCAAGTGTTCTTCTTACATATTCCAGGGTTGGTTCGATATATTGCAGGTACCGATCGTTTCCCAGTTTCGTTGACTGGTAGGCAAAAGTGCCCACCGCCTTCAAATTTCTTTGGACCGACATCCAGTCAAAAATTTTGCGAAAGGAGTCCATGTCAATATCCTTCCCGTTTTGTTTCATGCGATTTATATAGTACTGCAAAAGTTCCTCTCGGACAGGATCTTCAAGAACGATATAAGAGTCTTTTAAGAGAGAAACCAGATCGTATTGGCACGGACCCATCCGTGCATCCTGGAAGTCAATCACCCTTAACATACCATTATGGACCATAATATTTCGCGAATGATAATCCCTGTGAGTGAAAACCCTTTCTTGCTCCGACAACGTTTTGCAAAGTGAAGCCAGTGATTCGCGGAGTTGGTCTTTTTCCCCGGCGACTAAATTGTTTTTCAGCATGCCATGCACATAATGTTCCAGCATAAAATCCATTTCCCACATCAGTTTTTCTTCGTCGAAGAATAAACCATAAGCAGGACAATCGGACTTCAGGTTTTCCGTCGCGCGAGTATGGAAGGCCACGATTATATCTATCGCTTTTTGATACCAATGGTTTATTTCTTCTGGTTCTGTTTCCACTTTATCCGCTAGATGAGTATCTCCGCAGTCCATTAGGAACATTAGCCCCCGCTCATCATCGAAACGGAAAATATCAGGTACGGGTATATTCATTTCTTTGAGGAACTTCTGCAGGTAGTTGAAATCCGGGTCGGTTTCCATTTCAGCCAATTGCATTATGATGATTGAATTCGATGTTTCCGGTGAAGAATTAGTGCGATAGGTGGCTCTGAAATATTTTCTATTTGAGGCATCCCCTTTGAGGAGAGAGCATTCTAAATGTGAAACGGGCCCATTGGCAAACGGGTCAAGCCAGGAAGTCAAATATTCCTTGTCAAAACGTCCAAAGTCGTTGCTTGAATTTTTCATTCGTAAAAAAAAATCTATTTCAATTATCAAACATCTAATGTAGCATTCAGTTCTTTAATTAAACCAAAGCGGAGATTTTCAAATGCCGAAACCAAGTTATCATATTTTAGTTTGTACCAACAGCCGACCTCCTGGACATCCACGTGGCTCTTGTGGTGAGAACGGTTCCAATTCTGTTTTCGAAAAACTGGCTATGGGAGTCGAGCAAAAGGGCCTGTTTGGAAAATGTACGGTAACCAACACAGGTTGTATTGGACCTTGCGGAGTCGGGCCAGTGGTGATTGTATATCCTGATGGAGTTTGGTACCAAAAAGTTAAGCCTGAAGATGTAGATGAAATTCTCGATCAACATGTAGGGCAAGGTAAAAAAGTCGATCGATTAGAAATTCCTGACGAGCTTTGGGGATAATGCTGCAGACCCCAAGGGGTCTGCAAATCCTTTAATCTTGTGGAACGCTGGTGACGGGTTTAAGGCCCAGACTCTGGATCATTTCAATATCCCTCTTAGGGTCCTGGCCTTTGGTTGTCAGGTAATTGCCGCCCAGAATTCCATTGGCTCCTGCAGAGAATAAATGTTCCTGCTTGTCCATCATTACCTCTTCCCTGCCACCACAAACAAATAAATCTATTTTTGGCAGGACCAGTCGAAGCAAGGCAATAGTTTTGAGCGCATCGTAATATTGGATGGTTTCCAAATGATCCAAGGCAGTGCCTTCAATGGGTTTTAAGAAATTGACGGGAAGAGATTGAGTTCCCAGTTCCTTGATAGAAAAAGCAAGCTCCACCCTTTGCGCAAATGTTTCGCCCATTCCAAAAATTCCGCCGACACAAACATCTAATCCGACAGATTTGGCGTTTTGAACTGCCTTAACTTCATCTTCATAGGTGTGCGTGGTTACAATTTTGTCGAAGAAGCTGGCAGCAGTCTCCAGGTTGTGATGGCAGCGATCAAGCCCTGCCTCTTTTAGTTCCTTTAAGTCCTCAAGGTCCATCAGTCCCAAGGAACAGCAGGTTTCGAGATTGGTTTCAGCTTTTATCCTTTTGACAGCCTCTTTAACCCGGTCCAGTTCTTTTTTGTCGTTCATCTTGGTACCGGAGGCGACAATGGAAAATTCATTGGCACCGAAAGCTTCTGCTTCTTTGGCTGCTGCCACAATTTCATCCACACTCATCAGTTCAAATTCCGGAGAATCGGTTTTATATGAACTCGATTGGGCGCAAAATGAACAGTCTTCAACGCAACGCCCGGACTTGGCGTTGACGATGGAGCAGATTTTTACATCATCGCCCTTAAACCGGTCACGGATGCGATCGGTCCCCAATAAAAGATAATCCAATTCTTCGTGAGTGAAAGTTTCCAGTTTCAAGGCTTGATCAGTGGAAATAGACTCCCCCTGAAGAGCTGTTTCGACCATGTCGTCAATCAGTTCTTTTCGCATTTTTACTAAATTTCTCCCAGCGGTAATTTTATAGCCCTATCATAGAAGTTCTTTAGTCATAACTCAACAATTTCACCAAATCTTCTGAACTAAAAACCGGTGGCAAACAGGTGCCCTGCCGGCAGACATAGGCTGTGGCCTTTCCGTTTTTTAATTCCCGGCCTTCCAGTAAGGGTATGATTTTTGAGTTTTTTGCCAGTTCATCCTCATATGAAAATGCAAACACCGCATTCGGAAAAAATCCTTTCCGAATGGTGGCCAGAAAATTTTGCGTAGATGCATCATTTCTTTTGCCTACGATGGCAACTTCTTTTAGTCCCCCCAAGTATAGATGCAAAGCTTGTAGCATAAATGAAGAATTGAGTCCATATTCCATCAGTTCGTCATAGAAGCTCAAGAAAATGCCTTCGGCCCTTTTTGTTAATTCAGGATCAATCAGGTAGGCAGAGAGTTTCAAAAATGCCAGGGCTGCATTGCTGTTTCCCGAGGGTTCGACACCATCATAGCAGCTGATTTGGCGGACCAGTAATTTTTCAGAATCACTGGAGGTTTCATGGAAAGCTCCGTTTTCACCCGCAAACTTTTCAACAACCAGTTGCATCAATTCTCTGGCGGATTGGATATACGAAGGGTCATAAGTCGTTTCGTATAGGTCCAGGCAAGCTACTGCGGTTGCTGTGTGGTCAAACAAATAGCCATCATAGCGGGCTTCTCCCTCTCGATAACGCCGCAGCATTTTTCCATCAGATGTTCTTAATTTGGTAAGCAGGAACTGCATTGCCCGGGTGGCTTTTTCAATTCGCTGCGGATCTTCCAGGACCCGTCCGGTTTTTGCCATAGCGCTGATCATCAGGGAATTCCACGAGGTTAGTATTTTATCGTCCAACAGGGGGCGAATCCGCTTATTTCGGGTTTCCAGTAATTTTTGCCGGGCCGTTTTTATTTCCTTTTTAAAGTCGTCAACGTTCATGCCAATTTCTTTGGCAACGGTTTCCGGTCCACGTGTTAAAAAGAGGATATTTTTGCCTTCAAAATTTCCCTGCTTCGTGACGTTGTAAAATGGAATGGCAGCACTGGCGGTTTTCCTCCCCAGGAGGTTTTCGATCTCTTCAAGGGACCAGACATAAAACTTTCCTTCAACGCCTTCGCTATCGGCATCTTCTGCACTGAAAAATGCGCCTTCCTTTGAAGTCATATCGCGATCGATATAGTCTAGAAGGTCATTGGCAAAATCTGCAAACTCTTCTTTTCCCGTAACCTGAAAGGTTTCAATGAGAGAAGTTGTGAAAAGTGCATTGTCGTACAGCATTTTTTCAAAATGCGGTACCAGCCATCGGTAGTCCGTGCTGTACCGCGAAAGTCCACCCCCTATCTGGTCATAAATGCCTCCAAATTTCATAGCCTTGAGAGTGTTTTCAACCATTATCCTTGCATTGGAATTGCCGGTTCGATGGTGATGCCTTAAAAGAAGTGAGAGTCCCATGGAAGGTGGGAACTTGTTTTGCGGTTGGAATTTAAATCCGTGATTCAACTTATCGTAATTGTTTTCAAAAAGTTCAAGGGCTTTGTCTTCACCATCAAAACTCAAATCATCAAGATCGGCGGAGATTTTTTCCCGTGTGGACGATTCCCGAATGTAATTCACTAGGGCTTTAGTTTGCTTGGCAACCTTTTCCTGCTCCGTTTCCCAGGTTTTAATTAAAAACTGAAGAACGTCCATAAAGGAGGGCAGGTTGTGTCTCCTTTCAGGTGGGAAATAGGTTCCTCCGTAAAAAGGAACACCCTCCGGTGTTAAAAATACATTAAGAGGCCATCCACCCTGTTGCCCTAAAGCTTGAACCGCTTGCATATAAATGCTGTCGACATCAGGCCGTTCTTCCCGATCCACTTTAATACTGACGAAACTTTCGTTAAGAACGTTCGCCAGCACAACATCTTCGAAAGATTCCCTTTCCATTACGTGGCACCAATGGCAGGTGGCGTAGCCTATGCTGATAAGGACGGGTAAGTTTTTCTCTTTCGCTATCCGGAACGGCTCCTCTCCCCAGGGATACCAGTTAACCGGGTTATGAGCATGTTGTAAGAGGTAAGGGCTTTTTTCGTTGATCAGTTTATTTTTGTATGGATGTTTGGTCATAAATTAATGCTGTCGAAATTAAAGAAATGGGATTTGCTGAAGATTCAACCTGAAAAAACTTTTCTTGAAGAAGTAAATTGTACTCTCCCCCTGTTGCAAACTCCAGAGGTTAAACGTTACAAAGCAAAAGATCATATTGAAATTAAATAGATGTTATAATGTCTTTGAAAAATTTATCTTTTGCTGGATTATATGGAAACTCAAAAATTTTCAGAATTAGCGGAAAAAGAACGGGCTCAATATAATGAAGGGCTGCAAAGAGAAGGATATGACCGATTCTTCAATCATTGCCGGTATTATTACATCCAAAAAAGAACTCAACTGATCAAGGAAAAAATGCAGTTGGCGCAGGGAAAAAAAGTCCTTGAGATAGGTTCCGTTACCTGGAGGGGGTGGCTGGAACACAATTCTATAATTCCTTCTTCCTTAACGTGTATTAATATTTCTGAGGTCGAATTGCATCAGGGAATAGATTCATCTGCCAACAGCAAAGCAAATCCCCAGTTTATCCTGATGGATGCGCATGATTTGCAATTTGAAGATGAGTCGTTCGATTTTGTTTTTGGGGCGGCAATTTTACATCATTTGAATATGGTTACGGCATTGGATGAAATATATCGAGTTTTAAAACCGAACGGAAAAATACTGTTTGTGGAACCATTGGATATGAACCCGATGGGGAAAATTGTGAGATCTTTAACTAAGAAAGCCAGAACCGCCGATGAGCAACCATTAAGGAAATGTGATATCGCGGAAATTAATAAGAGATTTGAAACCCGGTTTTTTTATGAAGAATTTTTGTCGGTTCCTTTTGGAGTTCTATCCGGAATGATTTTTAAAGATGGATCAAACAGTTTGATGCGATTCGCTTTTAGTGTTGATCAGTTTTTAGACAAAAATTTTGAGTGGATTAGATATATGTTCCGTCATGTTTTAATTGATGGAACTCGAAAATAAGTTTGTGGTTTTGTCAAAAACAGCATGGAGTGTTTTTTCAAACGACTCCATTTTTCAAAACTTCCGCTAATTCGAACAAAAGTTTTCAAACTCCCTTTCAATTTATTTTTTAATCTGTCTGGCACTGAAATTCCCGGCCGATCAAACAAATGGATTCTCGATTAGTAAATCTGGATAAGGTTATTTTATTTAGCCTGATGGGTTTTGTTTTCTTTTCCTTTTATTCAATCAGCTTGACCCAAATCTCGTGCGGGATTGGGGGCCTGGCTTGGTTGGCCAAGTGTTATATAACCCGATCCTGGGGAAACCAGTATTTTCCATTAAAAATTCCTATTCTCCTTTTTGTCCTTGCTTGTCTTGTTGCCGTGCTTGGAGGGGTGGATATTTTGGAAAGTTATAAGTCCCTGAAACGCCTGCTGGAAATTCTGATATTTTATTGGGCTGTTAATTGTATTGATAGTGAAAATTTGAGGGAGCGTCTTTCACTTATTTTGATTTTGGCAGCTACAATTTCAACTCTCTCTGATTTTTACACCGTATGGGAGTTGGGAGGTGTCCATCATAAGGTAAGGGCAGAAGGTACCATGAGTGTTTATATGACTTATGCAGGCCTTTTGATGTTGTCTATTCTGTTGGCATTGGGAAAGCTGGTATTTGCGCCTGGAGAGAATAAAGGAATTTATGTGGCTTTTATTTTAATGGTAGCTGGTCTTCTATTGACAGTTACACGGCAGGCATGGTTGGGAGTACTGGCAGGGGGAATCTTTCTGATTTGGTTCCGGAAAAAAAGTTTGCTCCTTCTACTTCCTGTAATATTGTTCGGGGTTTTTAGTGTTTCACCTTCTGAAATCAAATACCGGATAAATACTTTAACTAATTTGCAGGATGCCAATCTGAAAATACGACTTTCTCTTTGGCAAGGCGGGTGGTTGGTCTTTAAAGATCATCCTCTGACGGGCTGCGGTTTTAAATGTATTGATGCTGTAAACCAAAAATATCCAGACCCAACTGGGAATATAAAGCGACTTCGGGGTATGCACAGCAATTTTATTCAATTAGCTGTTGATACAGGGTTGTTCGGTTTGATTTCTTGGATTTCTATTTGGGTTATGTTTTTTATAGAGTTAAACAGGAAATTAAATTCAGAGAAAGGAAACCCTTCATTTCGAAGAGACGCTATGGGAAGTGCTGCCGCAATTGTCGGGTTTTTAGTGGCTGGATTCTTTGAAACCAATTTTTATGACAGCGAAGTAAGTATGTTGCTTTATTTTATAATGGCATTGCCATTTGCAGCCAGCCAACCGAAAGCGAATACAAGTTGACCTGTTTTGTTTGCTCTCTACTTATTACCCGTTTATGGATTGGCCAGGAGGCCATTGAGAAAAAAAATCCGGAAAAGATTTTTCAACACATTTGGGATTTTTAATTTTAACTCCGGGTATTTTTAACCCGGCAACAGCGAAACTCATGGCCATTCGATGATCGTTGTAAGTTTCAATTTCCGCCCCTTCATACGTTCCGGGTCGGACAATGATGAAATCTTCACCCGCCTCAACTTCTGCACCCAACCGGCCCAGTTCATTTGCTAAAGCTTCAATACGGTTGGTTTCTTTTATCCTTAAATTGCCAATTCCTTCAATGACGGTTTCGCCCTCGGCAAATAAAGCAACAACGGCCAGAGTTTGAACCGCATCTGGCATATTGTTCATGTTTACCGTGATCCCCTTTAAAGAATTTCCTTTGAGTTCTAAAGAATCGGCTGATTTTTTTATCTGGCAACCCATCTTTTCCAGAACCCCGGGAAATTGTGCATCCCCCTGGACACTGTCCGGGTTTATCCCTGTAAGGGTGATGTCTCCCTGAGTGACCGCTGCTGCGGCAAGAAAGTAAGATGCGCTCGACCAGTCCCCTTCAATTTTATAGGTTTGCGGTTTATAAATTTGGTCAGCCCGAACACTGAACTCCTGATAATCCCTGTTTCCCACTTCAACACCAAACGTCCGCATAATATCCAAAGTAATATCGGCATAAGATTTAGAGGTCAGGTCCCCTTGGATAAGGATTTTAGTATCGGTTTGGAAATAAGGGGCGGATAGCAGAAGGGAGGTAAGGTATTGGCTGCTTTTATCCCCTGCTAATTTTACATATCCTCCGGGAATTCCTTCCCCCTCAATATCTATGGGAGGGCATCCATTGTGATAGGCCGGAATGGCTTTGACTCCCATTTGGCCCAGGCATTCTAGTAGGTCGGCAAGGGGCCTTTCCCTCATCCGTTCATCACCGTCTAAACGGACTTTCCCCTTTGCCAAAGCTGAAAAAGTGGTTAGGAAGCGCATCGTGGTCCCCGCGTTTCCCACAAAAATATCATCTTTGGGGAGTTCCAGTTTGCCTCCATTCCCGGAAACCGTAAAAGCACCGGGCTCTTCCTCCACTTGAATTCCGAAGCCTTTCAAAGCCTGGATCATAAATTTTGTGTCATCGCTCACCAACGGTTTTTCCAGACGGCTGACGCCGTTTGCCAGGGCTGCAATCAATAGCGCCCGGTTGGTATAGCTTTTGGAGCCCGGAAGGGTAACAGTAGCGTTCACTTTTTCTACGGGTTTGATTTCAATCACGACTCAACCATCATTTAAGGTTCAAAATTAGAAATATACCACCCTCGAGCGAGGGAGGCAAAGAGTAGGGATTTATAGTTAAATGGCAATACCAGTGAGTCTTCTTTTTTGGAGCCTGTTCCTCGCTTCCAGCGGTAAGCCGCCCGGTTGTTTCAATTTTATGATTCTGCTATGATCGATTTTCAAGCGAACTTCATCAATAAGGCACTTATATTTAAATATTTATAGATATTTTCTGACGATTATTATGGATGAGAATAAGGGCGAGGATAAGAAAGAAACCTTATGGTATAAATTGTGGGATCATCGTTCGCTAAAAGAAAAACAGCGGCTGCGTTCCTTGATTCCCTATATACTTTATGGTTTCGCCGTTTTTTACGGAATCATTTACCTGTCCATTTTAAATACCGTAAACAGGGAAAGAACCGGAACAACCGTTAAAACCTGGTTCGGGGGTGACAAGGAAGAGGTTATTCTCGCTCGGGAACGGGAAGAAAAAGAAATAAAAGAAAGCTTTAGTGCCCTCCGAAAACGCGTTTCGGGAGGTCGTTGATCGGGAATCGTAAAAAGGCTCTTCAGAAACCCCATGTAAAAAAATGAAACGTCTGCTTTTTATTTCAAACTGGCTTTATTTATTTTCACTCAGCCTCTGGGTGGCGGGAATGTTCCTGCTCGGTATCCTGGTGGAAATCATGGTGAGAATAAACCTGAAAGACCAGAAACTGGTTGCCAGCACCATCATGAATAAAATCATGGATGTATTCAATGTTCACATCATTTATACCTGCGTTGTTCTCATGGTGCTAGCTGAGGTGATCAAGTTTCTAATTGGAAAATACAGCTCGGTGGGATATGAGCCTCAAGTAGTGACGAAACGACGTTATACACGTGAAATTTTTCTCGCTATCATGGTGGTCCTTGCAATATACATTGGTGGTATTTTAAGACCCGAAATGCATGCCATGGATCAGATGAAGAAGGCCAATCCCGCCGACCAGAAATTGCAGATTCAATTTGACCGATATCACAGCCAGTTGACATGGCTTTACACCATAAATATGGTATTAGGTTTGTCTTTATTTTATATTCACGGAAAAGAAATGACTCGTTTTTCGGAGCAGACTAAAGAGAGCAGTTAATCTCTCTATTTAAGCCCTTGTTTATTTTCCCTTCACTCAATCGAAACCTTTCCGCTTTTTGTTTTTTTTTCCTGCTGTTTAGTAATGGAATTTTTGCGCCGGAAGCATTATCTCAAACAGAAATTAAGGAAAGCAAAAAGTCTGAGGCAGAAGCATATGCAGATATGGCCTGGATCAAGGGAGGAAATTTTGTGCGCGGCTCCAGTTTTAAGGAAAATCAGGCAGCGTTGAAAATGTGCCGAAAATATGACAGAAGTTGTCAGCTTTGGTGGTTTTCTGACGAGATTCCTGTAAAGCTTATAACATTAAAAAGCTATTGGATAGACATATACGAAACTACCAATGCCCAATATCTTGAATTTGTAAAAGCTACCGGGCATCGACCTGCATTGGATGACACCTGTACTACGGATTCCTGTTGGGAGGGAAATTTATGGAAAGGGGAATCATTTTCTCCTCTTATTAAAAATCAACCTGTCACTCAGGTGGATTGGTACGATGCTGTGGCATATTGCGAATGGAGGGGGAAGAGACTACCGACCGAGGCAGAATGGGAAAAAGCCGCAAGGGGTCCCAGTGGCAATATTTACCCTTGGGGGAATGGCTCTCCCAAAGGAAAGGCTACCTATGGCAAAAAATGGCAAGGCATTGCCACGATGACCAACGTGGGTACCTATCCTGGAGGAGTCTCTATTTATGGAGTGCATGACATGGCAGGAAATGTTTGGGAATGGGTATCGGATTGGTACCATCGGACTTATTACCGGAAAAGCAGAAAAAAAAATCCCAAAGGATATACCAAAGGGGAATTCAAGGTTCTCCGGGGAGGGTCCTGGGTAAACTTTCCTGACTCGCTTCGAAGTTCGTTTCGCAGGTGGAGCCGACCCGATGTGCGGTTCAATGACACCGGATTCCGCTGTGCCAAAGACTCCAAAGAAGCTTTTCGATAGAAAATTATGACTGACAAACCAAAACGTTCCGATGAGCTCACCGACACTGAAAGAGGGTTATTAAAACCCTATCTTTCTAATGTCGATGCTAATGTGTTCACTCTGGAAAATTTAAATCCAGAGGTGATAGGGGGCGCTTTGGCCCGTTACAGTCGAGCACCTACCGGGTTCAAGGAAACAGTTGCTCGTGAGTTTCTGAATCCTGACGGAACTCCCAACGACGTCAAAGGTTCGCAGATGATTGACCGGGTGGTCAATAAATTTGGCGACGAATCCGTTGCGGAGCTGGCCGTAGCCCCTTTGTGTATTGAAGAAATTTCTAACCTGATGACGAAGGTCATTGAAGATTGTCGTATCGGCGGGTCCCCTATCGAAGAGTCCACCCGCTATGTGCTCTACGATGCAAAAAAGAATGGTCGATGGAGGTACATTTGCCCGGATAATATTCGCCAATCTGGTTTGGGCGAGAAGTTTACCGGCAATATGGATTTTCTTTTTGAGACATATGCAGAAATGGTCGAACCCATGCAAGACCTGTTTCGTAAACGTCTTACAAAGGAACAGTTTGAAATTGAAGTGGAACGGGACGGACAGATTGAAAAAGCGGGTTTATCCAATTTACAAGATGAAAACGAAATCAAAGCTCATCGCATTGCCTACAACTTTACTATCCGAAGTGCTGCCTGTGATGTGATTCGCTGCATTCTTCCTGCATGTACCCAGGCAAATGTCGGGTTGGTGGGCAACGGCAGGTTTTATTCAGGGCTCATCAGTAAACTGATGACCAGCGAATTGTCGGAAGCCAATCAGCTTGCCGACTCCATTCGAAGCGCGTTGAATACACAAATCCCAACTTTTATAAAACGTGCTGATCGAAATTCTTACGTGGCTGAAAATCACAAGGCAATGCGGGCATTGTGTAAAGAGCTTTTTGATTCTCTTCCAATAGAAACAACGGCAGAAGTTGTTTTGCTGGAAGATGCATCCCAGGACCAGCATATTAATATGTTGGCAAACATGATTTTTCCTTATGTGCAGCATTCTTCCCAGCAGATTAGAAATGTGGTTCGACAATTGCCTGAAGAAAAGAAAAAACAGATCTTCGATGCATATATTGGTTCTCGAAAAAGCAAGCGAGACAGGCCGGGCCGGGCCCTGGAATATGGTTACCCCATCCAATTCGATATCCTGGCTGGGTTTGCGGAGTATCGCGATTTGCAAAGACATCGCATGTTGACTCAACAGAGGCAGGATCTGGGGATTGAGTTGGGTTACTCGGTTCCAGAAGAGATTTCTGAAATCGGTATGGAAAACAAGGTTCAGGAATGTTTCGAACGCACAGAATCACTTCACCGGGACCTGAAACGCGATGGTTTTCAGCAGGAAGCCCAGTACGCCACCCTTTTCAACCATTTTATCCGATGGAACATGGGGATGAATCTTCGTGAATTGGGCCATTTTGCCGAGTTACGTACCCAAAAAGCCGGGCACCCCAAATACCGGCGAACCACCCAAACGATGGCAAAGCTGTATCTGGAACGCCACCCGGAAATGGAATCCGTTCTCCAATTTGTGGACTATAACGACTATGATGGTGGCATCACCCGTGCTGACCAGGAGGCCCGCACCGCCCGTAAAAGCCTTGCCAAAGGCGTTTTCGACGATTCTGATGGCTAGGGGCTTGTGGGGGCCAAATCGATCTTGTTTCACCCTCGGAAATAGGTCTTTCCCCCATTTAATCCAGAGGTTGGAGGGTATTCATAACCTGGTAGCGTTTTAACTTACTCCCCCCGACGCAGTCTTGTAGAAAAAATTAAGATTTTGTGGTAGCCTTGTGCGCTTTGATATTCCCCCAAAAACCGTATTTTTGTTGAATTTTTATTGAGAGATAGTGATATGAAAATTGGAGTTCCCAAAGAAATCCATGAAGGTGAGAAGAGGGTAGCGACCACCCCCGAAGTCATCGGCCATCTGAAAAAATTGGGTTTTGAAGTAATTGTAGAAACCGGAGCCGGGGACCTGGCTCATTTTTCTGATGCGTCCTACTCGGATGCTGGTGCGACCATTGCCAGCGATGCTAAATCTGTTTGGAGCGATAGCGATATTATTTTAAAGGTTCGTGGACCAGAACTGAATGGTCCCGAGATCGACCTGCTCAAAGAAGGCCAGATCCTGATTTCCTTTCTCTGGCCGGCCCAGAACCCCGACCTTTTAAACAAACTTGCGGATAAAAAAGTTACCGCAATGGCAATGGATATGGTGCCTCGAATTTCCAGGGCACAGAAAATGGATGCGCTCAGTTCCATGGCCAATATTGCAGGTTACCGCGCCGTGGTTGAGGCCGCTCAAAATTTTGGACGGTTTTTCACCGGACAAATTACGGCTGCAGGTAAAGTTCCCCCGGCAAAGGTTCTGGTCATAGGTGCCGGAGTTGCGGGGCTTGCAGCGATTGGTGCTGCTAAAAGTATGGGAGCAATCGTAAGGGCTTTCGATACCCGACCTGAAGTCAAGGAACAGGTGGAGAGTATGGATGCAGAGTTCCTGGAACTTGACTTTGAGGAAGAAGGTTCTGGAACCGGCGGTTACGCAAAAGTGATGAGTAAAGAATTCATCGAAGCGGAGATGGCCTTGTTTGCGGAACAGGCCAAAGAGGTGGATATCATTATCACCACAGCTTTGATTCCGGGCAAACCAGCTCCCGAATTGATCAAAGCGGAAATGGTTGAGTCCATGAAAGATGGAAGTGTTTTGGTGGACCTCGCCGCAGAACAGGGAGGGAACTGCAAACTCACTGAAGCCGGAACCATCAAAAAGGTTCATGGTGTTTCCCTGATTGGGTTCACCGATCTGCCCAGTCGCATGGCTGCCCAGGCAAGTCAGTTGTATGGAACCAATCTGCGACACCTTTTGACAGACATGTGTAAGGAGAAAGATGGAGTCGCCAAAGTCGATTTCGAAGACGAGGTCGTCCGGGGAGCCACGGCAGTCAAGGATGGGGAAATAACTTTCCCGCCGCCTGCCCCGAAACTCTCTGCGGAACCCGCTAAAAAAGAAGAGAAACCTGCCGCTCCGGCCCAGCCTGCTGAAGAGGAGAAACCTTCAGCATTGGGACCTTTGATTACCTTTATCCTCGGTGGGTTAGGGCTTTTTGGATTGGGATCTGTGGCACCAGCTTCATTCATGGCCCATTTTACGGTTTTTGTGTTGGCCTGTTTTGTAGGTTACATGGTTATCTGGAATGTGACTGCCGCATTGCACACTCCCCTGATGAGTGTAACGAATGCTATCAGTAGTATCATCGTCATTGGTGCCATATTACAGATCAGTTCAGAAGAAACGATGATCATGCTTGTGGCTGCGTTCGCGGTACTGATTACATCTATTAACATAGTAGGCGGATTCGCGGTAACGCGTCGCATGCTTGAAATGTTTCGCAAATAGGAGGCGAGAAAATGAGCGAAGGAATCGTAACCGCCTCTTATGTCGGGGCAACCATTCTATTTATTTTAGCCTTGGGTGGTCTGAGTAATCAGGAAACAGCAAGGCGGGGCAACCTATATGGAATCATAGGAATGACCCTGGCACTGATCGCAACTATTGCGGGTGTCACAGGAAATCTGGGGTTCCTCATTGTTGGCCTGGTGGGCGGTGGGGCCATCGGTCTGGTCCTTGCAAAACGGGTGCAAATGACGGAAATGCCCGAACTCGTTGCTATTCTCCACAGTCTGGTGGGACTTGCAGCGGTGCTGGTTGGGTATGCAAACTTTATGGACCCGGGTCGCTTGACCCATTTTCACGGGGTCGAATTAACCATCCATGATGTTGAAACTTATCTGGGTATCCTCATCGGTGCTGTTACCTTCTCAGGATCTATCATCGCGTTTGGAAAATTGAGTGGGAAAATTGGGGGTAACCCCGTCTTATTACCCGCACGCCATTGGTTGAATCTTGGCTTGTTAATTATTTCCATTTGGTTGTGTGGAATGTTCGTAGACCAATCTGCTGCAGGGGGAGGAACCCTGCCTTTGCTGATCATGACGGCGATTGCCCTTGCATTTGGAGTCCATATGGTTATGGCGATCGGTGGCGCTGATATGCCGGTGGTTGTTTCCATGCTCAACAGCTATTCCGGTTGGGCGGCATCGGCAACCGGTTTTATGCTCAATAACGACCTTCTGATCGTTACCGGCGCGCTGGTTGGTAGCAGTGGTGCTATCCTCAGTTACATCATGTGTCGAGCGATGAACCGGAAGTTTTTGGCGGTAATCGCAGGTGGCTTTGGAACGACAACCGGTGGAGGCGGTGGAGCGGCTGCTGAAGATCAGGGTGAAGTTGTTGCTTTACAGGCCCCTGAAGTGGCTCAATTGTTATTGGAGTCCAAGGAGGTCATGATCATTCCAGGATATGGAATGGCGGTGGCCCAGGCACAACATATCGTCAATGAAATAACCAAAGCATTGCGAGCTAAAAAAATCAACGTGCGGTTTGGCATCCACCCGGTTGCAGGGCGAATGCCGGGGCATATGAATGTTCTGCTGGCAGAAGCCAAGGTGCCTTACGATATCGTTTTTGAAATGGATGAAATCAATGACGATTTCCCCAATATCGATGTCTCCATCGTCATCGGTGCGAACGATATTGTAAACCCATCGGCACAAACTGATCCAGACAGTCCGATTGCTGGAATGCCGGTTATGGAATGCTGGTTGGGTGGAACGACCATCGTCCTGAAACGTGGAATGGCCACCGGTTATGCCGGTGTGCAAAACCCACTTTTCTTTAAAGAGAACACGCGTATGCTGTTCGGCGATGCACGTTCCAGTCTGGATGAGGTTTTCAAGAACCTGTAAAAGTTAGCATTTTTCAGGGTCATCCTGTTTGTTATATGTCATCCTGAGCTTGTCGAGGGATTTACCCTTCGATGAACTCAGGGTGACTTTTTTTTGCCCAAAGAAGGCTCTAGATACAAGAAATTTATGATGGCCAAATCCCGAAACAAAAAAGAAATTTATCTGGGGATGGTGTTGATCGGCACCACAGGATTGCTGATCGGGCTGGTGATGGACAGTCCCCTGCTGATGGCTATTGCAGGGTTTTTGGGAACGGTGGTTGGGGGTTTTGTGGGCTGGCTCGGTGGCCGTCGCTATATGGTGATCATCTGTCTGGGAGTTCTGATCGGTGCCTGGCTGGGATACCGAACGGGAGACCGCGATATTTTAATCATCGCCGCCGGCACCGGAGGGGCCATCGCCGGATTCGTGGGCGCTCAACTGGAGCTGTTTTTCAAGAAATGACGGGTTAATTGCTATTGTCAGACCAGATATAGTTGACCCTTCCAAAGTCGAACATGATATTCTGGTCCCAGGTCTTTCCCTTGTCTTTAACGAGTTGTTTGTATTTCCATACCTCTTTTTCCTGAACCTGGTTTTTACTGTCAGGTTCTCCCAGGGTTTTCAGTATTTCTTCCTTCCTTCGGTTCATGAATGTTGATTCAAATTCAATCACGGTATAGATTTTTTTTGAAACTTTTTCTTTTTTAATAGGTGTTTCTTTAGGAGAGGCTTCGAGAAATTGCGGTGCAAATGAAATCAGGATTGCCAATCCAGTCCACAAGAAAACCTTTTTTGCCAATGGAAAGATATTTAAAACCCCCTCAATCCCCCTTGTCAGGGGGAGGTTGAATTCCCCCCTGTTAAGGGGGGCTAGGGGGGTTGCTTTATTTATTCGAAAAATTGAATGTGTGCTTCGCATATTTTGATTATGACTGATTCGCAGTTTTATTTCTAGCGGTACATTTTAGCAACGTATTCACCATACCCATTGTAAGGCAGTGTGGCGCGGACCGCATTGGTGCCGATCATCTTTTCCCGGTTTTGCGGCCAGCGGGGATGCGGGATGCGCGGATCAACATTGGCCGTAAAGTCGTACTCAAGTCCCTGAAGGGTGGTCCAGAAAGTCATGGGTTGATAGTCCACCAGTTCTATTTTTACGATAGATTTGATACTTTTGAATCCATACTTCCAGGGAACTGCAAGTCGAAGGGGAGCCCCATGTTGTTTTGCCAGGGGATGACCATAAATTCCAGTTGCAAGAAAAGCAAGATCGTTCATGGCCTCCTCTATTGTCAAAGCTTCGGTATAGGCCCAGGGTTCCCAGAACGCCAGTTGCCCTTGAGCGGTGAAGGGTTGATAAAAAGTTTCCATCTTGACATGTGTGGCGGAAGACTTCGGGTTCACCAGTTTTAAAAGTTCCTTAAAGGCAAATCCCGTCCACGGGACCGCCATGGCCCAGGCCTCTACACAACGAAGCCGGTACAATCTTTCTTCGATCGGCATGGTTTTCAACAAGTCATCGATGTCAAGCGTTTTGGGCTTGTTGACCAATCCACCCACTTCAATCTTCCACGGCCTTGTGTTTAGTTTTTGTGCGTAATGGACAGGATCTGTTTTGTCTGATCCGAACTCGTAAAAATTATTATAAGTCCCGGCGATTTTTTCATCTGTCATGGGACGATCGAGTTCGAAATTGGAATTGCGTTTGGCGGGATAAATGGATTTTTCAATTTCATTCCATTCAATTTCCTGGAGTTTGTTGGGAATGGCAGAAGGTCCGCATCCATACAACGCTCCTACGGTTGCCACGGAAGTCAGAGCGGTGCCTTGAATGAATTCTCTTCGTCTCAGGTAAGCGGACTCAGGGGTGGCGAGGTTCTCTGAAATCTGCCAGTCTTTTTTTTGAATGAAATTTGCCATGGGTTTAATTTTCAAGGCGAAAAAGATTAATCCTCTCAATCCCCCTGTGATATTCCACCTTAAATTTTATGCCCGGCACGGGTATTGTCAGGGGGAAGCTAATCCAATGTCCCCCCTAATAAGGGGGGAATAGGGGGGTTGGATGAAAATATCAACAATATTAGTCTTAGCCCTTAACCCAGTCGTCTATCGCTTTCAAATATTCCGGCAGTCCCTTTTGAATGGGAAGAGCAATTATTTCCGGAACATCGTAGCTGTGTTGTTGTTTCACCCAGTTTTCCAGGGCGCCATATTTTTGCTGCCGGGTTTTTGCAATCAATAGAATTTCGTTATCGACGTGGATCTTTCCTTCCCAATGATAAGTCGACTGAATACCGGGAACCGTGTTAACACAGAAAGCGAGTTTTTTTTCTACCAGTCCGCGGCTTAATTTTTCGGCTTCCTCTTTTGAGCCGGCGGTAATAAAAATGACGCAATGCTCATCCATGCGAACCTCCTAGGTCAAAGCACAAATTTTAACAAATAAAATCCTAACACGAGCAAAACGAAAAACACGATACTGAAAAGGTTAAAATATTTTTCGATCAGCGCTTTCACTGGGGGACCGAATTTGTATATTAAAAATCCCACCAGGAAAAAACGTGCAGAGCGACTGATAAAAGAGGCCAAAACAAAGGTTGGAAAATTAATTTTGAAAGTCCCAGCGGCCAGGGTAAAGATTTTGTAGGGAAGGGGAGTGAAACCTGCAGCGGCAACGGCCCAGCCCTGATGCTCGTTGTAGAGTCCTCCAATTTTATCGAAAGTTTCCTGTAGATGGTAAAAGTCTACAATTTTCTGGCCTACAAGGTCCATGAACTGGTAACCAATAAAATATCCAAACATTCCTCCAACAACAGAAGCGATGGAGCAAAAAAGGGAAAAACGTATCCACATTGTGGGGACGGCGACGGTCATGGCAATCAGTAAAACGTCTGGAGGAATGGGAAAGAAGGAGGATTCAACAAAGGCAATTGCGCAAAGGGCTGGTAGTGCATAGGGTGTTGCGGCCCAGTGCAAAACCCAGTCGTAGGCAGATCGGATAAGTTTCATTTAAAGAATTTTTTGGGGTTATAGAAGATTTAACGGGTCAACATCGATTGTTATTTTGACTTTATCGCGGGTCTTGGTTTCACTCAGCAACGAACATTTTAACAAAATGTTTTGCAATTGTTTCATGTTTCCTCCCTTTAATATTAAATGCCAGCGAAATTTATTTTGAAGTCGGTATAAAGCGGCCTTCGAAGGACCAATGAGTTCGACGGATTTTTCTTTGTGAGCAAGTCGTGAAAGGGATTGTCTGAGTTTTCCGATGGTGCTTTGTCCCTGGGGTTCATTTTCGCTGGTGACTTCAATGGCTATGATTCTTGTGAAGGGGGGATAGTTTAAACGGTTTCTGAGTTTTAATTCTTTATCGTGGAAAGCCTTCACATCGTGTTCCATCACATATTCAAACATATAATGGTCGGGATTGTTGGTTTGAATAATAACCTTTCCCGGAACCTTTCCACGTCCCGCCCTTCCTGCCACCTGGGTCAATAGTTGAAAAGCCCGCTCGCAGGAACGGAAGTCAGGGATGTTCAAGGCGATATCAGCCGAAACCACACCTACTAAAGTAACATTGGGGAAGTCATGACCCTTGGTGATCATTTGTGTTCCGATCAGGATGTCGATTTCCCCCGAATGCATTTTCCGGTGCATTTCAGAAAATGCTTTTTTGCTTTGGGTCGTATCCCGGTCCAGCCGGCTCACTCGGGCTTTTGGAAACAGTTTAAGAGTTTCCTCTTCCAGTTTTTGGGTGCCGAATCCGCTGAAACGAATAACTTCCCCCTGACATTCGGGACAGTGCCCCGGCATTCGAACCGCAAAGTTGCAGTAGTGGCAAAGAAGCCGATTGTCGTTTCCATGAAAGGTCAGTGTCACGCTGCAGTGGTTGCATTCCATGACGTAACCACAATCCGGACAATAAACAAACCGCGCCGTTCCACGTCTGTTGAGAAAGAGAAATATTTGTTCTTTTCTGGAGAGGCGATCACGAATGGCTGCAATTAACTGGCCGGATAAAATGGAAAAGTTTTTAAATTCTTTTCGCTCCTTCCTCATGTCCACGAGGCCTACCAGAGGGAGCATACGGTCACCCACCCTTTTATCCAGCGAAAGGTATTTGTATTTGTCGAGTTGCGTGTTGTGAATGGACTCAAGGGAAGGAGTGGCAGATCCAAGAAGGACAACCGCGTTTTGTGACCGTGCGCGCATTACTGCTGTATCCCGCGCGTGGTATCGGGGTGATGAATCTTGCTTATACGATCCATCATGTTCTTCGTCAATAACAATGATTCCCAAGTTGGTGAAAGGGGCAAAAACTGCGGATCGGGCACCCACAGCAATGGAAACCTGTTTGTCATATATTTTTTTCCATTCCAGATAACGCTCCCTATGGGATAAACCGCTGTGAAGAATGGCAACCCGGTCGCCAAACCGCTGGCGAAATCGTTCCACCGTTTGTGGTGTCAGGGAAATCTCGGGAACCATCATGATGGCCGTCTTACCCTGTTCCAGAACCTGTTGAATGCACCTGATATAGATTTCTGTTTTTCCACTGCCTGTCACACCCTGCAACAGAAAAGGTTGAAACTTTGATTTGGAAATAGCTTCACTGAGTTGGCTGAAAACCTGTTTTTGCTCGGGAGTGAATTTGAGAGATGGTCCGATGGGTTGATTGGAAAGGTCCACCACGCTGCTTCTTTCATCTTTACGGGTGTAAGTTTCCACCAAACCTTTCTCTTTTAAACTTTTAATAGCTGTAGAACTTCCTTTCACCTGTTTTTCCAAATCGGCGGTGCTGATTTCACCTTTTAATAATTGATCGTATACCTTTTTTTGTTTGGGGCTTCGTTTGAGAAGTTGTTCGATTTTATCTGTTCCTAAAAATTTGGAATTCAGTCGGACGAATTTTATAAATTGGTAACCTACCGTGCTTTTATGAATGACTTCATTTGATGTGACCAGTCCTTCCTGTTTAAGATGCGCCAGAGAATAGGCGCTGAATTTTTTACCCAGATTTTTCTGACATTGTTTAATGGTGACTTTGGATTTTTCTGCAATAAAAAGTAAAAGGAGGGAGGAGGATTTCGTTAAAGCGCTCTTGTTTAATGCCTCCCTGCCGGCTTCGGTGATGGAAAATTCTTCCCGGATTTCATCGTCCAATCCTGCAGGAAGGGCTGCGTGGATTGCTTCACCCCAGGAGCACTGGTAGTAATCACTCAACCATTTTGTAAGCGATAGAATTTCCTTGTCTGCAATGGGTTGGGTGTCCGGTAAATCACTTATAGATTTCAGCTGAATTTGTTTGTCCCATTTGGAGGTCAACTGGACCACATATCCTGTGATGCGGCGTCTTCCAAATGGCACAAAAACCCGCATCCCCAAATGGACTTTTCCCAGAAATTCTGGAGGAATTTTATAAGTGAAAACCTCTTTAACAGGCAGATTAAATACAACCTCGGCAAAAGGCTTTTCGGAGGAAAGTTTCACGATAAAAGATTGAGCAGGCTTAAGGTAAACCGGGGTTTCCGGATAGTTTCCAGATTGTACTAGTCATAGGGGTGTCGAGCAACACAATAGCCTCAATCAGGGTTCTCCGCTTGACTCTTTATCGGTTTTCATTTAATCTCCTTTCCTTCGTAGACATTTTTGGAAATTACTTGTTTTTTAAAGAGGTGGTGTTATGAAAGTCGGGGATAAGGTCAAATTTGAATTTGCGGGGAAGAAAAAAGAAGGTACGGTCAGTAAATTGTTTGATAACAGTGTTTACCTGAAAGTGGACTTCGACAAGGACAAACAAAAAACCGTAAAGCGCAAACTCGGCCAAATAGACGGTGGTAAATCGAAGAAAAAGTGATCACCTTACGGGGAATGTAATGTTGCCAAGTTCTAAGTAAAAGGCTTGATTGTCACCGATACCCAAAAAAGTGATGTCCTGTTCCAAGCGGCGGG
>JAYNIA010000007.1:15902-69737 GCA_038108555.1 Nitrospinota bacterium | reverse complement strand
CTTAAAGGGTAGTCGTTTGACGATTTTGATATCTCGATGAATCCAAACGCGAAAAAAGAATCAATACATTCCCCCGCCCCTGTGGTCATAAAGCTTTTTTCCAGGTCGTTGTCCAGTGGCGGCTGAGGCAGTTCTTTAAAAGGAATGTCATATTGTTTCAAAAAACATCTGAGAATATCCGCGTGACGCGTTTCTTCGTACGCTTGTAGTTCGAGGGCTTCCCTAAGGAGAGGGTCCTCAACTACCTTGGCGTAAGCGGTGAGCTTAATGCCAACGCGGGACTCTGTATAAACCGCGTGGTCCCAAATAGGGAATCCCTTGAGCTTTTCAAGGGTTTCAGGGGTCAGTTCTGGCCATTCCAGTTCTTCCGGTTTGAAAGGGATATGGGTATCAAGGAACTCCCTGCAAAAAAGTTCCTTGTGTTCTTCGGTGCCGGGTTTTACTTTCATAGTTTTTTTTCTAGAAATAGGTTTTAATCTTGGCTTTTTTCTTGAGAGTTTCGATATAATCACGGGTGGCCTGAGAGACTTTCTTTTTGGCTAGAAACTTTTTTATGTTTCCCTTTTCTTCTTCGAATGGACTAACCCCTCCGGGTTTGCGGTCGGTTACTTTTAAGACGTGGAATCCGTGGCCCGTTCTAAAAATTTCACTGACTTCTCCGACTTTCATTTTGAATGCCCGCTTGCTGAAATCAGGAAGCATTTGTTTTTGGGTGAAAAACCCTAAATCTCCGCCTTTGGATGCCAGGCTGTCTTGGGAATGCTGTTGAGCCAGGGCACCAAAATCCGATCCATTCTTAATCTGGTCTAAAATAGATTCA
The DNA here is from genome assembly GCA_038108555.1 of Nitrospinota bacterium. Taxonomy (GTDB): domain Bacteria; phylum Nitrospinota; class Nitrospinia; order Nitrospinales; family VA-1; genus UBA8687. The sequence goes on along the minus strand of JAYNIA010000007.1, from coordinate 68,917 downwards.
AATTTTTTGAGAACTTCTTTTTCTCCGGCTTTTCCTTTCTTCGGGTTGAATTTCAAAAGCATGATGCTGGCACGCACTTTTTCCTGGGATTTAAATTTGTTTTTGTTTTTTTCGTAATAGTCCCTGGCATCTTTGTCGGCAATATTAATTTTCGGTTCGATCTCTTTTTTGATCAGTTGATCCATATACATATCAATTTCGAGTTCCTGCTTGTATTGATCGACTGTCATTCCCCGATCAGAGAGGCGGTGTTCAAAAATGGATTCTGATGGGAATTTTGCTTTTACTTCCTTTAATTTGTCAGACAACATTTTTTCACTTACTTTTGCACCCAATTCTTTTGCTTTCAGCACCAGCAGAGTACGGCCTATTTCATCTTCGATGAGTGTTTTAGCGGCAGATTTTTCCTGGTCTGCAGTCAGTGGAATTCCGCGTTTTTTGTATTTTATGGCTGCCTTTTTTAGCTCGCGAAATATTACATCTCCATTAATATCCTGGCCATTTACTCTTGCTACTACCTTTGGCAGTTTGATTTTGAGCTCGTCATGTTTATGGCCGGAGTGTGCCCAAACTTGAAAAGCATTTATGGAAATGGCGAAAAAAAATATAAAAATTAAAGAGATGAACCTTCTCATTTAGGGTTCCTTTCTGCTTTAAAAGGCTAAATTATGGAACTCTGGATTTTGTTAAACGTAAAATTAATCATTAAAAAGATGGATGTCAATCTAATTATTCAGGCCTGCGGGGAAGTAATGTTACGGCTGAAATTCCGGAAAATAAAAGCAGCCGCTAAAACGAGACAAAGAAGCATGCTGACGGCTACCCGGTATTTTAAAGTTGGGGTTGAATCAAGCGCCCATACCACTCCGCCCCAAAGCATGGGTCCCAGGATGGATGCCGCTTTTCCTGCAAATCCGTAGAGCCCAAAAAATTCGCCCAATTTTTCCGGAGGAGAAAGTTCAATAAGAATTGCCCGGCTGACCACCCACACCCCACCCATTCCGACTCCGGCCAAGGGTCCTACGCACCAGAACAGGGTCGCGCTTTGGCTAAAGGCCGCCAGGGATAGTGAAATGATCCAAAGCCAAAGCACCAGCCAGTAAGTCCAGATCGTCCCTTTATGTTTTACCAGAAACCCTAAAATTACTGAACCTACCATTGCTCCCACGGTTGAGGATATTAGGAACTTCATGATTTCGTCACCACCAAAGCCAATGACTTTGCTGGCGTATACGGACATAAAAGCGATTATGGTATTGACAGCGTCCAGAACCAGGAAATGAATGGTGATAAACTGAAACAAAGATTTGAAACTTTTAACTTTGGAAAAGGTTTCCTTAAGTTTTGTGAATGCTTTTTTAATTTTAATTTTTTCAGATGGTTTTTTATCGGGATCTTTTACAAAGAAAAAGCAGGGTAGGGCAAAAACAAGTACCAGTATGGCGGTGGGTAAAAAAGCTGCCGAGCGACCGCCTTCATCCACATAAGGTTTGACCATAAGCATTCCTGCAATGGATCCCATATATCCCAGAGCGACACCGTATCCCGAGACCAATCCCACATGAGTTCCCTTCGATACAGAAGGCATCATTCCGTTATAAAAAACCAGGGCGGACTGATAACAATAATTTGCGATTGCGAATAATATCAGGCCCATCCATAGGTTATCGACACCTCCAATCAGGGCGGTACAAAAAACACAAAGGAGGGTTAAGATCGTCAACGGGCCCTGGCGCCTTCCCGTATCGTCTGAGATCGCCCCAAATACGGGTACGCTGACCGCGACGGCAAACATGGAAAGAGAAAGGGCGGTGCTGTAAAAAATATCCTGTCCATTTTTGTCCACGGTGACCCATAAGGCGAAATACAGAGAGATCACGTTCATCGAAAAAATAGTGTTGGCAAAATCGTAGAGGGACCAGGAAAAAATCGCGAGATTATTTCGGGAAGCGCTCACTGGACGGGCAGGACGGTTCTAAAACCATAAATTTCATTTTTTGTGTGGGGATAATTCCGGGCACGTTTTACGACCTTGACCCCTTCAATGCTGTTTACCCAGGATCCTCCTCTTAGAACTTTCATTTTCCGAGGGCTTTGCGGACCTTCCGGATTGATTTCCGGGCTGACCTGATAGAAATTTTCATCGTACCAGTCGAGACACCACTCCCAAACATTTCCAGCCGTGTTATATAAACCGAATGGACTGACCCCGGAGTGGTAGTAGTTGACCGGTGCGGTATGAGGGTAGTTGTCGTGTTCGCCAAAAATGTTCACGAAAAAAAAGAAAAATCCTTTATCGAATTTTCTTCCCCAGGGCCAGAGGCGTCCATCATTACCCCGTGCTGCTTTTTCCCATTCTGCTTCTGTTGGCAGGCGGCGACCTTTCCATTTTGCATAAGACATGGCATCGTGCCAGCTGACTCCAACCACGGGTTGGTCGGGATCGTTGAAGCGGGGATCATCCCAAAATATTGGAGCGGGGTGACCGGTAGCTTCCATAAAGGCCTGGTAGTTCTTATTGCTGACCTCATATTTGTCGATGTAGTAGCCGGAGGTATATACGAAATGCATCGGCTTTTCGTCATCGTTTCCAGAAGAAGTTCCCATCTGGAAATAACCTTCGGGAACAAAAACCATATCTTCAGGGGTTTTATCCTGTGCCTGTGCAATAGGTATTATGGAAATTGTAACAAGAATAAAAAGAAGTACTAATTTGGGGTATCTGAAAATACCGGAGGGAGACATTACAAATTAAAAAAACTTATATGAGTTACCAGATCGCGCTTCGTTTCAGGTGTCAGATCTTCATGAGCATCCAAATTCTCAATATCAATCCACTGGTAATGCCCATTCCAGCAATTTAGAGTTACAATAGAATTGCCATACCAGTCCATTGTATGGTTTAAAAATAAAGGTGCCTGGCATTTGGGACAACTACCATGTATTTCATGAATATTTTGATTCTTATTCATCCTTCTTTTCCTGAATTAAGCATGAGCCTTTTTTGATGGCTTTAATTAATACGTATAATAAATTAATTATAATCTGCAGGTTTGCGCAAGTTAATTTCAATATTAATTAGATTTAAAAACGCCTAAAACCATTGAATTGTCAAGGACTTTCTGGCGGGCAAAGCCCGCAGGAATTATATTAACGGTTTTTTGGATACTCTAGGGGATGAAATTTTTGAGTACTTTAAGTAAAAGAGCATTTGCATAAGTCAGCAATCAGTAAAGGCGAGATGTTTCGACAAGCTCAGCATGACATATTTAAGAGGTTCTCGAAACGTTATCCTGAGTTTATCGAAGGGTCTCGGTCTCCTTGGTAGAAAGTATTGATGAGAATGGTTGGTAATATATGTCCCAACCATTTGGCTCTAAGACGAGAAGGGGTAGCGGGTTTTTTTGAGTAGGATTTTTAGTTCTTCCAAAGGAAGCCCAATGATATTCGTTTTTGAACCTGAGAAGGAACGAACCATAAAGCTTCCTTTACCTTGGATCGCATAGGCTCCCGCTTTATCCATGGGTTCTCCGGTGGCGATGTAATCCTTTATTTCCTGGTCGGTCAGAGATTTTATTCTCACTTTTGAGATAACGGGTTTGGCGCGTGTTTTTTCAGGGCCGATAACACAAATCCCGGTGATCACAAGATGTTCCCTGCTGCTCAATCTTTTCAGGATACGTTCGGCATCTTTTTCATCTTTGGGTTTTTGAAAAATTTCATCGTCCAGGGTTACCAGAGTGTCAGCCCCAATGACCCAGCAGTCAGGAAAATTCGGAGCAACCGATTCGGCTTTGGCACATGCTATGTTTCTGGCATTTTCTTCTGGGCGAAACCCAATGTCCAAAACTTCTTCAATGGAACTTGGAGCAACCTCAAACTGAGGGACAATTTCTTTCAAAAGTTCCAAGCGTCTGGGAGACTGGGATGCCAATACTATTTTTGAATTGTTTTCACTCATAAGTCCGTAAAAATACCCTAAACCCGATGCCTCATCAAGTCCTTCCACTTGGCGTGGGGTTAAAAGGTCCATTCCTGAGAGGCTGGCTTTGGTTTTAAAGCTTTTATCTTTAATTTCCCTCGTTTTTCAAAATGGTGTGGTCAGTTGCTACCCGCGTTAGCGGGTGGAAATTGAGGAGTAAATCCTATATATTTACATCTTTCATTTTTAAACTATGAGGGAAACATGGCGGGAGCGACCCATCAAATACAGATACGTCATATTCTGGTCGACAAAAAAGAAGTGGCCGACCTTTTGATAGAAACTATTGAACCTTTACCCAATGAAACTGCCCGGGTTCAAATGTTGATGAAACTGGCAGGAAAATACAGCATTTGTTCGGCATCTAAGGAGGATGGAGGAAACCTGGGTTGGTTGGAAGTGGGCTGGAACAAGAATGACCCGCGTCAACCTCGTGGAGGATTCAAAACATTGAGCAATGAAGAACTCAATGATTTTATTATGAAGGGTGTTGACGATATGTCGTTAAACAAGGGGAAAGTGTTTGGCCCTGTTGAAACCTACGAAGGGTTTCATGTTGGGATTATTTGCCAGGAAGTTAAACTGAACCGGATTCTTTAGCACCTGCTGCAAGTTGTTCCGCTTCTTCATCAATAAAGTTGTAGGCAAAACATCCACTGGTACAGCGAACCATATAATGGGGGCAGGACCTGCAGGGTTCTTTAGCCTGGGTTTTGTCGAATACGGTGTTCAAAAATTTCGATCCCATTTTCGCCATTGCGATGGAATTCATCTCCTTGAAATCGGATACGTTTCCAAGTTTTAAATTGTGGAACGGGAAACAGTTGAAACAATCCCCTTTCGAATCGATATCCATGGGGCTACCGTCCGCACAGCCAAAATAGTAGTCGTTATTCTTCCATTCCTCCGTGGGCGGCAATTGTTTGTTGCCATGAAAATAAAACCTGTCGGTCAATCCAAATTGCGATTCCTCAATTTCGTCGAGAAAGCAGGGTGGGAACGAACAGTCGAACCGGAAACACATTTGTGGAAACCGTTCCAGGATTCTCAGCATTTGCCGACCCACCTTGGGGTAATCCCGAATAGGAAGATAGATATTGGCTTCGCCACCAATAATTGGAAAGGCGGGACTGACTCTAACTTTATAAAGTTTGTCTTTTGGTAGTCCGGCTTTTTGGTAGATGATGTCTATTTCTTCACATTGTTTTTCCAGTTCCTGGTCTTTGGAATACAAGTTAATGCTGAAGGTGACACTGTACCCATTCACTCGAAGCATTTTCTCCGCAACTTCCTTACAGCGCTCGTGATTTTTTTCAGAGATGTTTTCCAGGGTTTGCCAGTTTAGAAGAATAGCGAAGACGACATTTTTATTCCTTGCTCCGTTGGGTCCCGCCAGCTCAAGCATTAAATCCAAAACCTTGTCTGGCATCAGGCCATTGGTAAAAACACTTAAGTGGGAATAGGGCAAAATTTCATTGTAGGTGTTGCGAAAAATCTCATTGAACCGAGGATGCAGAGTCGGCTCCCCTCCCATGAAATTAATAATAGGGGTATTCTTGATTTTCGGAAGGAACTCGTTCTGGAAAAAATCGAATTCCATCGACTTTCCCGGCGTTTTTACCGTCTCTTCCATGTATTCATCTGCAAAACAGTAATTGCATGTTAGGTTGCAATAACTGTTCAATATGATATTCAAAATTATTCTCCCTAAGGTGTTTTCAGGGCCAGATGGCAGTTAAATTCCTTATACAGAGGTTAATTTGTATACAAATTGAAGCGATTACTTATGATACCACAGGGACTTCGAATATATCTCAGGGATCAAACTTTTTCTTCCGCCTCAATATTTGAGAAGTTCCGGCCTGGACCACCAGTCCCAATTCACAGGGATGAGTTCGGACAACATTTATGAATGCTTGAATGGCGTTGTCTTTGGCATCCGACTCGTCTTCTGCTTCACAGGCAAACTCCCAGGTAGAAGTCAGGGTGGGGATTTTTTCCAGCCCATGTTCTTCCAGTCTGCCAGTCACTTCTGCCAATGCGTTTTCGCTGATACCTTTAAATTCTGCTGCTACAAGTACTTTGTACTGCAAGGCCCTTTCTCCTCTTTAGAGATTAAAATAATTGTAAAGCCTAGTGTATAATAAGCCGTCCAGAACTTGTAATGATTTAAACAGGGACTGGACTCAAATTTCCTGAGTCGCATTTTGGGTAATCTTCCTATTGTCGGAGCAGCTACCCGGTCTTCCTTTCAGCGATTAAATATTCCTTATGAAAAATCAGAACATTGAATTTTGCGGTAAGCTTCTTGGTTCCGGCAAGCCTGCGTTTATTGTTGCCGAAGTCGGGTTCAACCACAATGGTGATGTTGAGCTTGCAAAAAAAATGATTCAAGTTGCTGCTGAAAATGGTGCCGATGCCGTCAAGCTGCAAACCTTCGTTGCGAAGGAAATGATCGCGAACAATCTGATCGCAGACGATCCAGACAATCCCGGAAATGAAATTCCTTTTTATGAATTTTTTCAGCGTTACGAGCTTTCCCGTTCCGATTATGAAACACTTTTTGCTTACGCAAAAAGTTTAAACATTCCCCTGTTTTCAACTCCCTTTGACGATGCATCGCTGGAGTTGCTTGTTGATTTAGGTGTTCCCGCAATAAAAATAGCTTCTCCCGATCTTACCTATTTGCCTTTTCTGGAGAAGGTTGCGAAAACAGGACTGCCCGTGGTGCTTTCCACGGGTATGGGAGATGAGGAAGAGATTTCCCAGGCGCTGGGAATTTTAAAACCCACCTGTCCAGTGATTCTTTTGCATTGCGTTTCCAATTATCCATCCAAATACGAAGAGATGAATCTGAAATGTCTTGAAGCCATGCAATCGAAATTCAATGTTCCGGTAGGTTTGTCTGACCATACGATGGATAATTTATCTGCATTGGTTGCAGCTTCTTTGGGAGCGGTGCTGGTAGAAAAACATTTTACAACGGATCGGAGTTTACCCGGGGTTGATCAATCCATATCTATGGAGCCACAGGATTTAAAAAATTTAAGAGAAGGGCTTGATAGTGTTTGCCTTGCTCTTGGAGAAGAAAAAAAGGAAATTCAACCTTCAGAGGTTCCCGTTAAACAATCGGCTCGCAGAAGCCTTGTCGCCCGTGTGGAAATATCTGCGGGGACCGTGATCACTCCTGAAATGGTTTCCTGCAAACGTCCGGGTACGGGGATTCCAGCTTCTGAGCTTAATTCCGTGATTGGAAAAACCTGCAAAAAAAATATCAAAGCAGAGCAGGTAATGGATTGGGGAATGTTCAAGACTACTTCTTGAGGAAATGTTTCTAGACCGGAAAATTTTTTTTCAGACAAAGTTATTGCACTTTGCGTCCCACACTAGTGGGCGAGTAGCGGCATAACCCGGCAGCAATGCTACCGAGGATGCAATGAGTGAGCGCGGAAATGGCTCCCGGTACGGTTGCCAATCCATAGTTTGAGAAGTTACTCCTTGCGAGTTCGGTCGCAAGTCCGGAATTTTGCATTCCCACCTCAATGGAAACGGTTTGAGCGTCCTTTTCTTCAAACTTTAATCCGCGAGACAAAAAATATCCCAGAAGAAATCCAAAAAAATGTAACAGCACTACCGCTCCAATCAAGGGAATGCCTATTTTCAGAATCGCATCTTTCTTGGCTGCAAGAATAAAATCAACAATGAACACGATAGAAAGTACCGCTAAAAAGGGTGTGTAGGATTCGACCCGTTTTACCAATGGATTAAAATACCGGTTCAATAAAACTCCAGCCACAATAGGAAGGATTACCACTTTGACGGTTTTCATCAACAAACCCAGCGTGTCCACATCTACCGTTAATCCTGTAAGTTCAATTGAAAGAGATTCTACCCAAAGGGTGGTCAGGACAGGCGTGAATATGACTGCAAGTAAAGTGGAAACGGTAGTCAGGCTCACTGAAAGGGCAATATTTGTTTTTGCAATAAAACAGACCACGTTTGAAGCGGTTCCTCCGGGACAACACGCGACTAAAACCAGGCCAATAACAAAATCGATCGGCAGATGAAAAAGTCGGGCCAGGGCGTATCCTAGAAAAGGCATGATGGTGTATTGCAACCCCACTCCCAATAGAATGGATTTTGGGATTTTTAGCACCCTTGAAAAATCATCAAAGCTCAGGGTCAATCCCATGCTCAGCATGATGATGGCCAGGAAATAGGGAATCCATGTTGGTTGAAACCAAGTGGCGGTTTCCGGTTTCCACAAAGCCAAGCCCGCACCGGTAAGAACCCAGAGAGGAAATAGATTCGCGAGGGTTACAAAAAATTTTTGCGGAGAACTCACAAAGAGGAGAGGTCAGGGTTTTTGGGCGATAATACTGGAGTAAGCTTCTCTTGCATCGTCGTAATCCTGATACCTGAGAACTCGCATACCTTTGAAAATTTCGAGAAGTTCATTGATATCCAGAGCCCATTTGGCATTGAACCTTCGGTACTTCAAGTAATCGATGTTATAGGTTTCGACCAGGACCATCCCCCCGGGTTTGAGAGCGTCATAGAATTTTTTATAAAGCTCCCGGTCCATATAGTAAGTGCAAAGGATGAGGTCATAGCTGTTTGGTTCCAGTTTGACATTTTCCAGATCAACAACTTTTGTTTTAATGGTTACGTTATTTTTTGCGGCAAGGGCATTTGCTTTTTCCAATCCTTTCTCGGAAATGTCGAGCCCCGTTACATCGAATCCCTGCGTTGCTAGATAAACCCCGTTCCTGCCTTCGCCCATAGCCACATCAAGAGCTTTGCCCCTGCGGAGGATGTCAATATTATTTACAAGGAAGGGAATGGGTTTTTCGCCGAAGAGGTAGACCTCGGTATCATATTTCTTGTTCCATCGCTCTTTATCTTTGGGTTTTGCAATGGAGCTCGTGGTTGAAAATAAAACAACCAACCCGGCGAGGAACAAAAGTTTGAAAATATGTGTTTGGGATTTCATTGGAAAAACCTTTGGAATTATTACGTTATTCTACCCAATCAGTTTCCAGGGTTCAACCCGATTTCCCCGTTTACTTAGGTCTGGCAAGTAGGTAGAATTAAAACGATCATTAAATGAACTGCACATTATTATGGAGTTGGAAATGTTGCGTGAATCGAAACTGATTACGGGAACATTCATGTTCTTCCTGATGTTATTTGCGTCATCTAGTTCTTTTTCTATGGAGCAGAAAGAACCGATTGCAGAATCCGCTGACAAGCGATTCGCAAAATTTGGTGATGGAACTGTCCTTGACCGCAAAACCAATTTATTGTGGATGGAGAAGGATTATTGGCAGTTGGAGGCGAAATGGGTCAACTGGTATACGGCTAGAGAATATGCTCAAAAGATGAGGCATAAAAATTTTGCAGGATACGAGGATTGGAGAATGCCAACTGCCGAAGAGGCAGCCACTTTGTATGACCGTAGAAAAAGAAACACCGATAAGGATGGGGATAAAATATTTTTAGATAGCATGTTTCCCAAAGGGGCGGGCTGGAGCACTTGGACCAGTGATGAAAAAATAAATAAAGCCATTGCTGTTTCCTTTAAAGATGAGGGTGGAAAGGCCTACCAGGATAAAATTTCCGGTGTGGACGCTTTCCTGAGGCTGGTGAGAAAAGTAACGCCTCAATAAAATAGCTGCTTTGGTTTTCTGATTTATACGTGATTTTAAATGCGAAGAACCATTTTCTGGATCTGTTTTGTTCTCCTTGTTTTGCAATGGGGAAGATTGGACGCGTTCCATGAGGATATTTACCAACCCCGTGTTCCTCCTGAGCTTCTTGAGGAATTGCAGGATATGGATAACCCCTATCCGGCGACTCCTGAGAGAATCGAATTGGGAAAAGAGATTTTTTATGGCAAGGGCCTCTGTGTAACCTGCCATAGTAATAATGGCCAGGGAGCGAAAGTGCCCGGCCATTCTCCGAGGGATTTTACAGATAAAAAATGGCAGGAAATCAGGACAGATGGTGAACTGATGTGGGTTCTAAGAAACGGCAGTCCGGGAACAGGGATGCCTGTAAGGGTAGGTAAGGGAATTAATGAAGAAGAAGGCTGGAGCGTAATTCATTTTATCCGGACCTTTGCGAATGATAATGAAGAGGGTAAATAGAGAAAATCCATGAACTCCAAGATCCCGAGTCGAAAAACGAATCGAATCGTCTTTGGCGTATTTCTTTTTTCAGTATTTTTTATTTCGAGCGAGGTTTTAGAGGTATGGGCAGGACAAATGGGTCTTGGAAGAAGGCGCCATTCCCGTGCTTTTCAGGGGCACCATGGCCAGGGGTTTATTGGGAAAGGATTTTGCCCGCAAATGAGAACCACCGTGCAGGCACCGGATAATATAATTAAACAAAAGAATCCAATAAAAAAAACACCTGAACTTCTTTATGCCGGTGAATCGTTGTTTCAGGTCGAAGTTCAGCCGACTGCTTGCAAGATATGCCACGGTGTAACCGGAAATGGATTTGGAATTATGGCGCAGGGATTGAACCCTCCCCCCCGAAACTTCACCTGCAGTGAAACCATGAAAACCATTTCCGACGGGCAGTTGTTTTGGATCATCCGCAATGGCTCTCCAGGTACTGGAATGCCAGCCTTTAAGAATTTGAGCGATCGGGAAATCTGGCTGATAGTCCATTACATAAGGGAGTTTTCCAAACCGAAACTTAAGAAGCGCTAATGTCAAAATGGGCCGTGGTTTTTGGGTTGATGGCGGGTTTAATTTCCAATCCTCCTCTGGCATTTAAAAACGAATCTATCTCTTCTAATGGTTCAGGATTTGAATCGGCAAAAATTATAAAGACGGTTTCAGGGATTTGTCCACAAAACAGGAAAACTAAATCAGCTCCCGGTAGATACCGGAAAAAAAAGAATCCCTTGCCGCCAACCAAAGAGAATATTGAAAAAGGCAAAAACCTGTTTGTAAAAGATGCCAAGCCGACTGCCTGTAAACTTTGTCATGGAACCCGTGGAAACGGAAATGGAAGGCTGGCAAGAGGAATGGAGCCGCCTCCGAGAAACTTTACCTGTGGCCAGGTGATGGAGGACTTGTCAGACGGGCAGTTGTTTTGGATTATCCAGAACGGCTCAAAGGGAACGGCCATGCCTGCGCATAAATTTTCCATAAACAAGGAGCAGACCTGGCAACTCATTTTATATATCCGAAGATTTCTTGAAACTTGATCGGAATTTTATTTTGGAAAAATTTTTAGGTTAACCCGGAGAGAAAAAATATGTTTAAACAATCGAAAACTTTTTCATTTTTTTACTTTCTATTCCTCAGCTTATTTTTGCCGTCATCTCTTTGGGCAGGGGATGATGATTATGCAGAGAAAATAATCAATAGCCAGTGTAAAGGCTGTCATCGATTTGAAGGTAAACCAAAAACAAAATTTGAACTCAAAGCTCCCGATTTAATGTGGGGCGGTGTTAAATACCAACGGGCATGGTTGGAAAGGCGTTTGTTGGGCCAGGAAGAAAATCTCTATCCCAATGGATATCGTTGGGATAAATTGCGTTTGTCCTTGAAGCATATGATCCTGACTCAGGAAGAAGCGAAGATTGTGGCCGACTATATGGAAAAAAACCTCTTGGATTCCCGTGTTAAAAAAAGTTTTGTGGATATGTCTACCTTCACAGAAATGGAATCGACCCTGGGTGCCGGGTTGTTCAAAGAATATTCTTGTTTGGGTTGCCATCAAATAAAAGATGATGATGGGAAACTGATTGGCGGTCCAATCAGCGCAACTCTTTTCGATGCTGGAAACAGGTATTCCCTCGATTGGTGGAGTCGCTTTGCAGAAAACCCGCAGGACTTTACCCCGCATAGCGGAGAATATCTTGCGGATATCAGTATGAGAAAAGCACGCCATTTAATTGGCTATGTTATGACTTTGGGGGTAAAGGAATTTAAATATTATGAACCCTGGAAATCGAAAGAATTCCAGAACGCGGATTCAGAAAGAGGAGCACAGGTTTATAAAGAGTATTGTGTGCAATGCCATGGAAAAACAGGGAGAGGGGATGGCCCCGGCGCTAAAGGCCTCGACCCAAAACCCGCCGTTCATGCAGAACTGCCTTTAAGTGACTACCCGGATGATTACCTTTACAATCTCATATTTTATGGAGGTAAAAGTGTGGGAAAATCACCCAATATGCCGGATTGGGGCTTGACCTTGTCCAAGCAAAGCCTGGCGGATGTCATAGCGTATCTTCGCACCACTTTTAAAGGTGAATAATTTCTGAAAACCCCTGCGTTTCTATATGGAAAGGCAGGGATTTTCCAATTCCAAATTTTGTTTTCTTCATTTTTCCAAACCTAAAAATCACTCAGGTTTTTAAACCTCCAAGGTAGTATTTCCTATTTTTGAGACCTCGCTTTTTATTAATGAAAAAAAATTCATTTTCCAATTGGTGGCAGGAATTTAGAAGAGGACTATATTTAAATTTAGTCGCGCGACCAGCGCAGGTTATTGTCCCCAAAGGGTGTAATAAATTTTTTCAAATTGCCTAAGGAGGTTCCCATGTCATTTATTGAAGATGCTTCCAGCACCAAGGGAAAAATTTTAGTCATCGATGATGAGCCCGATGTCAGGGAAGTTTTAAAGATTCACCTTGAATCAGCAAACTTTAATGTTATTGAAGCTGAAAATGGGGAAGAAGGGATGGCGTTAATGAAAACGGGGGCAAACATGCTTCAGGTAGGGCTTATTATCTGCGATATTCGCATGCCCAAAGTAAATGGTATTGAAGCCATTGATTACCTTAAAGAGAACGCGCCATCCATCCCGATAATGGTTGTTACTGGATATCCTGATTCAGAGCTTGCTGTGTCTTTGCTGAAGAAAGGAGTTAAAGATTATTTGGTCAAACCTGTGGAAAAGGAAAAACTGCTTGAGAAGGTGAAGGAAGTTTTGTCATCTGAGCAGGAGTTTGATTACGTTTAAAGTTTGTTCTCAAAAATAAGTCGAATCGATTTATCCGGGTTATTGCCGCCAATGCGGGATGAACAATGGGAACACATGATTCAAAAAACGTAAGAGCCGGATTAAAAAATAAACTGATCTGGACGATGCTGGGTGTTGGGGCGCTACCCTTGATTCTGGCTATGATTCTCTCCTATTTCCAAGGTACAAAATCCCTCCAGGGAGTGATTGGAGCCAGTTTCAAGGCGTTAGCGTACGAAACTTCCACTAAAATAGACCTTTTAATAGAGGGGGAAATTCTCGCCCATGATCGGCTTGCAACAGATCCGTTGATCCGGGATTCTATTTTAAAATCACACCAAAGGCTGCGTTTTTTGGATTCCGAACAAAGGGCTCAGGTCCTTGAACAGGATAAAGCCGATTGGGAAAACTCCGAAAGAAAGACCAAATCTCTCCACTACGAAGAAACCAGTAAAATTCTAAAAAACTTTCTTAAAAGAAAAAATCCTTCCGCCTTGGCAACACGTGCGCTGTTCGTGACGGACTCTTTTGGCGTTTTGCAGGGAAGCATCAATGGTTTCCCGGAATTTATTTACAAAAATAATTCTGTCCGGGAAAAATTATTGGAGGGTGAAAAGACACCCGTATTCATTAGTTCTATCTACAACCATAAAAAATCGGAGGCACCTCTTCTGCAATTTGCTTTTCCCATAAAGGATAAAAGGGAAAACCCCATTGGAATTCTTCATCACATTTTTGATGCCCGGGAATTATTTTCTGGATCGATAGAGCCCATTACTTTTGGAGATACCGGGCATGTGATGTTAATCGATTCAAAGGGGGTGGTGATCGATTGTCCTATATTGCCTACCGGTTTCCAGTTGGCCGATCCGCTTCTAGTGAGAAATGTGACTCGCCCGGAACCTCATTGGGTGAAAACTATTGGAGATGGTCATGGGGGCAAAGAGCTTTCCATTATTGGGTTTTCTCCCTTGAGTTTAACCCGCAACTATACATCCCCCTCTACTGGAAACGACTGGTACACCTTTGCCTGGCAGTCGTCAGATGAATTGTTTGCCCCTATGAATAAACTTTTTCTCTGGATATCGATGGCAGTTGTAGTGTCGGTATTGTTGATAGGCATCATGGGTTCCATGGCCGCTAAAAGAATTGTGCAGCCTATTCGGAGGCTTCAAAATGCCGCAGCCCGAATTGGTAAGGGAGAGAAGGTGGCTCCGCTGGAAATTCAAACGGGAGATGAAATAGAAGCGCTTGCAGATGAAGTCAATTCCATGAACGAGTTGTTGCAGAAATCTTTTTCAGGACTGGAAAACCAGGTCCTGAAAAAAACAAAAGAGTTTCGTTATTTAAAAGAATATACCGATAGTATTTTAATGAGTGTCCCCGATGCCGTTGTGATTTTTGATTCTGATCTGAAAATCGAATACTGCAATGCTGCATTTGAAAATATCATTAAACAAGGTTCCGATTCGATTCGGGGAAAAGACCTTTTGAGTTTAAACCTCAATTTGGTTGAACCCTGGCGAGTGCTTTACGATGCAGTCAAAAACCATTTTGAAAATGCCCCAGCAGTTTCTACTGAAGGCATAGGAGATACAAATTTTCGAAATTACATGCCCATTGACCCTCTGGCTCCCAAAGATTTAACCTCTTTGCAAAGTATGCAGCAAACCATAAGACTGAAAGATAAAATCTTTGCTTACCAGATATTTGATTTGATCCTTCAGGAGCGAAGCGAAAAACATGTGGGAATACTTTTAAGGAATGTTACTGAAGAAGTCGATTTGCAGGACCAATTGGCGCTTGCAGAAAAATTGTCCGGGCTGGGAACTTTAACCGCAGGCATTGCCCATGAACTGAATAACCCTCTGGTGTCTATTATGGGATTTTCGGAGATAATCCTGGACGAGAAAGATCCTAAAAAAGTTAAGAAATATGCTCAAAAGGTTGTTGATCGATCCAAGCATATGTCTTCGGTTATCCTCAACATGTCGGGTTATGTAAGGGCTCCTTCCACGGCAGAAAAAAAGGAAGTGGATATTAACGAGCGTATTAATGCGGCTATTGAGATTGCCATTCTTGCTTCGTACAGTAACGATATCCAACTCGAAAAAAACTTTTCTTCCATTCCTCCTGTTTTGGCAAAAACCGAAGAAATTCAACAGGTTTTTTTGAATTTACTGACCAATTCCGTCCAGGCAATGGGCGGAAAAGGGAAATTGGTAGTTTCTACAGAAGCCCAGAACGGAAATGTAGTTGCAACAATAAAAGATACTGGTCCCGGAATCCCTCAGGAATACCTCTCCAAAATTTATGACCCCTTTTTCACCACAAAAGAACAAGGTAAAGGAACTGGATTAGGTTTGAATATTGTGCACAAATTAGTGGTAAAATATGGCGGACATATTGATGTGTCTTCCAGCATGGGAGTGGGAACAACTTTCTCGGTCATGTTCCCTGCACATCAGAATGATTGCTAATAATTTTGAGCCTACCTTTGTTTTGGATTGGGGTCGTTCGGGGCAAAATGAAAAAAATAATTTTTCTCTCGGTTGTCATTTTAGCTATTACCTATACCTACGGATTTGCGGATAAACCGGATAAGGCTGAGTGTCCACAAAAACGAACCACACCTGCGGCACCCGCAAAATACCTGAAATTAAAAAACCCTCTTGAAGCCACTGCCAATAGATTAAAAAAGGGAGAGGTGTTGTACTTAGATAAGGCACAACCCATGCAATGCCTTCATTGTCATGGTGCAAGAGGGGATGGAACCGGGGAGTTGGGATTGCAAGCCAACCCACCCGCAAGAAATTTTACATGTGCCGACACCATGAAAGATGTTTCAGACGGTCAAATGTTTTGGGCGATCAAGAACGGAATTGAAGGCACTGCCATGCCTGCATACTCCGATCTGGCCGACTGGCAAATCTGGGTGTTGATACATTACGTCAGGCAGTTCGGAAAATAAAAATGGGCTAATGAATCGTTAGCTTTTTGTATTTCGACCGTCGGTTTTCTTCTTTTCCTCCCAACTCCTGTTTTCTTTTTTCCTGATACTCTTCAAAGTTTCCTTCAAACCAGCGTACTTTGCTGTCCCCTTCAAAAACCAGCAAATGGGTGCAAATTCTATCCAGAAAAAACCGGTCATGGCTGATGACCAGCACGCAACCGTTGAAATCGAGAATGGCATTTTCAAGATTTCTTAGGGTAGTTACATCCAGATCATTGGTGGGTTCGTCTAAGAGAAGTACATTTCCGCCGCGTCGTAATAGCTTGGCAAGGTGAACCCGATTGCGTTCGCCGCCTGAAAGTTCTCCCACCTTTTTTTGTTGATCGGGTCCTTTGAAATTAAAACGGCCCACGTAAGCCCGTGAGTTGATCGTTTTGCCTGCGACCTCAATATGCTCGGTTCCTCCCGTGATTTCTTCAAACACGGTTTTTTCACCGTCCAGATCGTGTCGATGCTGGTCGACATAAGAAAGCTTGACGGTAGAGCCCAGTTTAAGTGATCCGGAATCAGGTTGTTCTTCACCTGCAATCATTTTGAATAAAGTTGTTTTTCCTGCGCCATTGGGTCCAATCAAACCGACCACTGCGCCACGGGGGACTGAAAAGGTGAGATCTTTAAATACCGGTTCATTTCCATAACCTTTAGTTAAAGACTCGACTTCAATTACCTGCTC
Organism: Nitrospinota bacterium; assembly: GCA_038108555.1. Classification (GTDB taxonomy): domain Bacteria; phylum Nitrospinota; class Nitrospinia; order Nitrospinales; family VA-1; genus UBA8687. Next base: position 52,264 of record JAYNIA010000007.1, on the reverse strand, counting down.
CCCAAGTTGCGGACCTGGTGCAATTTGAATTTCCAAAGTATTGTCTTCGATATCCACTTTTCTGGAGGACAGTTTTTCATATTCGTTGATTCTTCCTTTATTGTGCTTGCGGCGTGCGCCGGGAGTTTCCCTCAACCATTGAAGTTCTTTGTCGAGTCTTTTTTGCAAGGTAGAGGCGATTTTTTCGCGCCGACGTAAAATTTCTGCCTTTTGTTCCAGCCAGGAAGAGTAATTCCCCTCGAAAGGTTTTCCTTTTCCGCCTTCAAGTTCAAGAATCCATTTAGTGATATTGTCCAGAAAATAGCGATCGTGAGTCGAAACGATTACGTTGCCGGGATAAGTGGACAAGGCATCTTCAAGCCATTGCACCGTTTCCGCGTCGAGATGGTTGGTGGGTTCATCCAGAAGAATCATGTCGGGTTTTTGCAGGAGCAGTTTGCATAAAGCAACGCGACGGGCTTCCCCACCCGAAAGGGTTCCGGCTTTTTGATCGTCTGCAGGCAAAACCAGAGCATCCATCGCAACTTCAACCTGTCGATCCAATTCCCAGCCATCGACCGCATCAATCTGATCCTGCAATCGGCCCATTTTTTCCATGGCTTTTTCCATTTCTTCATCCGACATGGGTTCAGCCATTTTTGCGCTGACAGCATTAAATTCTTCGATCATTTTTTTTATGTCACCGAAAGCTTGTTCCACATTTTCCCGAACGGTCTGGTCATCATCCAGCACCGGTTCTTGCGGGAGAAAGCCAATGGTCGACCCTTTGAGTGGTGCCGCCTGGCCTTCGAAATCGTTATCCTGCCTTGCCATGATTTTAAGTAAGGTGGATTTTCCAGAACCATTTTCGCCGACAATGCCTATTTTTGCCCCATGATAAAAACAAAGATTGATTCCATTAAGAACCTCGTTACGCCCATACCTCTTTATGAGGCCCTGCATTGTAAATATATATTCGCCCGACATAATTCCTCGTAATTAAAATTTCATAAAAGCTGTGTAAATTTTCCTTGGCATGATTCACAAGCACCAAAAATTATTTTATATCAAATTTTTTAATAAAAAGGGGAAGCCATTTTTATTTAGGAAGTGAAGATTTTTGCAAAAGGACAAAATCGAACTGATTATTAAAAATGATTTTGAATCCCCATTGCTCGGCAATCCACTCAAAACTTTTGGATGTATAAAAAGTAATGTGAGTGGGATCGCGCTTGTAATACCAGTCAGAAAAAATTTTTTCGCAGGGTTTTCCGTCTGCCAAGGGGTAAAAGCGGGTCATTATCGCTAGGAATCCTGACGGGGCGACACAATTTCCAGCCAGTTGGATGTCCTGGCTGGGGTTTTTTAAATGTTCAAACGTTTCGGTTGAAACTACCAGATCATAGGTTTTGTTTCCTGGAAACTCGGGAAAAAAATATGGATCATAAATATCCGTCTGCAGTCCTTCTCTTTCAAGTAAAGTTTTTAATACCGGCTCATATCCGCATCCAAAATCCAATGCTGTTTTTAATGGTGGACAGTGTTTTTTGATCAGGTCAACTTTTTCCATGAACATATCAACATAACCTTTGTTATCCAGACTGTTTTCGTGTTCCTGATATCTTGCTTTTTCAGAGTCTGGAGAGATATGAAATTGAGGAGGGACAAAGATTAATCCGCATTGATTGCATAAATGGTACTCACGGTTTTCTCCCTTAAGAAAAAATTGTGCGCTTTTACTGCAGAGTGGACATGTCATAGCAGGAACCTAAAATGCAAGATGTCAGGCGAGTTTTAATTTTTCTTGATTCTCAAAGCTGCCTCTATATAATCACAAAATCTGGTTTTCTCTAAGAGCTTATAATCAAATTAATTGTATTCCTTTGAGGGTTTAAACAATGGTAGCATTTGTAAATGGTAATGGGTTGCGCGTTGGTTACGTGATCAAATTGAAAGGGGTTTTGTACCGGGTCATGACAGCAGAGCACCGAACGCCGGGAAAAGGCAGGGCTTTTATGCAGGCCAAACTGAGAAATCTTAAGGATGGTACACAAACTGAAATCAAGTTCCGGTCCGATGAATCTGTCGAACGTGCTGAAATGGAACAGATCGACATGGAATACCTCTATGAGGATCCTTCCGGATTCTGCTTTATGAATTGTGAAACCTATGAACAGATTTTTTTGGATGATAAAATCATTGGAGATGGAAAAAAGTTTTTACTTCCCAATACCCGTCTCATCGTAGAATTTTGCGATGATGCCGCCGTTGGCGTTTCCTTCCCCGAAACAGTTGAACTTAAAGTGACCGAAACCGAACCCGGATTAAAAGGTGCGACCGCGTCGGGCTCGGGAAAACCAGCTACCCTGGAAACGGGACTGGTTGTGACAGTGCCTCAGTTTATCAAGGTGGGTGAGTCGGTAAAAGTTTCGACAACTACTGGTGAATATCTGGAAAGAGTTAAATCCTGAGCATATTGGGAAATTTGTTCGAGCTCTTCTACCCCCGCTGCAGTTAATTTTCCTCCTTATTATTATTTGACTTACCTCTATGTTTTAATTAAAGTAAGTTGTTGAATTATTTAATTAAAATTTATTCAATTTCCGCCTCCTTTGAACCCAGCCCTCTCGCAAAGAGATACAGCGTATGACTCCTGACCAACCTTTAGGTGTAGTTGAACTGGTAATGCAATCCACCTTGATGGCAAAAGGCGTTTTGCTGACCCTTTTGATTTTTTCTATTACCTCCTGGGCCATCATGTTGAACAAATATTTTGTTTACAAGGCCGCAAAAAATGAAGACAAGAAGTTCCTTGAAGTGTTTTCAAAAAATGAAAACCTCACACAAATATATAACTTTGCCAAAGAACTTCGTGTGAGTCCATTGGCCAGACTATTTTTAACCGGCTATCGGGAGCTTTATCTTTTCCAGGAAATGGCAAAAGAGGACAGGAAAAAACGCGGTGAAATGCCTCCTCCTTCTGGAGAAAAATTGACAGAAAGGGATATAAAAGGGATCAGTCTTGCACTGAATAAATCGATCAATCGAGAGGTGGAACGGTTTTCCAAAAGGTTGGAATTCCTTGCTACAACGGGAAGCACGACTCCTTTTATCGGTTTGTTCGGAACCGTGTGGGGCATCATGCACTCTTTCCGGTCCATTGGTGTTCAGGGTACGGCAAGCATCGGGGGAGTAGCGCCGGGTATTGCAGAAGCCCTTATTGCTACTGCGGCGGGTCTTGTGGCGGCTATTCCGGCAGTTATCTTTTTTAACTATCTCAACAATAAAGTTTTTGTTTTGACGTCCTCCATGGATGATTTTTGTCAGGATTTTATCTATTTAGCTGAAAAGAACTTTACCCAATCACAGCAAAAAGAAAGTTCTCTTGACCTTTCCTGATTTTGGGAAGGAAAGCGTAGAATAAATTAATTTCCCATGTTGAAACGACGAAGACCTTTTCTGGCTGATATTAATGTTACTCCGTTTGTGGATGTCATGTTGGTGTTGCTGGTCATATTTATGATCACCGCACCTTTGATGCAGCATGGCATGGATGTTCAGTTGCCTAAAGAATCCATCGCTCCCATGCCCATAAAAGAAATTCCCACGGTAACCGTGAAGAGCAATAAAAAGATTTTTTGGAAGCAGCAAGAACTTCCAAATTTGATGGCATTGACACGCAAGGTGGAACAGTATCTGGAAAAACAAAAAGATGCCAGCATCTATTTACGTGCTGACAAAATGCTGGATTACGGATTCGTTATGCATGTCATGGCAACCATAAAAGGGGCAGGGGTCGAAAATATTGGAATGGTGACAGAGCCGTAAAAGTCATGAGAGTTCAGCTTCCTCAGTCTTTAGATTTTAACCAAATGCTCGTCTTGTCAGTTTTCGTGCATCTGGCCATCATCACATTCACATTATTCCTTCCCAAGCCTTCAGCACCTGACAAGCCCATAGTTCCGGCGTTTATGGTAAACCTGGTGGAACTGCCGACGGGAAACAAACCCGCAGCAAAAAAAAGACCTGCGAAAGAAAAGAAGTCGCCTGCTAAAAAAAGAAAACCTGTAAAGGCAAAGAAAAAAGCTGTTAAGAAAAAGGTCGTTAAGAAAGAAGTTGTTAAGAAGGCACCCCCTCCAAAGAAGGTGCCACCTCCCAAACCCAGTAAAATTTTAAAAGCCCTAAAGCAACTGGATAAAAAAGCAGCGGCTGTAGCTCCACTCCCTGCAAAGAAAATGATTGAAGAGTTGGATCAGTTGGCGATGTTGGACCGAAAAAAGAAACCCGTTGCGAAACCCAAAACTGACAAACCGATTTTGGAAGAAACGTTTCGGGAACTGGAGAAATTAAAAGAAAAAAAGATTAACCCGGAAAAAGTAATAAGTTCAAAGCCAGTGGCAGAAAATCTGCTCGAAGATTTTGAAGAATTAAAAATGGAAGAGGTGGTTGAGCAAAAAGAGGTCATTAAATCCCCCGATCTAAAAGAGGAAACAAAAGCTGTTGAGCCGGTTGTTGAAAAAAGAAATCTTTTAGAGGAACTGGAAAAACTTGCCAAGCTGGATACTCCAACCCAAGAAGATAAAAAGAATCAGGCTGTAGAAACAAAGGTAAGTGGAAAAGAGAGCAAGGCTTATGATTCTGTTCTGGAAAAGTTTGAATCCATTTCGGTTGAGTCCTCAAGAGTTAAAGTTGAGGTGGAAGATGCCAAATTTGAAGAATCCAAATTTCAAAGTAAACTGCGGTTACCTGATACCCCTGAAAAGGCCGAATCAAAAAATACAGACGAGTCCTATGTCACCACTGATCAGGAAGGAACCCCCGGTGCAGATGTCCAATCTTTATATGCCGGATTGGTTCAGGAGAAAATATATAAAAACTGGCGGGACCCTTTGGCCGAGCGTCATAGCAAAGAAGCGGTCATTTCTTTTCACATTTTTCCCAAGGGGAATATTGATAAACCATTTATAAAACAAAGCTCTGGTGTGGAAGTGTTGGATACCCTTGCGGTGGGAGCCGTGCTGGATTCTGTCCCTTTTCCTCCATTTCCTAAAGAGTTAAAGAAGTCCAACCTTTTTTTAAGTATCTATTTTAAATATGTTCCAAAAGACGATTAAGCCCGAATATGTATTTTCATGGGTTTTTATAACCCTTGTTTTCTTTTTATCTCTTAATGCTCAGGCCGACCCTCGTGTAACGTTAGAGTTGGAAAAACCAACCCAAAAAAAAGTTTCTCTGGCAATTACTGACTTTGTCTTCAAGGGAGGGGGGACGGACCTTAAAGGCCTTGGAAAAGAGGCAAAACGCATTCTGGAAAAAGACCTGTTGCTTTCAGAACATTTCTCTCCTTTAAGTAAGCTGGTTTTTGAAGAGCTGGAAAGAATGGAGCAGTCCGGTTCTGAGATTGACTTTAGGAGCTGGCGTCAGGTAGGAGCTCAGTGGGTCATAAAAACCGAATACAGTATGAAGTCGAATGGAAATGTCCAGGTTTTTACTTTTAGGCTTTATGACGTCGTAAATAAAAGATTCTTAATGGGTAAACGTTACAAAGCTTCAGAAAAACTGCTGCGAAAAGTTGTTCACCGGTTTGCAGATGAAGTGGTATTGCAATTGACTGGTAAACGTGGAATTGCAGATACAAAGATCACTTTTTTGGGGCAGGAGAACGGTAGCAAAGAAATTTATCGTATTGATTTTGATGGCTACAATTTAAAAAAATTGACACGGGACAATACGGTTAATCTCAGCCCGGCGTGGTCGCCGGATGGCAGGTGGATTGTTTATACATCTTATGCTGCAGGCAACCCTGATTTGATCATGATCGATTCTTCGGGGAACAAGCGCCAAACCTTGCATCGTTTACCCGGTCTGAATGCAGCGCCCGCATGGTCGCCGGACATGCAAAAGATCGCTCTGGTTTTAAGTCGGGATCAAAACTCCGAGATTTACCTTTTGAACAAATATAGAAACCTGAAAAGACTGACACGTCATTTTAATATCGACACATCCCCTACCTGGTCTCCCGACGGAAAGAAAATTGCTTTTACTTCTGATCGGTCCGGAACCGGTGCGCCACAAATATATATTATGGATTCTGAAGAAGGGGATAAGGGAAAAGTAACCCGCATCTCATTTGGTTCTTCTTATAACGACAACCCTTCCTGGTCTCCTTCCGGCGATAAAATTGCCTACACCTCGCGTCAGGGAAGGAAATTTAAAATCAGTGTTTATGATTTAAATACTCATAAAAGTGAAGTTCTCTCTACGGGATCAGGTACTGTAGAACAACCCAGTTGGTCTCCTGATGGCCGATTCATCGTTTATCGAAAACGAACCAACAATCGGTTCAATATTTTTATTCAACGCCTGGGTGCCACGGAAGCCCGGCAGCTCACTTTTTCAGGCAAAAGTCATAGTCCTTCCTGGTCTCCCTACCTCAATAAATAAGAGTTAAAATATTGAAAAAAAACGTTGTCAGATAAGAAAGTTTCCGTTACCATTTTAATATACCCTTTAAAATAGCTTTAGGCTTTAAAATCAAAACCTTTGGAAAATCGGTAGTTATGTAATATTTATGCAATACCTATAATATTTGTTGTAATTTAAACATAATTATATGATAATATTTCCATACCAAGCAGTAATAACCATAATAAATTCTGAGGCTTAGTTCCTTTTGGGTAGGTTTTTTCAAAAGGAATTTAATAATAGTTAAATTTTTAGATTTTTCGGGGATAACTTTAGGCGAGGTCAATATATGAATACAGTAAATTTTAAATTGGTAATCACAGCAGTTCTTCTTTTGTTTTTATCAACCGCATGTTCGAAAAAACTCATGCCACCTGAAATAGGTGCATCAAGTGAAGGGGATGTGGAAACCACTACGGTTGCTGGGGGAGATTCAGTACCAGTTGAGGAACAACCTATCGGAGGTACCGGTGGCAGTGACGGCGGTACTTTTGCTGCAGAGCCTATTTTTGAAGGAATGGGTTCAGGCAGCAGCATGGGAACCGATGGAACGAGTGGTGGAACCGGTAGTGGAACAGGAATTGGTGGCGACAACTTTGCTTCCAATTCAGGGCCGGGTGGGGATGCAGGTTCATCCATGAGCGATTTTGGTTCTGGAAGCCAGGCCAATATTGGTAATGGTTCTGACGGTTTTTTCGAAGGCAGCCCATTTAGTGGGAGTGGTGGAGCCGATGGAGGAAATGGTTTTAATGATGGTCATGGCCATGGTTCCAGCGGAGGAAGCACTGGAATGAATGGCGGAAGTGGATCGAGTGGTACTGATGTCGCCGCTTTAAGAAATGTCTATGTGGAAACTTCAGACCTCAAGGACATCCATTTCAGGTTCGATCAATATGATCTGGATAGCAACTCCAAACAAGTCCTTCAACAAAATGCTGAATTCCTGAAGAAAAATCCGGGAATGCGAATTGAGATTCAGGGACATTGTGACGAGCGGGGAACCAACAATTACAATATTGCGCTGGGTGAGCGTCGTGCCCATTCCACCAAGAAGTTTCTGGTGTCACAGGGTATTGATTCCAGCCGCGTTAATGTGATTAGTTATGGTGAAGAAAAGCCTTTCTGCTTTGACAGCAATGAAAGTTGCTGGCATCAAAATAGAAGAGCGCATTTTATGGTCGCAAGATAAAACTGCGTAAAGCGGTTTGTAATAGAATCGTATATAATAGGCCGCGTTGGGTTTGTTCCCGGCGCGGCCTTTTTTTTTAATTCTTGAGAATTCAATATCTAGTGTTGAATAATACAAGCCTTATGAATGCCATTAAACCATCCATTTATTTTATCGTGTTTTTGTTGACCGCAGTAACGCCTCAGAAGGTTTCTGCTCAGTTGTTTGGCTCAGACGAGGAAAACTGGAAAAAAGTTTTTATTAGTCTGAAAAAAATAAATGTGCGCCTGTCTAACCTGGAAACACAGGAAATGGCAAGTCTGAGAACCCAGCTTGAAGACCTTTTGCGTCAAATTGAAGAAGTGAAACAAACCCTGCCGCAATTGCAGGGAGCGGTTGAATTGAATAAATCGGAATCTCTGGCAAAGGCAAATAAATTAGAATCCAAGCTGAGTGATCTGGAGGCCGAAGTAAAAAACCAGGTTTTGTTAAAAATCAGTCAACAAAATAAAATCCTGGATAATATCAAGCAGGCCCAAAGAAATTTGAAAGAGGGACTGGCACAGGATATGGAGCAATTCGAGAAGGTGAACAAGGAAAACTTCCAGAGTCTTGCCTCGGTCAACAAAAATACTCTGGAGACAGTTGCCCAAAGTATGGCGTCACTGGACGAAACCAGTAAAAAGAATTTTGAGGATACTCGGGGGCTTTTTATTTCCGATGTGATTCCTGCAATGGCCAAAGAAAATGAAGAAAATAGAAAGGTTATTCTTCAACAGCTTGCAACCGCACGGGAAACCAATGATAAGGCCCTGGAAAGTCTGTCGAATAAAAACCAGAAGTTGATAGAAATTCTGGGTGAAAATTTGATTCAAGGGGCGGATACAAAAGCTCAGGTTGAGTCCATCGGTAAGAATGTGACAACGGTGAATAAAAATCTTGCCGCTATCAATAAAAGCCTAACAGCAACCAATAAAAATATTACTGTCAATAACAAGAACCTGATGGTGGCGGATGAAAAGATCAACAAACTGGCAGAGACCTTGAAAGCACTTCAAAAGCAAAATTCTGTTTCCGGAGAAACCCTTGTGGCATTAAAGGGTACCCTGGACAAGGCTCAAGAGTTTGACCAGTTGGAAGATGAAAAAATCAATAAGCTCATAGAAACCTCATCACAGCTAACAGCCCATGCAAACAAACTTGAAAAATCTGTGATAAACGAATTGAGGCAATCTGCCCAGAAAGAGGATTCCAATCTGGACAAAATTGATTTGGCGAATGAGAAGCTTTCCCGCCTGATCGAAATTTTAAAAGCCATTGCAACAGAGCAGGATAAATTGGGACAGTTTGTTAAAGTTCAGAGTGGATTGAATAAGGCTCAAAAGGGACTCAGTAAAGCGCAAGAAGGAATAATTAAAAACCAGGAAAGCATTAAAGAAGCGCTTGCAGATTTGCGCAGAAAAGCCAACGTGAATATCTCCCGAAACGATGATATCAAGAAATCATTGGGAGAAATCAAAAAGGGTAGTTCTTCGGTTTCCTCAAATTCTCCGAAAAATTAGTTTGAAAATCCTACCCACGACCTGTTAGTTTCTATCGGGGTGCCTCTTTCCAAACAACGACATCGCAAAATTTGTATGTGATTCCCTTGCTATATGGCTAAAACAAAAACAATTTTTGTGTGTCAGGAATGTGGCCATCAGGTCTCCAAATGGCTGGGGAAATGCCCTGAATGTGACTCATGGAACAGCTTTACTGAAGAACGGCAGCAGTCTCCCTCATCTTTAAAATCTCGGAACCGTTCCGAATCCACCGCCCCCTCGAAAATAACCCAGGTTCAATCGGTTCAGGAGAATCGTGTAACCACTGGAATCGGCGAGTTCGACCGGGTGTTGGGAGGAGGAATGGTGGAGGGTTCTCTCATTCTCATTGGCGGCGAACCGGGGATCGGAAAATCTACTTTAACCCTGCAAAGTATGGGGCATCTTGCCAGGCAGGGTAAAAAAATCCTTTATGTTTCTGGAGAGGAATCGGGTTCGCAGATCAAACTACGGGCGGAACGTTTGAATGCTCTATCTGAAAATCTTTTAATTTGTTCTGAAATTTGTGTGGAAGGAATCATTCAATGGATAGATAAAACACGACCCGATGTTCTGGTTCTGGATTCGGTTCAAACTTTTTATACCGAAGAATTGCAGTCCGCGCCGGGTAGCATCGGCCAGGTTCGGGAAGTGGCCTTTAAAATTTTTCAGGAAATCAAGCATCGAAACCTTCCGACACTTTTGATCGGTCATATTAATAAAGATGGTGCTATTGCCGGTCCTAAATCTCTGGAGCACATTGTTGACACGGTGGTATACTTTGAAGGCGAACAAGGGCACGCTTATAGGGCATTGAGAGCGATTAAAAACCGGTTTGGACCCACTCCCGAAATCGGGGTATTTCAAATGGCACCTACAGGATTGGTTCCTGTGGAAAACCCTTCGGAATGGTTTTTAGCCGAACGCCCGGAAGATTCTTCAGGTTCAGCGATTGTAGCAACATTGGAAGGAAGTAGAACCCTGCTGGTGGAGGTGCAGGCCTTGGTCAGCACTTCGTCCTCCATTGGAATGCCACGCCGGATGGCGACCGGGTTTGACCACAATCGTATGTCACTATTAATTGCGATTATGGAAAAACGATTGGGGCTAAACCTGCAGGGAGAAGATATATTCGTCAATCTTGCCGGGGGAATTAAAATCACCGAACCCGCTTTGGATTTGGGGGTAGCTGCGGCTATCGCCAGCAGTTTTCAAAATCGTCCTATTGATCCGGAGCTGGTGTTGTTGGGTGAAATTGGTTTGACGGGGGAAGTTCGTACGGTAATGCAATTGGAAGCCCGACTGGTGGAGGCAAAAAGGCTGGGGTTCAAACGCTGCATTGTTCCTCATTCAGCAAAAAAGGCCAAGAAACTTTTGACTGAGGGAATTGAAATCCAATTTGCCAAAAACCTTTCGGAAGTATTCGAACAAATTTTCTAGCGGAAGACTTCAATGAGTGTTTGCGCAGTGATACCGGCGGGAGGGTCGGGAACTCGAATGGGAGGAACTGTTCCAAAACAGTTTCTGTATTTGAATGGAAAACCCATTCTTTATTACACCCTCCAAACCTTGCAAGATTGTGGGCTGGTCTCTGAAATAATTCTTGTGGTACCCGAAAAAGAATATGACAATGCCTGTTCCGATTGGCTGGGTAAACCGGAAGTAGTGAAAAAAGTAGTTATTGGAGGAGAAAAACGACAGGACTCTGTTTTCAATGGGTTTTGTGAGGTTTCTCCAGATACAGAAATTGTGCTGGTTCATGATGGTGTGAGGCCTTTTCTATCCAAAAAAATGATTGCTGAATCTATCAACGCGGCTCGAGAGTATGGAGCCGCGATAACGGCGATACCGGTGAACGACACCATAAAAAGGGTGAATTCTTCGGGTTTGGTTTCAAAAACCATTGAGAGAGAGGGGCTTTGGAGGGTGCAAACTCCCCAGGTAGTCCAATATGCTCTCTTAAAAGAGGCTTTTGATAAAGCCAATAAGGATAATTTTTATGGAACCGATGAGGGTTCTCTGATCGAATATCTTGGAAAACCCGTGAAAATTGTAGAAGGATCGGAAAGGAATATCAAAATCACCCGCCCTGAAGATCTGGAGCTAAGTAAAGCTTTTATTTCCAATAAGCTTTCGGGAAATTGATTCGCGAGGAAAAACTTGCTTCCAAAAAGAAAGTGGAACATCTAATCTTAAAATTTTGAATACAAAAACTTAGTCCAACTCAGGAGATTTAAAATGTTACAACCTGGAGCCGATGCGCCGGAATTTTCGGTTAACGATCATAATGGCAATACAATAAATTTAAAAGATTATCGAGGAAAGAAAATTGTGCTTTGGTTTTACCCTAAAGCAGATACCCCCGGGTGCACCATAGAGGGCAAAGGCTTCCGGGATGACTATAAAAAATTTGAGGAAAAGGGAATTCAAATTTTTGGAGTTAGTTTGGACAATGAAAATGATAATAAAGCTTTTGCTGAAAAGTTCTCTTTCCCATATCCCTTGTTGTGCGATGTAAACCGGGAAATTGCTTTGAGTTATCATGCGGTTAAGAGCAAGGAAGAAGAGTATGCTGCACGGATAAGCTATGTGATTGGAGAAGATGGGAAAATTTTGGAAAGTATTGAAAGCGTCGATACTCAAAACCATTCCAATGATTTGTGTTCCCGATATTAAAGAAACTTTATGTTTATTGTGACGGAGTGACCGATGGCCTATAAGGATTCCCTGATTCCTGAACCTCTCGATGATGGAAAAAAGAAGAAGAAAAAAGAAATTCTGAAAACACGGATTTCTCCTGTAGATTTTGAGTCAATAAACGATGTGGGGGACCTGGTAGATTCTTACCAGTCCGCCTCAATTCAGGCGAGGAACCTGGGCCAATGTGCGCAGATTTTTGGAAGAATGCTTCAGGATGAAGAACGCCCGACAATAATGCTGGGACTGGCGGGACCCCTGATTGCTGCGGGATTAAGAAAGGTCATTCGCGATATGGTTCATAACAATATGGTGGATGTCATCGTTTCCACTGGTGCGGTTCTTTATCAGGATTATTACAACGCTTTGGGAGGCGGTCATTATTATGGCAGCCCCACTGCCGATGACACAAAGCTTCGCGAGCTGTTTATCAATCGTATATATGATACCTACGTGGATGAAGAACTATTCTGCGAAGATGATACGTTGATTGGCAAGTTTGCTGATAAACTGGAACCGAGGAACTATTCCAGCCGCGAATTTATCTCCCTGCTTTCTGAGACCATCGATGATGAAGATTCTATTCTCGTGACTGCCCGCAAGAATAATATTCCTGTTTTTTGCCCGGCACTCAATGATTCCAGTATTGGTATTGGATTGACCGAGCATTATTACAATTCTCGGAAAGAAGGACGCCAGCCGATCGCAATAGATTCTATCCGAGACAATTATGAACTAACCCAGATCGTGGTCAATTCATCCCGAACAGCGGCTTTTTATGTCGCTGGCGGGGTTCCCAAGAATTATATTAATGACTCCATTGTGATGGCCTATATATTTGGGAAAGACACGGGAGGCCACAAATACGCGGTGCAGGTCACTACCGATTCACCGCATTGGGGAGGATTGAGTGGAAGTACTCTGGGTGAGGCTCAATCCTGGGGTAAGGTCAATAAAAAAGCAAACCATTGCATGGCGTTTGTTGAGCCCAGTGTGTCCTTACCCTTGATCTATGGTCATGCTTTTCAAAAAGGATTGTATAAAGGGCGACCCCGACTGAAATATGAATGGGATGGGGATATCCTTAAAAAAATGTCCGTGGAAAGTTAATCCGGTTTCCTGAATTCACGATTCAAATCCAGAAAAATTCTTGCCTTGTCGATTTGAGATTTTTCTTCCAACCTGGATTTAAATTCTCTCATCAGCTTTTGCGCCTGTTCTATATTTTGATCGCGTTCCAACTGCAAATAGACATCCACTAAAACTTTTCCCTTAATAAAATGGGTGCGAATTTCAGGGTCGGGGCTGGTGCCTTCCAGTTTTTCAATAATAGGTTTTATAATTTCCCTGATTTCTTTTCGGGTAGCAGTGTATAAGTTTTGAACTTCTGTGTCCCTCTCCCCATCTACATGTACTAAAACGTCTTGCACATTGTTAAAGGCTTTTATAATGTTCACTCTTGCAACCTCGGCTATTTGGTGGCCTTCGGTAACGGTCAGTTCAGGGTCCACCTGGATGTGGACATCAATTAAAACTTCTCCTCCAATCGTGCGCGATCGCAGATCGTGAAAATGGAGTATTTCAGGTATGCCGTTAAGAATGTTCAAAACTTTCTCGGTTTTTTCATCGCTTAAAGCCGTGTCCATCAAGTCGCGAAAACCCTGGCTTGCAAAATCAAAACCGACTTTACAGACCATCAATCCAACCAATCCCGCAGCAAGTGGGTCCATTAGGGCATACCCATTCCAGGCACCAATGATGCCGATCAGGGCTGCAACAGATGAAATGGCATCTGTCCGATGATGCCAGGCATTTGCTTTTAAAGAAGGGCTTTTTTCCTTTTCTCCAATTTTAAGAGTGTATTGGTATAGACCTTCGTTAATCAGGATGGAGGCTAAGGCAATACTCGTAGCCAAAGCCCCGGGAAACTTCTTCAGAGGCTGGCTTAATGTTTCCCAGGATTCATAAATCACTCCGAAGCCAGTGAATATAATGAGGATTCCTACAACAGTTGTTCCGATGGTCTCTGCACGACCATGTCCGTAGGGATGATTTTTATCCGGGGGTAAACGGCCAACCCCATGGGAAAAATATACAACTGCATCGGTGATAAGGTCCGAAAGCGAATGAAATGCATCTGCAACAAGGGCCATGCTATTGCCAAAAAAGCCTCCAACAAATTTGATTAAGGAGAGCAAAAGGTTTGCAGCAACTCCTATGGCAATGGCTTTTGTTCCAGGTGTCATGAATATTGGGATTTATTTGTTAAGAAGCTTAATAATTTTAACATTTGCTGCTGGAAAGGGAAATTGGTCGAGCTCTTCGGGCTTAACCCATTTCCAATCATCACATTGTTTGGGATCCAGTTTCCCAGAGTGTATTTTGCAATTAAAAACATTTAGAGTGACCCGAAAGCGGGTGTAGCTATGCCGGTGGGTCACTAACTTTTCTCCAACTCGAATGTTTATTCCCAGTTCTTCTTTAATTTCCCTTCGCAAACATTCAATCTCAGTTTCACCTTTTTCCATTTTTCCCCCCGGGAATTCCCAAAGGCCTCCCATTAAACCACCTGCTTTTCGTTTCTGAATGTATACGCTGTCTTTTTTGAATATTACTGCGGCGGATAGCTGAATTTTAGAAATGGTTGTGCTGGCCTTGGGTGGGGGAAACAATTCCTGCTTGCCTGATTTTTTTGCCTCGCACAGTTGTTTTAGGGGGCACTCTTTACACAAAGGATTTTGAGGAAGGCAAACTGTTGCGCCGAGTTCCATAAAAGCTTGATTGAAATCCCCGCAATTCTTTTCAGGAAGCAAGTTTTCCATGGCCATCCAAAGCCGTGTCTCAGATTTTTGATTGCTTCCATTTTCCTTTAACAGCATCAATCGGGATAGAACCCGCTTCACATTCCCATCCAGTACGGGAACTTTTTTGTCAAAGGCGATGCTCAATACGGCTCCTGCGGTATAGCGGCCGACTCCGGGCAGTTCCATTATTTCATCAAACGAATTGGGAACCTTTCCATCAAAGCTTTTTTGGATCTGCTTAGCAGATTTTAAAAGGTTGCGTGCCCGAGAGTAGTAGCCCAGCCCTTCCCAATGTTTGAGCACCTTCGATTCGCTGGCCGCAGCTAATTTTTTAACGGTCGGAAATGATTTCATCCATTTATTAAAATAGGGGATTACGGTTTTGACCTGGGTTTGTTGCAGCATAAATTCCGAAACAAAGATTCGATACGGATTCCGGTTTTCCCGCCACGGCATTTCCCTTTTTTGCCGGTGATACCATTTTAAGAGGCGTGTTTGGGTCTTTTTTATGTTGGCAGCGGAGAGCATGATGAAAAAATTTTTTTATTTATATGGGAGGAATCTTTTTTCCGCGTTGGTTTGGCCTAGACGCCTATTGTGTTTTTATCCCAGATAATTTTGTGGAGTTGGGTTTGCAATCGGACGTGAAGCCTGTCTTCAAGAATCCATTTCGTTAATTCTTTTAATTCCAATTTGTCAAAAACGGGAGAGAGTAAAACCTGTGAAGTTTCGCTAATTTTATATTTGTTTATAGTTTCGCGACTCCATTCATAATCTTTTCGGTCGAGAATAACGAATTTGACCTCATCGTGGGAAGACAGGAATTTTAAATTATCGAAATTATTTTTTTCCTGCTCTCCGCTTCCCGGGCATTTTAAATCCATTATCTTGATAACTTTTTCGGGAACTTTTTCCAGGGAAAGGGAACCGCCGGTTTCCAGCATCACCTTATAGTCCTTATCCAGAAGCTTTTGCATGAAAGGAAAAACGTTTTCCTGCATCAAGGGTTCACCGCCGGTTACTTCCACCAGTTTGATTCCAAATTTTTCTACCTCTTGAATTGCCTCGTCAATGCTCATTTTTTTTCCTTCATAAAAAGCATGAGCAGTGTCGCACCAGGAGCATCGAAGATTGCAACCGGTCAATCTTACGAAAATACAAGGAAGGCCAGTATGGCTTGATTCTCCTTGAACACTTAAATAGATTTCATTTATTTTGAGCATTAAAAAATACAGTGATCGATTCAGGTTGATTACTTAAAATTAATACTGTGTCTCAGGCATTTGCTTTAATGGTAATTAAATGATAAAGGTGGAACCTTCACCCAGGATGCTTTTAGCAGTAATAGTGCCCCCATGTCGTTCAATGATTCTCTGACATATTGAAAGACCCATTCCGGTTCCTTCAAACTCGCTTCTGCCGACCAGTCTTTCGAGAGGTTTGAAAGCTTTTTCCATGTATTTTTGATTAAAGCCAATACCATTGTCTTTAATAAAAATTTTGCAGGTCGGGTGCCCATTCGATTCATTGAGTGATTCGGATGTGATCTCAATTATGGGTGCAACCCCTTCCTTTCTGAATTTTAGCGAATTTCCTATCAAATTCAAAAATACTTGTTGAATTTGAAAAGGGTGTATTTCTATTTCTGGAAGAGGACCTAAATGGATCTCACCCTTGCATTTCCTTATTTTGAACTCCAGATCTACCATGACCTGTTTGATGACCTCTTCAAGTTTAATCTGGTGAAACTCATAATTTGATTGAGCGATCACTTTCGAATACTCAAGAAGGTCGGTAATCAAATTCGCCATTCTTTGGGAGGCGTTTTGCATACGATTAAGGTATTCGGCTCCCTTTTGGGAAGAAAATTCTGGGTTGGATTTTAATAAAAAGGATTCAAGTCGATCACCAAAAGTTATAATTTTCCGTAAAGGTTCATTGAAGTCATGAGATGCGATATAGATAAAATCCTTAAGCTCAGTGTTTCTTTTTTCAACTTCATCCGTTTGCTTTTGGAGAGCCATGGATTTTTTTTCAAGACTACGGACGACATAATTGATTTCATCGATTAAATGGTTGTATGCCGTGCATAATTCTTCTACCTCATCCTTGCTTTCGGTGGAAATAGGCGGAATGGATTCCCCGGGGGAGAATCGCTGCGCCGCATCCTTTAACTTAATGATATCTTCAGTTAGAATTTTGCTAAGGGTATAGGTTAGAAAAGTTCCGATTAACAGTATAGCCAAACACACCAGTAAAGTCCTGATTCGAGTAGATTGTATTTGCTTGTGTAAACTTTCCAGGGAATATCCAATTACCAGGTTTCCAAACTTTTCTTTTTCAAAGCGGATTGGAGTTGAAAAGACACAAATATTCCCGATGTGAAAAAGCCCCTTGGTATGAATCGCATCTGGCAGTTTTAATTTTAATTTTCGAGGATTGAAAAATGAAATAAGATTATCTTTTTCGTCAAAAATTCCCAGGTAGGCCAGGTCCGGGTTTTTTCTCATCCCTTCTACCGCTTGTGTCAGTGCTGTGAAATCCAGAAATTTAAAACTAAACCCGATGGTGGTTGCGAACATCATCCCCATTTCCTGGACTTTTTTTCCCAATCGTTCATTGGCATCCTTTTCCAATTGCTGAGTGGAATAAAATGCAATAAAAGATATGGTCAAAATCAAGGTCAACATGGAGCAAAGCATAAACTTTGTTCGGATCGACCAGGTCGAAAAAATCTTTACAGGTTGAAACATGAAAGGGAAATCTAGGTTAAAAAAATATTTTTTTAAACACTATATTTGTTAAAGTGAAAAACTTAATTTAACATTAAATAAAAATGCGAGGTTCAGTTAACATTGAGTAAATTCTATACCTATATCGATGAGAAACTACAGGATTTCATTGAACGGCAGAAATTATTTTTTGTGGGTACGGCCGGATCGGAAGGCCGGGTCAATGTGTCCCCCAAAGGCATGGATAGTCTACGGATTTTGGATGCCAACCGGCTAATATGGCTAAACCTTACAGGGAGTGGAAATGAAACAGCAGCCCATGTTCTTGAGGATCCACGTATGACACTAATGTTCTGTTCTTTCGAAGGCAGCCCTCTTATTTTAAGAGTTTATGGGAAGGCGAGGGCGATTCATCCCAGAGACGAGGAGTGGGCCGATTATATTTCACGGTTTCCCGATTTTCCCGGTTCGCGACAAATGTTCCTGCTAGATGTTGAGTCCGCGCAGACATCATGCGGTTTTGCTGTTCCCAATTTTAAATATGAAGGGGATCGTCACGACCTTGTCCATTGGTCTGAAAAAATTGGTGAAGAGGGTGTGAAAAATTATTGGAAAGAAAAAAACCAGCAAAGCATAGACGGAAAACCAACCGAAATAATTAAGTGAAACTTTTGAATTAAAGGGATTAATTAAATGCCCAGCCGGTTGGTCAGGATACGCGTTCCCATCCGGGCTTTTGCGGTAAAGTCGGACCAGGATCTTAGTTTAGTTACTTGTTTCATTAGGTAAGTGGGGCTGCGGTAAAAACGGGCATGACATTCGTCTTGCAGTTGTCGCAGTTCTTCTTCGGTAAAATCCTTATTCCAGAATTTAATTTTAAAATCTGGACTGGGGTTCTCGGCAAACTTCTGCCAGTAATCTTCCGGAACAATTCCCTCGCTCAACATCTGGTAATAAAGCTCTACCTTGGGGTAAGGAGTGCAGATGGAAAATTGCGCATAATCCGGTTTCAGCTTCTTGGCAAAATCTACCGTTTCGAACATTTCTTCTTTGGTTTCGTGAGGAATTCCGATCATCATGTAGGCGAAGAAACCAATTCCAGCAGCGCGTGTCATTTTGCAGGCGCGTTCTACTTTTTCCGGGGTTTGTCCCTTTTGCAGGTATTTCAGATGTTTTGGATTGGCCGATTCAATTCCAAAATGAATTCGGTAGCATCCCGCCTTTTTCAATGCAGCGATCACCTCTTCATTGATGGTGTCAACACGGGCTGAAATTTTGAAATTTATTTTTAAGCCGCGTTTGACAATAAGGTCGCAAATCGCCAGAACATTCTTTTTATCAATCGTTATAGTGTCGTCTACAAAAAATAAGTCATCGACTCCCATTTCCACCAGTTGTTCGATTTCGTCGACAACATTTTCCGGGCTTCGAATGCGGAACTTGGTCTTGCGAATATCGCAAAACGAGCAAGCTGCCGGGCATCCGCGTGTTGCCTGAATAGTGAAAAACTGCCGCCCTTCTCCAATAATATGTTTGTAGGCTCCAATATCTACCAGATGCCGTGCCGGAAAGGGGAGTTCGTTCAGATCCAGAAGTTCTGTTTCCGGTTCATTGACTTGCTCTTTGGCTTCGGATTTATAGCCAAGTCCTTTGATGCCATCTAATGAGTCACCGGCTTCCAACGCCTGAATCAGGCGAGTGAAAATCTTTTCTCCCTCCCCAAACACAACATAATCAATTTCAGGTTGATGAAGTGTTTCTTTGGCATATAAATTTACGTGCGGACCCCCGAGGCAAATTTTCAAATTGGGATGCTCCTGTTTGAGAACCCGGGCGGTATGGAGCGCATCAAGAAGATTGAAGGTCATGATGCTCATGGCAACCATGTCGGGTTGAATTTCTTTCACCCTTTGGGATAATTCTTCCTGAGAAACATTTTCCGGGGGACAATCGATGAAATGGGGACGATTTCCCGTCTCCCTTTCATAATAAGCCGCAACATAGAGCAACCCCAGTTTGGGGTAATAGCCTTTACCGCCTTCCAGTGCCTTTGGCACGGAAGATTCAAGGGATATGGTTTCAGGTGGGACGAGGAATAAAATTTTCATGGGCTTGAACAACTTTTTCCTTTAAAATCAGACTCTTATTTTACCACAGATTGTTTTGAAAGGATGGTCCAGAGTGAAACCAGTTGTCTCCGTAACCAATTTATTTCCTGAAAAAGCGTTGGAAAAACTAAGTCCCCATTGCGAATTGAGAACCAACCAGACCGAAAATACCCCAACTGCTTCAGAATTGGAGAAAATCGCTTCTGAAAGCGTTGTCATGGTCACCTACTTATCGGACAAAATCGATTCGGGCATTATAGATAAAGGGCCAAATTTAAAGCTTATCGCCAATTATGGGGCAGGATTCAACAATATCGATGTGGACCATGCCGCGAAAAAGAAAATCTGGGTCAGTAATACCCCCGGAGTGTTGCACGAAACGACCGCAGATTTGACCTGGGCCATGATTCTTGGAGCGGCTCGAAACCTGGTTCCTGCCGACCGGTTTACCCGTGAAAACAAGTTTAAAGGCTGGTCTGCAAAGATGTACCTCGGGGGGGATGTTTTCGGGAAGACTTTGGGGGTGGTTGGTTGCGGTGAAATAGGATCGGCAGTTGCCCGGCGGGCAGCGGGGTTCGATATGAAAGTCCTTTATTTCAACCGAAAACGAATGCCGGAAGAAAAGGAAAAAGCATTGAATGCCCAGTTTGTAAACCTGGAAGATTTATTGAGTGAATCCGATTTTATTACAATCCACACCCCACTCACCGACCAAACAAAATATTTAATTGGAAAAGACCAGTTTCAAATGATGAAACCTACAGCCTATTTTATTCACACCGCACGCGGAAAAGTGGTAGACGATCAAGCTTTAGTGGAAGCCTTGAAAGAAAGAAAAATTGCAGGTGCCGCATTGGATGTTTATGAAAACGAACCTGCTTTAACAGAAGGCATGACGGAGTTGGAAAACCTGATGCTGCTTCCCCATATTGGCAGTGCCAGCCATGAAACAAGAGATATTATGGCAAATCTGGTTGCGGAAAATGTTCTGGATGTTTTGCAGAACAAGCCTCCACGTTCTCTGGTACCGGGGTGGGGAAAATAAAGATCATACATTGAATCGAAAATGCATGATGTCCCCATCCTGAACTACGTAGTCTTTCCCCTCCACACGTAATTTTCCGGCTTCTTTAATGCCCGCTTCGGTTTTGTATTTTTCAAGGTCTTCCAGTCGATAAACTTCGGCGCGGATAAATCCTTTTTCAAAATCGGAGTGGATGGCTCCCGCAGCCTGTGGAGCTTTAGAGTTTTTGGGAATGGTCCAGGCCCGGGTTTCCTTTTCCCCCGCTGTGAAAAATGTAGAAAGTTCAAGCAACCCATAGCCGGTGGAGATCATCCGGTCCAGTCCGGTTTCGGTTAGCCCCATTTCTTCCATAAACATTGCCTGCTCTTCCGGGTCTTCCATTTCCATAATTTCGCCTTCTATTTTTCCGGCAAGGGCCACGACAGCGGAACCATCTTGTTCGGCGATTTTTTTAACTTTTTGTACCAACTCGCTTTCCGTATCTCCGGGGTCCATCACATTGCAGATGTATAGAACGGGTTTTGCACTTAACAGGGTCAGGCTTTTCACAAACTTTTTATCTTCCTCTGAAAATCCTTCAACTGCCCTGGCGGGGATATTTTCGTTGATACTTTCAATCAATTTTTTCAATACCTCCATTTGTGAGCGCGCCTCTTTGTCTCCCGATTTTGCGAGTTTTTCAATTTTGGTCTTTCTCCGTTCGAGGGTTTCCATATCTGCAATCATGAGTTCGGTATTGATGGTGTCAATATCTGAAGCAGGATCGATGGCATCGCTCACATGGGGGACATTGCCATCTTCAAAACATCGAACTACATGAGCTATGGCATCCACTTCGCGGATATGGCCGAGGAATTTATTTCCCAACCCTTCACCTTTGGATGCGCCTTTGATCAGGCCCGCGATATCAACAAACTCCATGGTAGTAGGGACAACTTTATTTGTTTTGATATAAGAGGTAATTGTATCCAAACGAGAGTCCGGGACCGGAACGATGCCACTGTTGGGTTCGATGGTCGTGAAAGCGTAATTTCCTGATTGAGCTTTGGTGCGAGTCAAAGCACCAAAAAGAGTAGATTTTCCCGCGTTGGGAAGGCCGACAAGGCCACAGGTGAATCCCATAAAATTTAAATTCCTTTTTTATTTCGAGTTAAAGACCTGACCTATTTCCCCCAGGCGTAGCCTGGAAGGGTTTAAGAAAAAACAGCGCCAAGAATACCAGAAAAGCATAGGCTGCGATAATTTTAAAAAATTCCTGAGGTGAAACGAAACTATAAAGTGTAAGAAAGCAAACCGCACCCACGCTTCCATAGGCCCCGGCTAGTCCCGCCATTTTTCCAGTGAGGCTTTTGTTGATCAACGGTACCGCAGCGAAACAGGCTCCATTACCCGCCTGTAAAAAAATAGAGGCAGTTATGGAAAGTAAAATCGAGCCGGCAAGAGATGAAGCCGAATTTATGTTACCCATAAACCAGTGACATACCATCCCCCCCATTATCAGAATGAAAAGGGTTCTCCGGCGACCCACCCGGTCAGAAATCCAACCTCCTCCAGGGCGTGATATCAGGTTCATAAAGGCATAACTGGCTCCCAGCATTCCTGCCAGGCTAACCGATACTGAAAAAGTGGTTTCTAAAAATTGTGGGAAAATTGAAATGACTGCCAACTCGCATCCAAAGGTCAGGGAATAGACCAGACTCAATATGGCGATTTGGCTAAATGAAAATTTATTCTCTACCGGGATGGATTTATCCAGTTGCGGTAAATTGTGTTTCCAGGATTGAATTAAATTTCCAAAATAAATTCCTAAAAGGGTTGCCATCAATATCCAGGTTATGGAATCGGGAATTAGAGAAAAAGGATGGCCCGATAACTTCCAGACGAAAAGTATCATAGCTCCATAAATTGGAAAAAGAACAATAGATTGTAAGATCAAATCTTTTTTGGTTTGAACTTCCAGGGAACCATGAAGTCCGACTTCAAAGTCAGGGCTTCTTTCCGGTATGTCCGGGCAAAATTTAAAATAGATGAAAGCCCAGATCATGCAAGCCAAACCCGAAAAGGCAATTGCGATTCTCCAACCAGACTCTAATGAAAATGGAAGTGCAAAAAGCGGAAGGGAAAAAGCGGCAGCTGCTGCTCCAAAATTTCCCCACCCGGCATAAATTCCCTGGGCGGTTCCCATGGATTTATCAGGAAACCACTCGGCAATCATTTTAATGCCAACCACGAATCCCCCTCCAACAATGCCCATCAGCAAACGATTAATCAACAGGCTTTCAAAACTTTTGCAAAGGGAAAATGCAATACAGATAAACCCTGCAAAAAGAAGAAGTCCGGAAAAAACTTTTTGAGGACCATAGTTGTCAGTGAGTGACCCAATGACGATTCGTGCTGGAATGGTCAGGACCACATTGCAAATCATAAGAATATTTATCTGGGTTTCCGTTATTCCCAACTGGTTCATGATCGTTGTGTTGAATGGTGCCATGTTGAACCAGGCAACAAAAGTCAGGAAGAACGCAATCCATGTTAAATGCAGGATGCGTGACTGTGTTTCGGTGAAACCTAGCATCAGAAATTTTTCAGGGAATTACTGGGGGGAATTGCTCATCAACTGATGGGATTGCACCACACCGTTTTTATCGAATACGATAATCATGTCTTTGTGGGTATTGGGGCCGATGGATTTGTAATGGTTATATTCATAAGTCCATACGGGGAGTCCATTTTGTATTCCCTTTTTGAAGGGTGGTCCAAACATGGCCTGGATTTCCTTTTGCGTCGTGGTTCCTTTTACTATTTTGGTGTATAGAGATTCATCGAAATCTTTTCCTGCAGTCCCGCAACCTGAAATCAACAAGGTGAGAAAAATTCCAATAAGACAGATTTTTATAAAAGAGGCAGTATTGTTTTTCACAATCTTATCCCTTAAGACTCAATATAATATTTTTCCCGATGCAGCTTGGGGTTGACAGTAAAGTTGATCTCAAGGTTGTTTTGTTTTTCCATTTCCTCAAGAAGTCCACTTTCTTCCTCAAAGAGCATGTCGTAAATGATCGGATTTACCTTTATTTCGAGTTTTTTACTGGTGATATTGTCAGTGCCCCGACGTTGGATTTCACGGATGATCTCATTACAGACAGTGGAAGGACTCTTGATATATCCTTTTCCTTCGCAGTAATCGCAGGGGTCGCATAAAGTTTGAACCAGACTTTCACGAACGCGTTTACGCGTCATTTCTACCAGGCCCAGTTCTGAAATTTTCAAAATACGAGTTCTCGACCTGTCACTTTTTAGTGCCTGTTTCAGGGCATTGGATACGATCTCTTTGCTCTCTTCATTCACCATATCAATGAAATCCACAATGATGATGCCTCCAATATTTCTTAAACGGAGCTGGTAGACCATTTCTTTCAAAGCTTCCAGATTGGTTTTTAGAATGGTTTCTTCGGGATCACTATGGCCAACAAATTTTCCTGTGTTTACATCAATTGCAACCAGGGCTTCCGTCTGGTCAATGATGATGCATCCCCCGGATTTTAACCAAATCGTCCGGCCCAGGGCACGGTTGATATCCAGCTCCACCCCGTAATGGTCGAATATGGGCATGGGGTCTTTATACAATTCAATTTTATCGGATAAATGGGGTAGATAGCTGGAGCAAAACTCCAGACATTTTTCGAAATCTGATTTTGAATCGATCACCAGCCGTTCGGTATCATTGGTGAATAAATCCCGGATCGATCTGAAAATTAAGTTCAGGTCTTCGTAAACAAGATGCGGTGCGCTGACACTTTCAGATTTCTTTTTCAGGTTTTCCCAGAGGCGGTGCAGAAAGTTGACGTCCGCTTCAAAGTCTGATCTTTCCGCGTCTTGCCCTGCGGTACGTACGATATAACCTTCCCCTTCGTTGCCCACTTCACTGACAAGTTGTTTTAATCGCTCTTTTTCGTTTTCATCTTCGATTCTTCGAGAAACGCTAATGTGGTTAATCGTGGGCATATAAACCAGATGCCGTCCGGGAAGGGTGATGTAATTGGTAATACGTGCGCCCTTGGTTCCTAAGGGGTTTTTTGCAACTTGGACCAAAATCTCCTGGCCCTCCTGTAGAAGGTCCTGAATCTTGACATCATGGTTGGGTCGACCGGGTTTGCCTTCAAAAGGGTGATCTTTATCTTCTTCTGCCAGGGGAAGGGGAGCCAGATCTTCAAGACCGAGCATGTCTGTGACATCGATATCACCAACATAAAGAAATCCCGCTTTTTCCAATCCGATATCCACAAAAGCAACCTGCATGCCCGGAAGGATTTTAGTCACTTTACCCTTATAAATATTTCCAACAATTCCTTTTTGCGCATTGTGTTCAATAAACAATTCCACAAGCAGGCTGTTTTCCATAAGGGCAACACGAATTTCCCGCTGGTTTGAATTGATGAAAATTTCAGAAGACATAGGGTTTTGTGGGTTTTGGGTTTAACAAAATTATAACACGTATCTCCCCTGATCGTTAAAGTAAGGAAAACCTTTAATGGAGAGTCCGGCGCATTTCCACGTTTAGCAGAAGGCCAATAGCAAAAAAGTTGGTTATGAGCGATGAACCCCCGTAACTCAAAAAGGGAAGGGGTATTCCGGTGATGGGAAAGATGCCTACAGTCATTCCAATATTAAAAATAATGTAAAACGAAATTGAAATTATCAATCCCAGGGAAAGAAAAAAACCGAACCGATCGGCAGCTCGAAATGCAATGTTCAATCCTTTTAAGATGATGTAGGTGAAAAGTGAGATGAGTAGAATCACACCGAAGAATCCGGTTTCTTCTGCGAAAACTGAAAATATAAAGTCCGTATGTTTTTCAGGAAGGAAATTCAGTCGGCTCTGGGTACCTGCAAACAATCCTTTTCCCCAAAACCCTCCGGAACCAATGGCTATTTTTGATTGAATCGAGTGATAGCCTGCACCCAGAGGGTCCAGCTCGGGATTAAATAAAGTTCGGACTCTGGTTTTTTGATAGTCTTTGAGAAAAAACCACAGAGCCGGGGCAGAGGCCAGACCTCCTATGAAAAGTTTGATCAATGTAAATCGATTGATTTCAATGGCGACAATAAATGCCAGGAAAATAAAAAGAATCATCATGGTGGTGCCAAGGTCTGGCTGCACCACGATCAACCCTCCCAATGCTGCAGTTAAAAGGGCTGGTAGGACAAGGTCGCGCAAAGTATATTGGCCGGAAAGTTTTCCCGATTCAAAGCATTTAGCCAGAACAATGACCAGGGCGATCTTGGCAAACTCAGAAACCTGAATGCTGATTGAGCCAAGATGGATCCAACGTTTTGATCCGGATACAATGACACCATTTACCAAAACATATCCCAGACCCAAAATCGTTAGGGCATATATAAGATAAGCGTAGCGACTGAACCAGCGGTAGTCCAGTGCGAGCGCAACCCCCATTGCAATGAGTCCATATACGATCCAGTAAATTTGTTTGATGTAAAGTCCGCGAAAAAATGCTTCCGGACGCGCGTGGTTGGCGCTATAGATGGTGACCACCCCTATTGCTGAAATAATTATGATGGCTAGGAAGAAAAACCAATTGAAGTTGGAAACGATACGACGATCAATCATGTATCCAATTTTACCACAACCATTTGAAAAAAAGGCAGTTGTTTTGATCCGGGAAGCAGTTCTTCCAATCGTTGAGATTGCACCGAATTTGGGCTATCTTGGTAGCCGGAGGTGACTCATGGAAAAAAAGGATCAGGAAAAAAAGTCAGAAGAAGATTCTGAAAAAACCGAAGAAGAAAAATCAGAGGAAAATAAAAAACAAACTTCACGTCTTGCAGAGCGCAAAGGTCAGCGTCCTGCCTTTCCATTTAAAAGAAGAGGCTTTTAAGCTTCTTTCAGCAATTGCTGGATAGCAGATTCCGTCACTTGATATCGGCCTTCCCCGAAATGCATATACCGCACATTGCCCTGTTTGTCTATTAAGTAGAGTGCCGGCCAGTAGCGGTTCTTGTAAGCCCTCCATAAACGAAACCCATTGTCCTGGGCGACGGGAAATTTTATTTGGTGCTTTTTAACCGCGTTCAGGACATTTTGATATTTCTTTTCAAATCCAAATTCGGGGGCGTGTATTCCCAGAACAACCAGTCCATGCTTTTGATATTTTTTATGCCAGACTTTTACATAAGGCAACGCATTTAAACAATTGATGCAGGAATAAGTCCAAAAATCAATCAGCACCACTTTTCCGATCAGTTGCTTCATGGATTTTATAGGTGTTGTGTTGATCCAGTTTTTTAATCCCCTGAATTCGGGAGCGGGGTAAAGAACAGGTAAAGAAGATGAGCGGCTATTTGTCTTGCGGTCAAAAAAATCTTCAAAAATATTGCTGGCCATTAAATTATCTCCTGCCAATTAATTTTATGTCTTGATTGGTCGCTGTCCTTACTCTAACCTTTCACATCAATGTTAAACAGGAATTTGATGGATTAAGGAAGAATAAAAATGAAAGATTGTCCATGTGGCTCAAACTTCCCCTATACGGATTGTTGTGGTCCTCTAATTCGTGGTACCAGTTATGCGGATACGGCAGAAGACCTGATGCGGTCACGTTATACTGCATTTACAGAAAATAATTGGGAATACATCGTTTTAACCAGCCATCCGGAAGAAAAAAAAGAAATGGCCCGACTGGAATCGGCTTTGGTGGATCAGGGTGCCGAATGGAAAAAACTGGAAATTATTGGGGCTCATAAGGGCGGCAGGGAGGATAATGAAGGACAGGTCGATTTTGTGGCTCATTATATTAAAGATGGAAGTCCCCAGACCCTTCGTGAATCCTCCCGATTTTATAAAATAAATGGACGCTGGGTTTATAGTAGAAAAGATTCAACCCTCCCTCCAGTTCCCGTATCGACCGGGAAAAAGCCCAAGACCTTTGTCCGAGACCAGGAGAAAGTAGGTCGAAATGATCCCTGTCCTTGTGGAAGCGGAAAAAAATACAAGAAATGCTGCCTTTGAAATATCCTGATACCTATATTTCGCTGTAAAATCGCAAGTTGCATAGTCCCTCAATTTGAAAAATTGCAAAAATAGGTTGGAAATTTTTTTTTAAATTTATGGTTTTTAAGATGGAATAAATATTTTTTAAATACCAAAGGTTGAAATGATTTAATCCTTAATAAATCAATACTATTTTTTTTTGCATATTTTCTAATCGACAAACCCAAAAGTCCCAATTTATCCCTTCTGACTCAATTTTACCCAAGCTTTTCCACAGGTTGTTAACAGATATTGTGGAAAAGAAATTGATTGTAGAGACACCCCCTGAAAGCCTTGACCTATATGGCAATCCGAATTCATACTGTAATTCAGGCCCTATTTTAAAGCCCTGCTGGATTATAGGGGGCTCAAAGGCTCATGAATGGCGGGAAGAAGGGGAGTTCCAAAGTTAAAAGTTATTTTCCCTTTTTAAAACTTAGGTGGCTGACTGCGTCAAAAAACTGATCAGCCTCATAGGTTGATTTAATAGGCTGATCGGAAATAAATTCAATTTTAAAATATCAAGTTGATAATGAATCGCAATAAATCAGGGGCTCCGGCTGCCAAGAATTTGATACCGAAATTCCCCTTTTATTTTCGGCTTATCCCGTGGGGACGGAGCAATAAAAAAATGTGAAAAACGCTTTTATCCAAAGAGGAGTGTCAATATTAATTTTCGAGTTCGGGTGAAGTTTGTAAAGATATTGAAAATAAAATAGTTACGTTTTTTTTGATATGCACGTTTTTTTCTGGTCTCAATTTTAGATTTGAGATTGTAAGGGGAAAATGGTTTTACTAACAAGTTATTCACAGGTTGAATTTGTCTTAAGTCTTGTAAATTTGTCATTTATAAATGGGGTTGGGGAATAAATCTGAAGCCCAGGGCCGTCCAATTTATAACTTTCCACCTTTATTTCCTGGATTGAAGAAAGTTTTCCATATCAGGAGGAAGAGGTGCCGTGAAGGAAAGACTTTTTCCCGAGATTGGATGGCTCAATTCGAGACGATGGGCATGCAGTGCCTGCCTTTCCATTTTTAAGGTGCCGGAATTGGGGTTTTTGCCACCGTATAGTTTGTCCCCAAGAACGGGGTGATGGATGGATGCCAGGTGAACACGAATCTGGTGGGTTCTGCCAGTTTCAGGACGCAGTTGCAAATAGGTCCAGTTTTTTCCTTTTTGTAAAACTTCAAAATGAGTACAGGCGGGGCGTCCATTACTCTGACGAGTATCCATTTTTTTTCTCTGGGTTTGATGTCTCCCCACCGGGGAATCGATAGTGCCCTTTTCATTTTTTACATTGCCTTTTACAAAGGCCCTGTACTCCTTTTTTATTTCGCGTTTTTTAAATTGAGAGGCCAGAGCTTTATGGGCCGCTTCTGTTTTGGCAATCAGTACCAGTCCCGAGGTTTCTTTGTCCAGACGGTGGACAATGCCAGGACGTTCCACTCCCCCAATTCCAGAAAGATCCTTGCAATGATGAAGCAAGGCATTTACCAGTGTGCCCTTGCCGTGACCCGGAGCCGGGTGCACCACCATGCCTGCGGGCTTATTCACGGCCAACATGTGTTCGTCTTCGAAAATAATATCTAAAGGGATGCTTTCGGGTTCGGTTTCCAGCCTTTCAAGGGGAGGAACCTGGAGTTGGACTTTTTCATGGACCCGGACTTTGTATCCGGCGGGACGGGATTTCTGGTTGACCGTCACCTGCTTTTCGTCGATTAACTTTTTAAGTCGTGACCGGCTGATTTCAGGAAGGCTTTCAGATAGAAAAACATCAAGACGCTTTTTTCCTGAAGCCTCGTCTACCTCAAATTCGTATCGCTGCATCTTTATTTCAGCCTTTTGACGAGGGCTGCAATTTGAAAAACCTCAATCCACAAGCCTCATAATGATGGATAGCCATAATAATTTTGACTTATTGGCCCCACTCCGAGTGGCCGGCTATTTTTCTAACAGGCGAGGCATCAGTTCCACCAGATTGCAGGGCTTATGGGTGCTGTCGAATTGGTGAACCAGGATTTGGTCCCAACCATCTTTGCAGGCACCTGTAGAACCTGGTAAGGCGAACAGAAAAGTTCCATTTGTAACGCCACCCGTGCAACGTGATTGCATGGTAGAAGTTTTTATGCCTTCGTAGCTGAGCATGCGAAACAATTCACCGAATCCGGGAATTTCCTTGTCATACAACTCTTCGAAAGCTTCCGGGGTAATGTCCCGGCCCGTGACACCGGTTCCTCCAGTGGAAATAACCGCATCTACTTCCGGGCTGGCAATCCATTTTCTCAATTGCTCCTGGATCAGGGTTTTGTCGTCTGTGACAATCTTTTTTTCTACCAAATGGTGCCCGGCACCATTTATTCGATCAACCAGAACCTGACCCGATTTATCATCCGCTTCCGTCCGTGTGTCAGATACGGTTAATACGGCAATGTTCACGCTTTTTTTATCACTCACAACCTGATCTCCTGTTTGCAATAATACCTACAAGTCCAGTTCATCTGGACTATGAATTTAGGTGGATTTAAAAAGAAATTTGAAGTTAAATGCTGCAAGTATAGCATAAGCCAAACAGGGAACAAAAATGCCAACAGCAATCGTAACAGGAGGTGCCATTCGCATTGGCAAGGCCATGGCTTTGCATCTTGCGGGTAAAGGATTCAACATTGCCCTCCACTACAACCGGTCCAGTCCCTCAGAAGTGGTAGAAGAGATAAAATCTCACGGGGTTCGATGCAGGGAGTACCCGTGCGATTTGTCCGATCTGAATGAAACGGAAAGATTGATTTCGAAAGTGATTGCCGACTTTGATGATGTGGAAATCCTTATTAACTCTGCGGCCAATTTTATCCAGGAAAATCTGGAGGCAACACAAACGGAAACTTTAACGGAAACGCTGCAGCTGAACCTAATGTCTCCTTATCTGCTGATGCGTGACTACAAACGGGGCATTAATAAAGGCATGATCGTAAATATTATTGATGAGCGGGTACGAAAACATATTCCCACTTTTGCAGCGTATTCCGTAAGTAAGGTTGGACTGAAACATCTCACCGAACTGGCTGCCGTTGAATGGGGTGAAACCGTACGCGTTAATGGAATCGCACCGGGGCTCATCCTGCCTCCCCAGGGCGGGGCTCCCGATTACCTGGAAAAGTCGGCTAAAAAAGTTCCCACCCGAACCCATGGTAATATCGAGAACCTGCTGCAGGCCCTCGACTATTTAGTGGAAAATCAATTCGTTAATGGAGATACGCTTTTCGTGGACGGTGCGGAAAGTTTTCGTCAGTTTTAGGATGATCTGGACTCTATAGAATGATGTCTGTAAAATGCCATGAAATGAAAGGACATTTTCATCCAGAACACTAAATCCAGAAGCCAGGTTGTAATAGTTTGCTCTTGAGAGCTTTGACCCATTTCCCACCGGGCGTGGCCCGGAATTTTAGGAGATAAAAATGAAAAAATTGTTTGCGGCGATTTCAATGGTCGCCATGTTGATGTTGTTTGCCACAACCGCTTTAGCACATGATGGCGCTCATGAAGAAGAAAGCCACGGACATGGAATGTATGAAGAAGGCAGTGGGGGATCGGCGATGGAAATGGATCGCAAATCACGCGCGATGGCCCATGAATACAAAAACCACGGGATGGGTGGCGATCACTCAGGAATTAAGGGCGAACATGGTGGGGAACACTCCAAAGAATATTACGAAAAGAAATACGGAAAATACGATCATAAGAAACACGAAATGATGGAAGAAGGCAGCGGCATTAAAGACGAAGCCATGCAAATGAAAGATAGGGGACACAAACGCATGGAAGAGGGAAGCCACTAAGGGGCGAATCGCCGCTGATAATAGGTCGCAACATTTTAGTGCGATTGATTAGGCACCAGCTTCTAGAAAAGTGGTATTGAATTAATCAACCCTCTCCCATTGGGAGGGGGTTTTTATATTGCCCCTTTTTGTCACCCTGAGCTTATCGAAGGGTGATGCTTCTTCTGGTTTTGGCTAAATCCTTAATGCCCATCCTTGAAAAAATTTTGAGTCAGGATTTACCCTTTCCGGGCACGAAACTAATTGTTAAATTATCACGGCTTCGTCGCATAAGCTCCTCGCAATGAAGGCTCAAAACAAGTTCCTTCACGACCGATACTCAACCGGGTCTTCAAAGCCTGCATCTTTAAATCCCTTCAAACGCAACAGGCAACTGTCGCAGCTACCGCAAGCGGTTCCGTTTGGATCGGGGTCATAGCAACTATGGGTTAAGGAATAATCCACTCTCAGTTCCATTCCTTTCTTTATGATCTCGGCTTTGGTGAGTTGGATTAACGGTGTGTGGATTTTTAATTTGCTCTTTCCCTCCACTCCGGCTTTGGTGGCAAGGTTGGCCAGGGTCTCGTATGCAGAAATGAATTCTGGACGGCAATCAGGGTATCCGCTATAGTCCACGGCGTTGACTCCCAAAAAAATATTTTCCGCATTCTTTACTTCTGCATAGGCCAGACAAAACGAAAGGAAAATTGTATTTCGTGCAGGAACGTAGGTGATGGGAATTTCTTCACTCATTTCTTTTTCATCACGGTTTGTGGGCACATCGATTGAGTCCGTCAATGCAGATCCACCAAATTGTCTAAGATCGATGGTCACGATTTGGTGGTCTGGCACGGCAAATTTTTCGGCAATTTCCCGGGCACGTTCCAGTTCCACCCGGTGTCTTTGTCCGTAATCGAAACTGAGGGCATAGATTTCGAATCCCTGATTTTGGGCAATGGCCAGTGTGGTGGTGGAGTCCAATCCTCCACTCAATAGGACAACTGCTTTATTTTTCATAGGTTAAGGGCTATAGATCGGTTTTGGGATTTTAAATATTGCCAGTTAGAGGGGGTTATTATATACTAAATCATTTACAATCAGAGTAAACATTCCCCTGAAATTTTAAGGGTTTATCCAGATTTTACATGTTTGATAATTTATCGGATCGCCTTGAGGGCATCTACAAAAAATTAAAAGGCCGCGGAGTACTTAAAGAGGCTGATGTTGATGAAGCGTTACGCGAAATTCGCGTCGCCCTGATCGAGGCCGATGTCAGTTTGCCAGTGATCAAAGAATTTCTGGCTCCAGTACGTGAAAAATCTATCGGTCAGGAAGTATTAAAAAGTCTGACACCGGGTCATCAGATGGTGAAAATTGTCAATGACGAGTTGACAGTTTTAATCGGTGATGAATTTAAGGACATCCAGTTTGCCTCGAAACCGCCCACCATAATTTTGATGGCGGGCCTGCAGGGCTCGGGTAAAACCACCACGGTGGGTAAACTGGCGAAACGGTTTAAAGAAAAAGGTAAAACCTGTCTTCTGGTCCCGGCGGATGTTTATCGTCCCGCAGCGATAGAGCAATTGCATGTTCTGGGTAGGGATCTGGGCATTACGGTTTTTGAAGGCGGCGATGAAAAAGATCCGGTTGCCATTTGTAAAAAAGCGCTGGATGACGCGACTAACAAAATGAGTCAGGTGGTCATTATTGACACTGCTGGACGCCAGCAGGTGGATGAAGACCTGATGGATGAACTCAAACGCATCAAGGAAACGGTGCAACCGCATGAAGTGTTGTTCGTTGCCGATGCGATGATGGGCCAGCAGTCGGCGGAAATCGCAAAAACGTTTAACGATGCGGTTGGAATCGATGGTGTTGTTTTAACCAAGATGGATGGTGACGCCCGAGGCGGTGCAGCGCTCTCCATTAAATCCATCACCGGAAAACCCATACGCTTTGTGGGTATGGGTGAAAAGCTGGATGCACTTGAACCTTTTCATCCGGACCGGATTGTTTCCCGAATCCTTGGCATGGGCGACGTCATGTCGCTGGTGGAGAAGGCGGAAGAAAACTTTGAAAGGGAAGAACAGGAAGAGTTACAGAAAAAGTTCAAGGCCAATGCCTTTACCCTGGAAGATTTCCGCGATCAGTTAAAGCAGATTCAGAAGATGGGCTCGATGGAACAGTTGCTGGGTATGATTCCCGGTGCTGGAAAATTGAAAGGGTTGAAAGTCGACAATAAAGCTTTTGTGCAGATTGAAGCCATCATCAATTCGATGACACCCAGGGAAAGGGCGAAACACAATATCATCAATGCAAGTCGCAAACGCAGGATTGCTCAAGGAAGCGGAACCCGGGTGAATGACATCAATAAACTTTTAAAACAATTTGCCCAGATGCAGAAGATGATGAAAAAAGTTTCACGTGGAGGCGGGCTCAATTTCGGAAGTTTAATGGGCGGCGGAGGGTTCTTAGGCCGTTGATAAGTATTTGATTCTTGGGTAATTATTATTTTTACTAGTTTTTCCCATTCCGGGAGAGCATATTTAACTAA
Source organism: Nitrospinota bacterium (assembly GCA_038108555.1). GTDB lineage: Bacteria > Nitrospinota > Nitrospinia > Nitrospinales > VA-1 > UBA8687. The sequence goes on along the minus strand of JAYNIA010000007.1, from coordinate 18,292 downwards.
TAAGGAGAAAAAATTGGCAGTTGTAATCAGATTAACTCGACGAGGAGCAAAAAAGAAACCGTTTTACCGAATTGTGGCAGCAGACTCCAGAATGCCCAGGGATGGTCGGTTCTTGGAAATCCTGGGAACATATGATCCAATGTTGAAAGAAAACGGTTGTAATGTTGATGCAGAAAAGGCGGTTGCCTGGATTAAGAAAGGTGCAAAACCCAGCAAAACTGTCGATTCTCTCTTCAAAAAGGCCGGGGTCGGTGCGTAGTAGTGAAATCACTTCGTCAGAAAAAACAGTAATTTATAAAGCTAATTAAAAGGTTTAAATTCATGTTGTTGTAGTTCTTCTTTTACCCTGGTCCCAATGTTTGGATATTAGGTTAAAGCTAGTTCTAATTCTCTTGTTGCACAAAACCACAATTCGCAAAAGCGGGTAATTAGTTTTGGTTCGTTAAACACTCATTCTTGGGAGATGTTTTTCGTAAGCAAAGGAGAGTGGCATGAAAGAACTCATATTGATGATAGCCCAGTCGCTGGTAGATAAACCCGATGAAGTTGAAGTTGAAGAAATAAAAGGTGACAAAACAACCGTCCTGGAGCTTAGGGTGGCAAAAGAAGATCTGGGAAAAGTAATTGGAAAACAGGGAAAAACAGCCCACGCGATCCGTACCATTTTGAATGCAACGGCAACCAAGTTAAAACAACGGGCCGTGCTTGAAATTATTGAGTGAAATGGATTGGATTCCAGTAGGAAGAGTCACCCGAGTTCATGGTTTGAAGGGGGAGTTAAAATATTACCCCTTCGATCAGGACGATGTAACTCTTCAAGGGGTTCAACAAGTTAGATTGGGTGACAACCTGTTAAAGATTGAATCCGTTCGGGGTGCAAAGTCTCCCTACATTGTTAAATTCGAGGGAATTAACAACGTTGATGAGGCGAAAAAATTTACGAAACAGGAAATTCTGGTTGCCAGGGAAGACTTTGAACCTCTGCCCGAAGGCGAGTATTACCGCTTCGAAATAGAAGGCCTACAGGCGTATGACGATGCTGGAAAATATTATGGTGTCGTGGAAGAGGTGATAGCAACCGGAAGCAACGATGTTTATGTCGCCCGAGACGAAGGTAAAGAATGGCTGATTCCCATGATCGACTCAGTGGTCCACACCATCGACCTCGAACAGGGTAAACTTTTTTTTCATTGCGTCGAGGGATTGTTTGAGGACACTCCGGTTTGACATTGTTAGCATTTTTCCGGGGATGTTTGAGTCCCCTTTTGGCGACAGCATAATTGAGCGTGCTCGCGACAAAGGTTTACTGGATATTCGAGTCCACGACCTGCGTGACTATACGCTGAATAAACACCGGAAGGTAGATGACACCCCATTCGGTGGTGGCGTGGGTATGGTAATGAATGTAGAACCCATTGCTAGGGCTTTGGAGGCCATAAAGAAAGAGGTTCCCAATGCCAGAACCATCTTGCTTTCGCCCGGAGGTCAACCCTTCGATCAGGGTAAAGCCCGCGAGCTTTCCCGGGAAGAAAGTTTGATATTGATTTGCGGTCGATATGAAGGAATTGATGAACGGGTTCGATTGCATTTTGCCGATGAAGAAATTTCCATTGGCGATTACATTTTGACAGGTGGCGAAATTCCGGCCATGGTTTTGGTGGAAGCGGTGTCCCGGTTATTACCAGGTGTCCTTGGAGATTCCGATTCCATTGTTGAAGAATCATTCTCGGATGGAATTCTGGAATATCCCCAATATACCCGGCCCAGGGATTATAAGGGGTTCAAGGTTCCGGAAGTTTTGGTGTCGGGAGATCCCAAAAAAATTCGTGCCTGGCAAAAAGCAGAGGCATTGAAAAAAACAGAAAGCGTTCGTCCTGATCTTTTGGAAAAAAATAAACGGTCGAATTAGAAAAGATAGTTTTGAAACAGGTCGACGAAGTATCGAATTCGAACATTCACCTGGCTTTGGTCCATTTCCCGGTTTATAACAAAGCCGGGGAAGTGATTGTTTCATCAGTAACCACGTTGGATGTTCACGATATTTCGAGAGCTTGCAGAACTTTTGGGGTAGGAACATTTTATGTGATCACACCCCTGAAAACGCAGCAAGAGCTGGTGGAAAGATTGATCGGACACTGGCAGACCGGATTTGGAGCGGAATATAATCCAACCCGGAAGGAAGCATTGCTGAAAACAGTGGTTAAAAACAGTCTCAGCGATGCCGTTGAAGAAATTACCGAAGAAAGTGGTAAAAAACCTCGAATCATTGTAACGGGAGCAAAAAAAGCTCCTCAAAGCATTGGCTATGAGGCGCTAAAGAAAGAATTGAAACAGGGAGACCCCAATCTTCTGGTTTTTGGAACAGGATGGGGGTTGGAAAAAAATCTGGT
>JAYNIA010000007.1:2876-15802 GCA_038108555.1 Nitrospinota bacterium | reverse complement strand
GGAGCGCGAAAGACTCTGACGGTAAGGAAAATTTCCTTTGGGATTGGTGTCGAACGCATATTTCCATTTCATTCTCCCCGTGTTGAAAAAATTGAAATCGTCAAACGTGCCAAAGTTCGTCAGGCGAAGTTGTATTATCTGAGAGAACTGCGTGGCAAGGCCGCTAGGTTGAAAGAGCTTAAGCCTGTCCGACCCACTTCAAAAGCCAAGAAGACACCCAAACGGGGTAAAAAGGCCAAAGCGGCTAAAGCTGCAAAAGCATCGTCTTCCTGATCAGAGTGGGCTCCAAACCAGGAGGGAAAAATTTTTAATGCTTATTCCTTCCGCTGGTTTGTCTTGAATTGAAAATTTATTTCCCATTTTGGGAACTCATGGTTTCAACAGAAACTCCCGGTATAGCCTGCGGCTTTTCGGGAGTTTTGTTTGTTGGAGCCAGGTCAAAAGTCTCTCCGAGTCCGTATTTTACTTTTAAATTTCTGTAAGAATAGTTTGCCCGGCCCAGGAAACCTCTTAACCCTTGCATACGTGTTGTGTCTGCGGGGTGGGTCGATGCCCATTCCGGCGGGCCATTATTTCCTTTAATCTGGCTGAACCTTTGCCAGAAATTAATGGCTTCATTCGGGTCGTAACCTGCCTTAGCCATATAGATCAATCCAATCTGGTCGGCTTCACTTTCGTGGGATCGGCTGAATGGCAGGGTGAAGCCGTAAAGGACTCCAACTCCCATGGCAGAAAGAATTAAATTCCTATATTTGCTGTCATTCATACTAAGGCCCGCTGCCAGCATTCCTCCCTGCAATAATATTTGTTGAGACATTCTTTGCGCACCATGACGTGCGATAACATGAGCAATTTCATGGCTCATGACGGTGGCAAGCCCCGCTTCGTTTTTGGCGACAGGGAGAATCCCGGTATAAATAGCAATTTTGCCTCCTGGTAAAGCGAATGCATTTTTTTGGTCCGACTCTATGAGTTTGATTTCCCAATCCAACTTTGGCATATCGCTGACGGCAATAATCCGTTTGCCCACTCTTTGTACAATTTTATTTAAATCTTCGTTTTCCGATACCTTTTCTTTTTTTAATATTTCGTTGTAGGACTGTTTCCCCAGGGAAATTTCCTGTGACTCGGGAATGAGAATAAAAGCAGATCGATTTGAGACCGGGGTGGTGGCACAGGCCGAAATGATAAGAACAGAAATCAATATAAAAATTAAATGTTTAAGCATAGCTTAATTATAAAAGCCTCTTTTTTGTAATTCAACCCAACCTTTAGGGATGGGTTGCGTACGGTAAGGGGATACATTATGCTTCAGCAATGGATCTGTTCAAATATGAAACGCAGGGTCGGGTAAAAGGGTATGGAACCATTGCAGGGGTGGATGAGGCAGGTCGTGGGCCTCTTGCAGGTCCGGTCGTTGCGGCTGCTGTCATATTCCCATCCCATATAAATATTGCTGGCCTGGATGATTCCAAAAAACTGTCCGTAAAAAAACGCGAAGAGTTGTTTCCGATAATTAAGGAAAAGGCTATTGCTTTTGGGGTGGCGGATGTAGATCGTGACGTGATTGATGAAATCAATATTTTACAGGCGGCACGGTTAGCCATGAAAAAGGCGGTGGACCAGTTGAATCCGCAACCAGACCTTTTACTTATTGACGGAAATCAAAAAATAGAGTCTGCCCTGGAACAATGGCCCATAGTAAAAGGTGATTCCAATAGTTTCTCCATTGCTGCGGCATCCGTTCTTGCGAAAGTAACCCGTGATCGGATAATGGATGACTACCATAAAATCTATCCCCAGTATGGATTTGATCGCCACAAGGGATATGGGACAAAGCTTCATCGGACTTTAATACAAGAACACGGGCCTTGTCCCATCCATCGCATAACCTTTAAAGGGGTTTCAGAGCACATCAACCGGTAATTAATTGATGCTTTCTTTTCTGAAAAAAAAATGGTGTCTCACCGAGGTAGCACCTGAACAGGCCCTGGGCCTGGCAAAAGAGTTGGATGTTCCCCAGGCGGTGGCGGTGCTTTTGTTGAACCGCGGAATCTCAACGGCGGAAGAGGCCAGGATTTTTTTACAGGCTGATCTGTCTTTGTTGCACGATCCCTTCCTGATGGAAGGAATGGACCAGGCCGTGGATCGTGTGATTCGCGCAATAAATCAAAAAGAGTCGATTATCGTTTTTTGTGATTACGATGTTGATGGCGTGACCTCGGCGGCATTTTTAACCCATTTTTTTCGCGATCTCAATTGTTCGGTGGATGCCTACCTCCCAGAGAGGCAGGCGGAAGGCTATGGACTAAACGAGGATGCCATTCACAAGATTTACAAGCGGGGTGCCCGCCTGATGATTACCGCTGACTGCGGTATCACAGGTGTGAAAGAGGTAGCCCTGGCAAATGAACTGGGCCTGGATGTGATAGTCACCGATCACCATCAGGTGGGGGAGGAGGGATTGCCTCCTGCGGTGGCTGTGCTGAACCCGCATCGTGAAGAATGCAGTTATCCCTTCCGGTTTTTAAGTGGGGTGGGGCTCGCTTTTAAACTAGCGATTGCAATCCGAAACGGACTTCATTCGGCAGGAATAAAAAAAGAAAACCTTCCTAATCTGAAACGACACCTCGATCTTTTCGCCTTGGGAACCATTGCCGATGTTGCTCCTTTAACGGGAGAAAATCATATTCTAACCCGGCATGGTTTGGATGTATTATCCACATCTGCCAAACCCGGACTGGTTGCGTTAAAGGAAGCTGCGGGGATTGTTGGAAACGTGGATGCCCGCTCGGTGGGATTCGGTTTGGGGCCGCGGCTCAATGCAGCGGGGCGGTTGGGTAAAGCGGATAATGGATTGCATCTCTTGACGGCAACAGACTTGTCAGCGGCAAAAGCCATGGCGAGCGAACTTGAGAATACGAACAAGGAAAGAAAAGAAATTCAGGAGGAAACTTTCCTGGAAGCCGAGTCGTTAATCCATAACGAATGCGATCTTGAAAATGAAAGAGTGATTGTGCTGGCTTCGGAAATTTTTCATCCTGGAGTCATTGGCATCGCGGCATCAAAGATCGTCGACAAATACCACCGCCCTACAGTTTTAATTGCCCTGGAAGAAGGAGTCGGGAAAGGTTCAGGTCGAAGCATACCCAAGTTTAATTTGTTTAAAGCATTTACCCATTGTTCTTCGCATTTGATCCAGTTTGGTGGACATGCCTATGCCGCAGGACTAAGCATTTCGGAAGATAAAATAGAGAGCTTTCGAAATGCCATGAACGAAGTGGGGAATCAATTTTTGCAGGAAGAGGATTTAATTCCCGAAGTGAGGATTGATACCATCCTGGAAATTTCACAAATAGATTTTCCTTTTTATAAAAGTGTTTCCTTGCTGGAACCTTTTGGAGCAGAAAACCCCGTCCCCTCCTTTCGTTCCAATAAAATAAAAATAAAAGAATTGAAATTTATTGGCAGGGAAAAAAATCATGCTCGGTTTCGCGCGGTTCAAGGGGTCGGGCAGATAGAGGTGGTAGCTTTCAACTTCGCCTCCCTATTGGAATCGTTGGATATTGCCAATGAAGAATTTGATATTGCCTATGAGCTCCACCTCAATTCATGGAATGGTCGGGAAAAGCTGGAATTGAGATTGGTAGATTTAAAAGCTTCAATTCAGGGATAATTCTTTTTTTATTCAACCCGGACCGCTTCTTTGGGGTTTAATTGTTGCGCTAGGCGGGCGGGATAGAGCCCGGCAACAACGGATATCCCCCAGGAAAAGGCAACCAGGAGGAAAATATAAAAATAGGGAAAATGGATCTGGATCGTCCAGCCAAACGATTGTTTATTTATTACGAAAATTAAAATATAAGATACGACAATACCCGCCATTAAGCCCATCGCAGAACCAATCATTCCCAGAATTCCTGCTTCAATTAATATCATGCGTTTGACCTGACGTGTGAATGCACCGATGAATCTTAGAATTCCGATCTCCCTTTTCCGTTCCAAAATAAGAGACACCAGGGTGTTGAACAGTCCGAGTACGGCTACAATAATAGCAATTATTTCGAGGGAGTAGGTGATGGCAAAGGTTTTATCGAAAACTTCGAGGACCTGTTTCTTGAGTTCGGAGTTTGATCGTATGATCAACTTGTGTTCATTGAGGCTTCTTAAAATTTCTTTGCGGACACTATTCAGTTTTGATTTGTCATTCAAGTAAATCACAAAACTGTTGATAGGTTCTTCCTGATAGTATTTCAAAAATGTGGTGCGGTCGAGAATGATGTAGCCCCGTTCTCGTGAATAGTCGAAATATATTGCTGCAATTTCCAGGTTCGCAGGTCCGTTGGGTGTTTTTAAATTTATAATGTCACCGACCTGAACATTGTGCTTTAAAGAAAAGGCTTCAGAAACTATCGCGTGGTTATGACCGACCATAATGTTGTCCAACTCCTGTGCAGAGGGGCCGGTTTTTATGACAAGGTTTCCGAATTGGGAAAGAACTGAAAAGTCACCGGTTGCGAGGACTGCGGGAAGATCGTTATAGGTGATATCGATGGCTCGAAATTGATCGATCGCGGCTATGCCGTCCACCTTCTTTAGTTTTTCAACCTGGTCCGAAGGCAGGGTGTGCTGGTAGTCGATATCGCGTCCCCCTGCGACTCGCACAAATAAATCGGCCTTTAAAGTTTGATCGATCCATACAATCACCGTTTGTCTAAAACTGTGAACCATAATGGACATGCTGATTACCATCATGAAGGCAATGGCAAGGGAGGAAACAGCAAGGGCATTTCTACCCACGTTTTGTGAAAGGTTCATGCAGGCTAATAGGCCTTCTCCTCCCAACATATTTTTAAAAAAATGATGGAAACGATCCCGAGTCCAGAGCAAAGCCGCCGGGGAAAGCATGGACAATCCCAGAATTATCAGAAAAACAGAAAAGAATCCAAAGTAAGGAAACTGTTTGATGGGAGGAAGCTGCGAACAAAACCCGGCTAGAACAAAAACCAGTCCTGCGGAAACGTTTAACTGTTTGCTTCCTCTGAAGAGTTTGAGGTCGTAGCCCCCACGTCGCATCACGGAAGTGGGTGGGGTAGTTGCGGCATCCCATGCGGGAATAAGAGCAGAAATAAATGAAAGAATGACACCTAAAATAAAATAAGGTCCCATTTCATGCCAGTGGAAATCTATTTCAGTCACATAACTGGGTGCGTACAGGTTGTTGACCGTTAGGGAAATGGCATCGAGTGAAAACTGGGCGAAATAATATCCCAAACCGATTCCCAGAAAAGAACCAATAGCACCGATGACACCGGCTTCAAGGAAAAATATCAATGCGACCAGCGTAGGAGTAGCGCCAAGCGCCCTTAATGTTCCTATTTCAACACGGCGTCTTACCACCGACAGAGCAATCATGTTGTAGATGAGGTAAAGAGCTACAAGAAGGGCTACAAAACTGAGAGCGGTTAGATTGTATTGAAAGGCCTGCAGCATTTTTTCGACCTGCTGATTCTTACGCTGTGGCCGTTCCACTTGAAGATGGTCCGGCAGCAGGGCGGAAATTTTTTTCTGCATCTCTTCAAACTTTGTTTTTTGCAGAAACTGGATGTCGATTCGGTCCAATCTTCCGTATTTTTCAAAAATATTTTGGGCTGCGGCGATATCCATCAATGCAAAATTCCCATTGAGTGCCTTGCCAATTCCCTTGTTTTCCAGCACCGCATTGACTTTAAGCTTTTTCTCTTTTCCCTTGATAAGAAAAGTGAGGGTGCTTTTTACATCAAACTCCACACCGGGTATGAATTTTTCAGGAAGGATGACGCCTGTGGGATCCATGATGAGAGGCAACAACCCTTTTAAATCTTTTTCCGTGGTTTTCAGGGAAAAATCGCGAATGCCGCTGTCCTGCAACAGGTCCGTGCCGATGATTTCCACAACCTCCCCGCTGGTAGTTTCAAGGCCGTAACCCTCGATGACGGGATAAGCTTTTATTTCTTTTCGCAGGGAGTGAAGTTTTTCAAAATAATTTTCGTCAAAGTCTATCCCTTCGGCTCGGATGACGGCGTCCGCCCGACCGAGAACCAGGTCAACACTTTCGGTAAATGACATCATGGTTTGGTGATTTGCCAGGCGGATGCTCAAAAATACAGCGACCCCAACGGCAACTCCCAGGATAGTGATGAGAGTTCGAAAGGGATCTCGAATCAAAGGACGCAGGATCAGCGCATTGAATAGATCTTTAAAATAATAAAGAAAGCTCACGGTCAGATTTGCGTCAGTTTGCCATCGCGGATTTCCAGATGCCGATTGCCACATTCCGCAATTTGCGGGTTATGGGTAACAAGAACGACAGTGGTATTGAAATCGGCTGCGGCACGTTTCATCAGCTCAATTATTTTCTGCCCGTTTTCCGAGTCCAGATTTCCTGTGGGCTCATCTGCCAGTAAAATCACCGGTTGATGCACCAGTGCCCGGGCAATGGCAACGCGCTGCATTTCGCCTCCGGAAAGTTCTGCGGGAAACGATTCTGCACGATCCCAGAGTCCAACATATTCTAAAAGTGTTTGTACGTGGCTGCCCTGGGTTTTAGAGGAATGAGCAAGGAGGAGGGGCAGCTCCACATTTTCCTGAAGGGTCAGGGTTGGCATCAAATTAAAAAACTGGAAAACAAAACCAATTTCTTTTCTCCTCAACAGGGTCAGGTCGTGGTCTGAGAGATCAGAAACTTTTCGCCCCTGTAAAAATATTTCACCTCGATCTGGCAAATCCAATCCTGCCAGTAAATTGAGCAAGGTGGTTTTGCCTCCGCCACTGGGACCCATGATGGTTACAAAGTCTCCGGCCTCGAAGTTTAGGTTTACCCGCTGCAAAGCGGCAACGGTATTAGCTCCGCTTTGATAGGATTTGTAAACATCAATGAATTGGATGATTGACATTGTGAAAGTATCTTAAATAATAAGTGTGCTGTCGTTGAACCTTACCGCAGATTGTGATAAGGATGGGAAGTTTATTTTAAAAATTTTTTGATGGATTAAAAAAATCAGGGAAATTGCAATGGCCATTTCAGAAAAAGTGAGCGGGTTTATGGAAAAATCTTCCTGGATCAGGAAGATGTTTGAAGAGGGAATTCGGCTCAAAAAAGAATTTGGAGAAGATAACGTCTTTGATCTTTCTCTGGGAAACCCAGTCATTGAACCCCCTGAAGAAGTTCAAAAGGCCCTGGTGCAGGCTGCCAGTGACCAGACTAAGGGGCTTCATCGCTACATGCCCAATGCAGGATTTCAGGATGTTCGCGAAGCCATTGCCAAAACCCTTTCGACAGAAACCCAGGTAACAGTTTCCGCAAATGACCTTGTGATGGTTTGTGGTGCGGCTGGAGGGTTGAACATCACCTTGAAAACTCTGCTCGATGCCGGGGATGAAGTAATTACGTTTGCTCCTTTTTTCGTTGAGTATATTTTTTATGCAGATAATCACGGTGGGAAGGCGGTTTCGGTAAATACGAATACGGATTTCACCCTCAATTTTGATGCCTTGAAGAAAGCCCTTAACGATAAAACCAAGGCGGTGATCATCAATTCTCCCAACAATCCCACAGGAGTGGTTTATTCGAGGGAACAATTGAAGCAATTGGCCGAAACTTTGAAAGAGCATTCAAATAAAACTGGCAAACCTGTCTATTTAATTTCTGATGATCCTTATCAAAAAATTACATTTGATGGTGTTGAGGCTGCAAGTGTTCTTGAGTTTTATGAAAACAGTATTTACATCACTTCACATTCGAAAGACATCGCCCTTCCCGGAGAAAGAATAGGTTATGTCGCGGTTCATCCCGAATGTGAGGATGCCGACAACATAATGGCAGGATTGATTTTTTCAAACCGGGTATTGGGGTTTGTGAATGCGCCGGCTCTGATTCAACGTGTGGTAAAAAACGTTCAGGGAGTTACGGTCGATGTGGAACAATATCGGAAAAAACGAGATTTTTTATATGGTGAATTAAGCCGTATTGGGTATGACGTGGTCAAACCCCAGGGGGCATTTTATTTCTTTCCCAAGGCTCCCATAAAAGATGAGGTGGAGTTCGTGAAAAAACTTGCGGAACACAAGGTGCTGGTCGTGCCGGGCCGTGGATTCGGTTCCCCCGGTTATTTCCGGATTTCTTATTGCCTTCCCGACTCCGTCATCGAAGGAGCCATCCCCGGACTTGAGGCCGCATTCAAGGCTTTTCAGTAGTTATTCCTGTCTATGGTGCTGATGAATCTTTTTTGATAAAATGGAATCTTATCTACTATAGATGAAAATATAATCGTTTTTGACAGGAAATCAGTTATGGCTTTGACTACAGATCAAATCAACCGCTACAGCCGTCATTTGTTATTGCCGGAAGTAGGGGTTGAAGGACAGGAAAAAATTTGTAATGCAAAGGTTCTGTTGATCGGAACGGGAGGTCTGGGTTCTCCCCTGGCACTCTACCTGGCCGCTGCCGGTGTCGGAACTTTGGGTTTGATCGATTTCGATGTGGTGGACTTCAGTAACCTGCAAAGGCAGGTGGCCCACGGTGAGTCAACGGTTGGAAAACTCAAGGTGGATTCTGCAAAAGACCGAATTGCGGACCTGAACTCAAGCATTGATGTGAAAACATATAATGTGAGATTGTCGTCCGAAAATGTGATGGATATTTTCAAGGACTACGACATCATCATCGATGGCACGGATAACTTCCCGACTCGCTATCTGGCAAGTGACGCCTGTGTGTTGTTGAACAAACCTTACATCTATGGATGTATTTTAAGATTTGAGGGACAGGCCTCGGTATTTGATTCGAACCAGGGCCCTTGCTACCGGTGTTTGTATCCCGAACCGCCTCCACCCGGTCTGGTGCCCAGTTGTGCCGAAGGGGGAGTGCTGGGAATTCTTCCTGGCATCGTGGGTCTCATTCAGGCCAATGAAGCGGTGAAAATTATTTTGGGACAGGGTGAAACTCTGGTGGGCCGTTTGCTTTTGTTCGATGCTCTTGGCATGAAGTTCCGGGAAATGAAACTCAAAAAGGATAAAAATTGTCCTATTTGTGGAGATAACCCAACCATTAAGGAATTGATCGACTATGAAGAGTTCTGTGGAATCCTTCCTGTCGAGGAATCGAAGGAAGACGATGAAATGGAAATCGGAGTCGAGCAGGTCAAGCAGATGATGGACAACAAGCAGGCCTTCAGACTGGTGGATGTGCGCGAACCCTCCGAGTATGACATTTGTAAAATTGGCGGAGCGATTCTGATTCCACTGGGAGACATAGAGGCCAGAGACCCATCCAAGCTCAATGGACTTAAGCCTGATGAAGAAATTATTATTCATTGTAAGGGTGGGGTTCGTTCGCTGAAAGCAGCCAAGATACTCCAGGAAATGGGCTATAAAAACCTGAAGAGCATGCGGGGCGGAATTAACGAATGGTCAGAAAAGATAGACTCTTCAGTTCCTCTTTATTAAAGGTCTAAAGTCTTAAGGGCTCACTCAAATTGTCCTCTTTGAAAAACCGAAAAGTTATCGTGACCGGTGCGGCAGATGGTATTGGCCGGGCACTGGCCCTGGCATTTGCAAAAGAGGGCGCACAAGTAGCAGGTTGCTCCCGGGGTGCCGAACGTTTGGAGTCTCTTGCAAGTGAGATTGAAGGATCGGGCCATGTTTTTTTTCCAGCCGACCTATCCAAAGCCGAAGGGGTTGGTGCTTTTTTTGACAAAGTTCAGGAAACCTTCGGCGGAGTCGATGTTCTCGTAAATAATGTCGGTGCGGTTTTAAAACTGGCAAACTTTCTGGATGTTTCAGATGAGGACTGGGAAAATTCCTTTCAACTGAATTTAATGCCGGCCGTTCGCTTGTGCCGGTTGAGTATCCCTTCATTGCGTAAATCCTCTTGTCCGAGGATAATAAATATTTCATCGATTGCCGCTTCTCATCCACAGGAGATTTTTCCCCATTACAGTGCGATGAAGGCAGGACTTTCAAACCTGACTGTTTCGCTGGCACAAACTCTTGCCGAAGACGGAATTTGTGTGAACTCCGTTTCCCCCGGGCCGGTATGGAGTCGCTCTTGGGAACTGGAAGCCAATGCCCAGGAAGGGGATCAGTCTTTTGACCAGGCAAAAAATAATATAATGGAACAGACGGGTAAAAATATTCCCTTAAAACGGATGGGGATTCCTGAAGATGTCACCGGGATTACCCTTTTTCTTGCCTCTGAACAATCTTCATGGATTACTGCCACGAATTTTTCAGTTGATGGTGGCTTAACAAGGAATCCTTTTTAATGCCTACTTTTCTAACCCTCTATAAAAACTTGCCGCATTTTATTTTTAAATCGTATCTTTTTTTTCTTTTAGGACTGTGTTTTATAATCCAGGCCTGCTCTGTTTCCCAGTCAGCTAAACAATCGACAAAGGTACTGGTCGATAAAGAAGCACCCATTTTCGACAAGCGGTTTAAAGATATTTCCATAGAAGATATCGACCTGAAAAATTTCTGGACGAAACTGGATGATGTTGAAAAGAGTGCAGAGAGGGAACCGGTTATAATAGACAATCAGACCTACGCTAGAATTACAGAATCAGTAAAATCTGCTGTGGTCAATATTTATACGGTAAGGTTGGAAGAGAAAGACGCGAATATTGGGTTCGATCCGAAAAACTTACTGCCCTTCAATATTCCCATTGTGTCCAGCATTTTAGATTTTGTTCCTTTTCAGGTTCCCGTTCCCTTCAATTCAAAAGGGCTCAGCCTGGGTTCCGGATTCCTGGTCAATGAGCAGGGATACATTCTCACAAATGCCCATGTAATTTCCAATGCTCTTGATATTCGAGTTGTACTTTCCGAGGAACAAAAAGAATATCCTGCACGCATCATTGGTCTAGACCGCTTGTCTGATACCGCGTTGATAAAAATCGATCCGGATTTTTCTCCAACGGTCCTGCCGTTTGGCGATTCGGATGCTCTGCGGATGGGGGAAGTTGTTCTGGCAATGGGGAATCCTTTGGGATTTCAACATTCGGTGACTTCAGGTTTAATCAGTGCAAAAGAAAGAGTTTCTCCAAGTGCCAAAGACCAATTCGTAAATTTTTTGCAGACGGATTCGGCGATCAATCCGGGAAGCAGTGGGGGGCCTTTGATAAACATTCATGGAGAAGTGGTGGGAATCAATACCGCAATAATACAGCAGGCTCAATTGATAGGTTTTGCAATTCCCATTAACACCGTGAAAGAAGTCATGGGAATGTTGATTGTCGGTGAAACAGAGCGGGGTTGGCTGGGTGCCAGTGCGGTTCCGGTTTCCATTGATGAGGCTGCAGATCTGAGTTATTTTGGCTCGGGTGGATTATTAGTCAAGGAAGTTACAAAAGGAAGTCCGGCCGAAAGTTCCGGCTTGAAGGCAAAGGATATTCTGGTCGAATTCAATCATGAGCCCATTGACAATTTTGTTGTGTTCCGCCGCAAATTACTGGCATTGTTACCGGGTCAGGAAATTCAGCTAACGGTGTTTCGAGACGGGGAAACTTTTAAAGTTACCAGTACGCTGATTAAAAAACCCGATGAATCGGAAGTAACGGAAGACACTGAAGATCAAAACATCGATGATGCATCTTGATAAAAGGGCTCCCTTAATTTATTCCGTCAGTTAAATCCGGATTTTATACTTCTATCCTTACTCTTTAACCTTTTCGAATTGACACTATGACATCTTCTATCAATCCACAAATTTTCAGGGAATACGACATCCGCGGCATTGTTGGCAAAGACCTCACTCCGGAAACTGTAACCAGTATTGGGAAGGCTATTGGTACCTATATTAAACGAGGCGGTGGAAAAACCATGATCCTGGGTCGGGATGTGCGATCCAGTTCCGTGGAGTTTCGCGACATCCTTTCCAAGGCGCTCAATTCCACCGGTTTCGATGTCATCGATATTGGTATGGTGCCCACACCTGTCACGTATTTTTCCCTCCACCATTTCAAGGCGGACGGGGGAATCATGATAACGGGAAGTCATAATCCGCCTGAGTTTAATGGATTCAAAATCAGCCAGGGGACTCATAGTTTGTACGGACAAAAGGTTCAGGAGTTGAAAAATTTGATTTTGGAAAATGATTTTGAAACGGGTTCGGGAACCACACGCGAAGAACCTGTGTTGGAACATTATATGGAAAAGATATGTTCCATTTTAAAAATAACCCGGAAAATTAAAATGGTAGTGGATGGAGGTAACGGTTGTTTTGGAATTGTAGGCCCGGATTTATTAAAAAAGTTGGGACAAGACCCCATTGAGCTTTTCAGTGAACCGGATGGAACCTTTCCCAATCACCACCCCGATCCCACAGTTGAAAAAAACCTGACCCATCTGATCGAAAAAGTGCGTTCGGAAAACGCGGAGCTTGGCCTAGGGTTCGATGGAGATGCAGACCGAATCGGCGTCGTGGATGATAAGGGAAATATTCTTTGGGGCGACCAGCTTCTCACCCTGTTTGCCCGCGACATTCTTTCCAGAAATCCCGGTGCCACGATTGTTGGGGAAGTCAAATGTTCGCAAAACCTCTATATGGATATTGAAAAGCATGGAGGGGTACCCGTAATGGCAGCAGCAGGACACTCATTGATCAAAAAGAAAATGAAAGAGACCAACGCACTATTGGCAGGTGAAATGAGCGGTCATATTTGTTTTGCAGATAATTATTACGGCTTTGATGATGCCATCTTTGCCGCCTGTCGGGTTTTGCAGATTGTGGCAGAGTCGAACCAAAAGGTGTCTGAAATGCTCACCGACCTTCCTGAAACCGCTTATACACCTGAAATTCGAATCGACTGTCCCGATGACAAGAAGTTTGAAATCGTAAGTGAACTGACAGAAACATTCCGAAAACAATATGAAGTGATCGATATCGA
>JAYNIA010000007.1:0-2776 GCA_038108555.1 Nitrospinota bacterium | reverse complement strand
AATGTTCATGTGCCGGAAGACCTGGTCCACCTGGCGTTTCAGGTGGATGATCTGGAAACCTGTATTGAAAAACTCAATGCTGCAAAAATTCCCATCACCGAGGGACCGATAGAGTCTTCAAATGGAACCAAATTTATTTTTACCGAAGACCCGGATAAATATGAAATCGAATTGATGCAATATAAGAGTTGAGGTTATGTCAGCGTTATATTTGGTCTAAGATCCCGTGTCCCGCAAAGGTATAACGGGTATGCCAACACAATCTTTGGGTTTTAAAGGGTTATTCGAAAGATACTTTGGGGGTTGAATGGCGACAGTTGGAACTGGGATTCGATGGTTCGAGGACTTATTAATTTCCAAAAAATGCAAATGAGTTCCTCCAAATTGGTAAATAGTAGATCAGTTTTCAAGTCCCATTATTAATATAAACTTGTCAAGAATATTGGGATCAAAATGCCCCTGCATTTCTTTTTTCATTATGGTAAAGGCATCCATAGTGGTAAGTGCTTTTTTATAAGATCTGCGAGTGGTTAAAGCATCATAAACATCCATTACCTTGCAGATTCTTGCGAAATATTCATTTTCATCTTTGGCTAAACCATTGGGATATCCGCTTCCAAGGTATCTTTCATGATTCTGACCTGCCATGCTAATACCATTTTTTTTGAAGCAACCCATTCCTTTTGATAAGAGATCTGCATTAATTTGGCAGAAATGTGGAATCCATTTAAATTATTCCTGTTAATTTGAGAATGAAATAAATTTTTAATAATTTAAATTTGTTTGTTTACTCAGTTCTCAGTATTCCCGTGGCATTTTAATGTTCAAATTAAAATATAAGTTTAATAAGGTATAAAATTCCTCCTCTTGAACAAGTTTGAGGCTAGGGACAAGCACACTTTTTTATGGATAATTCATACTCTTCGATACAACCTAATATTCCGCTTTCAAATTTTTCAAGTTGAAAAGGTTTTTTCATGAAACAACAGAAATCACCCGCATTTATATGTCTTTTTATTTCACCATACTCCATATCAATCAATACAAACTTTCCAAGATAAGAAGAGATTGATTTCATTTTTTTAATAAAATCTGGGAAAAATTTCATTGTCATTTCCCAGTCGATTAATACAACGGCAATAGAATTGTCATTTGTATATTGTGCAATAGCCTTCTCTCCATCACTTATCAAGATTGGCTGGTGTTTTAACATGGAAATTACTTCTCCAACCAATTCACGCAAATGCTTGTCAGGGATTACTACTAGAATCTTGTGTGACTTGTTTTTCATCTGTCCACCTCCAAATTAGAGAGTTTTCTCTCAATAAAATTGCTTTCTACTTAATTGACATTTTCTAGAATTTCTTTATTCCAGGAGTCGTAGTACAGGATTGGAGGGGCAAATAGATTCCCTATGGCAAAATATGAATGCCTGGTAGAGCCCTTTAAATGGGGCGTATCGGTATACCTTGAAATGATAACAGCAAAATATACAAAGAAAAAAACTGCCAGGCTTTATAGAAACGGATGTTCGGAAAATGTTGTTTGCGGGCGAGCTGACAAAAACTAATTCAGGAATTAAGATCCCGAGGTGGCAGAAAAAAGCAAGATACCCATTTTGAAAATCTTTTTCCTAGGTGGGAATAAGGGAGTCCCTTCTTAATGTATCCTCAATGATGGCTTTAGTTTCCATTAAGTCAATAGGTTTAAAAATAAAATGGCGAATTCCTAGCTGACTGCATCTTTCCATTATGCTTGAATCTTGAATAGCGGTAATAATGATAATTTGAACTGCATTCAGGCCTTTAATATTGTCCATAAAATAAAACCCATCTTTATTTGGCATTCGAATATCCAAAAGAACCAGTTCGGGTTCAAATTGGATAGCTTTTGCTAAACCTTCTTCCGCATCGTGAGCAACATCTACCAAGTACCCTTCACACTCTAGAAAATCTTTCAGGAGTTTGCAGAATTCAACTTCATCGTCAACAAGTAAAACTTTTTTGGGTTTCATGGAATGTTCCTCCACTTTTCCGGGAAATACACTTTATCCCTAACAATAAATTAAGCCCATTTACTAGTATTTCCAGCCCCACAAATGAGGGGGTAAATTGTGAATGAAGCCTTATTTTTGCCTTTTTGTGGCAATTTTCCCTTTTAAAATAAAAATTGTTCTTGAATAATAATTCAATACGGAAATTTTCTGGGTTTTTATATGTTTAAGCAAAACGAGAATGATTTGTCCGGGATGAAAGTTTTAATTGTAGATGATACGCCTGCAAATATCGATTTGCTTGGTCACATTTTAAAAAATCAGGGACTAAGTATTTCTGTCGCCCTCAGAGCAAAATTAGCACAAGAGATTATTGAGAAAGACAAACCGGATCTGATTCTTTTGGATATCCTGATGCCGGAGATGGATGGATATCAATTTTGCGAAATTCTTAAAAGCAACGACCAAACAAAAGATATCCCGGTTATTTTCTTAACAGCCCTCTCAGATTCAGAAAATGTTGTCAAAGGGTTCCAGGTAGGTGCTATAGATTATATAACAAAACCTTTCAAGGAAGAGGAAGTGATTTGTAGAGCAAATAGCCAACTTAAATTGAAAAAAACTCAAAATGAGCTTGCTAAGAAACAGAAAGAGTTGGCTCAAAGTGAAAAACTCCACCGTTCTATTGTTGAAAAGGTACCTGAACTTATTTTCCAACTGGACCCTGATCGAAACATAATTTTCGCCAACCATGCTTTTTCCCGATTGGGTTTTGAACCTGAT
>JAYNIA010000006.1:76973-95911 GCA_038108555.1 Nitrospinota bacterium | reverse complement strand
GTTATCACAACCGCCGCCTTCTTTTTCTTTATTATTAATGGAGGTGTGGGATGAGTTTTGATGACATGAAAGAAATTGTATGGAACCTGTTCGGCGCGTTCGTTTACTTCAGTGTTGGCGGCGGCGCAGTCTTCCACACGTTTTTGGGGCATTGAGGATTAAAAATAGAAATTCACCATAAATAGTTCCGTTAATCGTCAATTTGTGAGATAATGCTTCGCTTTGGAAATTTAATTGAAATCATCCTTCACAACCCGCCGGCCATTGCCCGCCCTATCTAACTGATAAAGAAGGATTTATTAGATTTTCCAGACAAATCCCAAATATTATTAAAATCTCTGGAAGTATTGACAAAATCCCTAGGGGTACCTATATTTCCACCTTTGCCTGACGTTATAAGCCTATGAGTTTAAAGGAAAAACTCCTTTCTGACATGAAGGAGGCGATGAAGTCCAAGGATTCCGTGAAACTCGGAACCGTCCGTAGTGTTATTTCTGCAATAAAAAACCAGGAAATCGACTCTAAAAAGGAAGCGACCGAAGAGGAGATTCTCGCCCTCGTCACCAAGGAAGTTAAAAAAAGGAAAGAAGCGGCTGCCCTCTATGAAAAAGGTGACCGTCCTGAATTGAAAGACAAGGAAATTCAGGAAATGGAAATTTTACAAACCTATCTGCCGGAACAGGTTTCGGAAGAGGTTTTACGCAAACGCATTCAGGAAGTGATCGCAGAAACCGGTGCCGAAGGTATGAAAGATTTTGGCAAGATCATGAAAACCCTGGTTCCCGAGTTCAAGGGCAAGGCGGACAATGCCCAGATCAAGGAACTGGCGAGCGAATATTTAAACTAACATATTGCCCTTCGACAGGCTCAGGGCGACAGGTCATCCTGAGTTCGTGATATTTAACATTAATCTTCGTGCCCTGAAAGGGTAAATCGAAGGATGAAATATTATCTGGCATCTAAGATGCAGAATGGATCATTGAAAGATTGAAATACTCCATCCCCGACAATGTGATTGATGAGGTCAGAGACCGAACCGATATTGTGGAAGTGATTTCACAAACGGTTGCGCTGAAAAAGGTGGGCAAGAATTACAAAGGCCTCTGTCCGTTCCATTCGGAAAAGACGCCTTCGTTCACCGTCAGCCCGGAAAAGCGTATTTACCACTGTTTCGGCTGTGGGGCCGGTGGCAACGTATTCAAGTTCGTCATGGAAACCCAGAGCATTTCGTTTATCGATACGGTCCGGCAATTCGCCGAGAGAGCGGGTGTCCCTCTTCCCCGTCCCAACACGGACTATCAGAATGATCCTCTATATAAGGAGCGGGAAGCTCTTAAAAAAACCAACGAGCTGGCTGCGGATTATTTCCATTCCCTTTTCAACGATGCAGAAGCAGGACTGACGGCCCGGGACTATCTGAAAGGCCGCCACTTTACGGGAGAGGTTCTGGAAAAATATAAAATCGGCTGGGCGGCTCCCGGATGGAGAGGATTAATCAACCATTTCCAGCAAATGGGTAACCTTTCCAAAAAGACGGTGATGCAGTCGGGTCTCGTCATTGAAAAGGAGGACGGATCGAATGTCTACGACCGGTTCCGAGGCCGGGTGATCTTCCCGATAAAAGATATGCATGGCAGCGTCATCGCCTTTGGCGGACGGGCTATTGCCGAGGGAGACAATCCGAAATACCTGAACTCGCCGGAAACTCCGCTTTACCAGAAAAGCCAGACCCTGTTTGGGATGGATATCGCCAAGCAGGCGATTCGCAAGGAGGGGGAAGCCATCCTTGTGGAAGGTTATCTCGACCAGATGCGGGCCACTCAATATGGGATTTTGAACACGGTAGCCACCTGCGGAACGGCTTTGACCCCCAAGCAGGCGGCGATGTTAAGAAATTATGCCAGTTCCGTGGTTCTGGTTTTCGATTCGGACAATGCCGGGCGAGCCGCGGCTGATAAGGGTTTTGAGGTCCTTCACGAAAAAGGGTTGCAGGTCAAAACCGTTTTTCTGCCGGAGGCACAGGACCCGGATTCCTACATTCAGGAAAACGGGGCTGAAAAATTTCTGGAAAAAATTAAATCCGCAAAACCGTATTTGGAATCCTATATCGATACCGTTGTGGCTGGAAAAGACGGGAATTCGCCTACAGAAAGGGTGGAAATGGCAAACAAGGTATTGCCGATGGTGGGCAAGGTCCACAACTTAGTAGAGAGGAATGGCTTGCTGGAGTATTTCTCCCATAAAGCCAAAATTGATGATGCTTCGTTTCTGACGGAATTGAAGAAGTCTTTCCTGCAAAACCAGCCCAGGGTGGATGTTCGGGAAACGCAGACAAATTCAACATTAAATCTGGAAAGGCATTTAGTTCACTTGATTCTTTCCGATAAGGAAACCGCCCAAAGGGTTTTAAAAGCAGTCAACCCGGAGGACTTTTCCAACCCGGCGCTGAAATCGATTGCAGCCACCTGCTTGCAAAAGATCAATGAAGATGAAGATCTGGAAATAGACAAAATCATCGACCAGACGGATGACCCGGAAATCAGAAGTTGTTTGACCGAGTTCGGGCTCGATCCTTTGGAATTCGATTCCACTGAAAGAACTGTTTCAGATTGTGTGACCAAATTTAATAATATTCACATCAAATCTAAAATAAAAATTATCAAACAGCAACGAAACGAAGCTGAAATGGCCGGCCAGATTGAAAAGTCGCGCGAACTTCAAAACCAGCTTCGTGAAATGCAATTAGCTTTAACCCATTAACAGCGTTATATGTTCAACAACCGCTTAGCGTAAGGAGAAATTGTCCTAATGGCCACAATGGAAAAATTGACCCATGTATCTGAAATCAACCAACTGGTTTCACAAGGTAAGGAAAAAGGGTACCTGACCTATGAAGAAGTCAACGATGTTCTACCTTCGGATGTTGTCACGCCCGATCAGATTGACGACCTCATGGCCCTTTTCAGTGAAAACGAAATTGCCATTGTTGATACTTCCTTAAAAGGCGAAAAAATTGCTGCCGAAAAAGAGGATAAGAAAGACGATTCCGAGGAAGACGCACAAATTGCGAAGTCCGACTCGGTGTCCATTGATGATCCGGTTCGTTTATACCTCCGTGAAATGGGAACTATCTCCCTTCTAACTCGAAAAGGTGAAGTGGAAATTGCCAAACGGATTGAAGCCGGTCAAAACGAGGTCCTCGGTGCGGTTGCAAATTGTGGCGTCACCATTCGTGAATTTGTTGACCTGACAAACAGAGTTAAAACAGGAGAATTGCGGATTTTCGACATCATTCAAGCCACGGAGCCTGAAGAAGGAAAAGAGGCCACAGAGAAGAAGGAAATCAAAAACCTGCAGAAGCGGGTCAAGTCTTTAAAAACCGAATGCCAGAAACTGGAGAAACTTCGTGTGCGGTTAGAAGGAGCGAAGTTATCTGAAAAAATGCAGACGAAGGTCACGGATCAGGCGACCAAGCAACAAAAAGTCGTGGAAAAAATGATCACGAATCTCGGGCTTTCCAACGACGTGATGGATGAAATCATCGAAAAAATCTACGAAATTGCTGCCGAGTATCGGGAAGCGGGAAAAACCGAACGAGATATCGAAAGGCAATTACGCATGTCCCTCGCCGGTGTGAAGAAGCTGGCAAAAAACTGGGCCAAGCAAAAGAGCGTAAAACTGCCTACAGGTAAAGTTGTCACCAGAGCCCAGTACGATAATTTCATGAAACAGATCCAAGGCGGTCGTCGAAAAATCAAAAAAATTGAGAAAGAGACCGTCACCAGCAAAGATAGTTTACTGGCAACGGTTCGCTCCATTGCACGTGGACGCGTGAAAGAAAAAACCGCTAAGAGGGAACTGGCAGAAGCGAACCTGCGACTGGTGGTCAGTATCGCTAAAAAATACACCAGCCGGGGCCTTCAATTTCTCGACCTCATCCAGGAAGGAAATATCGGCCTGATGAAAGCGGTGGATAAATTCGAATATCAACGCGGCTACAAGTTCTCAACCTATGCAACCTGGTGGATTCGACAGGCCATTACAAGGGCCATTGCCGACCAGGCGAGGACCATCCGAATTCCGGTTCATATGATCGAAACGATCAACAAACTCATCCGTGTATCCCGGCATCTCGTTCAGGAACTGGGAAGGGAACCGACTCCTGATGAAATCGCCGTCAAAATGAGTCTCCCCGTAGACAAGGTTCGCAAGGTATTGAAAATTGCCAAGGAACCGATCTCATTGGAAACCCCGATTGGTGAAGAAGAAAACAGCCATCTTGGCGACTTTATTGAAGACAAAAAAGTCCTCTCACCCATCGACTCGGTAGTCAAAAGAAACCTTAAGGAGCAGACCCTGGCTGTCCTTTCAACCCTGGCTTCGAGAGAAGAGCGTGTCTTGCGCAAACGGTTCGGGATTGGAATGGATTCGGAGCATACTCTGGAAGAAGTCGGGCAGGATTTTGCAGTAACGCGTGAAAGAATTCGTCAGATAGAAGCCAAGGCGCTGAGAAAACTCCGCCATCCAAGCCGTAGCAAGAAGTTGCGCAGTTTTATCGAAAGCTGATTGCGGTACGGGCCTATAGCTCAGTTGGTAGAGCCCCCGGCTCATAACCGGTAGGTCACAGGTTCGAATCCTGTTGGGCCCACCAGCCTCCGGGCTGGAGCGAACGAGGTTTTCTCAGGCGGAGCTTTCAAGTTTTGGTTCAAACTTTTTCTTCGAGCCTCCACTGCTCCGCGCAGGGCGAGCTTAGTTTCTTCGCGCAACAATTCCAGATTTTGGTTAAAACTTTTTTCTTGAGCTTCCCCCCGCCTACGGGCTGGAGCGAATTCATTTTTTTGGAAAAATTAAAAAAAGAAACAGCAGAAGCCATAAGTCCTTTGTTTTTATTTTTAGAACCGACTTAAATTTTCAGCAGGGATTTTACCTTTTCTTCGAAACTCTTTTTAGAAAGTGGTTTGACGATGTAATCGCGGATTCCCAGCTTTAAGGCTTCAATGACCTTTTCTTTTGAGTCTTCCACCGTCACCATCATGAAAGGGGTGTTTTTAAGGGATTCTTCTTTTTTGATCGCTTTATAAAACTCCAGGCCATCCATCACCGGCATATGCCAGTCAGAAATGATGAGGTCGGCTTTTTGCAGTTTCAGTTTTTGCAGGGCATTTTCGCCATTTGTGGAAGCGACAATTTTATTGATTCCCATTTTTTTCAGCAACTCAATGGTCATCGTTCTGGTCGTTCGTTCGTCCTCCACCACACAAACTGTATAATCCATTTTGTCCCCCCGAACAATTAGCGATTATCAAACCCGGCAAACTTCCTTCAATTTATCGAGCAGATTATAGCATTTTTAAGGAGAAATTTTTCCCGTTGCTTGACATCCGCTTTCCCCGATTTTATCTATTTAGCAGACAAGATAAATGATCTCGGCCGAGAATCATGACAAAACCCAAAACCAACTATTTTTTAATTGGAGAAAACAATCATGAGTCTCGTAACTTGGCACCCAGAAGAAGCTTTAGAAAAAATCTTTGATACGGATCGGTTTTTCAATGCAAAACCCTATCGATGGCGATCGGATACGGAGACCGTTTTGCCGAAGGTTAATGTGACCGAAGACAAACATTCCTTTCATTTAGAAGCGGAAACGCCGGGAATGAAAGACAAAGATATTCATATTGAAGTCCATAATGGCATTTTAACCATTAAGGGCCACAAGGAAGATGAATCTGAAAAAGAAAAGGAAAATTACCATATTCGGGAGTTCAGCAGCCAGAGTTTCGAAAGAAGCTTCCGACTGAGTGACCGGGTGGATACCGAAAAGGTCTCAGCCAAAATCGACAATGGGGTTCTAAAAGTCGATTTACCGAAACATGAGAAGGTAAAACCACAAAAAATTGAGGTTAAAACCACCTCATAATTTCATCAAAAAAATAGATTCGCCGGCTCGTGGATTGAGTTTTTTCCACGGAGCCGGCCTATTTTTTTTGAATCCCACCTATTTCATTCTTTATATTAATTTTACATGCGGCGGAGGTCGACTTTGTGGTAAAACATCAAAGACCCAGTACTGGATGGCCAGTACAACTTTGACAACTTGATTCCCGCAGGAAAGAATGAAATCACTCGCATCAATTACAGACAATGACATAGAGACCATAAAAATGGCTCTTAATGATTCTATCTCAGACATGACCAGTGAACTTAAGAATGAGCTGAGCCCAGAGCAAAAAAATTCACTCATAAACTATAAGGAGAAATATTCCCGGGTTTTTGAAAAACTCAAAACCAATGGTTCGATGTATGCGTTAACAGAAACAGATCTCGATATCGTTGCAGGCGGATTGAATGATGCCATTGAGTTGATTGAAGACAATCTGACGGATGACTTGAGCGAAGAGGAAAACGAGGAAATTCTGGGATATAAAAATGATTGCCAGCGCCTGGTGGATTTACTTGCAGGATAATTTTTTAACGTAGAAAGTTTACATAATAGCCGTAATAAAACATCCAACCGGTGATACCGGTACCCGCTATCATACAGAGTATCCAACCTGTTTTACTGTCTTTTTTAACACTCCCCTTATCTTCGTACATCCATGCTGAATGAACCAGCATTCCCATAAAGTAGGAAATCACGAAGAAAGAAAGAACCAGGACCAGGATCATATATCCTGAAAAATCGGACGGCTGAGTACTCATATAATAAATCCTGATTGGGCAATCCCAAAATAAGCAAGAAGCCAGGCAAATGCCCAAACCCCGCCAAAAATAGCCACTACAGCGGCGAACACTTTAAGAAACACTTCAAAAATTTCTTTTCCTGTCTGCTTTTTTCTCCAGTAACTGATAGCAAAGGTCAAGACCCCGATCAGAACCGTAGTACCAATATAGTATCGTGGAGACATAATCAGATACAAAATATTTTATTCAGTTTTGTTAAAAGGCTCACCGTTAAGAGACCTCCTCGACACGAATGATATTGGTCCAATTTGGAATTCCCACAGGAATCCCGGTCGTGATCACCACCTTGTCACCCTTTTTTAAAAAACGTCTTTTCTTTAACATAATAATAAGTTGTTCCATATGTAACAATAAATGTTTGTCTTCCTCCACAACAAAGGGAATGGTGCCTCGAATCAAATTCAACAAACGGGCACGATGCAAGCTGGGGGTGAAGGCAAAAATCGGAACCCGGGGCTTGGAACTGGCCACCATTTTAGCCGTGCCACCACTATGAGTAAACACCACAATGGCTTTGGCATGCAGCAACTCAACCATCTTATTCGCAGAATAAGTAATCCCGGCATTGATGGTAGGTTCCTTTTCCATATGAATATTCCAGGGGTCAATGCCTTGCGTTTCTGCCAGATATGCCTCCGTTTTCAATGCAGTTTCAACCATCACCCCTACTGCACCCACCGCATTTTTCCCTACCGCTGTTTCACCAGAAAGCATGATAGCATCGGCACAATCCATAACCGCATTGGCTACATCAGAAACCTCGGCACGAGTGGGTTGAGGATTTTCAATCATCGACTCCAACATTTGCGTCGCAACAATTACCGGTTTTGAGCGCCTGGCCCCCTCCCTTAATATTCGTTGCTGAACGATAGGAACCTCTGTAAGAGAAACTTCGATCCCCAAATCACCTCGCGCAACCATGACCCCATCGGCCTCTTCAATAATTTCTTCTAGATTATCGACCGCTTGCTTTCGCTCAATTTTGGCAATCACCTCAATTCCCTGGCTTCCATGCTTTCGGATCATACTTTTCAGGCGCTTTACATCTTTCGCGCAACCGGTGAATGAAAGTGCCACCAGGTCCACCCCTTCCTGAACACCAAACTTAAGATCCGCCTTATCCTTGGCGGTAATGGGATCTGCTGTCAGTTTCGCATCCGGCAAATTGATTCCCTTGTGATCCGACAAAACTCCTCCCGTCTGGATTTCTACCTCAACCTCCTTACCTTTAACCTGCTTGACCACCCCGCTTATTTTTCCATCATCCAGGAAAATTCTTCCTCCCCTGGAAACTTCTTGATGAAAACGCGCATACTGGACGGGTACCTGATCACCTTCTCCTATATTTATTCCTGTTGAAAAGGTCAGCCTTTGGCCCCGCTTAAGAGAAATAGAACCACCTTTAAATTTCCCCACTCTTATTTTTGGTCCTTGCAGGTCCAACAAAATTCCAACACAGGAATGATGTTCCGACTCAACCTCACGAATTTATTGAATCCACTGGCGGGCAGTTTCATGATCGCCATGGGAAAGATTCAGTCTGAAAATATTTACTCCTTTTGCCACCAGACTTTTGATAGCTGATTTATTTCCGCTTGCAGGACCTAGTGTTGCAACAATTTTTGTTAAGCGATTAGCCATAATGACCTCTTAATCCTTATTAGGGAAAAGCGAATATCTTTGAGGAGTTTTAAGAAAGGGCATCATCAATAAGTTTTTTAATGACACTTCCTCACTGGTTCTATACTGATCCACCCCAATTATTATTTTCGGTTGTTCTTTTTTTGCATCCTGAATATAGGTTCCTAAAAATCGATCCCATATAGAAAGGTTAAACCCAAAATTGGAATTGGTTTCCATTTTTTCAATGGAATGGTGAATTCGATGCATATCCGGTGTGACTATAAAATAACGCAACAATCGGTCCAATTTTTCAGGAAGCGTTATATTTGAGTGAGAAAATTGAGCCATTCCATTTAATATTGCTTCAAAGATAACCACCGCCATGGGGGAAGGACCCAAGGCAAAAACCAAACCAATTTTAAATAACATGGACCCCATAATTTCAATCGGGTGAAACCGCAAACCCGAGGAAACATCCAAATCAAGATCAGAGTGATGGACAACATGAAACCGCCAGAATAAAGGCACCATATGGACCACTATGTGCTGAATGTAAATCATGAAGTCCAGGATAACGACAACCAAAATGGTTTCCAGACCGTGCCACCAATTTAAATAGTTGAAAAGACCCCAACCTCTTTCCTCTGCAAACTGAGCCGCACCTACGGCAGCGGCTCCAAACAAAAGTTTAACAACCAGAATATCTATCCCTGTTAAAGCGAGATTTATTTTTAGACGGTTTTTTTTGGAGTCAACGGTGGGGTGCCTTTGGATAACTGATTCCAAACCCAGCATTAAAAGGAATACTCCCAGAAAAACTGCAAATCGAATTTGTTGTATTTCCATATTTTTATTCTACTCTAACCCTCTTTAGTTTGGCCAAGAGGTTTAAACTTTCTTTCCTCAGGGAATAACAAGTTGCTGCCAGAAACTCACTTTTTTATTCGCGTTTTTCTCTTTCTGTTTCCCATTCCAAAGGGCAAAAGCAATCAGGATATTTCTGGGTTTTAAAAATTGGATATCAAAAGGACTTTCCGTTTTTAAATTCCTCAGAAAAACTACGGTCCACCATCCGTCCTTCCATGCTCCCTCCCCCACCAACTGCTGATCTTCCAATGATTGCACGGTGAGCGTTCCAAATCCACTTGCATTCATTTCTTCGACTGATTTTTCGCTGAAAGGGTTCACCGAAACCTTTTTACCGGAATTAATTTGTCCATGCCCCTCTTGAAAGGAATCTGCTTTCCAATGCCAAATGTTTACCGACTTTTGATTTTCTCCCATGCCATAATAAATCGAATCAAAATTAGCCATCGAAGAAAATTGCAATGCTGCGGCATCCATATAAAACCCTCCACCGGATTGGGCCGTTTCGGGACTTTCATCTTTCCATTTCAAACGAAAAGCAATTTGTTTGGAATTATGAAGAGACTGAGCATGTACAATTGAAGGACGCTCAATAGCAGATTGCAATGACCTGAGTTTAACAGGAACACTTTCTACCTCATTCCAGACACTGTCTTCGGGAGACAAGTTGAATTTTTTAGATGTGGGATGAGAAATCAGCTTTTGCGACATTTGAGCAGAAGGAATTTTTTCCCCACTCTGCTGAGATTTAAGGAAATGAACTAAATGCCATAGATCCCCTGCAGGAACATAATCATATGCACTCATAGGGGTCCCATCCATTCCGGTCACCAGGGTGTGACAAATCTCTTCCGAAGAAGAACCCGCCTTATACAACCAGGGTTGTTTTAAATCATAAACCACCGATGGGTTTCCCCAGGCATCGGTCAGTTTGTTCTCCAGTCGTCCGGACCGCTCTCCACTTTCACCATGACATCTTCCACATCTCAGTTCCTTGTACAAAATCCTTCCTTTTTCAATGGAACGGTTTTCGTAAGGAGGCTCGAGGCCAACGGGCATTTTGAAGTCTGGTGTTTCAATTTCAAATCGGCTGGAAAAGTTTTTGATGTATTCCACCAGGCTTGCCAGAGTTTCTTCGGTTAAAACCTCGCCCCATGCAGGCATGGCAGTTCCCGGCACCCCCTTTTTTATTGTTTGGTATAAATCTTCATCTCGGGGAATGGCATTGCTCGGTGTGGAACGGAATTTAAAAATCCCTAGGGAAAGATCTCTAGGGAGGGGTCGCAAATAACCAGAAGCTTTGCCATCTCCCTGGCCTTGACCTCCATGGCAATGCACACAAAACTGCAGGTAGGCCTTTTCTCCTGCATTCAATCGGGCCTCTTTTTCCTGTGCCGCATGCCCCCTGGGCTCTGTCAACTCAATGAGTCTTTCAATCGTTTTGGATTCATCGGCAAAAACCGGAACCAAAAAAACAAAAAACAACAAAAATCCCGCCAGGGAAAAGAAGCCGAAAAATTTAATGATGGGACGAAACAAATAGAACACAGCGTACTTCCAAAAAATTTCCGTTTATATATAAAAGTATAAACACAAAAATAAATCGGGGTACGAATTTTATTGCGAAGATTGGTTTTTTGATTGATTTTCCAATTCGGCCTGCTCCTTTTCCAGTTTATATTTTTTTATTCTAGCTTCCGAGTTGCGGCGCATCAGGACAATGCAAGCTTCCGCCATAAGCCCCAAAAACCAAAACGTTGTAAAAAATATAACCCAGGCAAAAAACAGATTGAACCAGTATTGATTGGGGGTGTAGTCGGTAGATATATGGATCAGGGCACGTAAATCGGCTTTTTCAACCTCTGAGGCCTGCACATATTTCAAGTAAAAAGGATGCTTTTTTTTATAAGCAAACTCGATCATTTCGTTACGCGGGAGTTCTATAAACTTCATTATATCCCGGTTATTCTCCTTAAAGAAAACCCGCATCTTAACCACGGCAGGAGAATCGGGTGGATTATCTTTGTAATATATATAAACCACCAAAGTGGTCAGGACAATAGATACCCATAAAGAAATACGGCTGATCCATTTTTCTTTTTTGTCCTCAATTTCCTGAGTGATCGGTTCAATATCTTCCATTTTTTACCTGATTTAAATTGACCCTATAAACATACCAGACCCATTAAATGAATTCCAGTTGCAGATTTATGATTCCCTGATTAGTATGACCTGAACGTTCTTTTTCCCTCTTGAAAATGCATAGGAAGGATTCAATGCAAAGCAAAAGTACTATCGGATACATCCAACTATTGCGACAAAATGAATCCTTCCGGAACCTTTGGTTCGGGCAAGTGGTATCTGAGTTGGGGGACTGGCTAAACAGCATTGCCATTTATGCATTGATCCTCCGGCTCAGCGATTCTGGAATGGCCATGGCCGGAGCAATGATGGCAAAACTTCTCCCTGTAGTCCTGATCAGCCCCATTGCCGGGGTGGTCGTAGATCGAGTCAACCGGAAAACTGTAATGATCGTCAGTGATTTATTGCGGTTCGTAGTTGTACTGGGATTTCTTCTCGTCGAAGACCAAAGTATCTTGTGGTTTATTTACGCCCTCGTTATTATCGAAATTTCTTTATCGGGATTTTTTGAACCTGCAAGAAGTGCCATCATTCCCTCCTTGGTTCCAAAAGAACATCTGGTAACTGCAAATGCCATCAGCGGATCCACCTGGTCCGTCATGTTGGCCTTTGGAGCTGCCCTGGGAGGAGTCGTGGTGAGCCTTTTTGGAATACGCGTAGCTTTTATAGTCGATGCCTGCACCTTTTTGGTTTCCGCCTGGTTCATTTCTAAAGTTTCATACATCGACAAACCCTCTGAGGGCCCCCAAAAGAAAAATGGTTTTCAGGATCTGGCCGATGCATTGCGTTTTCTTATAAAAGAGCCTGTGGTGCTGGTCTTAAGCTTAATCAAATCAGGGTTGGCTGTGGCCGGGGGAATCATGACTCTCATCCCTTTGATGGCCAGCCAGGTTATTTCCAAACCTGCCATGTTGTCGTTGGGAATTGGGGTCTTGTATTCTGCACGGGGACTGGGTGCCGCAATGGGGCCCTTGCTCGTGAAAAGGTTTTTTGGCGAAACCGCAACGGTTTTACAATGGGCAATTGCCGGAGCATTTTTTCTGAAAGCCGCTTCCTATTTATTTATTTCTGGCACCCAAAACTTGTCGACTTTATCTTTTGGGGTGGCTGCCGCAACTTTTTTTGGATCGATTATCTGGGTATTCAGTTCTTCCTTAATCCATTTGTCTACCCCGGACCATTACCTGGGCAGAGTCTTTAGCTTTGAACTTGCCATCATGACTCTGGTAATGGGAATCAGTAATTGGGGCGTTGGTTTTGCCGTGGACCAGTGGGGTTTCACATCGAATCAGGTCGCATTTTGGATGGCAGGTTTGGTGATCCTGCCAGGTTTATTATGGACAGGGTTTCTAACATTTTTACAAAAAAAACTACAACAGGGGGAGTGTGTGGGGTCCGTTTGCCCCATTGACCCCAGTGGGTTCAACCCCGTACCCATCGCTGGCGAAGGGAAGATGGAAAACCAGCTTCAACCCGAAGAAAAATAGTCTGCCACAGATTTGCCAATCTCAAAATGGCTAATTATCCTTTGCGCATCATCCTGAGTTTTTGCCCACTGATAAGCCTTAGCAACGCCCTCCTCCTGTCCCAGGGCATGTAAAACACCGACCGACACAAAGGAGGTTGCAAGGTCAGTGGATTGGGAAAAGTTCAAAACCATTTCCATCATCTTCTGCATTCCCACCTCATCCAGGCTATGGTATTTTTTTAAAAGGTTTTGAATATTTTCTTCACCATAGGTATTGGTATAGGATGCGCCGATTCCCGGTTCTTGATAAAGATACAGGATTTCTTCTTCCATCTGGTTTTCCCTGGAAATTTTTATTTCATGAAGAAGTTGAATTTTCTTTTTGTACCCAGAACTTTTCAAATTCTTCCTGATAGGACAACTTTGTAAAATCCTTCATACGATCCAGAAAAACAAACCCTTTCAGGTGGTCAATCTCATGTTGCAACACCACGGCTTCAAAGCCAGATACTGTTTTTTGGATTTTATGACCCTGCCGGTCATAGGCATTTAGGGTAACTGTTGTGGATCGGGGGACCAGTCCCCTAAAATCTACAAGGCTCAGGCAACTTTCCCAACCTTCTTTTTTCTCCTCACTGTAATCTGAAAGTATGGGGTTTACCAAAACAGTCAGGGGAATAGAAAGCTCACCGGGATATCTTTCATTCTCAGCGTACTCAAGAACCACAATCTGTATTGACCGATTGACTTGTGGTGCCGCCAACCCCACACCGCCCTCGTGATGCATGGTATCCACCATATCATCGATAAAAGTTTGTAAACCACTTTCGGGATTGACCAAATCGTTCAAATCTACCGGCTGGGCCACTTGCCTTAAAACAGGGTTTCCCAGCTTGGCAATTTTCAATAAAGCCATTTTTCCTCCTCACCAACCTGCTTAAAAAAGCATCGCAATCTTAAAAAAAATTTCATCAATTATTCTTTTTTGGGGATCAAATTTTAGCTCAGCGAAGCCCTTAATTTTTAAATTTTATTTTATCACATTCAAACATGGGGAGTCGATATCCCCCGCCACGACTTCTTAAAAGATAGGCAGGACGTTTTTTTTGTTCGTTTTTTTGTTTGACTTTTTTAGTTGGTTTCTTATAATGCACCAGCCGATAATCCTTTTACATGAGGAGGGGGAAACCTTGACTAAAGACGAACTCATTAATGCAGTAATCAAAAGTTGTAAAGACGACAATCTCACAAAAAGATTGGCAGGAGACGTAATCGATGCTGCTTTTGAAAATATTTCAAAAGCCATCAAAAAAGAAAAGAGATTTGCCTACCCTAGCTTTGGAACCTTTACCGTAAGATCCCGAAAGGCAAGAAAAGGCCGAAATCCACAAACTGGTGAAGAAATTAAAATTAAGGCCAGCAAAACCGTTGGCTTTAAACCGGCTCCTACTTTGAAAGGCTCTTTATAGTTTTTTCGAAATAAAAAACCGCCCACCTTAGGTGGGCGGTTTTTTTATGCCTGATTTCTGTCCTCCAAACCTCACGGGTTTACTTGGATGAAATCAAGTCCTTCCGACTTAAGCTTCTGAATCATCCAAACCGCGTTTCCAGGCTTTTTAAAGGCCCCAACAAGCACTCTGATCTGCACCGTTTCAGCCGAATCACTCCCTGAGAGGGTCAAAAATCCGGATATTCTTTTCTGCCTTAACTTCTCTAAAAGTTGCCTTGCTTCTATCATGGATTTCACCTGCCCCACCTGCAACGCATAAGGATAGGGCACTACCGTTGCATGTCCCCCCAGCCCATTTCCTTTAAGAGACTTGATCAACCGCCGGGCCTGATCCCATGTCGCGAACCGACCGACATAAACCCTGAAGATTTTATATCCCCGGGAAATTCTTACCGGTGCGGTGTAGGCATCGTATCCGGATTCCCGCAATTTGTTAGAAATAGAAAACGCCTCACTTTCCCTGGAGTGGCTGGATACATGAATGAGAAAGGGGTAGCTGTTTCCTGTTTTTTCATCTCCCCCGCTGAAAGATTTTGAATCGATATGTTGTTCTGCATAAAATTTTTCTTCACCAATTTTCCATCGGTTCTTATCCCAAACAACCTCCACCTCTTTAGTCCCAGAACTCTCTAATGATTTAGAAAAAAACTGTTGCTGGAAAACAACCCAGGAACTCCCTGATTTTAAAATCAGGTTGGGTGGAGACAAATTCAACCCGGGTTTGGGATAATTCTCAAAAAGTTTCTTTTTCCTTTCCCGGACAAGATTTTTATCATCAGAATTCTGATGGGAGTTTTCTATATAAAATGAAATATGTTTTTCAAAATCATTTTCTTCCCAGGAAGATTTCCAATCCCTTAACCAGTCGAAAATGGAAGCCGATTGATCCAACCTTTCAACCGGCAAGGGAACTTCCAAAACACCCGGCGAGCCCTCTTCATCTTTTTTTGTTTTTTGTCTGGTTAGTTTCCATTCCTTAGCCTGGTTTTTTAGAACATTTTTAGCCGTTTGCAGGTCAATTTTTTTGGCCAGTTTTTCCACCCCTTCTTTTTCCAGCCTTGTCCCCGCCTCAATTCCATGGATGTTCCCATAAATAAACTTATCAATATTTTTCATCCAAAGAGCAACCGCAATGCGGGAAGGGTGGATTTCCTCGATTTTCAATTTTCGGGCCACGGAAAACAACCCCTCCCCTCTTCTCAATTGGATAAAGTCCCCCGATTTTATAACCACCGACTTCTGTTCAGGCTCGATACTTTTTTCCGGAGCATTTTCTGAAGGGGGGGTAATTTTATTTTCAGACTTAATTGGGCCAATCGGCAGTACCTTTTTAGGGGTGGCCCAGATAGCACCGGAAAGTCTCCGGCGGCTTTGCAACCGGTTAATGATGGGTGTCGGTTTAATTGCCTGGTTTTCAACTTGGGTTGTTTCTACCGGCTGGGATTCAGGCATTGTTGTTTCTATTTTAGGCTCTGCTTCATTTTTACCCTGCTTGGGTGCAGGAACGGTGGCTACCGGCTCGGATTTTTGAGGGGACCTTTCAACCTCTTGTTCAGGAAGACTTCTTTCTTCAAGTGGGTTCTCATTTTTTGCCACCTCCGGTTTTTCAGGGGGCTCTTCTATTTTGTTTTTTTTCTTGCCAACGGCATTGAGTGCCAAACCTTGTTGAAAATCCACCGTTACCAGAAAATTTTCAAGGAGAACTCCTCCGTTATGTTTTGCCTCTACTACCAAATTAAAAGAAGGGAAAAACAGGGGTGTCTTGGAATAGACACGGATGATTTTCTTCATCTCTGGAGATTCTATGGGTTTTTCTAAAGCCAAAGAGTTTACGAGAGAGGGTCGAACCAGGCCCAGCTTTTGATAGGTCTCTGCATCAGCCAGAGCCACCTCGTATCCTTCTTTGTTATCCAAATGAATTTCGAAGGTCGCTTCGAAACTTTCTCCAAACTTGCTCTTTACCTCAATATTTCCAAGGAAAAAAGCCGAAGCAGGAGAAGCCGTCAGGAAAACCCCTAAAACAACACCCCAAAACCCCTTGGTTTTAAATTTTCCCAAAACCATATTTTTGAAAGAAGTTGAAAACATTCATAAAAAACCCAGAATGTTCTTACAGTAGTTTTCTAATTGGCGTAAACAGCCATTTACATATTAATGCGACAGGGTGAATATTCAAAATAGGTTTTAAAATTACAATGGAGGGTGTGGGAGGGGAAACAAAGAATCAGAACCAGGAAGTTGAGGGTTTTCCCTTCCTTAACCGACTCATTTCTTTTTTCTCAAACTTTTTAAACATTCCCCGGTTGGCATCTTTCGGCATTCGGGTTTTTCTTTCGTGTTGATTGTGCATCCAGTCCTTCTCTATATAATGGCAGGACCTACATTCTCGAGCCTTTCTGAAAATCACCCCTTTATAAAGGGTTCGCACGTTCGACACATGAAGAGGAGGGTCAAAGTCTTTATGAATATGGCAGCTTTGACAATAGTCACCAATCACCTTATTGGCTTTTCCGGGGCGTAAATCTCCTTTGAAAGCTTTTTCTACTTCCAGATTGGTGCATCCTGTCAAAATTGCCAACAAACCCAAAAGGAGCAGGCTGCCACACTTTGATCTATATAGAAAGAAAAAGGCTTTTAGATAATTCTCCATTTCCACTTCCTGATTTACAGGTACCTTTCCAAAGCATTACAGATGAATGACCCGCTTAAATCGGCTGGAAACGTATTTTTTGGTAATTTTTCAATACTTTTTTGGAGTAGCGATTGGGTTGGTAACCCTTCCGGAGATACCTGCTTAAACGTGAAGGCCCATGATTATAAGCCTCAAGTGCCAGTGCCAAATCTCCAAAGCGATCCACAAGTTTGTTCAGGTAGTAGGCTCCCAAAGCAATATTCTTTTCTGGATCAAAAAGGGTCCGGGTTCCTCTCCATTTCAAGCGTGTTTCTGATGCCAGTGCCACCGCTGTAGCGGGTTTTAATTGCATCAACCCACGGGCTCCCCTATTTGACTTCGCCCAATTATAAAAAGAGCTTTCCGTTATGATTAATGCCGTTAAAAAAAGTGGATCATACCCGTATTTTTTACTTTCTCCCAATATCCACTCCGGTATGCGGACATCATTTTTCTCATCCAATCCGGTATAATACTGGGAAATCACCTTTTCAATTCGATTTCTGACCTGATCTTCGTAATCCTGTTCCTGCTCCAGTCGGGCAGCCTTTGCATTACTAAAAACAACGGTTTCCACCCGAGCCAAGTCTGAAAAGAATGGTGACAAACCACTAACGTAATGGGGTGTTTTACCCGTAAAGAATCCAGTAAATGCTAAAATTAATAGCACCGGAATCAAATTTTTAGTTGTTTTATTTAACATCATTATTTCTTATCGGTTTAATTGCCGGTAAACCTTTAATGTCTTTTTTTAAAAGGCTTTATAGGTTTTGAGCGAGCCCGGATAATTGAGCCTGGCACTCCTTAAGGTAAGAAATAGTATTAAGGAGCCTTGGAAGTTAAAACCAAGACCATTATATTAAAACTGTAGTTGGCTTGTCAATTTAGCTTGTTTTGAACAAAATATTGAAAAAAATAGCATTAACGATTTACTTTATTCGGAAAAATAAATATAATTTATTCCATAACTCATTGATTTTTAAAAGATTATCTGGTCTTCTGGGGTCTAAAATCCCAGCAGGAAAAGCGTAAAAAATGGCTGAAGAAAGCGAAAATAAAGACGAATCAAACTCTGATTCTGAGCTTGATAATATGCTGGATGGCATTATTAGTGGAGATAACCAGCCGGAATCTGAAGAGGCCAGTGAAACTGAGAAAGAGCCCGAGCTCGACAATATGCTCGATGACCTCATCAGCGGTGACACTCAGCCGGAATCTGAAGAGGCTAGTGAAACTGAAGAAGAACCCGAGCTCGATAATATGCTCGATGATCTTATCAGCGGTGACAGTCAGACGGAATCTGAAGAGGCCAGTGAAACTGAGGAAGAACCCGAGCTCGACAATATGCTCGATGACCTCATCAGCGGTGACACTCAGACGGAATCTGAAGAGGCCAGTGAAACTGAGGAAGAACCCGAGCTCGACAATATGCTCGATGACCTCATCAGCGGTGACACTCAGACAGAATCTGAAGAGGCCAGTGAAACTGAGGAAGAACCCGAGCTTGACAATATGCTCGATGACCTCATCAATGGAGACAACTCAACTCAAGAGGACTCTGGCGAAACTCTGAACGATTCAGGGGAGGAACTGGAGTTAGACACTATGGATGACGATCCTAAGGATAAAGCTCCTGATACTCTGGAAGAGGAAGAAGAAACGGATGAGGATGATGACGATTTAGATAGCTTATTAGACGACATTCTAAATGACGATGATGAAGAGGAAGAAAAGCCAAAAGAACCAGAATCCACCGAAGAAGAGACCACCGCTTCCTCAGAAGATGTAATAGAGGAAACCGAATCTACTATGGAAGAAGAAACCACAGACGAAGAAAAAGACCTGGCTGAAGAAGAGGTGGAAGAAACCGCTGAAGATGCAGAGGAAGTTGAGGAAGAACCTGCTGCGGAAGA
>JAYNIA010000006.1:0-76873 GCA_038108555.1 Nitrospinota bacterium | reverse complement strand
GACGAGGAGGAAGACGATGAAGATTCTGCAGCCGCTGAACTGGGAATTTCAGAAGACGACTATGCTGATGATGACTATGAAGATGACGAAGACGAAGATGAATCTTCTGATGAAAGAATAAAAATCGGCCCTATTTCTGTTCCAGCTACCCGAACCGGAAAGATGATGCTGGCTGGAGGTGCTCTGGGGATTTTACTGACAGCAGGTGGAGTTTATTTTGCCATGCAAACATTTGCACCCCCTGAGCTTGCCGAAGTTGAAAAAACAGAAGAGGCCGTACCAGAGGGGTTAACCCCTAAAAAAGATGAAAGCAAAATGCCGGCTCCGGAGGAGGAAGCTCCTGCACAAAAACCGACGGCTGCCGAAGAACCCAAAAAACCCGAAGTTCCTGGTATGACCCAGGAAGACACCAAATCGGATGTGGCTCAGGAATTAAAGAAATCAGATACCCTTTCGGAAGCAGCAAAAGCCGTAGAAGTGGTGGAAGAGGATTCTGCAGGCCTTGAAGCCGCTCTGGCTCCAGAAGCCAAAATGGTAAAACTGGCAACCATTATGCCTGTAGCATTTGATGTTAACGATATCCGTGTTCTCAGCTTCACAATAGAGATTACTTTCGATAATGAAGCAGGAGCAAAAGTAGTGCAAGGTGCTTTGCCCTTGTTTGAACAAATTACGGTTCAAACGGTAGAAAAGTTTTTAAAGCGAAAGTTTTATAACGATATTCTTTATGTAAAAGAAAAACTGCAAAAACGTTTACAAACCGCCTTCAACAACAAAATCGAGGGCGAAACCCGAGTCAAAAAAATCAAGTTCCAGGACTTTTTGATTCAATAAACGATTAGAAATCTAATTCACTATCCTCTTCCTTATCCAAAGCAAGATCTTCCTTGATTTTCCAAATCAACTTGTCAATCCCTTCTCCCGTGACTGAGGAAATTGCAAATATTATAGGATTCACTTCTGTTAAAGAGGGCCCCAGCTTTTCCAAATTTCTAATGGATTGAGGATCATCCATTTTGGTTGCCACCAGAATTTGTGGCTTGCGGGAAAGATCTTCACTGAACGCTTTTAATTCTTTTTGTAGTTTATGGTAACGGTCGAGAATATTTTCTGATTCGACATCGGAAAAGTCCATCAAATGAAGAAGCAACCGGGTTCTTTCAATATGGCGCAAAAACTGATGCCCCAGCCCCTTCCCTTTGTGAGCACCTTCTATCAGTCCGGGAATATCAGCAGCGACAAATGATTCTCCTTCATCCAACCGAACGATTCCAAGGTTTGGGACGAGAGTCGTGAACGGGTAACCGGCAACTTTTGGCCTTGCGTTTGAAATACGGGATATCAAAGTCGACTTACCGGCATTGGGGAACCCAATGATCCCCACATCGGCCAACAACTTCAATTCAAGAAAAAGATGATGCGAGTCTCCAGTTTTCCCCCGCGTGAATTTTTTAGGAGCCCGGTTGGTGGAAGACTTGAATCGGGCATTTCCCTGGCCATGATGCCCGCCTTTTGCTACAACGAATTGCTGATCCCGTTCCTTAAGGTCAACAAGCAGTTCACCGGTTTCTTCATTTTTTACCAGGGTTCCCGGGGGAAGACGAACGATGAGGCTATTTCCACTTTTACCGGTCATCTGGTTTCCCTTGCCCGGCTTGCCATTTTCTGCCCGGTAAAGCTTTTTGTACCTGAGGTCAACCAGTGTGGTCAGGTTGGGGTCTACTTTCAGGACAACATCTCCCCCTTTTCCACCATCGCCGCCATCGGGGCCGCCCATGGGAATGTATTTTTCCCTACGGAAACTACAGCATCCGTCCCCTCCATCTCCGGCTTTTACAGAGATGCTGACCTGATCAATAAACATGAGTAAGAATTTTGAATGGGTTTTGGAAAACCCGGGAGGGCTTTTTAAACTTTTAGCCGAGAAACCCGGAAAGGTAGGGCGATTCTAGTTGGCCGGGTAAACACTGATTTTTTGTGTTTTTCGATCTCTATGTTCGAACTTAACAACACCCGCTACTTTGGAAAAGATCGTATAGTCGCTGCCCAGCCCAACATTATTGCCAGGGTGAAAATGCGTTCCGCGTTGACGAACGATTATTTCGCCTGCCTTGACGGCCTGTCCGCCAAATCTTTTAACCCCTAGTCTTTGGCCTCTACTATCACGACCATTCGATGTACTTCCTTGCCCTTTTTTATGTGACATTTTCCTTTTTCCCCTGTTTTATGCGTTTATCGCAGTCACTTTCAGGCGCGTCATAGATTGACGATGCCCATTTTTTCTGCGGTAATTTTTTCGTCGATGTTTTTTAAATACGATTATCTTTTTATCTCGATACTGCTCGGTCACTTCACAAACCACAGAACAACCTTCTACAAAAGGAGTTCCCACCTTTGCAGACTCTCCTTCTCCACAAATGAGGACCTTGTCTAAATTGATGCTATCCCCAATATTACCTTCCAGCTTTTCAACCTGGATTTCATCACCCTCGGAGACCTTGTATTGCTTGCCTCCCGTTTGAACCACTGCGATCATTCCCATCACTCCTGATTAACGACCCGTAGACAAGGCATTTTGCCCGTTGTTAAGGTAGTAAGTAAAACGGGTATCTTATGAAAAAATAATGACTATGTCAAGAATTCCCTTAATTATTGAAAACAAAGCTCCAGATCATCTTGTTATTACCAGGACCCAGACTTATAATGACCGCATTTTTACCCTCAATTCAGGTATTTATATGTCTTTGAAAGACAAGGAAAAATGGAACTCAAAATTCAAGGAAGACGACTATATTACCGGAAAAGAGCCCTGTGAATGGCTTGAATCCAACACCTGCCTTCTCACGAAAAAGGGAAAAGCGCTGGATATTGCCGCTGGCGAGGGAAGAAATTCCGTATTTGCGGCCTCTTTGGGTTATGAAGTGGTCTGCATGGATATTTCTGAGTTAGGCCTGGCAAAAGCCCAGAACCTCGCAAAGGAGAAAAACGTTAAGATATCAACACTTTGCACCGATCTAGATAATAGCTCCTTACCCCAAAATGAATACGACCTAGTGCTCTGTTTTAATTTTCTGGACCGAAAGCTGTTCCCGGAAATCCGCAAGACTTTAAAGTCCGGAGGCATTTTGTTTTACGAAACGTTTAACGTGGACTATTTAAAATACAGCAGTTTTAAAAAAGAATGGGTATTGGAACACAATGAATTGCTAAAAGCATTCAATGATTTTCGGATCTTGAGATACCGGGAAGTGGATGAAGACCCCCGGGCATTTGCATCTCTTGTTGCAAAAAAACTTTAAATAATGGGATGAAAATAAATAAACGCATCATTGTCTTTTTTCTGATTGCCAGTCTCTTGCCAGGGCTAACTATCAGTTGCTCGATGACTCGAGAAAAGTCATTTGAGAAAAATGGACTGACAATAATGTATAAAGCCAAATCTGCAGCAGGACAGGATTTAGCCAATATTCGATTGCGCTCGGTCCAACTATCTGAAGATCAAGTAAGCTACCATTTGAGTTCCTTAAAATATGAAGAGCTTTCTCTTTTTGGAAAAAAGAAACCCGTTTTCACTCCGGAAGATGTAACCCGAGCAGCACGTCTTGTCACCAAGGCCATTAACCACACCCCCAAAAACAAAATCGTTTATTTTGAACTGGACTCTCCCAAAGGTGCTACCGAAGGGGTCGTTTTTCCCAGTGGAAATGTTTTAAATTGGAAATTTTTCTCTATCCAGGGAGAAGACTTTTCTTCCCGTTCCCTGATAGGCATTGGAGGAAGTAATTGGAGATTGATTCCGGGAAGAGGTCAAAACTACCATTCTGTAAAAAATCTCCTCGGATCAGACCCCCAGGAAAACTGGATTCAAGCCATCTTACCTAAAAAAACAGCAAGGCAACCTCAAATGACCCGGGAGCCATCTCCACAACAACCCAAAAGGACTCGAAGGGCTAAACCCAGCAGATCGGAGAAAAAAATGAAC
Source organism: Nitrospinota bacterium (assembly GCA_038108555.1). Taxonomy (GTDB): domain Bacteria; phylum Nitrospinota; class Nitrospinia; order Nitrospinales; family VA-1; genus UBA8687. The sequence goes on along the minus strand of JAYNIA010000006.1, from coordinate 72,891 downwards.
ACAGCCCCAACGGACCCGGACCTTGAAAAGAAGTTACAATTTTTAAAAGATCTTTACGAAAAAAATCTGGTGGATGAAGAAGAATATAACCGGAAGAGGAAAGAGTTGCTGGACACCTACCTTTAGGATTTCCCGGTTTTCTCTGACTGGTTTTGGAGAAGCTCGTCTACCTTATCCATCAGGTCATTGCGTTCCTGATTGGTGGTATCAATCAGCCTTTTGATTTTTACTATCTCCGCATCTGGCAAATCGGTACGCCTCACCTCGTCTTCACAATGCCAGAGCTTGATATTTCTGAAAGCCAGCTCGCTTACCGCTTCTCCCAGCTTTTCAATCCCATCCGATGAAGAAACATTTTTGTTGGTATACAACTTAATTTTTTCATCACGAATGACCACTTCCCCTTTTAAAGCAGCCGCCAAAAACCCATTTATCTCGCTCACAAGGTTTTGCCTTTGTTTGTCTGCCAGGTCGCGCTTTGCTTTTAATTCATCCTGGTTCGATCCATTTTCCTGTTCAAGCGCTTCATCTAGATGCCAGATCCGTAAGTTTTTAATTGAGAGTTTATCGACAAGACTGCCTAGTGTTTCAGCCATAGAGATCAAATTCCTAAAAATAAAATTAAATAAACAATTTGCAATACGCTAGCACAGACCTACTCAGGGATCAATATCTTGGGTACCTAAGCTAAATTTTGATGACACAATTCAATCCATCTCTTACGGTAAGCAAAACCGACTCAACCCTGTCATCTTTTACCACCAGTTCATTGAGTTGATGGATCGCCTTGTCAGAATTATCTTGCGGGTCCAACACTCGACCGCTCCATAACACATTATCGATTGCAATTAACCCTCCAGAGCGGATCAATGGCAATATTGTTTCATAATAATTGCTGTAGTTTTCCTTATCTGCATCAATAAAGGCCATGTCAAACGGTCCTGAAACCTTTTTCAGGGAATCCAAAGCAGGGCCCTCCATCAATGTAATCTTTTTCCCATGCGGACTTAAATTAAAGTATTTTTTTGCAACTCCAATAGCTTCCGGGTCCATTTCGCAGGTCACCAATTCCCCGCCCTCCGGCAAAGCTTCAGCCATTGAAAGGGCACTGTATCCGGCAAAGGTGCCAATTTCCAATATCCGTTTGGCACTTGCCAGACGCGCCAGCAGCTTTAGCAGTCTTGCCTCGATCCTGCCGGTCGTCATCTGTGGAATTTCCAGCTTTTCGTAGGTCTCTTCCTCCAATTGTTTTAGCAGATCCCCTTCATAGCTGGTGTGATCGAAGGCATAATCTTCAATTTTTTCGTCAATGAAATCCATAATTGTCTTTGCCCTGGTTAATGAGCTTAATAAGTTATAATTTCAGCATCCTGTATTCGCCAAGCATACCACGTTGCCACAGTTTCCATTGGATGCCATTTTTTACCCAGAGAAAGCAGTCTTTTAGGAGAGGGCAAGCTGCGCATGTTGTATATCTTTTTTACTCCTGCCCTGAGCCCCAGATCTCCCACCGGCAAAACGTCCATTCGATTTAAAGAAAATATCAGGAACATTTCTGCTGTCCATGTTCCGATCCCATAAACTGCGGTCAATATTTCAATCACCTCTTCATTTGTTTGATACGTGAGACGGTGGGGTCGAATAGAACCATCCTCAAATCGGGCTGCCAGGTCTTTCAGGTATTTTACTTTCTGCCCTGACAATCCCGAGTTTCTGAGTTTCAAGACAGAAATCTTTGCCACTCTTGCAGGTGTTGGGTTTTGACTTTCAAACAGACTTTGGAAACGGCGAGTGATCGATTCCGCAGCTTTTGTTGAAATTTGCTGAGCGATAATGGCTTTACACAAAACTAAAAAATAGTTTAGGTTACGACTCAACTTAAAGGCACCCAGTTCCCGAATCACCGAAGCCATCACAGGGTCTTTCGCTTCGAAATGTGCAAGAATTCTCTTTTTCCCGGGAAGTTTTTGAGCCATAAAACCGGATTAACTGCGCCAGTCGGCCTGAAGAGCGGTTAACTTGGGGAGGTTTGGGGAATTACGAAGTTGGTCAACTGCCTGATCGCTGATTTTATTGTGGTACAAATCCAGCGTTTTTAATTCAGGAAAAGCCGTGGAATGATATATCAACTCGGCCGCATGATCATCCAGCCCGTTACCTGCCAGCGAAAGAAGCTTGAGGTTTTTGAAATTTCCGGATTCACAAAGGTCTTTCAATCCCTTTTCTCCGATTCCAGTTTTTTGAAGGTATAGCTCTTCCAATTGCATCATTTTGCCAGGCCCCGCTAAAATTTTAGCCCCATCAGGGCCTATCGGATTGAGGTTAAGATATAGAAGCTGTAAATTTGAAAGCGTTTCAGATGCCATTAAAGCTTTCATTCCTTCAGCACCAATCCGGTTTCCCTGCAAAAAGAGCTTCCTTAAATTCACAATATTTTCCGATGCAGATATAGCTTTCAGAGCACTATCGGTAAGTTTATTGTAAGCCAGCGAAAGGGTTATTAACTTTTTTAAAGCTGGAGCATTGACCAGCAGTTCCACCCCTTCGTCAAAAAACTCATTTTTATCCAGCCGAAGATCCTTGACCTTTTGAGTTTTATTGAAAGCCATCAAATCTTCCAGTTCTTCCAGCAGGACTTCTTTGTCATTCAAGTCCAGCCTATATATGGCTTTTTCGTTGCCTTCCAACTCCGCCTGTGTTTCAGCCTCATTCAACACCATTGCAGTAGAATCATCCGGCTCATCTGCAAGGATAGTCAGGCTATTAACGACCAGGCTTTCAAAAAGGGGACTCATTATTTTTTAATCCATCCCTTTGATTTCAAAAAATCGGTTATCTCTCTCACCGTCTCTCCGGGTCGGCGATCTGATGTATCACAGGTAAAATCTGCTGCGGCACGATACTTTTCTTCACGCTCCGCAATATTTTTTTTCTGTTCTTCTTCAAAGCTAAGCCCATCCCCAAAAGAAGGACGATTGGGATCATGGCGAATTCTTTTGAGAATGGTTTCCAGGCTGGCGGTGAGTACGACACAAATCCCTTCCCTCTTTAAATTAACTATATTTTCCTTATTTAAGACAACACCGCCGCCACAATCTATAATGCAGTTTTTGGCTTTGTTAGAAACGTCCGCCACAATTTTTGATTCCAGCTTTCGAAAACTTTCCCAGCCGTCTTGTTCCACAATTTCGGGAATGGATTTACCAGCTGACTCCGTAATCATTTTATCAATTTTGAATAGCCTCATACGAAGCCTTTCAGAAAGAATTTTGGATATTACTGATTTTCCTGTACCCCGATAACCCAGCAATACGATATTCACGAAAATGCACCTATTGATCAACGATTTGGATATGAATCAAATCAGCTGGTGACAAGCCACCTAATCAATTCATTTTAAAAGGTTTCGTGAAGGTTAATAAAAACCACCTCCCGATGCAAACCAAAGATAAAAACATCAGGAAATGCCCTTAGCCAAGGCTTTAATAACCCTTTATTTATGGACATTATGATATACTGAGCCACTTGGATTTCCCTTCATCAACCTAAAATCGAAAAGAGGTAGATGTGAAATATTTAAATAAAGCACTCATTGTTTTGCTTTCGATTGTATTTTTAGCTCCAGGAGCCCTCGCTGAAGAATTATCCTTTGATCAAAAACTGGAAGCTCTCTGCAAAGAAGGAAACGCAACCGCCTGTTTCAAAACCGGTGAGCGGTATCGAACGGTTGAAAAAGATTTAAAAACAGCCTTGGGATTTTATGAAAAAGCCTGCGATGGGGATTATATGACAGGTTGCACCAATGGCGGCATCCTTCTGGCTATGAAGGGAACACCCTATAGCAAACAATTCAAGCAAGCACGCAAAATGTTTGATAAGGCCTGTGAAGCTGGAGAGGACCAGTCCTGCTATAACCTGGGCACCCTAAACTACAAAGAAGGTAGGCAAAGCAAAGCTATCAAGTATTATAAAAGAGCCTGCGGAATGGGTAATCAGGCAGGTTGTGCAAGAGAAAAAAGACTCAAACGTTAGGATTCATGGCAGAAAAATTAAAAAACTGGGAAGAGTTATGTAACGACGGTGAAAACTACGGTGGCGAGGGTGATAAGCTTTCACCCAAGGAAAAAATCCTTTTCGAAAATATAAAAGATAAAAAGATCCTCAAAATTCAAGACGCCTACCTGTTTTCAAAAACCGGAAAAATCGAAGAAGATCATGGCCGGGAACTTGCCGAGTTAATCGCCAACTTCCCATATATAAAAACCATTTCCAGTTTGATTATCACGCACAATAGACTGGGACCTGAAGGTCTCAAAATTCTTGTTTCTTCACCTATCCTTCCCAAAGTGAATTATCTACATCTGGGTTCCAATGATCTAGGAAACGAGGGCATGGCTATCTTGGCTCAAGCCCCCATTTTTTCAGAGGTAACAACCTTAAACCTTGAATGTAACGGAATTACTGCTGAAGGTGCAAAAGCACTGGCACAATCCCCTTACTTGACCAAAGTAGAACATTTGAATATGGTTGATAACCGGGTCGGTGATGAGGGAGCCATGGCCATTGCCAATTCAGATAACCTTTGCAATTTAAATTATCTGCATCTGGGTGGAAACCGGATCAAGTCGGAGGAAGCTAAAGAGGCTTTAAAAAACTCCCCTAAATTGACGAAACTTGAAAAACTGAAAATATTTTAATTCCAGATCAGATTGCGTTGGGGTCGTCCGGACGAAGAAGTTCCGGGCGCGAATAATTTACCAGTCCAGACCCCTCATCAATATCCTCTTTAATCACCAGGGTCTTGAGATTTTTCAGCACTTTACTTTCATAAATTGCCTGGGCACCCTCGGCATCAAAATAGTTCCTTCCCACATAAAGCTGGGTGAGTCCGCTTAATGAACTAGATTCTCCCAAAGCTTTCGCGCCTTCATTACCAAATCTATTTTGTGATAAGCGAAGGGTCTTAAGAGATTTCCATTTTTCAGCCTGCGCAATAATCTTCATAGACTCATCATTGATTTTGTTGGCTGACAAATCCAGAACCTCCAGTTGATCGGCAACTTGTCCTTTTACAAATTCACGGAAACCCTCCTCCTCAAGGTAGCTGCGCTCCATTTCCAGTTTCTTTAAATTAGGAAATGTAGTGGTTGCTCCAAGGGCTTTGGCTGTTTCATTACCCGCTTCATTCCAACCCACATTCAGGGATTCGAGACTTTGAAAATTATTTGATAGAAACATTTCTGCAATTGATGCATCGCTTAACCGGTTATCGGAAAGAACCAGGGATTTTAAATTTTTCAGCTTTACATTTTCAGATTTGGCAAGCTCACTCAATCCTTTTCCGGTTAAAAAATTTATCTGCAATTGAAGCTCTTCCAACCCGCCAAGAGTTTCTGATTCAAAAAGGTACTGCAAGGCCTCATCATTAATTTGATTATCACTTAAGTCGAGCGACTTAACAGAACCCATGGGAGAAAAATTACTAATAATTTTCACCTCATCGGTCGCTATATATTTTCCAGAAAGTTTAAGAGAGTCAGAATTCTCTTCCAGCAAAGATTTTAAAGTTGCCTCAAGCTTTTCTGCTTTTTCCTCATAGGAAGGCTCAAATTCTTCGTACTCTGCATCGCCTCCACGAATAATACCCATTTATATCTCCTGACAACCTGTTTACTTTAATATCATTCAATTTAAGCTAATAACTATATCTCATTCTGCACCGGCATCCTATATGAATTGAAAATAAACAGATTAATTAAATCCTTGCCCATTCACTTCAACGTGAGCCCCTAAAAAGACAAATTATTCAACAGCTTAAAAGAGAACCTTCACTTGGGAACCTTAAAATATTAAAAAAAATTAATGCCTGATTAACTACTTTTTAATATTGCAAACATAAAATAGCTCTATTGAAATTAAACGACCTGACAGCAGATTAAAACAGGGAGGGATTTGTTATGGAAATGTTTAGAACACTGGATATCCGAGGACTTTCATTTTTTAAAGCCTTTCAGCTGGCTTCTGAAGAGTTCAGAAGAGTAAAGAAAAATGGAATTTTAGAGCTGATCTTGGATAAAAAGAAAAATTTCACAGAAGATTTCACGAAATGGGCAAAAAGCCAAGGGTGCAGAATATCTGACATTGAAGACGACCATAGAATGGTACGTCTATTCATTAGGAAAGGATCGCGAGTCGTAAAAGTATAAACGTCCCCTGAACCCCGGTTATTCCAAATTTCATGGTTTTCGGTCTCCTCCTCTTACTGGAAACGCTGCGTTTGGGATAGCCGGGGTTTTTTGTTTAAAAAAGAAAAATGAATTATTTATTTTTTTCATAAATAATTCTGAGACCGTCCAGGGTTAAAAAGGGATCGATGGTATCTATAGTTGATGTTTCCGTAGTGATCCAATCAACAATCCCCCCTGTTGCCACCACATGGGCATTTTGGCCCAATTCATCTTTTATCTGTTTCACCAATGCCTCGACCATCCCTGAAAACCCATAGACCGCACCTGAACGCAGGCTTTCTACGGTGGATTTTCCAATGACTTTCTCCGGAAAGGTCATATCTACTCGAGGCAGTTTGGCTGTATTTTTAAAAAGGGCTTCCAGGGAAATCTGAACCCCGGGGAAAATAGAACCTCCCAGATATTCCCCCTTTTCCGACACAACATCAAAAGTGGTCGCGGTTCCAAAATCGACAATGATTAACGGGCCACCATATTTTTCATATGCAGCGACGGAGTTTACGATACGGTCTGCACCCACTTCAGATGGATTCCTGTAAAGAATGGAAATTCCCGTTTTAATTCCGGGGCCAACAATCAAGGGTTCACATGAAAAATATTTTTTTCCCATGTTTTGAAGAATCGGAACCAGAGGTGGCACCACACAGGCAATCACAATATCATCAATGGTTTCTGTTTCCACATTGTTCAACAAGATGAATTCTTTAATCAAAACCCAATATTCGTCTGCAGTTCTGTTCCACTCGGTCCTGATTCTCCAATGAGTGAGCAGTTTTTCTCCCGAAAACAATCCAATGACATTATTCGAATTTCCAACATCAATAACTAAAAGCATTTTTTTCCATTTTTATGCCTGATTTTTTAACAAAAAAAGCTTAAAACAATTGTGAAAAACAATTAGGATAAACAGGATTCTTTAATATAATAAAGCATCTTAAAAATTACAAATAAGGTTTAATGAAAGATAAAAATCATATTGAAATGGAGGACATCTCAGGTTTCCAACTGGAAAGGTCAGCCAACCACTGCCATTGGGAAGAGATTTCCTACAAGGAAGTAAGGGAGCAAGTTCTGGAAGATTTGTCGGAAGACAAAAAAAAATGCTTTCTAAGAGTAGTTCGCTCCGGGAGCCCGTTCAAACTGGGCGATTACTTCTACCGAATCAAATGCTGACTTTGCCTTTTCGCATTTACTCCCCCGAAAAAACGATATGGTCCAAATCGACACCCCAAAGAAAAATAATATTTTGTTTTTGGGAAAATCCCTATTGATGGGACCAATTTTTTTTAGTTCGGTTTTATTCTTTTTTTCTATCCAACCTGCTGCATCTTCAGATTTTCGGGTCACTCCCCCGCCAAAATCCATGGATCAATATTATGCGGAACCGGGGATGCCTTCGGATTGGATCATACAAATGCAGAAACTCAGCACTTCCCTATCCTCAATATTTGTCAATATTGAAAAAAAACGCTGGGATCTTGCGGAAAAAAATACGGAACTATTTTTGGACCAATACAATAAAGCCTCAAAAATGGTTCCAGAATGGGAAGAAGACTTTAATCTAAAGGCGGCCCGGGAGTTTCAGGAAGATATCCTGAATAAAGACATGAAAAAAATTGGAGAAAGTTCGGAAACTCTTGAGGAAACCTGCGCAAATTGCCATTTAAAAAAGAACACCAGCGTTTGGGTTAGATATCACTGGCCTTCAACAGAAACCATAAAAGTGCTGGATCCTTTTGAAGAAAAAGAAATCGGTTACCCTCAATATATGAAAATGCTTTCAGATTCCTTAATGAGGATCACCGTAAACTTTGAACAAAAAAATGTTCAAGACGCCTGGAAATCACTCGAAATTTTTACCAAAAGGCTCACTAGCCTACGTTCCGTTTGTTCAAAATGCCATGTTTCCGAGTGGACAAAAAGCTCTGTGTCGGTCAAAGATTTTTTTGTTGGGGATGATGTTATGAATGCACTGCAAACCATCAAGAAGGAGTTTGCAACAGGGGAACCATCTGAAAAAGTATTCAAGGCCAATATCGAACAAATCAACAAGCAATCATGCAAAATGTGTCATCTGGTTCACCAACCTACAGCCTCTATTCAAAGGGCCTGGAACCAAAAAAATTGATTCGGCATTTTTTTTCTAATTCGATTTTTTGCTCCAACCTTTAATTTTCATACATCCGAGATAGCCTGTATCCTGGCCTTCGAACCCGAATTCCCGCCCCTGAATTTTATTACTATACTTGTCCTTTTCTTTTAGGCATATCTCCGAATCAACCTGGAACTCTTCTTTTCCTTTTCCCGTGTCATGAGAAAAACTTTCAAATTGCGTAGATTCTCCACACCCTAAAATGGCAAACACTGCCAGAAAAAAAAATATCTTTATCATAAATCGATTGCCAAAAAATTGTTTTTTGGTGTACCCCAGTCGAACCTTGGGAATATTAAACCAAAATCAGGGAAATGTGGGCAGGAATTTTGAAAAATTGAACGGGTAGAGCGGAAAAGCTAAAGATTATTTTTTCCGGGACGGGGTAAACTTTGATCGGTTCACCGTAAAACCTTTAAACAGGTTTTCCTGAGAGTTTATATCAAAATATTTTTCTACAATCTTGTCCTTCTCTTTTTGTATTTTCCGGTCCAAATATTCATTTAAAACTTTGTAGAAATTTGCCTTTTTATCCAGTTTTTCCGGTTTAGGGTCAATCATTTTCAGGCCATTCAAAAGGGGAGACTCGATTAGGGGTCCTAATAAATCAAATTCGCTCAAACTATTATGAGCAAACTTTGTGCCAAATTCTCACTCGGACCTTCAATAGAATAAAGGGCAAGCTTTCAATGGTTATCCCCGTTACAAATAATTGCATTTGGCAAATCTGAAAAAAAATCAGACAGGAAGGTTCTAATTTTTCATACTATCGCCAGAAAGGAGAAAATCATTTTTCAGGATGGACAAAGGCAAATTTTCTTTTTCCAAATTCAAAAAGTGCTGGAAGCATGAAAAGCGCGCAAACGGTACAGGTAATTATCCCCAACTCAACAACGGTTGCTATTGAATTTATTCCTGCATGGTGTGCAATATTTAAACTGGCATATCCCGCGAGGCTTGTCAAGGCCGATAAGATAATGGCACTCCCGGTTTCCTTCAATGATTTTAGAGAAGCACCTTTAGAGTAATCCAGAATATGATGACTGAGATAAATACAATGGTCGATCATAATTCCAACAATTGATGGGAGCATTACAATATTTATAAAGTTCAATCGAACATTAAAGACAGACATCAAAGCACCGGTCAAAGCAAGCCCGGTAAACAAGGGCAAAAAGGTTATTAAAGCCAACCTGATACTTTGCAAGTCGACTAAAAGAATAAAAAACACCAGTCCAAATGCTACGATCATGGCTTTGGGACCTTTTTCTTTAACCCAATCCAAAACTTTGGCAGCAATTAAATTTTCATTCAAGATGGCTGTTTTGATATTTTCCTCTTTCAATCTTTCCTTTAACGCTTTGACCTCCCTTTCCAGTTGATAAATATTCTCAACGCGGAAGAAGTTTTTGTCTGCCGGTGAAAAAAGGAGAAGCAGATAGTCTTCTCCTGCCTTCAGTTTTTTCTGAAGACTTGTGGGTACTTGTGCATCATCAAACGGTTTCACGTTCAAAAGTTGTTCAAATTTTCGAAATCTCTCCTTTCCTAGCGAAAACCGAATGATGTCTTTATTTTCTTCAAAGTTATTACGTATCCGTGAAATGATTTCCTTTTTTGATTCATATTCCTTTTTGCTAAACAAATTCAGGGAGTACTGAATTCCTATGACCGTTTTTTCTCCACCTTCCCTTTTTATTTCTTCTAAAGCATCATGGATATAATAAAGGTTCTCTTTTTCAGGGGTCAAAATTACCGTGGGTGAAAATGCCAGACCGAAATCATCGGTTGTCTCCGTTTCATAATCGCTGGCGGGTGATTCTCCTCTTAATTTCTGGAAATCATATTCAAACTCAACACCTGGCAAGAGAAACAAACTGAATATCAAAAGCATGACAAAAAACATGGAAAGATAAAAGGGTGTTGCAGCATAAAGATTGGCTATTTTCAGACTAAAAAGCCGAGGTTTGGGTTTACCCAGCCAATGAATTTTGTCGTAAAAAAGAGCCTGAGCCGGAAAAACAAAATAGTATGTGATGAATGCACATACAATTCCCAGGGTAGCTATTTGGCCGAACTCGGAAAACCCCTGAAAATCTGAAAAGCTGAGGATTGAAAATACGCTCATGGTTGTGAGCATGGCAATCAAGCCAGACCGGCCCACCTGGGTCACCACCACTTCGACAGCTTCTGGAATAGGTTTCTGTTTCAACAGTTCCTGCTTGAAACGGATGTACAAATGGATTCCATAATCAATTCCCAATCCCATTAAAATCGCAACAAGAAATCCGGAAATAATATTCAGATGCCCAATTAACAAGCGGGTAAAAGCAAAAGTGTAAGTTAAAGATAAAAGGAGAGGGAAAATAATAAGGGGGATGGAAAACCAGGAACGGGTATAAATAAAAATGATGGACATTGCGAGAACGGCAGCTATCATCGCAGCATTTTTCAAATCAGTTTGGATGAACTCATTCTCTTCCAAGCGAACAATCATCGAACCCGTAAGTTTTATTTTGAGTCCCTTGTACTTTTCTTCAAGACCGCTTTTATCGATCACCTCCTGGACCTGGGTTATAAAATTTTCGGTAAAGTCCGTGTCGGTAACCGTCCCCCTGGCCTTTATAAAAATATAATAATTATTCTTCTGCTTCCCCTTGTGATACGGTTCGATTTCATCAAAAATCTGGTAATCTTTTGCCAGTTTCCGCAGCTTTACCGGATTAAATGCTTCCTCCTCCAAAAATCCCCCGAACTGACCCCGGGCATAATCGATGGCTTCTGCCATTAAAATTTCCAATGCCGCCAAATCCTGACGAGGGATTAAAAGGAGCTGTTTGTTTTTTAAATATTTTTTTGGAATTTCGGAGTCTACAAACTGTGTTCCAGGAATCTTTCGGAACAATCCAGCCAGATGATCTATAACCTCGGAATCTTGAATGGGATCCAGATTTTCCAGCACAACAACTAGAGGTCCTGATCCCCCTGTTTTTTTGACAACCTCATTAAACTCCTCGATCAAAGGGAGATCCTGAGGAAGCAGGTTATCCATTTTAGGATTGAATTTTAAATCTGCCGCCAAATAAATGGAGAATCCACTTAAAATTAAAGCAAAGAGAAGAACCGTTCCAGGAAATTTTTTTGTAATATTTTTAAAACACCAACTAAGAAGAAATTTCATACATGTTGGGAAAATGAAATGTTAAACCCTGGAGAGCAAATCAGACCAGATTATCCGCAGAAAAATTAAAGGTGAAACTTGTATAAGGGTACCACACAGATTGTATCAATAAATACTAATCAAAATAATGTTATTCGAATTTCTTTCTACCTCGACTTCGGGAAACGCCCGATTCTCGCGCGGCTTTTATTACTGCCTCAGCAACCTTATTAACAACATTGGTATCGAAAACGCTGGGAATAATATAATCGGGTTGCAAACATTCCGTTGAAATACATTCTGCTATGGCCTGCGCTGCGGCCATTTTCATTTCTTCATTAATTTGGGTGGCCATACAATCCAAAGCGCCACGAAAAAGTCCTGGAAAACAAAGGACATTATTTATCTGATTAGGATAATCACTGCGGCCTGTGGCCATGATCGCCACATAAGGTGCCGCTTCCTCCGGTAAAATTTCCGGAATCGGGTTTGCCAAAGCAAATACCACAGGATCCTTTGCCATTTTTTTTAAGTCCTCAACCGTTAACTGTCCTGGACCCGAAACTCCCAGAAAGAGATCCGCATCTTCAATAACCTCACCTAACTTGCCGGACAACCCCTCCGGGTTGGTGTTTTCAGCAAACCATTGCTTGGCTTCATTCAAATCACCCCTGGATTTATTGATAGCACCTTTCCGGTCACAAACGACAATATTCTCTATTTTCAGTTGCTTGATCATTTTTGTACAAGCCGTGCCAGCTGCCCCCGCACCAAGAACTACAACCTTTGCTTTGTCATGGCTTTTTCCTAAATACTTTAAAGCGTTAATCAATGCTGCCGAAACTACTACTGCGGTTCCATGTTGATCGTCATGAAAAACGGGAATATCCAATTCTTCCTGAAGCCGTTTTTCAATTTCAAAACATTGTGGCGCAGCAATGTCTTCCAGGTTGACTCCGCCAAAGCCTGGAGCAATTGCCTTAACCACCTGGACAATTTCATCGGTTGATTTCGAATTTAAACAAATTGGAAATGCATCGACACCTGCAAACTCCTTAAACAACATTGCCTTTCTTTCCATCACCGGCATGGCAGCCTCAGGACCAATATCTCCCAATCCTAAAACAGCAGTCCCATCGGTAACAATGGCAACCGTATTTCCTTTAATAGTTAACTTATAAACATCTTCAGGTTTTTTATGGATCGCCATGCAAACCCTGCCAACCCCTGGTGTATATGCCATGGAAAGATCATCGCGGGTTTTTAATTCCTTCCTTGAAGAAACATCCACTTTGCCACCCAGGTGAACCAAAAATGTCCTGTCCGAATGTTGAACCACCTCCACTCCGGAAATTTTTCCTATGGCTTCTACAATTTTTTCTCCGTGCTCAACCCCTGATGTATAAATACTGATATCCCGAATGGAACCCCCATTTTTAAGAGGCCGAACAATATCCACCGCGCCAATATGTCCTTCAAGGCTGCCGATTTCAGTCATTACCAAAGGGAGAATTTTTGCCTGACCTTCAATTTTTAACCGAACCACAATGCTGTCACCTGCGTTAGGAGTAAATGCGGCTTTAGTCATATTCAACCTCTAGTTTCAGGGTTAATTAAACAATAAATTGTACCATTTACACACCACACATTGAGGCCTTTCATTGAATATTGCAAACAGGAAATAAATGGCCTACCATACCTCTGATTCTGTCTCCATTTTCCTGTTAATTTCCAGAGTTAATAATTTCTCCCTTAAAGCCGCAAACCTTGGCCAGCACACTATAAAGGACAGTTAGAATGCTACTCTCGGCTTTCGAATCTTCAAAAAGTGATCGGATTCCATGTATTTGCTGCGGATCATTGAATTTTGACCCGGTCTGCATTCGGAATGATAATACCATCGTTGTTCGCTGCAAGGATTGCCATTTGGAGTTTGTGAATCCCCTCCCCTCCGTAGAAGAGATGAAAAACAACTACCAGAAAGAAATGACGGGAAATGATAATGAATCGGGAATTCACTCCAATTATATTCTCGAACGCCAAAAGCGTATCAAATCCTACTCAAAACTTTATAACTCACGGCTGAGTTTAATTGAAAACCATTACCCTCAAAAGGGAACCTTACTCGATATAGGATGTGGTGCGGGGTTCTTTTTAAATTGCGCAAAAGAAAGAGGCTGGGACTGCCATGGATTAGAGATTCTTCCAGAATATATTAAATATGCCCGGGAACACTTTGCACTGGAAAGCATACGACTGGAATCTTTGGATGATTCCCTTGATTATGACCCAAAAATGTTTGATGTCGTCACTCTATGGGACCTCATTGAACACCTGCGGAATCCTCTCGAAAGTTTAAAAAAAATTAATCGAGTAATGAAGCCCGGGGGTCTTTTGGTAATGTGGACACCCAATGTCAAGAACGCCATCCTTCTAAAAGAAAAATGGACGGGTTATAAAATCCTGCAACATTTTTATTTTTTTTCCGGGGCAAGTTTAAACAACTTGCTCAAGAAGGCAGGGTTTAAAGTTGTTTCAACGAAGACAAACAAAGCCAGAAAAGGACTTTTGGAATCAAAGGGATTTATCCCCTACGACAAATCAGAAAAACCCAAAGACCTGGCAAATCGGTTTCTTCGGTCTGCAAAAAGAGACATAAAAAATACTTTAAATCCGCTTACCTACCTCGGTCCCTTGTTTGACATTGCCGGCTATGGTTTCAATTTGTTTGTGATTGCCTCCAAGACTGAGGAGTCTTGAAAAACTAAAATAAAAAAGGTGAGTTTAAACAAAAAAACCGACAGGACCTAGCGCCCTGTCGGTTTTGCAATTTCGCAAGAAATTTATTTTGGAATCACTTTTGATGCTTGCGGTCCTTTTTGCCCCATGCTTTTTTCAAATTCTACTTCCTGGCCCTCTTTTAAAGTTTTGAATCCCTCTCCCTGAATTTCAGAAAAATGAACAAAACAATCTTCGCCATCGCTTGATTCGATAAACCCATACCCTTTGCTGTCATTAAACCATTTTACTTTTCCTTCAGCCATACCCAATAACCTCCAACAATAAATAAATGGGAAAAAATTTCTTCCCGTAATCTTAAGGGTCTGGGCCGTTGGAACATTAAACCGTTCCAGTAAAATCCTAGCAAATTTCCCCTGGTAAAAATTAATTTACATTAAGGGTTCTACTGATAAATTTTCTACGACACCTTCCCCCATTTTCACAGCAAATCTTAACATAAAACCACCTTCCTACCTAACTTAAATGGATCAAAAAAAACTACTTAGAAAGTCTGTAATAAATCCGTATAAAATCGCAAGGCAAGTTTTTTGAAACATTTAATTCAAAAAAATCATAGGCTTGAAGCTATCCATCAAAAACAATATCAGAAATTGCCTAAATCCTTGTTTTTCCCTCTCATGGTGCTCAGAGATTGGAACAAAAGCACCAACCATCCCGTACCTGCCATAGGTACTAGAAAACAAACGTGTTGCAAAAATGCCAGGCTCAATGCAATTTCCGGAGACAACCCTGAAAATTTATAAATTAAAAATGCGGTGGCTTCATAAATTCCAAAATTACCCGGAGTCAGGGGGAAAATGGTGGCAAGGTTCAAAGCCGCCATCACCAGAATAGTTGCCCAAAAAGGAAGCTCTTGACCCAGACTCATTTGTGTGGCCCAAATTCCCATTGTCTGCAGAGCCATCATCATCAAAGCCAAAAACAAACCTTTACTAAATATTTTATGGTTCTTTAGCAATTCCAAATGCCCGGCCCATTGCGAAAGAAATTCTTTAAACTTGAAAATAAGGGAAGAGGATTTCTCGCGATCTGAAATATTCAAGTTTGGAACTTTATGAGCAGCATAAAACATGAACCCTGTAAAAATCACGATCAGGACAATAAAAAACTGGATCCCCTGTTGCATTTTCTCAGGCAAGGGAGAAAAGTTTGCCGCAAGGGTTAGGACAACCACTTTGACAATCCCCTCCATCATCTGATCGAGAGCCAAAATAGATAACGCCACAGAATGTTTTATTTCTGCCACCTTGGCCAACAAAACCAGACCCACCGCATGCCCCCCCGGAAAAGGAAGGGTATTGCAGGAACTGGACATAAAGGTGTTTGCTTGAAATAATTTAGAAAAAGAAACAAAAATGTTCCCGGGAATTAGAACAGACCATAATGAGGTCCAAACTATAAGAATTGAAAAATTAAAAATAAATGCTATCACCAGCCATCCAGCACTTGCGTTTTCAATTTCCTTCCAGAACCGGTCAAAATCAACAGTCTTAAAGAATTCGTATAGAAAATATGCGACAATGACCCAGATAAAAACCAAAGAAATTTTCTTTTTCAAAACAAAAACCTGAAATTTTTCCGTAGTAAAAACAAAATAGCCATACAAACAAATAATAGTTCTAATTCTAATCCATGACCAACCCCCTCCCCTAACCCAAAAACCTGTTTATGGAAGATTTTAATTATCGTTTGGTTTCGTTTGGCGGCTTCTTCATTCTTTTGAAAATCGCCTGGGTCACGGGCGCACGTAAAAAGGTAAAGCTAGAAACTGTTTTTGGAAGCCTTTTTCTTGCATGGGTATTGGGAGTTTTGACTTTTTGGTTTTCCGCATCAAGATCTGCCCTGCAATGGATAAATGACACCCTAATCTCTTTGTTAAGCGCATCTCATAAAGGAGCAGTGTTCCTTTTTGGTCCTCTTGCTTTGGGACCCGGACAAACCCTGCCGGACGGAACTCCATCCATTGGTTTTGTACTTGCTTTCCAGGTTTTTCCTTCAGTGATTTTCTTTTCCGCACTTTTGGGAGGTTTATATCACCTTGGGATCATGCAAAAAATTGTTCGTCTATTCGCAAAAATCTTTCATAGAATCCTTTCCTTATCGGGAGCAGAAGCGCTTTCTGCGTCAGCCAATTTATTTGTTGGAATTGAGTCCGGGTTAACCGTAAGACCTTATTTACAGGGAATGACGCGATCGGAATTATTAACTTTGATGACTTGCATGATGGCGACGGTTGCAAGCACCGTCATGGGAATCTATGTCATTGCACTGCAAAAAGTTTTTCCCAATATTGCAGGGCACCTTGTTTCTGCCTCCCTGATTTCCATTCCCTGTTCTATTTTGGTCAGCAAGCTTTTTTGCCCAGAGCAGGAACAACCAGAAACATTCGGCAGCATTTCAGAAAACGATAAATCACAACACTCCGGCTTAATGAGCGCTCTGGTGGACGGTGGAACTCAGGGTGTAAAAATGGCGGTGGGGATCGCTACGGTCCTGATAATCGTTTTGGGTCTGGAGGCCTTATTCGATCTTATTCTGGGCTCCCTTCCAAACTTTCAGGGACAACCTCTATCTGCAGTACGCCTGCTTGGGTGGATCACATTTCCTTTTTCTGTATTGCTTGGACTAAAACCTGAAGAATGGCAAGTCGCCTCACAAATTCTCGGTTCCCGGTTTATTGAAACAGAAGTATCGGCTTACTTTTCACTCGCATCCATACAGGCAACAGAAACCACCCTTTCTCTGCGTTCGATGACTATAATGACATATGCCTTATGCGGTTTTGTGCATATCTCAAGTATGGGAATTTTTGTGGGAGGACTTACCGCATTAGTCCCTTCCCGAGCCAACGAAATATCGCTGATAGGGTTTCAGGCCTTGTGGACAGCCTTTCTCGCAACTTTACTTACAGGGTGCATTGCAGGTTGCCTGATAATCTAAGAGGAAACATGTGGGACGGTTGCAAACCCTCCCAACTGCCATTTTTTATGCAACCGTTCCAGGGTACCGTTTTTCAAAAGGCGAGTTAAACTTGAATCGATTTTACTTTTTAGCCGGCCATCTTCTTTTCGCATAACAATTCCATAAAATTCTGATGTCATTCTCGAACCCAGGAATCGGGCCCGTCCTTCCAAATCCTTATTCTTTTTAAAAAAGTAATTGACCTGAACCGAGTCCCCCACCACCGCATCCACCCCTTTGTTAGCCAAATCGATCACAGCATGACCGAATTTTTCAAATGTTTTAATATTTATCCCTGAAAATTTTTCCAGGAAGAAATAAGAAGTGGTATTAATTTGCACCCCCACCCGGGCGTTTAACTTTTCCAGTTCTTCAAGAGACCCAACCTCTCCAATATCGTTTCTAACCAATACGGCCGCCCCACTCTGCAAATAGGGAATACTAAACGCCATTCTTTTTTTTCTCTCTTCAATAATTCCCACAGAACTTATTACTAAATCGAACTTTTTTGTGATCAAACCCCCGAATAATCCGCCCCATTCTACATTCACCAGTTCGTATTCCAAATTGGCCTCCCGAACGACCTCCTTTATTAAATCGACCTCAAAACCATCCAATTCGTTTTCAGTGTTCATAAAAGACATGGGAATGAAAGTGGCATCAATGGCAATCACAACCCGATCAAGCGGCACCGGGTCAGAGTCAGAATTCATCTGACATCCCCCAAAACATAAAAAAAAGATAAAAATCAAAACCTTTATCTTTGCAAGCAACTTTCGCATGTTATAAACTTCCCAAGGATTTAATTTTTATTTTTTACAGGAAAAAAGAGCTTAGGTTTCCCCGGCAAAAATCCAATACACCACCATTTTTACCACTTTTAACCAAACCCATGCATTTTTTTAAATTTTAATATAGTATAAAAATTATCAATACTGTCTCGCACCATTTTTACCTTTGAAAACTCTATTAACCCTATAAATAATCCAAGATGGAAAAGAATCAGGACTGGGCAGACGAAACCAGCGTAGAAGCCTTAAAAAAATCCTTTGAGTTTCACCTTAAATATTCACTTGCTGACGACACCTTATCAGCTACAAAGAGGGATCTTTATACCAGCCTTGCTTTATCCGTAAGGGATCGCCTGATCAAGAAATGGTTGGATTGCCAGCATTCCTATTATGAAAATGACTCTAAAAGAGTTTATTACCTTTCTATGGAATTTTTGATAGGCCGTCTGCTCAATCATAGCCTGATCAACCTGGGATTCTACGATGAGTTCAGCCAAGCCCTGAAAGAACTGGGTTATGATTTGGGCGAACTAGAGGAAATGGAAATAGAGGCAGGGTTGGGAAATGGTGGTCTCGGACGACTCGCTTCCTGCTTTATGGAATCGCTTGCATCCCTGGGTGTCCCCGTATGGGGTTATGGAATTCGATATGAATTCGGCATTTTTTATCAAAAAATAATTAATGGGTACCAGGTGGAAACGGCTGATAATTGGTTGCGGCGAGGCAGCCCTTGGGAAATCCCCCGTCCCCGGTTCCTCTATCCGGTTCAATTTGAGGGAAGAGTTGAAA
Organism: Nitrospinota bacterium; assembly: GCA_038108555.1. Classification (GTDB taxonomy): domain Bacteria; phylum Nitrospinota; class Nitrospinia; order Nitrospinales; family VA-1; genus UBA8687. Next base: position 53,991 of record JAYNIA010000006.1, on the reverse strand, counting down.
CAACTCTCAACTCAAGAGGAGAACCCGAATACAAATGGGTCGATACCTCCCGGGTAATGGCCATGCCATTTGACATCCCGGTACCCGGTTATAAAAATCAGACCGTCAACAATTTAAGATTGTGGGGAGCGCGTTCGGATCTGGAATTGGATCTCAAACTATTCAATGAAGGAGACTATTTTGAAGCCCTGAAAGATAAACACAACACCGAAATAATTTCCAAAGTCCTTTACCCAAGTGATGCAAACCGCAATGGAAAAAAATTAAGGCTGAAGCAGGAGTACTTTTTTGTCTCTGCTTCATTGCAAGACATCATCAGAAGATTTAAAAAATCGCATTCTGACTTCTCTCTTTTTCCGGAAAAGGTCGCCATTCAAATGAATGACACCCATCCCGCCCTGGCAATTGCAGACTTTATGCGCATCCTGATAGATGAAGAAAAGTTTTCCTGGAACGAGGCCTGGAATATCACGGTACCTACTTTTGGTTTTACCAACCACACGGTTCTCCCCGAGGCATTGGAAAAATGGCCACTTGATTTGATGCAGGAACTGTTACCGCGACATTTACAAATTATTTACAAAATAAACGATCACCTTTTAAAAGAAGTACGAGAAAAGTTTCCAGATGACATTGAACGCGTCCGGCGAATGTCGCTGGTTGAAGAAGGGTTTTCAAAATCTATTCGCATGGCGCATTTAGCGATCATCGGAAGCCATTCCTTAAATGGTGTCGCGGAAATTCACTCAGACATTCTTAAAAAAGATGTGTTCCGTGATTTTTACGAGTTGCACCCAGAACGTTTTAACAACAAAACCAATGGAATCACGCAAAGACGATGGTTAAAATCCTGCAATCCCGACCTTTCCGATTTAATTAATAAGAATATTGGTGACGGATGGGTAAAAGATCTTTTCAAACTTCAATCGCTTATACCCAAAGCCGAAGATCCGGCCTTTCGCGAAAAATGGCGAGAGGTAAAAAGAAAAAACAAGGAAAGACTTGCCAGCCTTATACAAGAAAGACTAGGAATCACTGTCAATCAGGGTTCCATTTTTGATGTCCACATCAAGCGATTCCATGAGTACAAACGGCAGTTGTTAAATATTTTACATTGCATCATTTTATATAATCGCCTGGTAAAAAACCCGGACAGTGTTACCGGTTCATACACCAAAATTTTCTCAGGAAAAGCGGCTCCTGGTTATGCCATGGCTAAACTGATTATCAAACTTGTCAATGCCGTTGGAGAAAAAACCAATAACGACCCTGCCATCCGAGACAGGTTAAAAGTGATTTTTATCCCCAACTATTCCGTGAGTGTGGCCGAAGTCATTATTCCCGGCTCAGATTTATCTGAACAAATTTCCACCGCAGGGATGGAGGCATCAGGAACGGGAAACATGAAACTGGCTTTGAATGGAGCGCTAACAATTGGAACACTCGATGGGGCCAATGTAGAAATCTTAAAGGAGGTCGGCGAAGAAAATATTTTTATATTTGGCCTCAATGCAGAAGAAGCGCAAAAGAAAAAGCACGAGGGTTTCGACCCAAGGGGAATTTACCAAAACAATGCGGAAATCAAAGAAGCTCTCGACCAGATACGAAACGGGTTTTTCTCACCCGATATACCAGAATTATTCCAACCCATCTCTGACTATTTTTTCAGTCATAACGATCATTATCTGGTCCTTGCTGATTTGGAATCCTATTTGGAATGCCATGAAAAAGTCGCCAGGGAATATCAGGATTCAGATTCGTGGACTCGAAAATCCATATTAAATACCGCAAATATGGGTTATTTCTCGAGCGATCGATCTGTAGCAGAATACGCTAAAGATATATGGGGTATCGATCCAGCAAATCCTTCACCCGCTCCGGCCAGACTCGCGAACCAAAAGGGCTAATCGTTCGGACAATTCTGGAGTCAGGCTTGATGCGGACATCCGCCACTGCCAGTTGGATTCTTTCGTTCCCGGGAAGTTTAAACGTGCATCTCCATCTAATCCCAAAACATCCTGCATAGATAAAATTGCATAGCGGGCTTTTGAGTTCATCGCCTGGCAAACCAATTCCCCTGAAATTTCATCAGCAGATACTTTTTTCCCCAGATACTCAAACAAATTTGATCTTTGTTCGGGTTGCAAATCATTTTCAAACCAACCCCTCACTGTGTTGCAATCGTGAGTTCCGGTATATACCACACAATTCTCTGAATAATTGTGGGGAAGATAGGGGTTGGTTTCCAAATCTGAATCAAATGCAAAGACCAGAATCTTCATTCCAGGAAGACCGCAATGATCCATCAATTGACGAACATCTTCTGTAATAATGCCAAGGTCTTCCGCCACAATTAACGCATCGGGGAATTGATCCATCACCTTTGAAAAAAAATCTGATCCTGGAACAGTTTTCCAGCTTCCATTTTCTGCGGTTTCATCTCCAGCGGGCACTTCCCATGCAGCAACGAACCCCCGGAAATGATCGATTCGCATCAAGTCCATTTTTTCCAGATTAAATTTTAACCGCTGCATCCACCATTTGTAGGATTCCTTTTTTAACGCTTCCCAGTTATAAACCGGGTTCCCCCAAAGCTGCCCGGTTTCACTGAAATAGTCAGGGGGAACTCCTGCCACCAGGCAAGGGTTTCCCTTTTCATCAAGCTTAAAAATTTCCGGATTAGCCCAGACATCCGAGCTGTCATGAGTGACATAGATTGGCATATCTCCAAATATTTTGACCGCGTGTTCATTACAAAACGCTTTCAAACTTTTCAACTGTTCAAAAAACAGAAATTGCGTAAATTTTTCAAACTCAATTTCCATCCGCAATTTTCCCTTCACATCACTCAATGCGGCAGCATCTCTTTTCTTATATTCTTCCGGCCAGTCCACCCAGGCAGTACCGCCAAAATGTTCCTTCAGTGCCATGAATATGGAATAGTCATTCAGCCAAAAATTATTCTCAAAACAAAATTTTTCATAATTTCCATTCAAATCTGCAGCGCGCTCAAATGCAATATTCAAACACCGCTGTTTCCACTTTCCAACCTTCTCATATTCAACTTTCCCATCAGAAAAAGCAGGAACATTATCAATGTCAGATGCATTCAGCCATCCGTCCTCGACCATTTTTTCGGGACTGATTAACAAATAATTACCGGCAAATGCAGAAGGGCTGAAGTAGGGAGAGTCTCCCACTGTTGTGGGATTTAAAGGCAAAAACTGCCAAATTTTTTGGTCCGCCTGCTGTAAAAACTCGACAAAACGGTAAGCCCCGGGCCCCAAATCTCCTATTCCGAAACGGGAGGGCAAGCTGGTTATATGCAACAGGATTCCACTTTTTCTCTTATTTTCCATTTATTTGAGAATTAATTATTTATAAAGATACTTTTTTACTAATATTTAAATAATTCAGTACAGATTCGATTTTATCAACCCATTCGTCCACATTTTGTTCACCATCCGATTTTCTTTTCTTTAATTCCATGTATTGAGGAATGACCTTTTTAAAAACTTCATTTTGGGCATTCCACAAATTTAATTTCATTGGAATAAAATCCAATAATCCCAGCAGTGAATTCAAGCAATCTAGCTTTTCCATATCTTCAGGGTGTTTTTCAATATCTTTGATTACCTGTTTTATTCTTTCCTGATAAATGGATTTAAATTCCAGGGTGTCCAGGGAGTTCCCATTGGAAAATTTTATCAGATGCTGTATTTTCTCCAGAGAATTCTCAGGAGAATTTAAAATTTCCTTCCATTGCTCAATCAGGAAAAACCCAGAAAATTTATCGAAGTCTGAGGGAAGCGGTGTATCCAACCTGTTATGAAGGAGCAGCAAGTTTTTCTGGAATGAAAACATTTCTTTTTTTAAATTTCTATTTTTAGCCCAAAATTCCTGCCCAATCTCATCTGCAAGGTTGTCGTAAAATTTATGAAATATTTTTCGATCCGGGTAGCAGGGGGGACCAAAGCTCTCCAAAAGTAAGGACAAAGTTTCTTTATAACCCTTCTTCTCAAACACTGACAAAATTTTTTCACGGATTTCCTTATTTTTTTCTACACTTGGCAATACAAATATCTTGTAATCACCATCGCCGTCATGAAGAACAAAATAATCCATGGAAACTTTTTCTAAAGTATTGTCCTTTACAATATCTCCCTTACCAAAAATAATTTCATACTTACCGCTAGAAGTTTTATCACTACTTATATTTAAGACGGAATTGGAGCCGACAGGAATCTCCAGGATTGACTTCTTAAGTAGGTTTGCCGCCAAACCGCAGGTAAAAATTTGTTCGTTTGCAACCCGAGTGGATTCCACCATTTTTTTATAAATAAAATCCCCGCTTTTCCACTTAGGAATATTACTTCGAGCCTTTTTCAAGGTTTCTATGAAAGAGGATTCCAAAGAAACCCCATCTAACTGCGAATACAAATCCAGAGCATACGAGGCATAGCGAAGGATTTGCACTGTCTCAATTCCTGACACATCGTTGAAGAACCAACCGCAACTAGTGTACATCAGCATGGCATGGCGTTGGATCTCCATCCATTTTAAAACTTTTATTTTTTTGGAGGCATCCAACCTGAAGGAAGCATGTTTACCTAAAAACTTTTCTACGCTCTCCGTATGAAGTATTAATTGGACAAATTCATTTCTAGCTTCAGAGGGATTTTTTAATAACGGGTTCAATGTTTCTTCAAATTTCTTATCTAGCTGTTCTCGCAATTCATCAAGAGCTTCTCGCAATGGTTTCCTCCAGGCTTGGGTCCAGCCTTCCTCTCCCCCGGTATGGCAACCACAATCACTTCGCCAACGCTCAATTCCATGCGCACAGCTCCAGGATGTATTTTCCAGTATTCCCACCTCCCAGGTTGCCGGATAGTCGGCCAAATATTTCGAATAATTTACCAGGGAATAGGAGTCATGGTTCATTAACCGGTCCAACGTATAGGCCAAAGTCATTTCACCGAATTTGTGGTGGTGCCCATAACTTTCACCATCTGTTGCTGGATGGACCAATTCCGTCTTTCCACTATCAGTTGAAAACTGCGAAATCAGGTTATTAAAAAATTTATCTCCATTGCTGAGCAGATTCTCAAATGCAACCTGGTGAGACACATTTTTATTATAGAAAAAAATACTTATCTCCCGCCCAGATGGAAGTTTCTGTTTATATGGACGTGTTGTATCCAAAGTTTCTTCATTCACCGACATCCAGTTCGAATTTTCACTGCTTCTTATCTTCTTGGCCTGGCCAGGCGCAAGCACCGTAAAACGAATGCCTTCATTTGCAAGAAAATCGAGGGTTTCGATATCCACAGCCGTTTCTGGCAACCATACCCCGACAGGCTCTCTCTTAAACCTGAGTTTAAAATCCTCTATCCCCCAAATTATCTGAGTCAATTTGTCGGAAGATTTAGCCAGAGGCATTATCATGTGATAATAGGGTTGGGCCAAGGCTGAACCATGCCCGGAAAATAGTTTTTGACTTTCCTTATCCGCATCAAGAATGGCCTGATAAGTCTCAGGAGAATTCGATTCAAGCCAACTCAAAAGTGTAGGAGAAAAATTGAAACTTATCCTCGAATAATTGTTTACAATTTTTTTAATCCTTAAATCTTCATCGAGTATTCGGGCTTTTGCGTTGGGTGCATAGCATTCTTCCGTGATTCTTTTATTCCAATTTTTATATGGAGCTGCGGAATCCTGGATTTCAATTTCCTGAGTCCAGGGGTTTTCCCTTGGAGGCTGATAAAAATGGGCGTGGATACAAATATATTTTCTCGACATTAGCTTCTGGATAGAAAAACCGCTGATAAAGGGGGAAGTGTGATTTCAAGGGAATAAGGTTGCCCATGAAACGGAACTGAATCGCTTTCCACACCTCCCAGATTTCCGACCCCGCTCCCATGGTAATCATGAGCATCGCTATTTAAGACTTCTTTCCAAAGTCCCTCCCTGGGCACTCCAATTCTATATTTAAAACGTGGGGCAGGTGTGAAGTTTAGAACGACCACCATAGGCTCGGATTTTTCATCTCCCTTTCTTAGTAAAATTAGAATACTTTCCTCTACATTTCCACAATCGATCCATTCAAACCCTTGTTCGTCCAGATCTTTTGAGTGGAGGGAGGGATAGTCCCTATAAATCCGGTTTAGGTCCTGGACCCATTTTTGCAAACCAGAATGTTCCGGCTTTTTAAGAAGCTCCCAATTCAGGCTTGAGTCATGATCCCATTCCTCCCACTGACCAAATTCACCACCCATAAATATTAATTTTTTCCCAGACTGAGCAAACATATAACCGAATAAAAGGCGGAGATTGGCAAATTTTTGCCAGGTATCCCCACTCATTTTATTAATTAATGACCCCTTTCCATGCACCATTTCATCATGAGACAAAGACAGAACAAAATTTTCACTGAAGGCGTAAAGGGAACGAAAGGTTAACTGGTCATGGTGGTATTTTCGAAGAACAGGAATTTTTCCCATATAGGAAAGGACATCATGCATCCATCCCATATCCCACTTTAATCCAAATCCCAGGCCTCCTAGATAAGTGGGGCGCGAAACCCCGGGCCATGCGGTAGATTCTTCCGCTATGGTTTGGACATCTGGATATTCCTTATAAATTTCCTCGTTGAGCTTCTTAATAAAATCTATGGCCTCTAAATTTTCATTTCCACCATGTTTGTTGGGAATCCATTCATTATCCTTCCGGGAATAATCCAGATACAACATGGAAGCTACAGCATCCACCCGCAGGCCATCCACATGATAACGGTCTAGCCAAAAAAGTGCGTTGCTGATCAGGAAACTTAAAACCTCATTTCGCCCATAGTTAAAAATATAACTTCCCCAGTCAGGGTGCCATCCCTTCTTCAAATCTTTATGCTCGTAAAGATGGGTGCCATCAAAAAATGAAAGACCATGCCCATCTACTGCAAAGTGGGAAGGAACCCAATCCAAAATCACGCCGATTTCGTTTTGGTGCAACGTATCAATTAAAAACATTAAGTCCTGTGGCGTTCCATATCGACTCGTTGGAGAAAAATATCCCGTTGTCTGATATCCCCAGGAACCAAAAAATGGGTGCTCCATGACGGGCATAATTTCCACATGAGTGAATCCCATTTTTTTGACATAGTCTGACAAAGGCTGCGCCAATTCGCGATAGCTATAAGACCGAACCGCATCATGTTTTTTCCACGAACCTAGATGAAGTTCATAAATTGAAACCGGCTGGGTTTTGATATCATTAAACTTTTTCCTTTCCTTCATCCAGTCTTCATCGTTCCAGGAATAATCCAATGGCTGGACAATGGAACCCGATTTAGGAGGAACCTCATTAAAATACGAAAATGGATCTGCCTTCTCAATTTCGTAGCCCTGATAACGAGACCGGATATGATATTTGTAAATTTCTCCCTCCTTTAGCTGGGGAATAAATAAAGACCATATTCCAGATTCGTTTTGAGGCGACATGGAGTGGGAATCCGCATTCCAACCATTAAAATCTCCAATCACAGAAACTTTTTCGGCATTAGGAGCCCATACCGAAAAACGCACACCTGAAACATTATCCTCCAGGGCGGGATGAGCCCCGAGAAAGTTATAGAGACGAAAATGATTACCCTCATTAAATAAATGGAAGTCATAATCACTCATTTCAGCTTGCTTTTTTTCAGTTTTGTCCATCCGATATGTAATTTATGTTTTGGATTTCTATGCGACAATATATCATGTTCAGAACAACCATTGTCAGATCCCTTGCAGCAATGATTGCGGCCGTTTTTTTGACGGGAATGACTTCCTCCACCTTAAAAAATATTGATTCCCAATATTTCAATGCAAATTCCATACAGGAATTTGTAGATCTTGAAAAACAGATTCTAAAATTAACAAAATCCTCTCCAAACGAGCCTGAGTTGATCTGGAGACTCGCCCGGAATTATTTTCGAATTGCAAAAAGGACCTCGGATAAAAAGAAAAAAATGCGTTTATTCGAACGATGTTTAGAGACTGCAAATAGAGGAATATTAATTGAAGAAACTTCAGCGGAAAATATTTACCATATGGGATTATGTCTGGGAAATATAAGCGTGCAAAAAGGGATCTTCAGTTCCCTGAGCAATCGTGACATTTTAAAATCTTCTATGGAAAAAGTTATAAAGATTAACCCAAATATTGAGTACGCAGGTCCGCACCGGTTTTTAGGAGTGTATTACAACGCCCTTCCATTTTTCCTTGGAGGCGATTCGGATAAAGCCATTTTCCATCTGGAAACAGCAGTAACCCTGGCTCCCCACCATGCCGACAACCTTTTTTATCTTGGAAAGATCTATTTTGATAACGGCTACTACGCAAAGGCGAAAGGAACTCTGGGCAAGTTTTTGGAACTGGCAAGAACCGTAAAAAATGACCCTGATATGCCCGACCAAATTAAAGAAGGCAATGACCTAATAAACAGATTAAACTCTTATCAAAACAATGAATAGAATTTGGATTTAAACTCAATTCCATTTTCGCGGGTGGTTTCTACTCCACTCTCTGGCAAGTTTTCTGGCCCGGGTGATTTGTTCCCGAGTCATTCTTTTCTCGACAATATCAATATTCTTTCTGCCCGCTTCGCTCCCGTTATCCGCAGATATAACAAACCACTTTAGGGCTTCAACAAAGTTCTGCTGTGCACCCTCCCCTTTGCTATACATTGCACCCAGATTATTTTGCGCATCCTTATGAGACTGTTCCGCCGAAAGTGCATACCATTTCATGGCCTGAACATTATCTCTGGGGACCCCATTCCCCCACTCATGCATAACCCCCAGATTATACTGCGAAGCTGCGTGTCCTTTTGTGGCGAGGGGAACCAGAATTTCAAGAGCTTTTTCGTAATTTGTTTCATGGATAGCCTCCAATCCCTCATCAAACTCATTTGCATAAGAAACGGAGGCAATGAAAAAAACAATAGTTAAAACCAAAAATCTGGAAATCACGAAAACCCTTCTTTCATTAAATCAAATGAATGACAAGATATAGATTCAATTAGCCTTTCTAAATTTTTGATTCCACTCCTTTACGAATAATTCGGATTCTGCAATTTGGTCAGGAGTTAGTCGAGTTTCACAGAATTTTTTATTACTTCTTGCTTCCACATCACTAGCTCCGGCAAGCGTAAACCATTTATGGGCAGCCGCAAAATTTCGTGGCACCCCAAGGCCAATCATATACATTACACCGATGTTATTGGGAGCATCCTTATTTCCGTTTTCAGCTGCAAGCCTATACCATTTCAAGGCTTCCTTATGATCGACTTCAACCCCCTCTCCCTCATCGTACATCGCTGCCAGATTATTTTGAGCATCAGCATACCCCTGCTCTGCAGCCGCTTTGTAATATTTAAAAGCGTTCTCAGAACTTTGCGGCACACCTTCTCCCAGGTCGTACATTATGGCCAGCCCAAATTGTCCTTTTGGGTCATTCTGATCGGCAAGGGCTTTAAATTCTTTTACTGCAGTATCATAGTCCCCTCTATCAAACGCATCTCGTGCAGTTTGATATCCATTACTGGCGCATCCGCTTACCAGAAAAACGGCAAAAAACATTCCAATCACATTAATCTTTTTCATATTTCTCTCGAGCATAATAGAAAAGTAATCCCATATTTTTTTAATCGATTATTAGCCTGAATTCATATTTTAACGGTCTGAATTGAGGGAATCAATTTAAACCTACCCTCATTTTCCCAGCATTTTTATTCCTACCCGATTTATTCCGAAAAACCTTTATAATGCGGTTATCGCAATATGCAGAAATCACCTTAAATGGAGAATCATCATGGATACCTTTCAGGCCATTTATAATCGTCGGGCTGTAAAGCACTTTGACCCGAATCATAAATTGACTCCCGAAGAAGAAAGCCGACTGCTTGAAGCAGCTATTCAAGCACCCACGAGCTTCAATATTCAACACTGGCGATTTGTGATACTTCGAAATCCTGAATTACGGGAAAAGATACGGACTGAATTTGGTAACGACCAATCTCAAATGACCGATGCTTCTCTACTCATTCTCATGACTGCAGATACCCAGGCATGGAAGAAAAATCCCCAACGCTACTGGGAAAACGCACCCAAGGAGGTTGCCGACCTGCTGGTCAATTGGATGGGACCTTTCCACGAGGGGCGTGACTGGCTACAACGTGATGAGGCACAACGGTCCATTGGCATGGCAATGCAAACCCTGATGCTGGCTGCAAAATCTATGGGATATGACTCATGCCCGATGATCGGTTTTGACATTAACGAAGTAGCTAAACTCATCAGCCTGCCAGAAGATCATGTGATGGGTCCCATGGTTGCCATTGGGAAGGGAACAAAGGATGCCTGGCCCAAGCCAGGCCAGTTACCACTGGATGATATTGTGTTGGAAAATGGATTTTCGAAATAAACAGCAAATTTTCACAACAAATGGTTTATCCGACAATCTTAAATGCAAAGTAAGGAGAAATATTGGTGATAAAAATGGCTATTTTGTAAATCGCTATACCTTGATAATGGATTTCATCAAACTTTTCCAGCGACAGTTTGAACCACTTGCTATGAAACCCATATACCCAGTCATGAGCCAACATCAAGCACAGCCACCAAAACAATAAAATTCCCAAATTAATTACAATACACCAACCCAAAATTTCACGAATAATTTCGATCGTCATAAACTATCCCCCTTTCCTCTTCCCAGCATCCATCTATAGATAAGACCCAATAAAAATTAGGAATATTCCTTTTATTTTCTAACCCTAAAGGGAATAAAGTCCGCCTCACCCAGGTCTAAAATTATAGTAAATCGTAATAAATGTATGCAGAAAGAAGGATAATGGCATGCCAAACAAGGAAGCGCTTTTGAAAGACTTAAATTTCACCGCCACCTTGTTAGAAACAGTGTTGACTACACGCTTTGGGACGAAGATCGCAAAAAGTTTGAAGGTTGAATGCTTTAAAGAATATGAAAAACTAATCCCAAAGATCCCCTATATCAAAGGAATTCAAGGAAAATTTCTTAACCAATTCCTCCTCATTACAGCCCAGGAACTTGCTGTCTATAAAGCCATGAAGAAACTGGGCAAATCAACGAAGGAAGCCTGGGAATTGTGTCACGAAGCTCTTAAGCTGAGAATGAAAACTATACCCAAATGGAAAAAATGGATCATAAAATATTTTATGTTTTCTCCAATCACGATGACCTTAATGAAAAGGCGCGCAAAAAATCGAGAAATAGGTCGTTTTGGAGACTTTGAAATTGAGTACCTCATTGGTGATGAAGATGATTTTGACTTTGGTGTTAATTATCTCCAATGTGGCAATCTTAATTTCTTGAAAAATAATGGAGGTGAAGAATTTGCCCCTTATGTCTGCATGTCTGATATTGCGCTAAGTGATGCCCTTGGCTGGGGACTTACCCGGACACAAACCCTTGCCGATGGGTGCGATCATTGTGATTTTCGTTTTAAGAAGGGAGGGGCAACTAAAATCTCTTCAAAAACTCCCGATGTTCAAAAAACAATTTTGGACCTTTAATGCATGCCCACGATTTTTTTCTTATCCTGTTAATTATTCTTCTTACTGCACGTGTCTTTGCAGAGTTGACCGTCAGGCTAAAAGGACCTTCTGTCATCGGAGAGCTTATCGCTGGCGTGGTGCTTGGCCCCAGTTTGCTGGGTTGGATAGAACCCATAGAAGCTATCCAACTCATGGCTGAGATTGGCATCATTCTGCTCTTATTCGAAGTTGGCCTGGGAACCGATCTTCAACAGTTGACACGTTCAGGCAGAAAGTCCTTAATAGTGGCTGTCACGGGTTTTGCAATTCCTCTCCTGTTTGGATTTAGCGTCGGCTATTGGATTTTCGGCCTCGATTTCCTGGTATCTCTATTCATAGGCGGAACCCTTACTGCAACGAGTATCGGCATCACTGCCCGGGTGCTTTCCGATCTCAAACGCCATCACTCCACAGAGGGACAAATCATTTTAGGAGCGGCAATTCTGGATGATGTTATGGGAGTTGTCCTTCTAGCATTACTTTACGAGTTTTCGGTGGGTGGAGGTGTCACACTGGGCAATGCAGGGAAAGTGATATCGTTCGTGGCAGTCTTTTTTTTCCTTGCACCGGTGGCGGCCAAGCTAATGTCCACCATTATCAAACATGTGAACACAACTACGGAAATTCCTGGTTTGATTCCCACCACCATCGTTTCCCTGGTCCTGCTTTTCGCATGGCTCGCTCATCTGATGGGAGCTCCGGAACTGCTCGGCGGATTTGCAGCAGGGTTAGCATTATCCAGACGCTTCTTGTTACCCTTTGGGGTCGCCTTGCATGCCGACCCATCGTTCGCCGAACGTATAGAAACAGAAATGAAATCCATCATTCATTTGTTCACCCCCATTTTCTTCGTCATGGTAGGAATGTCACTCAACCTTCGTGAAATCGATTGGAGCTCTCCTTTCATATGGGCATTTTCTATGACACTTTTGGTTATTGCGGTTGTGGGGAAATTAATGGGTCCCTGGTTCATCAGGGAATCGTGGCCCATGCGGTGGATCATTGGAACCGCTATGGTACCGCGCGGAGAGGTGGGACTCATCTTTGCTGAATTGGGGAGGGAAAGTGAAATCTTCAGCAACGAAATTTACGCGGGTATGGTGATTGTCATTGCGCTTACAACGGTTTTTTCTCCACTTGCCATGCAACAGCTGTATTTCACTTTCAGCCACTATTTAAAGGAAACACCTGTGGGTCCTATTAAGCACACACAAAATTAATTAGGATATTTTGGCTTTTTAAACAAAATAGAAAAAAGGGTTTGCTGAATCTTTTCAGCCTGCGGCTGGTCCGGGTCGAGGCGGAGGCTTTGGTTTAAATGCCTTATTCCAAATTCGGGACGATCGGTTCGCTTAATATAAAACATCCCCAATGTATGATGGGCATGCGCCCAATTCTGTTCCAACACAACTGCTTTCTTAAAAGAATCCAGAGCTCCTTTGGAATCTCCCACCTTATTCAGAAAAACCCCACGATTAAAATGAGCCAATCCAAGTTCAGGATCCAGCTTGATAGCCTGGTTTATAGTTTCAATACTTTTTTTTGTTTTCCCACGTTTATCCCAAAATACGGCAAGGTGGTTTAAATATTTTGCATTCTTCGGGTGCTTCCTCGCCAACTCCTTATAAAGAGCTTCTGCCTTGTTCCACTCTTTTTTTTCCTTATATATGTGCGCAGAATAAAGGGCCGCTTTTTCATTAGCGGGTTCAATAATTTTTGCCTGTTTTAAGCTTTCCAATGCATGATCATGGTCGCCTTTTTCCCAATGGCTTACCCCATAGAACATCAAAGAAAATGTATTATTCGGGTTCCTTGCGACGCTGTCTTTCCATAATAAAAAATCATTTTTAAAAACTGAATTTCGATTTACGCTCAACAAACAAATCAGCACTAACACGGACACAATCAATAACCCTTCTTTTTTCCTGGAGCCACGGATCATTGAACCCAATGCGATGGAAAACCCCACTAAAGGAATGTAAAGAAAGCGGTCAGCCATTATTATCTCCATAGGCACTATTTGCGAATTGGGTAGTAGAGCTATTAAAAACCAGGCCAAACCGAAAAAAACAATACGCTTATTTTTATAGCCCCACCAAAGCAGGACAAAATAAACCGTCATCACTATTGCCGAAATCATGACTTGCGGCTCATAAAAACTTTTATAAATTTGACTTGGATACCAAACGTTCAGGTTGACCGGGAGAAATATTTTAAGAATATATTCTTTTAAAACAGCCAACATGCTGAAAAAGGTAAAAAGCGGGTTTTGGTCGGAATGCTCTTTTATAGTTTCTCCGGTCGAATGGGAAAGTAAGGTTAAAGCAGCACTTACCAAAGATATCAGGAAATATGGCACCTTATCCACCAAAGCATTCATTATCTTTTTTTCATTAAATGAAATGTCATAAATTATCAGCAATAAAGGAAGGATTACCACGGATGACTTAGACAAACATGCCATACCAAATAAAACCAGAGACAGTTTCCGGGAATCTCCCCGCAGGTAACAAATAAACGAACCGGCAAAGAATGCAAATGAGAGCAGATTCTTTCTTTCCGAAATCCAGGACACACTTTCCACCTGAATAGGATGTGTCAAAAATATAATTGCAGTCCATAGGGCAATTTTCCCAGACTGGGTAATGTGGAAAACCAATCTATAAGTCAGGTAGGAATTAACAAAATGAAGCAATAAATTGGTGAGGTGGTAACCGGCAGGGTCCAAACCAAACAACCCGTAATCTATGCCGAATGAGACAAAAGTTAAAGGGAGGTAATCCCAAACATAAAATGATGAAAAAATATTCCACAAGCCCGGAAGATCCAGAGCTTTTATCAAATAGTTTTCTTTAATGTAATGGGTATCATCAAAAACAAAATCATTTCCCAGGGAATTAAAGAACACAATTACGGTCAACGCAAAGAATGAAAAGACAAGGCAGACATTCCGAAAACTAAAGGCATTTGAATTTACTGGGGGCATTAGATTATTTGAAGTCGAAGGACTTTTCACCTTAATTTCGTTCTAAATATCAATCCTGTTTTTTTATTAACTAAGCTTGTTTTCTGAGAATTTTAATATGCTCTTTCCTTCCCTCCACTGCCAATAAAAGAGTGTAAATCCTCCTAAAAATAATTCGCGGGCTCTTTTGGTTAGTGCCATTGCAAGACAATAACCTGTTGGAAGCCCAAGCATTATGCCAAGAACAACATACCCTCCCTCTTGGATGCCATAGGATCCGGGGACCAGGAACGAAGCCGCCCTGATCGTTTGCCCAAGGCTTTCCAAAAATATTGCATCAAGAAAGTTTATGGGATGGCCCAAAATATAAAATACGATAAATATTTCACCCGCTAATAACATTCGTGCAAGAAACCTGAATAAAACTGAAATAATTACCCTATTCCGGTTGGAATACAGGGCCTTGACCTCCAGATCAATCTCCTGAAAGTTTTCTACATATTTAGCCAACTCCCGCCCAAAAGATGCGCTTTTAAAAAATTTTTTCAGGTAAAAAAACAATCCTTTTTTTTGAATCTTAAATAAAACATAGACAGCTGATAAAAGAAGAACAGCGATCAAAATGCCGGAATAAATAAGTGTTTTTTCCTGCCAAAATAGAAATATTAAAAGAATCAGCCCTAAAATCCCTACCAGGCTTTGGGCAAAAGCCTGAATTGTCAGGTCCACAAAAGAACTGGCTCCTGCAAGGGTAACGGGCATCCCCCTTCTTGAAAGCCAATGGACTCTGGCGATCCAGCCTCCGATCTGAGCCACTGGCAATAACCAATTCACTGAATTGACCAATAAATTTCCAAACCACTGGTTTCCGGGCTCTGGCCTTCGCCGTTTGGGAATCAGAATATAGGTTGCCAAAACGGTGGAACCTAAAGGAAATATAAAATAAATGAAAAGATAGAAAACGTGTCCACCAACCCTGGTTAAAACTCCTAAAACTTCACCAATACCCTGTAATATGATGATGACCGTCAACAGACATAGGCCTGCAAATAGCGCAAAATACTTGACTTTTTTCATTTTCCAACTTTCATTGTTTATTTTCCATTTACCCAAATACTATTGCTAAATTCCTAAAAAACTGCAAATATTCGCTTTGGGAATCAGATTAGAGCAGGAATTTAAAAAAATAATAACAACTAATTTATTTGGGTTTCGACCTTTCCCTACAAATTTAACAAGATTTATGAAATTATTTTTGTATAATTTACTCATGTCAAAATCTATAAAACTGGAAACTCGTCGATTCACCAAAGACTACTCCCCTAAAGATGGGACTATTATAAGTAGGATTGTTTTGGGCATGGAAGGAATTCAAACTGCCTGGAAAGAAGAGAAGAGTTTTAGAAACCAAATTATAGGATTTATTTTGATGCTGGGGGTTCTAGTAATTTCGAATCCGCCAGTTTTATGGTGGTGCATGGCGATCATCGCTTTTCTTTTTGTTATATCATTAGAACTTTTAAATACCGCTATAGAATCCTTGATCGATTTTTTGCACCCCAAAATCCACCCTGAAATTAAGAAAATTAAAGATATTGCCGGAGCGGCTGTAATTTTGTCCAACCTCGGCATACTGATTCTGGGCCTGACCATTATATTTAAGTTTTGGAAATTTTAACCACCAGGAACCAACTCCCTAAATCTATCTCCCCGCATCTGTCTTACCAGCTCATCTGAAACCAACTTATATTGAGCATTTCAGATGAATGATAAATTGCTAATTTTCACAACCAAACCATTTAAACAAATATAAAAAGGGCCTGGTCAATTTGACCAAGCCCTTTAAAAAATATGGAGCTGAGGGGGATCGAACCCCTGACCTCTTGAATGCCATTCAAGCGCGCTCCCAGCTGCGCCACAGCCCCAGTATATTTTCATTTATTTAACTCTAACGGATTGATATTAGCGATTATACGGCTCCTGTCAAGTGTAAATCCTACCTTCATTCCGGCACTATTGCCTTAACGCCCATTCCCTATATAATATAATGAAACTTTTAGAAAATTTTTGTATTAACCAGTCGAAAATTAAATTCCCTTCCAGTTAACCGAGCGGGCACCGTGTTTAAAAAACTGCAACGCCGAATTCGAAATGTTTTTATCACCGGGTTGTTGATCACCCTTCCCATCGCACTAACTTATTTCATATTACAGTTCCTTTTCAAGAATCTCGATGCCCTGTCACCAGTTTTCACAAAAATGCTTATCGATATGGGGGCACCGATTCCTGAAGGATACCGGATTCCAGCACTCGGGCTGGTCATTACCTTGCTTATTGTTCTCTTGGTCGGATGGTTCACCACCAACTTTTTTGGAAAACGGTTTCTCCATTTGGGTGAAAAAATTGTTGAGAAAATTCCTTTTGTCCGCCGAATCTACAAAGGTTCGAAGCAGGTGGTGCAATCGATCGCCCATGCAGATACCAGTGCGTTTCGCAAAGTGGTTTTGATTGAATTTCCCCGCCGGGGAATGCTGGCGATTGGATTTGTCACCGGCTCAGCCCGTGGCGAAGTACAGGATTACACTCACGAAGACGTACTCAATGTTTTTGTGCCGACGATGCCGAACCCTACCTCCGGGTTTCTAATCTTCGCCCCGCCTGAAGAACTTACGGAAGTGGACATGTCCATCGAAGATGGTATCAAGTACGTTGTCTCAGGAGGCATCGTAGGAAGTGACGGCTTAAAACTCACCGATGTAAAGGACCTTAAGATTGCCCCACCCCAATGAATTATCCATCCTCTATTTGGACAATCATTTAATCGCTGTTTGCAAACCTCCGGGAATTTTAACCCAGGCAAATGATTCCGGTTCCGAATCCTTAATGGATCTGGTTAAAAAATGGATTAAAGATGAATTTAACAAGCCGGGTAATGTGTTTCTGGGATTGGTTCACCGGCTAGATCGAAATGTATCCGGTGTGGTTTTATTTGCGCGCACTTCCAAAGCCGCTTCCCGTTTATCCCAACAGTTTCGTGAGAAGACCACACAAAAAATTTATCGGGCTGTTGTGGAAGGAACTCCCGATCCCAAACAAGCGACCCTCACGCACCACCTGAGGAAAGAAAAATCGCTCAAGACTACCGTTTTCAAACGATCCGGAAAAGATACTCAACATGCGGAGCTGGAATACAAAACATTGGAAAACTGTGAAGATAAAAGCCTGCTGGAGATCCAACTGCACACAGGAAGGTTTCATCAAATACGGGCGCAACTTTCATTCATTGGACATCCCATTTACGGGGACAAAAAATATGGCGCGACCACCTCTCTTCCCGAAAGGCAAATCGCACTTTACGCACATCGTCTGATGTTCAAACACCCTGTCAGCAAAGAAGAAGTTTGCGTGGAAGCATCGCCCCCTTCTCACTGGCCATCAGAAAAAATCTAATCTGTTTTATGAAGGATTGGGTTCCGGATTCGATTGCAGCGAATCTTTCACCAGGTCATCTTTTGTGGTGTGAATTCCTAAATCAATAGCAAGCGATATAAGAACAGGAACGAGGAACAACGTAAAAAGAGTTGATATGCTCAAACCGCCTATCAATGCAGTCCCCATTCCCCGGTACAATTCCGTACCGGCACCTTCACCAAAGGCGAGCGGAATCATTCCAAAGACACTGGATATAACCGTCATCATGATGGGACGCAGTCGGGTTTCACAGGAAACCAGCAGCGCTTGTCTCTCTTCCATCCCGGCTTTAATATTGTTCAGCATTTGATGGACGATCAAGATAGCATTGTTCACAACAATTCCAGCCAGGATAACCACACCCAACTGAGTGAGGATATCGAAGGTAATCCAGTTCCAACCTTCGGCCATCGCCTGTGCATTTGGAACCTTCCATTCCTCCAATATGCTCAGTATGTTTCCCCTCTGGTACCAGTTGTTCCAGGTGATTCCCAGAAAAGACCCTGAAACCGCAAGGATCACGGTAAGCATAACAATAAAAGGACGGATAAAAGATGAGAACAAGGCGACGAGGAGAAGATAAATGAATCCTACGGCATAGGCGAAACTATTCGCCAGGGATTTCTCTGTAGAAGCCAATTCATCCGCAGAACCTCCGATCCTCAAGCCAAACTCTTCATTCAAAGTAAGCCGGGTCGGTCCCAATACTTTTTCTTCCACATTATCGATGACGGTTTGCATGGGTATATCTTTTCGCACCTGCACCCGGAGTTTAATCGCCCGTTCCGTTCCTATATGGTCTATCCTGGCGGGACCGGCATCAATCTCAATATCTGCCAGATGACCCAGGTGGGTCATTAATTCCTGGTCTGTCCAAATGGGGAGAGAGCGATAATCTTCGAGGCCCAGTTTTTTATCGTCCTTTTTCTGGACCAGGACAAAATCAATAGGCTCGCCCCGGTCGTTGAACTCACCTAAATATTTTCCCGCGTTTAAAGACTCAACAATATCTCCTATTTCCTTCATTCCCAATTCCAACCTTGCCGCATCTTCCCTTCTGGGAATGAATCGAAGTTCCGGGTTTCCAAATTTAAATTCGGGGCGCACCGAATGGACACCCGAGATTCCAGAGATTCTACCAATCAAACCCATGGCAATATCTTTCAGCTTGAGAATTTCAGGTCCGGTAATTTCCACCTCAAATGTTTTATCCGCAGAGCGGAAAATAGGACGCTGTACGGCAAATGCAAACCGGTATCCGGGAATGACAAAAATATCGCCTCCCATTTCATTTGCCTTCACAGCCATCTTTACTTCTCCCCGTTGTCCCTGTGCCAGATCTTTTTCAATGATGGCTCCGCCGCCATTGAACCTGGGAGAAAAAACCAAAAAGTTTCTGTTTACATCTTCCATGTTGACAATCTTTTTTTCATATTCCGCCAGATATTTCATGTTGGTTGAAGCAGGTGTTCCTGCAACTGGTTCAATCATCATGAACACCATATTTGTATTTCCATAGGGAAGATAATCTTTTTTAGGCAAAACCTGGCCGCTATACCACAGCATCCAGCAAACACCCACAAGAATTCCTATTCGCATCAAAACACTGAAAAAAGAATTATGGAGTATACGAGCCATCAATCCGGAATAGGCATTTCCGATTCCCTTACCTATCAACACTACAGGACGGAACAAGGTGCGGTGAAAGAATCCCGGTTTGTATTCCTCGCCCGGTTTCAACCGGATCAACAAAGTGGTCAGAGTGGGAATAACGGTGATAGACACCAATAATGAAAGCGCGATACAACCACTGATCGTGATTGCAATGTCGCGAAACATTTGCCCGGCTTCTTCTTCAATGAACACAATAGGAAGGAACACCGCCAAAGTTGTCAATGTCGAAGCTAACACAGCTCCCCACACTTCGGAGGCCCCATCGTAGGCAGCTTTTAAAACCCCCTTCTTCATGGTTAAGTGGCGATAAATATTTTCAAGGACCACAATAGAATTATCTACCACCATGCCTACGGCAAAGGCCATACCTGCGAGCGAAATGATGTTGATACTTCGCCCTAACATTTTCAAAATAATAAAAACGGACACCAGACTAACGGGAATGCTGATCGCAACGATCAACAATGACCGCGCTGACCCAAGAAAGACCAGCAAAACAGCAACCGCAAGGACGGCACCCAACCCGAGGTTCGATTTTACAAGGCGCATTGCCTCATCGATGTAATCTACATCCTTGTAAACAATTTTTAACTTTAGGGGAATTCCGCGATTCAGCAGTTCCTGATTTAAAACTTTAACCCGTTCGGCCGCGAGGTTACATGTTTCTACAACGTTGGCACCCGCTTTGCGAATCACTCCAAATGCGTTTGATAAATTTCCGCTGATACGCACCAGGGAATCGGTTCTTTGGTAACCATCGACCACCGTTGCAAAATCACGCACCCGGATGGTCCGGTCACCATCCCTTTTTATAACCGTATCAAGAATGTCTTCCGGATTTATAAATTCACCCAGCCCGCGAACGGTATAAGCCCGGTTTTCTTCATCGTGAAACCCGGCACGGGTATTCTGGTTTTCTTCCGTGAGACGATCTATCACCTCTTTATAAGTCAACCGCAGCCGTGCCAGGCTGTAGGGATTAAACTCGACACGCATTTCGCGCTCCTCACCTCCGAAATGCCATACATCTGCAATCCCCTTAATCCTTCTTAAAGAAGGAACAATAATATCCTCCCCGATTTTGTACATATAGTTCTGATTCAGATCCGGCATCTTCTCATCGGGTTTGTCAAATACGATCCACATGATGGGACTGGAGTTATCACTGGATATCGACCGCAACGTGGGTTTGTCTGCATTAATAGGAAGGTCTTTCACCTGCTGCAATTTATTATTCACATCAAGCACAGCAAGATTTTTGTCAATGCCCCATTCAAACTCAAGGTTGATGGTGCTCAATCCGTGTTGACTGGTCGAGGTCATCTTCTTCATCCCCTCGACAGACTCAAGCTGTTCTTCCAGACGCCGGCTGATGTTGCGTTCTACTTCATTGGGGGACAAACCAAGGTACTCGGTCTTCACTTCGATTTGGGGTTTATCCACAGTAGGAGTCAACTGTCTCGGAAGGGTTTGAAAGCATAAAGCACCCACCACCAACGCCATAACAATTATGACCGTAACCGTATGATAATTTCTAATTGATTGGTCTATAAGTTTCATCAGCTTTTCGGATTTTTCGCAGAAGCTTTAGGTTTTTCCATGCCACTATCTTTGGATGCGGAGTTTAACGGTGTTTCCATACCCGATTCGGGATTAGTTATGAATACGGTGGCCTCCGGGAAAACGGCCCCTGATCCTCTCATTATCAATTTTGCATCCGCATTTAACTGACGCGTAGTATCCTTGATCTCAACAAATCCATCGTGCTCTTGGAAAACTTTCACAGGAACCGGGTGTGCTTTTTTATTTTTTACAATATATACCACCGTTCCCTTTTCGGTTTTCACCAAAGAAATGGCTGGAACGTTAAGGACATTTTTGCGCACTCCAAAACTCAATTTACTCTCAAGGGTCAAACCCGAATACAAAGACGAATCAGGATTTTGCAAATCGATTTGGACTTTAATATTTCCGGAAAAAATTTTCGAATCGGGAATCACTCGAATCATCCGCTTCAGGTTTTTGCTGTACTTGAATCGCAACCCCAACTCCTTCACGAAAAAATCGGCTTTTCTCAGTTTGTTTAATTTATTTCGGTAACCTTGCGGAATTTCAAGAACAGCTTTAAATCTGGAAGAGCTAATCATAGAAACAATAACCGTTCCCGGACTAACAATGGCCCCCTGGTCAATTTCTTTGGTAATAATCACTCCGTCAAACGGAGCCAAAACATCTACTTTTGAAAGGTTGTTTTCAGCTACCTCGATCTGTTTTCGAATGGCATCGATTTCAGACCCCAGTTTTTCTATCTCCTCTACGCGAGAAGTCATTCCCGCTGCCTGTTCCGCCTGGCTCGCTTTCAATGTTTCACTGGCCTGGCGAATTTTATCTTCCGCATCATCCAGTTCAGATTGGGGAAGAACTTTTCTTTCGACAAGGTTTTTTGTTCTCTTCAATTCTACTTTGGCAAGTTTCAGAGAACTTTGTGCAGCCCGTGTTTGCGCCTCCAACCTTTCCTTTTCCTCCTGGCGTAATCCCTCCCGGGCTTTTTTGAATTCCTCCTCAGAGGAAGAGAAGTCCGCATAGAGCTTTTCCAGGACAAGCTCATAATCCCCCGGATCAATTTGCGCAATCAGGTCACCGGCTTTTACCTTGTGTCCTTTTTCAACTAAAACCATTGCCACACGGCCCTTTATTTCTGGTGAAACTGCCAGTTCCTGTCCTGATTCGATATTACCGAAAGCACGCACCTCATCGGCCAGATTCATATAAACAACTTTCCCAATTTGAACCGGAAGAGAGAAATCTTTTTTCTCAACTGTTGGTTTTTCTTTTTCGGCAGGAAAACAAGAGGTAAAAATCAACAAAACAAGACAAAGGGAAGCGCAACGATTGCGATTCAATTTTCTGATATAATTCTTCATTTACTAAATTTTATCACAAGAGCGAATAAAGATTTTAAACCGCAACCATGAGCAGCGTTTACCCTTTAGACAATTTTGAGTATCAATTATTGGATACCGGTTCTTTTCAAAAACTTGAACAATTTGGTCCGCATCGATTTTGCCGTCCAGCACCACAAGCCCTTTGGCCAAAATCCCTTCCTGCTTCAGAATGGAAAAAAGCAGAGGGGGAATATAAATATTTCAAGGGCAAAGATACGGGTGGCGAATGGAAAATTTTTTCCAAACTTCCCGAAAACGGGTGGGAAATTAAATTCCGCGACATCGTTTTCAACGTCAAACCCACCGGATTCGGACATATCGGAATTTTTCCCGAACAGGCCCCCAATTGGCTTTGGATAATAGACCAGCTTAAACTGCTTAACGGCAAAGAAATCAAAGTACTTAACGTTTTTGGGTATACCGGAGCCAGCACCCTCGCAGCGGCCTCAGCGGGGGCCCATGTCACTCATTTAGACGCTTCAAAAGCCTCGGTCAACTGGGCACGCCAGAACCTGGAACTATCGGGTTTGGGGGATCGACCGGTTCGATGGATCGTCGAAGATGCCTTGAAATATATGCAGAGGGAACACCGCCGGGGAAATAAATATGAAGCGATTATTATGGATCCACCCTCCTTCGGACGCGGACCCAAAGGGGAAGTCTGGCAGATCGAAACCAAACTTTCTGAATTCATGGAAGCCTGTAGGAATATTCTCACAGATTCCCCTGCTTTTCTGCTATTTACGACACACTCTCCGGGATTCTCTTCTCTTACATTGGAAAATATGTTGCGGACCTATCTCCCTTCCACTTCAAAGGGTCATTTTGAAACTGGAGAAATGTTCATCCCCGATACCTCTACCGGACTCAATCTTCCAAACGGATTCTTTTGCCGATATCGGTCTTAACCCAAAATGCCTCAGAAAAAAAAGCCCATACTCTCTTTTATCAATTCTTTAAAATTTTTGATTATAATGGCTTATTATTTTTGAATTACTTATATAGATAAACCATGCTTTTTTATAATTACTTAAAATCTCACGCAGAAATTCAGCCAGAGGCCGCTGCTATTATTGATGGAGATTGCACGGTTTCCTATCGTGAACTTTGCGATCAGGTAGAGGCATTTGCAGCGGGCCTCTCTGAGTTGCCACTCAATGCAAACAGCAAGGTAGGGCTGCTTTGTTTGAATCAGAAAGAACATCTCATTGCCATGTTCGGCTGCCTGTTAAAAGGAATTCCTTTCATTCCTTTTAATTTTCTTTTGAAACCTGAAGATCTTGCATTCATCGCCCAGGATGCCGGTATCGACACCCTCGTTGTTGATTCCGCATTTGTGAAACCTGAGGTCAGTCCATTTTTTAAGTTTTTTCCAAATAAAATCCTGGTTGGCCCGGCCGACATCAATCAAGTGGGGGACGGGACTCTTCACTTTGATGATTTTTTAAAATCCGGCAATAAGGAAAACGCGTATCGAAAACACGAAAGGGAAGCCGGGATTCCGGACGCCATCCTATATACTTCAGGCACTACTGCAAAACCCAAAGGGGTAATGCTTAACGAAGACCAGTTTGATGAAAACTGTTCGGGGTTCCTGGAGCATTTGGATATTTCTGCAGAAGACAGTGCGATTGTCGCCCTTCCCCTGTTCCATTCATTTGGCAACATTATGGCCCTGGTTTTTTGCCGCGTGGGTGCCACATTAATTCTACTCAAACAATTTCAACCCAAATCGATTCTGACTGCCATAGCAACTCATAAGGCGACCTTTTTGCCTCTAGTGCCTACTATTTATTCGTTTCTGGTTGACCTTTATTCACGTGGAGGCTATGACGTTTCTTCATTGCACACATGCATTTCGGGAGGGGCCGCTTTACCGGAAACCCTTTTGAAAAAAGTTGAAGAAACCCTCGGCGTGACAGTCATTGAAGGATACGGGCTTACAGAGACCTCACCGGTGATCGCCGTCAACCGCATGCGTGATGGCAGTGTTCCCGGGTCCGTAGGACCTGTTTTGCCGAACGTAGAGGTAAACATTGTTAGCGAATCGGGGGAAACAGTGAATCAGGGCGAGATTGGAGAAATTCTGGTTCGTGGCAAAACAGTCATGAGCGGATATTGGAAACGACAGGATGAAACCCGAGAAACTATTCAACCGGATGGCTGGCTCAAAACCGGGGATCTGGGACATTTGGATGAGAAAGGCAGGCTTTATATTTCTGCTGGCAGGAAAAAAGACCTCATCATTCGTGCCGGTGAAAATGTATCCCCGCTAGCCATTGAAAACGTATTGATGGGTCACCCCGCACCTGCAGAGGTTGCTGCCGTGGGTATACCTGATGAACGTGTGGGGGAAAAAGTAAAGGTTTGCATCGTTTTGCGTGAAGGGGCTCAGGCTACGGAACAGGAAATGAAAGAGTTTTGCCGAAAAAATTTACCGGCCTTCATGATCCCCGACCTGATCGAGTTCTATGAGACCTTCCCAAAAACCGCCACAGGGAAAATCATCAAGGATCAATTAAAATAAGACGGCAAAAAAAATCCTGCCCCTTTTCAGGAGCAGGATTTTTGGAACAGGTTTTTCCCTACTTCTATTTAAAAGACACAACGGAAACCGAAAAGGTCAATCCGGTAATCAACTACAAACCCTTTCCTGGCTGCGGACCGTTGACTGTCAGTGTCACTTGCAAAAGAACCTCCTCGGAGCACTTTTCGAACTCCCCCTCCCTTTCGATCTGAAGGATTTGTCCGCTCCGGCCCTTTTGGATTGTCTCTGGGGCTTTTCATGTAATACTTGTCATCCATCCAATCTGCAGTCCACTCATATACGTTCCCTGCCATATCATGCAAACCCCAGGGATTGGGTGGGAACGAACCGACAGGAGCCGTGAATTCATACCCATCCGTAACATTTTTCACACTTATATTCATGTCACAGGTACTATCACACACGTTGGATTTGCCTCCCTGAAACTCATCTCCCCAATAATATTCCGTAGTCGTTCCGGCACGCGCCGCATATTCCCACTCTGCTTCAGTAGGAAGTCGTTTATGGGTCTTTTCACAGAACTCTTTCGCTTCGTGCCAGGTAACTCTTTCAACGGGATTATTGGCACCTTTAAAACGTCCGGGGTTATGACCCATGACCGCCAGAAATCTTCCCTGGGTGACTTCATATTTATCCATTTGGAAAGATTTCAGACAAACTTCATGAACCGGCCTTTCTGAAGCCGCTCCCTTGTTACTTCCCATCTGAAAACAGCCACCTTTAATTTCCACCATTTCAACCGGACCTTTTTCGCTTTCCATACCAATCAAAATATCTTCCACCTTGTAATGCAATTCGGTCATATAGTCGTAAACACGGCGTGGAACACCTTTATATTTTAATTGAGCATCTGAATGCGGGATGAGGTGCATTTTACCCGTTTTCAAATTGAAGAGGCGGTAATGCAGGACTGGCTTTGCTTCTTCGCCATCCACATAATTTCTCATATTGTTTCTGCCATCGTCAGGCGGAACAACATTTTCATCTACGATTTCTGCTTCAAATGTCTGACCATCTTGTAAAGTTACTACAACCGTATTTCTTTTGATGATCTTCATGGCCCGGATGCGGTCCACAATCTGCTTGGTTTCTCTGTACTTTTTCAGTTGGAATTTTGTTTCCGCCAAACCCCGCATAATACGCCAACTATCGGGATCCATTTTAAGGGCTGAAGAATAGTATTTTTCTGCTTCTTTCATCTTACCCCGTTTAAAAGCGGCATCGCCTTTTGACGTTTCTTCCTGGACACTTGCAAACACGGACGCAGGAAAAAGGAGCAGGAGAAAAACAGCCCATCGAAGACATTGATATTTAGAATCTAAACTAAAACGCATGACAAAAAACTCCTGAGAACTTTGAGCGGTAAATTGATAAACATTATACGTAGATGAATCTGTGCAGTATATACAATCTGGAGGGGTTTTGGCTAATTTCTCTTTTTTTCTTGCGGTTTTTTTTCGGGAGAATCGGGGGGCTTGGGGGGATTTTCGTTCTGCCGGCTTTTTTGCTTCTTCAGGTTATCCCATTCGGAATCAACCTTTTTCTTTTTATTATGCCTTTCCCGCTTGGGGAAATAATCGATTTCATCAATCATGTCATTCTATTTTTTCAAATTAGTTTGAGCCTTCCCATTAATAATGGACTTAATTCGATCAATGACCGGACCCTGGACCCCGAGCTGAATGGCACGGTTCAGATGTTCCTGGCTCTTTTGGTTTTCCTTGAGGCTGGAATATATCATGGCTAAATTTGCATGCCCAACCCCATAATTCGGATCTATACTTATAGCATGTTTTAGCATTTGTATGGCCTCGGGCCTTTTGTTGAGGGTGGCCAACACATGAGCCAGCGAATCATAGGCATATTTATTATGGGGCCAGCTTCGAATGGCCTCACGAAGAACTTTTTCAGCCTCAGGCCCTTTTCCAAGTCTTTTTAAATTGTTTCCCAGCATGGTCAACCCCGGACTGAATCCCGGATTGAATCTTAACGCCATTCTCAAATTCTTATTCGCTTCATTGAGGTTTCCCTGCGATTGCCAGGTTTGTCCAATTCGGAAATAGGGTTTCCAGGCAACAGGCAGGTACTGGGAGGCTTCAGAAAATGCAATGCGCGAGGCATCCAATTGCCCTCCCTTAAAAAGCATTTCTCCATTCTTCGAGGCCTCCAGGTATTTTAAGCGGGACTGTATTTCCGTTTCCGGTTTGGTCGGGGCTGCAAAACCAATCACAACCATCAAAAACACACTTAAAATCGAGCTGTTTATAACAAAGGTACGGGGACTCAGAATCGATGGCAAAAACCCTTTTTCCTTAAATCCCTTATGGAATAAAAAAATGACGAGTGCAACTGATACCAATTGGTATAAAGGAAACAGTAAAAGAAACATTCCATCCCTATAACCCCAGGAATCTGGAAGGTCCAAAAAAATCACATTGAAAAAATTGCTCGAACGCAGCAATAGTTGAGGGTGCCCAGAAACCAAATCGAAAGTAGATCCAATGGCTTTTAAAGAAAACTCTGGATGGTTATAAGGCAACACCACTTTATATTGAACTAGCATGGAAAACTGGAGCAGAATTGCTATCAGGCAAAAAAGGAAGGGACCCGTTTTTATTATCTTTGGCTTGTCCCCTGAGAAACGTTGAAACAAAATCCCCAGTCCAATCGCAAATACGGGAAGAGCGGAGATCAAATGACGGTGGCCGTAGGAGGCTGAGTCTTCAGGATATAGCAGGATGATTCCAAAAATTCCGACTAGATACGCCAGTAAACCCGGGCGCAGGTTTTTAGAAAAACTGTCTTTTAGGAAAAAACCTATCAAAGCCAAAACCGCGAGTGGCATGGAAAACAACAATCCCCATTTAGCATCAAAAAACAGGGTATACAGATTTTCAAATAGCGGGCCCAAACTGATCCCTGTCAAACCTTCCCCGGCAAATTTCATATGCCGTGGAGGAAATGGAACTCCATTCAATTGGTACCAGCAATAAATTTGTGGCAACATCGTTAGGAAAAAGAATCCTCCCAGGGTTCCCGCCAGTAGGGACGTTTGCTTAAAGGCTTGACCCGGGCTGGTTTTCCAATCTTTACGAAATTCCCATAGAAGGTCTACGGCAAACAATGCAAAAAAAGCAATATTGATAACCCGCGTCATAGATAGCAAACCCAGTATGACCCCAATCACGGCATAATGCATTGGCTCTCTGGATTTCCGGTATTGGATCCATATAAAAATTAAAATGGAAGCGAGGAAAAATTCGGAGGTGTGAGCCATTCGTTGCCGAATGAACGAAAAATATATCAAAGGAGAAGCCAGCCAAACGGAAATTGCCACCAACATGCTGACCCGTTTTCGCGCATACATACGCAAAGTTCGATATACAAAAAATAAACCTGCAAACAAATAGGTGCCCGATGCTACCGCAGTAGAGATGTAATAAGGAGCGGAATAACCATCGGTGGACACCGGGTAACCGAGGCTTTGGTAAAAATGGGCCAGCGCATGCCCTATGAGGAAAAATGGCAAAAACAGAATCGCCTGCCCCATCTGCCAATTATTAAATACATAACCTGTAGGATTGATTTTTTCAGCGTGGGCGTAATTTCTTTCATTAAAAAAATCGAGATCACCATCAATCAGGGTGGAGCGCAGGAAAGCGTAGTAACCACTGTCATCCCCGGCATCGATGGTTGTGACGGAGTAATAGCCTTTATGAATATTAGGGGGAACCCAAGAGTTAAAAACACCCAGGGGAGTGAGTAATAAAAAGGTGAAAATGAATATTCCCCCAAAATATAGAGCACTACGTTTTGACATTTCCTATCCCTGATTTTTTGTGGATATACCTGAAATAAAGGAATTGATTCCAGGGTTTGTGGTAAAAAAGCAGTTTATTTGCTGGGAACCGGTTGGGTTTCGAGAACCAGTCCTTTATCAACCAATTTTTGGTGGGCGTCTTTTACTTTAGAAACCGCTTTTTGCCCATCACTCCAGTCGATGAGGTTTTGCAATCCTTCTCTTAGTGAATATTGAGGTTTAAAACCCAATTCACTTATTTTTGATATATCGGCATAACAGTCTCGTATATCACCATTGCGAAACTTGTAAATCACATCCGGCCTAAATGACTTTCCACAAAGCTCAATAAGTGTTTCTGCAAGGTCAAGGATGGAAAAAGGTTTTCCTGTTCCAATATTGAAGATACCATAATCTGCCTGTTCCAATAAAAGAAGTTTGCCACGCACCAGGTCTTTTACATGTATAAAATCCCTGCGCTGGTTTCCATCTTCATAGATCAGAGGTGGCGTGTCATTTTTTATTGCAGAACAAAAAATGGCTGCTGCACCGGTATAAGGATTGTTTAAGGATTGACGGGGACCATAACAATTGAAATAGCGACAAGCCACTGTGGGAATATTATGTGCCTTACCAATCATTAGGGAATACACCTCCTGATCTTTTTTACTTTGCGCATAAACCGATGTGCAGTCGAGCTCCTTATTTTCATCCGTGGGTAAGGGAGTTACCGGCATGGAGCATATTGGACAAAGCATCTCCCATTGTCCTTCAGCTAATTGACTATCGGGTCGGGGTTTGGGAGAAATCTTGCCATGCTCTTCGCATTCGTAGGAACCTTCTCCATAAAGACTCATAGAGCTGGCCACCAGAACCTTTTCCACATTATGTTTTTCATTCACCAGGATATCCCAAAGTACTCCTGTTCCCTGAACGTTGGTGGAAATGTATTGGTCGATAGAGTACATGGATTGCCCCACACCCACCTCTGCCGCATCATGGATAATGAGATCAGCATCTTTAATGGCTCGAAATAAATGATCACGGTCTCGAACATCTCCCCTGATAAATTCTGCACCCGGATGCAGGTAATCGGGTTTTTCCGGGTTTTCTCCATGCACTTGTGGATTGAGATTGTCGTAAACCCG
Source organism: Nitrospinota bacterium (assembly GCA_038108555.1). Taxonomy (GTDB): domain Bacteria; phylum Nitrospinota; class Nitrospinia; order Nitrospinales; family VA-1; genus UBA8687. The sequence continues at coordinate 23,833 of JAYNIA010000006.1, read as the reverse complement.
AACCTCGTAATTTTGAGCAATCAATTCATCGACAGTATGGGACCCTATAAAACCTGCCCCTCCTGTTACCAATACTCTTTTTCCCATTTAATTTTCCTCTCCAGTCATTAGCTTTCTGTTTTCTCTCCGGATCTATTGCAATTTCCCCCATCATCTTATCCCAATCGGCATTTTAGGAAAAGTACTTGAGGGTTAGAAGCAGGGGATCAACGGGCAATCCCATTGAAATTAATGGAAAATTGGGCAATAATCAGAGGTCAGAAAGCTCGTTTTTTCAAGCCCTACCTTTTAGCAACAACCGGCATGCAAAGTGGACCTTTCCTGCATAATTGTAAATTATAATAATAGCGAACCCTTAAATGATTGCCTGGAATCCATTTACAAAACGGTTCGCGGAATAACTTTTGAGGTAATTGTTGTTGATAATAGTGAGAATGATCCTGGACTTGAGGGCCTAAAGACCTCCTTTCCGGAAACTCAGTTTATCTCCAACTCCTCAAATGTAGGTTTTTCCAAAGCCAATAATCAGGTAGCCAAAATTGCCCAAGGAGATATTTTAGTTTTTTTAAATCCAGATACTGTATTAAGCGAAGATGCGCTGGCCTCAATGTGCCGCCACGTCCAATCTCACCCTGAAATTGGAGCCCTGGGCCCTAAGGTGGTCAACCCAGATGGAAGTTTGCAATATTCCTGTAGACGATACCCCACTATTTGGACCGGCCTTTTCAATCGATATTCCATCCTTTCCCGCTTGTTTCCGAATAACAGGTTCACGAGCCAATATTTGATGTTTGATTTCGATCATAATAAAATTCGACAAGTCGACTGGCTCTCAGGTTGCTGCCTAATGGTTTCGAAAAAAGCCTTTGAAGCAGTGGGCGGATTTGATGAAAACTATTTTCTATTCAATGAAGATGTAGATTTATGCCGCATGATAAATCAAGCGGGAAGGGAAGTGCTCTATTTTCCCGATGCAACGGTTGTTCATAAAATATCTACCAGCAACAGCAAAACCTCTATCCGGGTGATCGTCCAGCGCCATTTGGGAATGATGCACTATTTCAAAAAACACCACAGGCAAAACTTTTTGGTTCGAGGAGCCATCAATTTTTTCATCCTTTTAAGAGGAATCACGCAACTCTCCATCAACCATTTTAAATGAAATTTGAATCTTTCCCCATTTCTGGCGAGGTTTACCTCATTGGGTATTTTATCGCCCTGATATTATCCATAGCTGTCACGTGGTTAATTATAAAGGCCCCTTTTGATTTCACCCTAAATCCCGCCGACGCCCACACAGAAAACCCAAAAAAATCTTTTGGCGGAGTGCCGGTGGTCCTGTCTTTCCTGACAACCCTCTGGTTCTTCCAAATTATGGGAATGATTGAACACCTATATTTACTGACCGTTGTCACCGTAAGCACGGGCACCATGATGATTCTTGGTATTTACGACGACATCACCCAATGTACCGCAAGACTGAAACTAGCCGTGCAAATTATCATTGCCTGTATTCTATATAAATGCGGATTCCAGATTGAGCGAATCGGAGACTTGGTTGAACTCGGGAATTTTTCCATTTTACTGACCATTTTATGGATCGTGGGTATTACAAACGCTATAAACCTGATTGATGGAATGGATGGGTTGGCACCGGGGATTATATTTTTTTCCTGCCTCACCCTGGTCTTCGTTTATCTGGAACGGCAAATCATAGGTGCTTCGTTTCTGGCAGTAATCCTGGCAGGAAGTGTATTAGGATTTTTCATCTTTAATTTCCCACCGGCCAAAATAATCCTGGGAGACACAGGAAGTCTGCCTTTGGGACTTTTAATTTCCGTAATTACCCTGCTCCCTCTGAACCAGGGCTACACCGATGAAATTTACTACCTCATCCCGATGATTACCCTGTTGATTCCTATCCTGGACACCACTTTTGCATTTTTTCGGAGAATCTTTAAAGGTACCAGTCCCTTCCTAAAAGATGCAGAGCATTTTCACCACCGCCTTGGGAAACTTGGCCTTTCACCCGTTAAGGCAATAACTATCCTATTTGTAATAGGATTTTATTTTGACCTGACAGCATTGACCACGGTTTACAACATCAACCTGATACCAAACTTAATTCCAATTTATTTTGTGTTTATGGTCATCAATGTTGCGGCTTTTGTAGCAATATTAAAACGAAAAGAGAAAAATCATCCACATGGCTGAGCCTGTAAAATCGAAAACATCTTTTTTTTACCTGAGCGCCAGCCTGTTGGTTTTGATCCTTGTCACTTATGCGAACACGCTGAACTCTCCTCTTAACTTTGATGACCATGCGGTTTTACAACAGATAAATCGTTCTGGAGAGGGTTCTTACGAGGGTTTTTCTCCCATTCAATACCGGCACCTTTTTTTCCTAAGCTTTAGCATCAACCAAAACCAAAGCGGACTCGACCCTTTCGCATATCATTTAGTCAACATTACTTTCCATTTCCTAACCTCTCTGACATTATTTTTTCTTTTATTTATCACTCTGGATAATGGGACCCCGTGGAAAGGAAAAGATGCATTTGGTATTGCCGGACTGACCGCCATAATATTTGCAATTAATCCGCTCAACACCGAAACCGTCACTTATTTATCCGGTCGGGCCAGCGGTATGTCTGGTTTTTTTTATTTACTGTCCATCCTTGTTTTTGCGGTAGGAAGCCTGAAAAAATTTTCAGGCAAAGCTCTCTTTTTTTACTTTTTGGTTCTTGCGGCTTTTTGTACAGCCCTCCTTTGCAAAGAAACCAGCATAACCCTGCCCGCAATTATAATTTTGTATGATCTATGCTTTATGAACAATGACCGCTGGGCTCCCCTTAAAAACCGGCTGGCCTTTCTATACCTTCCTATTGCCTTTTCCCTGATCGCATTATTTTTCTATCAGCCTCCCCTGCAACAATTGATACTAAAATGGGCCGCGAAACTGGACTTCAGCTACGCCCTTTCCCAGGCTCAAATCATAAGCTACGCATTTAAACTTTGTTTTTTTCCAATCAATCTAATTTTTGATTATGACTTCACCGAGAACTGGTTCATCAATGGCCTTTTTCAATGGCTTCCGGTTCTGATTTGGCTATCATTAGTTGTGATTATCATTAAAAATTTCAAAAAACTGCCTGCTGTCGTCCCCTTCTCGCTTCTCTGGTTTATTTTGACAATTTCAATTACCAACAGTTTTTTACCCAGGGCCGATTTGCTAAGCGAAAGGAATCTTTATCTCCCGGGCATTGGCCCAACGTTATTGGTTTCATCTGCCTTTTACAGTATTTTTGTAATTGGGAAACCATCTACCCAAATCAAGCAAGGATTTGTCCTGCTCATATTGCTCCTGACCCTTCAGGGTTCGCTGATTATTAAAAGAAACTCGACCTACCTATCAAATATTTCCCTTTGGGAAGACACACTGAAAAAATCCCCCTCCGATTTAAAAGTTTTACACAACTTGAGCCACTTTTACCTGGAAAGCAAAGAACACGATAAAGCCCTCATCACCCTGGTGAAACTTTCGCGGTCAAACGCATCCGATTTTTACAAATCTTTTGCTCATAGCAACTTGGGAAGCATTCATGCTCAAAACAAAAACTTCAGACTGGCTGAAAAAGAATTTAATAAAGCCATTGAGCTGAATTCCACCGTTCCACTGGGCTATCTCAATTTGGGGACTTATTACGCTTCAAGAGGATGGTTTCAAAAAGCTAAAACCACATTGGAAAAGGCTTATGACCGGTACACGGAGTTTCGTTGGGGTTATGCCATGCCCGTTAGCTTGAATTTCAGCCTAGCCAAGGTGAATTATGAATTAAAACATTTTTCTGAGGCAGAAAAATTTTTGAATCAATTTCTTGCTGCAAACCCAGGATCTGCAAATGGGTTGTTACTCCTGGGAAAAATTTTCCAGCAAATGGGGAAATATCAGTCTGCCATAGAAGCCTTCAAAAATATTAAAGGTACTCCGGAAATTGAAGCAAAAGCGTCCAACAACCTTGGGATCCTTTACTTGAGCATGGGTCAACCAGAACCTGCATTTTCAGAATTTGAACGTTCTTTAAAGCTGAATCCGAAGCTTCCCGATTCCCATTACAATCTGGGGAAGTTGATCATTGACTCGAATGGGAACATGGAAATCGCAAGGTCTCATTTGAATCAGGCTTATTCCCTGACGCAAAACCCTGCATTAAAAATGCAAATCAATAATTTGCTATCTCAAATTTCTTCCTGAAATTACAGTTCTTTTTTTCGCGGAGAATAAGGCGTTAAAAAATCCTGATTCATTTTATTTAAAATTTCCGAGCCTTGCAAAACCCGTTCTCGTTGTGTGCTTTTTCGCAGTTTACACACGCGCGGCAAATCTTTTATTGCATGCCACTTGGCTTTTAACACCGGGCCAGGTTTGCCCTTCAGGGTAAACCAAACGATTGCTGCAAGATTAAATAGAATATGCTGGGGAAGGTAAGACCCTATCTTGGGCATATTACGCACAAACGACCAAACTAAATTTCTCTGACCGTGATATATAGCGAAGTCACTGTACCTGCTGGTAGTCGCGGAACCTACATGTTCCACCACTGCATCAGAAACATAAATACTCCCATACCCCTTTAACTGGAGCCGGAATCCTAAATCCACATCTTCAAAATAGGCAAAGAAGTTTTCATCGAATCCTCCCAATTCAACAAAAAGATCTTTTCGAATCAGTGAGGCTGCGGCGCAGGTAGAAAAAATTTCACCGGTTTCTCTATTTACCCTTGAAGCCAGGATATCGTGGTCGCGTCTCCATGCCGATCCACAAACATGATAGACATCACCGGTCCCATCCATCTTATTACTTCCATGACGAAGCATGTGACTGCCAAAGGAACCACACGCCGGAAACTTCTCGGTCGCCTCGGCTAATTTTCCCAACCAGTCAGGAGCCGCAAATGCATCTGGATTCAAAAAGGCAATCCATTCACAATCTTCAGCTTTTTTAACTGCAAAGTTATTGGCAAAAGCAAAACCGGTATTTTCCTCCAGTTTTATTATTTCAAAATCATCAAACTCATCTTCCAGTCCAACAATTGATTCATCCGTGCTTGCATTATCTACCACGATTACCCGGGTGGGCTTTAGCGTTTGCGTTTTCAGGCTTTGCAAGCATTTTTTCAGGTAATCGCCAGCATTCCAGTTAACAACTATTACCGCTATAGATATTGAAGAGGGCATTTAATTTGAGATTGAGATGAATTATGTCGATATATCGGTAAAACAGGGGAGGTGCATTATCTTGAAAATACAGATTCAAACGCTTATACTTCCGAAAAGATGGCATTCCCTGCACTTCTTGTTTTAACACCGAACTTTACAGAAATGAAAAATTTTTTTATTACAGGCGGTGCCGGTTTCATAGGGGGCAATTTTATTTTAAACCTGATGAAGTCGGGCCAGGCCAAGGTCATAAACTACGACAAACTCACCTATGCAGGGAATTTAGACACATTGGTGTCTGTCGAAAATGATCCCAATTACACGTTTATACAGGGAGACACTTGCGACCGGGACAATCTCAACCAAATTTTTGAATCCAATGAAATCGATTGCGTTGTTCATTTTGCGGCGGAATCACATGTGGACCGATCTATAGACGCTCCAGGAGATTTTATCCAGACCAATGTAATCGGAACGTTTGAATTACTGGAAACCGCAAAAAAATATTTGGCTTCAAAAAATCCTGACCAAAAGGAAAAATTTCGTTTCCTCCATGTATCCACTGATGAAGTTTATGGTTCACTGGGAGAAACCGGACTGTTCACGGAAGAAACTCCCTATGCCCCAAATTCACCCTATGCGGCCTCTAAAGCTTCCTCCGACCATTTGGTACGATCCTATTTTAAAACTTTTGGTTTGCCTGTGCTGACCACGAATTGTTCAAATAATTATGGACCGTACCAGTTTCCTGAAAAATTAATTCCTTTAATGATTCACAATGCGCTTAAAGGCGATCCTCTTCCTGTATATGGAGACGGCAAACAGGTGCGCGACTGGTTGTTCGTTGAAGACCATTGCAAAGCCATTTTGCAGGTCCTGGAAAATGGAAAAGCAGGAGAGGTTTATAATATTGGAGGACATAATGAAAAAACCAACTTAGAAGTTGTCCAGACTCTTTGCAAAATTCTGGATGAATTGGTCCCCGATTCCAAACATCTTCCCCACAACAGCCTGGTCAAATATGTAACCGACCGACCGGGTCATGACAGGCGCTATGCCATTGATGCAAGCAAAATCCAAAACCAGTTGGGCTGGAAACCGCAGGAATCATTTGAAACAGGAATCCGTAAAACGGTGCAATGGTATCTGGAAAATGAGGACTGGGTTAGCCGGGTCATGTCCGGAGCCTATAGGGGCGAACGACTCGGACTTGAAAAAATTTAGGGAACACTCAATATGATCAATAAAGGAATTATACTGGCGGGAGGTTCAGGAACCCGACTTTATCCTCTGACCCAGGTGGTCAGTAAACAATTGATGCCGCTTTATGACAAGCCCATGATTTACTACCCTCTTAGCACCCTATTGCTGGCGGGCATTCGTGATATTTTTGTTATCACAACTCCTCAAGACCAACCCTTGTTTCAAGAGTTACTTAAAGATGGGAAACAATGGGGAGTCAATATTTCCTATGGCATTCAACCCAGTCCCGATGGATTAGCGCAAGCCTTCCTCATTGGCAAAGATTTTATCGGGAATGAAAGCTGCAGTCTTATTCTAGGGGATAATGTTTTTTATGGAACAGAACTTCCTGACTTAATGGAAACGGCTCAAAAGCGGGAAAAAGGAGCGACCGTTTTTGGTTATTGGGTAAAAGATCCTGAAAACTACGGTGTTGCTGAATTTGATGATAACGGCAGGGTGATAGGCGTCGAAGAAAAACCCACCCAACCCAAATCACATTACGCAATTACAGGTTTATATTTTTACGACAACCAGGTGGTTGATATCGCCGGCTCTATCAAACCCTCAGCCCGAGGTGAACTGGAGATCACCGATGTAAATCGTGTCTATTTGCAGCAAAGCCAATTGTCCGTTGAAAGAATGAGTCGAGGCTTTGCCTGGTTGGATACCGGGTCACACAACTCATTGCTGGATGCATCCAACTTTATTGAAACCATACAAAAACGTCAGGGACTTATGGTTTGTTGTCCTGAAGAAATCGCCTTCAGCAAAGGATGGATTTCCACAGATGATGTTGCCAAACTCGCCCACACCCTGAAGAAAAACGAGTACGGTCAATATTTAACTCGAATGATTTCGAAGTCGTAATCAAAAATTTTCACCCCAAACAGCAAAGCCGAATTCCACCCTTCTTTATGAAAATTCTTCTCACAGGAAAAACCGGACAGATTGGCGGGGAATTAAAAAATCTTGTTAGCGATTTAGGAACTCTTGTCACGGTAGACCGCAATGAACTGGACCTTTCCAATCCCGAATCAATTGAATCCAAAATCCTTGAAATAAAACCCAATCTGATTATCAACACTGCGGCCTACACTGCAGTTGATAAAGCAGAAGAGGAACCTGACCTGGCGATGATGATTAATGGAAAGACCCCAGGGCTGATGGCAAACGCAGCAAAAAAAGTTGGCGCGGGATTGATCCATTACTCCACAGACTATGTCTTTGATGGGCATTCCAAAACTCCGTACAGGGAAGAAGACCCTACCAATCCCTTAAGCGTTTATGGAAAAACAAAACTGGCGGGGGAAAAAGCCATTACTGAAGCCGGTATTCCTTTTTTAATTTTAAGAACCAGTTGGATTTACAGCCTTCAGGGGAAAAATTTTTTACTATCCATGCTAAGGCTGGCGGAAAGAGATACACTTCGAATCGTTGACGACCAGATAGGAGCTCCCACATGGTCCCGTTCCGTAGCCCAACAAACTAAAAAAATAATTCAACAATGTTTAAAGGAAAACTGGCTGGAATCCAAAAATTCTGAACTGTCTGGAATATATCATTTGACCTGTCAGGGGGAAACCAGTTGGTATGGATTCGCAAGACAAATTTTTAATTCATCAGAAACAACGAAAAACATTCAGTTGATCCCGATACCTACTTCCGAATACCCCACTCCCGCGACCCGGCCTTCCTATTCCCGACTGAGCAACGAAAAAGTTAAAAAGGTTTTTTCCGTTGAAATGCCTTCCTGGGAAGCAGCCCTAAAGGATTGCATCAATTCCAAATAGATCAAATTATTTTTAACCTTGAATAGGTTTTACAAAGAAAATATCATTCTAAAATACTGAATGGCATTAAAAGGCAATAGGAATTAGTAGTATTGAGACAATTATGAGCGATGGCAATAGATATTTAATGTTTTTGCAAAAAGAAGGTTCTGGAATAGTTGTGGAGACTCCTGATTCTGATCACTGGGAAAAATTAAAAAAGGAAGCCGTGGCCAAAGGCATGACCTGCAAACCTTTGAGCATTGAGAATTTTTATCCTGACTACCGGGGTTATCGTTATTTTGACTTAAGAAATCCTGTAACTCAGGAATCCTTTAGCATTGATTATGTCCTGCACGCGTGGGAAATGGACAAAAAACATCATGAAGGACACGAAGGAACAGATGAATGGTTCATCCATTAATGGTTTGAATTCATTTCAAAAATTATAAAAACAAAATCCCATTTTTTCTGACTCATCATGATAGAAAAATATTTTCTTGTTCTTAAGCTAAAACCCGGCGCATCGCTGGATGAAATAAAAAAGGCTTATAAAAAACAAGTCAAACTCTGGCATCCCGACCGATTTCCCATTGAATCCGAGCGGTTACAGAAAAAAGCACATGACAAGTTTCAGGAAATCACAGTTGCGTATAAAAAGCTGACGGAAGCCCATTTAAAGAGAAAATTCACCCGTTCTTCAGAATGGAAAGAAAAATCAACTCCATTCACAAAAGCCCGCCAGGAAAGAAATAAAACCCAGCCGAAAGACAGTCCAACCCCTGAAAAAGAAAAAGTTCCCGGGTTTATCACTTTTACCTGGCCTAATGGAGATAAATATGCAGGCCAAATGCTTAATGAACAAATGCATGGGCGAGGTATCTTTACCTGCACTCAAGGCTATGTTTATACCGGAGAGTTCAAAAACGGCAAACCCAATGGACTGGGAAAACTGGTTTACGACAATGGTGATAAATATGAAGGAACCTTCTTAGATGATATGCTGCATGGACAGGGGGTTTATTTCTACGCCAATGGGGACAGTTACCGCGGCGAGTTTATGAACGATTTACCACACGGTCATGGCGTTTATGTTCTTGCCAATGGAAATGTTTATTCCGGAAAATGGGATAATGGAAGCCTCAGCCCCGAATAAACTCAGGACCGCGATTCGGTTTCACAAAATTTACAATTAAGATAGGTGCCTATATGTTCCTGCCTTCCTGCCTCACTATTTACCCAGGGACGGGAAATCAGCGGGGGATTGTGTCTGACATGCTGGTTGTGGCCGCATTCCAGCCTGGCCACCCAGAAAGATTCTTCGTCCTGATGGAACCCTGAAATTCTCCGTTTCATTCCCAGTTGAGGTTCTCGAATCAAACAGCCTAGTTTCCTCTAAATACTGTTTCTGCTGCTAACAACCCCATTTTGGTCGTATCGATTACAATATCCAGATCTTCCTGAGTAATTTTTAGATTATCCAGGTAACCTTCTTCGGGGGGATCTTCAAAAGCGGTCATGACTGGGTGGGTTATTCCATGATGATTTGCTATTCGATTCGCCGTGGCAACCAATTGATCAAGATCCATTTCTTTATCTTTTGAAGGCCTGGGATCATGATGGGCTGCCGCTGCCGTTACCACTTTTTCGGAAATCGCCCACCATTTTTTCATAAACGCTGCACCCGCTTCGCTGTGATCAATTTTAAAATGATCTTTTTCCAAAGCCTCAAGGGGTTGGTCAGATGAACTTAAATCCTTTAAGGTAAGAAATTTATAATATTCTTCGGGTATAACATTGTCCAACACAAGTATTCCCACATCATGCATTAGCCCGCACAGGAAAGCTGCCTCCCAGTCCTCGAAATCGGATAGAACCTTTTTGGCCAATGATCTGGATATAAAAGCCACTGCCAACGAATGTTTCCAAAACTCCACCTGATCAAAGGCTTTACTTTTTCTAAATGTGCGGGGCAATTCCAATGCGTAAACAAGATCCATAACCTGTTGCATCCCCAAACGAACAACTGCATCTTCAAGGTTTCGAGTCACATCCTTGCCCGAACCAAACAGCGCACTGTTTGCCAGAGTGATTATTCATCCCGAAAATACCGGATCTGTCTTTAGAAGATGGTAAACATCCTGCACTTCACAATCAGGGTCGTTCATTAATTTCTGGAATCCTAAAAGAATTTCCGGGAGGGGAGGAAGGTCCGGCTTGGTATTGATAAGCTCGATAATTTTTTTACGCAACACAGGCCTCAAAATTGGGTGACAATTAGGGCTGCATATTACCAAACGGATACCTGCATTTGAAGCAAAAAACAGGAGTCAAAATAAATGAAGGCCGAAGTTTAATGTACAAATCCTTTATAAAATTCAAGGCCCTGAAAATTAACTTCCTGACATAGTAACGGCCTGATGAAACTTGATTATTGAATCAAATAAAAATATGCTTTAACAGGCAATATCAACTTTTTCCGGATCCAACAATGGACAAATGTGATTTTTTGGTTATCGGTGGTGGAATCATTGGTTTCTGCATTGCTCGCGAACTTAAAAAAAGACATCCAAATAGCCGAATCTTAATAATAGAAAAGGAAGATGGGTTCGGCCTCCATGCAAGTGGTCGGAACAGCGGGGTTCTGCATGCAGGATTTTATTACACCGCAGATAGTTTCAAGGCAAAGTTTACTCAAAAGGGAAACCAACGCTTAACACAATATTGTGAATCCAGGAGCATCCCGGTAAATAAGTGTGGAAAGCTTGTCGTTGCCAAAAATGAATCCGAACTTGTCCAGCTTGATGAATTAATGGCACGTGCTCAAGCCAATGGAGTTCCTATCGAATCAATAACCGAAAAAGAAGCAAAAGTCATTGAACCAAGAGTAAAAACTTTTAAACGAGCTCTTTTCTCACCAACGACTTCATCGGTGAACCCCAGCTTAGTGATTCAATCGATGCGAGAAGATGCGTTGAAAGAAGGAATATCACTGATTCCAAAAGTTCGATACCTGAAAAAAATAAACGAAAAGACAATTCAAACATCCTCCGGGAAAATTGAATTTTCTTTTATGGTAAATTCTGCAGGTCTTTACGCCGACAAAATAGCACAGGATTTCGGTTTTTCTAAAGACTATAGAATTCTTCCTTTTAAGGGTCTCTATATATATTCTGATGAACCGATGGGTTCACTTCGAACAAATATTTATCCGGTACCAGATTTGAGGAATCCTTTCCTGGGAGTCCACTTTACCGTAACAGCGGATAAAAAAGTTAAAATAGGCCCCACCGCTATTCCTGCATTTTGGCGCGAACAATACAAAGGAGTTTCCAATTTCAAATTGGATGAACTTTTTGAAATTATGTTTTTACAGGCTGGGCTATTTTGGTCCTCTGATTTTGATTTTAAATCCCTTGCCATTGAAGAGTTGCAAAAATATTCCCGAAAAAAACTGGTTTCCCTGGCTTCCTTACTTGTAAAGGGAATTGAGCAAAAATCTTTCAATCATTGGGGCGTGCCTGGAATACGTGCGCAACTTTTGAACATCCGTAATAGAAAACTCGAGATGGATTTTGTGACAGAAGGTGATGCCCATTCACTACATATATTGAACGCGGTTTCACCAGCCTTTACCTGTTCTCTTCCTTTCGCTGATTTTATCTGCGATAAAATTTCAGACCTGTCAGGATTATGAAAGAAATTTTTAATCTTACCCACTGCCCAGGAAAAGTATTTTAATCGTTGTCCACTTTTTTTATATGATATATAATTTTTCCTCTAGGTAAGAGTTCCATCATCTCCCTATTCAACACTCAATTTCGTCAAACTCATTCCAAACTTTAAATAGCGAGATCATATAGAAATTATGTACGGTGTAATTTTAGCGGGTGGAAGCGGTACCCGATTTTGGCCGGTCAGCCGCGAACAAAGCCCCAAACAATTGCAAAAACTGATTGGCACCGGCACCATGATCCAAAACACGGTTGAAAGACTCTTACCCTTAATCTCTATCGAAAATATTTACGTTGGCACCCATCACCTCCAGGCCAATGAAACCCTTCGTCAATTAGACACACTGGACTTTTCCTCAGACCATTTAATAGCCGAGCCCTGCAGTAAAAATACAGCATTGGCCATTGGTCTGATGGCTGCCGTTTTGCAGGAAAAAGATAAAGATGCTGTTATGTCCATCTTTCCCGCCGACCATGTAGTTACGAAACCCGAAAGTTTTATAAACGTCCTTCGCAAGGCAGAAGCTCTGGCGCAAAAAGGATATCTTGTAACTCTTGGAATCCCCCCCACTCGCCCTGAAACCGGTTTTGGATATTTAAAACAAGGAACAGGGGTGGAAGGCTTTGAAGATATTTACAAGGTGGACCGGTTTGAAGAAAAACCCGACCTCCCTACCGCAAAGAAATTTATGGAGCAAGGCTCCTATTTTTGGAATTGCGGAATCTTTGCCTGGAAAGCTTCTGTGATATTAAATGAACTGAAAGAGCATGCTCCAAACATTCATTCCCAATTGCAGACCTTGAAAGACTGCCTGGAAAGCTCACCTGGAAAACTGAGCCATCGACAACTCAACAAAAAAGGTTGCGAACTTTTTTCCACCCTCGAAAGCATTTCTATAGATTATGCCGTCATGGAAAAATCCTCCAACGTGGTCATGGTTTCTTCAGATATTGGCTGGAACGATGTGGGAGCCTGGAACGCGTTGGATGAAGTTTGCGAAAAAGACAACCGGGGAAATGTAGTTATGGGTAATGCTCTTACGCAAGATTGCAGCAATTCCATCATCCACGGAGAAGATCGTCTCATTGCAACCCTGGGCCTCAAGGATACTATTGTTGTCGACACACAAGATGCACTGCTGGTCTGCGCTAAAGACCGGGCGCAGGATGTAAAGAAACTGGTGGAGTCTTTAAATGAGAAGGATCGCCCCGAAGGAAAAGTCCCCGCCATCGTTAAAAAACCCTGGGGCACCTATACCGTTTTGGATACGGGTCCCAATTTTTTACTAAAACGCATTGAGGTATTTCCGGGGGAGACACTCAGCTTGCAATCACACCAGCATCGTAGTGAACATTGGACGGTGGCAGCAGGAACTGCAAAGGTAGATCTCGATGATAAAACCTTCCAGTTAAAAATAAATGATTCCATAGTCATCCCGACCCAGTCTAAACACAGACTGGCAAACCTGGAAAAAGATTTGCTGGTAATTTATGAAATCCAGTTTGGTGAAATTCTGGATGAAAACGATATTTCCCGCTATGAAGACAAGTATGGTCGTTGCTAAACCACCGCTTTAAAAAATGTCCGGCTTTAATTTTTCTTTAAATTGAAAACTAAGAAACGCGATAAGCGTCACCTCGCAGGCCACCGTAGCCCAGGCCGCCCCTATGGCTCCATGAGCTGGAATCCAAAACAGGTTCAGCACAATATTTAAGATCGTTGCTCCAACCAGGCTCCAGGTATTGGTAGTTTCATGACCTGAAACGATGAGAATATTCGACAGCAGGAAAATTAAAAAGGAAAGAGCGATAGCAACAGCAAGAATGTTTAGCACCCTTCCAGAATAAAAGAACTCATCTCCATAAATAAAACTGATTATCTCATTTGAAAAACCAAAAAAGACCAGCCCGATACTACCACCCATTCCAAAAAATAATAAAAAAGCTTTCTTGATATCTGCCTTGAACTTCTTGGGGTTGTTGTGAAAATCTTCAACCCAGCCGGGGAAAAGAACAATCATCAAACTATGCGGCATAACAATTACTATTTCAAACAGCTTATTGGCGGCACTATAAAAACCGACAACCTTTTCGTCGGTCATCAATTGCAGCATCACAACATCCAATCTGAAATAGAGAACGCTGAAAATGACTCCTATTCCTATAGGTGCTGAGCGGGATAAATAATCCTTCCAGACCGAAAATTGAAATTGGGGAGCAACATTGCCAAAACGCCGCCCGATAACGATGAACGATAAAATCAATGAAAGGGCTTCTGCAATTACCATCCCTATTATTAATAATTGCAGATCCTGATTATAAAAAACGATCGCAATGCCAATGAGCGATTTGAGTATGTTTGAAGCGGCCCACAAAACGGAATGATAGACAAATTCTTTAAAACAGTCGCCATAATGCCAGAGTGTTTGTGAAATCGTATTGAAGAACAGCGAAATTGATAATATCCACAATAGATGCAAAGTGGATTCGGCCAAAGAGGTCGCCTGAAATATAAGATAAAAAAGAGCGATGGTAACCAGAGAAGTCGCCGCCTTCAGACCCAGCACGGAAGAAAGACAGTGCTTGGCTTTTTCAGGGGCTCTGGTAATCTCGCGAACCATCCAGACATCCAGTCCCAAACTTGAAAAGCAATTAGCAGAAACCACAACCGTAGTAAGAAAAGAAAACACACCGAAATTGGCGGGACCCATTTGACGCGATACCACGAGGGCCAGCAGAAAATGGAAGAAAGCGTTTGAAGCTCTTCCAGAAAAAATATAGAGAGAATTTTTTATCACTTTTGGAATCGCAGGGGAGTGGATTCGTTTTTGATAAACTTTCAGGTAACAAACTTGTGAATACTATACCTGCGACTAAATATCATTGCGAGGTTTAATTACGCTTGATTCTCGAACCAATAAAAAATATGATCAATCAGAAAGGTTTTTTTGGGGCCCTCCGGCTCATCCAATCTTATCTCTTTCCAGATTTAAGAAATTTCCGAGAGAATTGATAATCTCCCAACCCATCTAGATATTTTTAAGTATGAAAATTTTAGTCACCGGGGCAGCAGGCTTTATTGGTTTTCACACCTCCATACGACTGCTTGAATCAGGCTTTGATGTCATCGGCCTGGACAACCTCAACGATTACTATGACGTCAATTTAAAAATTGACCGCCTCAAATTACTTGAGAAATGGGACACATTCACCTTCTTTAAAAATAACCTCGAAGATCAGGAGAGTGTTTACCGAATTTTTCAGGAAAATTGCCCCAACCGTGTCATTCATCTTGCGGCCCAGGCTGGGGTTCGTTATTCCATTGAGCATCCTGAAGTTTACATACAGAGCAATATAGTGGGCACTTTCAATATTCTTGAAGGATGCCGACATAACAATGTTGAACATCTGGTCTACGCTTCAAGCAGTTCTGTTTATGGCTTAAACACAAATTACCCTTTTTCCGTTCAAGACGATGTCAGCCATCCCGTCTCTTTTTACGGAGCCACCAAGGTATCGAATGAACTGATGGCCCACTCTTATTCCCATCTGTATGGAATCCCTACGACAGGACTCAGGTTTTTCACAGTATATGGACCCTGGGGGCGACCGGACATGGCCCTGTTCCTTTTCACCAAGAACATTCTTGCCGGCAAACCGATTGATGTTTACAACAACGGCGATATGGAAAGGGACTTTACTTATATAGACGACATTGTCGAAGGAGTTGTCCGCATTGTAAAAAAACCGCCCCAACCCGATCCTGACTGGAAAGGCGACAACCCCAATCCCGCCTCTTCTTCCGCACCTTACAGGCTTTACAATATTGGATCGAACTCCCCCATCCAATTGATGGAATATGTGCGCGAGATAGAAAATAATCTTGGTATGCAGGCCGAGTTGAATATGATGCCGATGCAAAGTGGGGATGTAAAAAAATCACATGCGGATGTTGCAGATTTGATTCGGGATTTCGACTACACCCCGAAGTGGACCATTAAGGAAGGAATAAAGAATTTTATTGATTGGTATTTGGATTACTATCAGGTCAAGCGGTCCTCTTCTTAAGACCCCCGTTTTTTCATTTCAGCAATTATCTCGGGTTGGTTCAACAACATTTCCTCGATCTCTCCAACTGACATTTGCGCCGTATTCTGAGAGTTATAATCCTCTGTTTGGCTTATTTTCACATCCCCTTCGTTGAGATATTTGTTGTAATTCAGGTCCCGGCCATCAATACTCACTCTTAAATAATCCCCCATATCTTCAGATCTCAATAGCTCGCCTTTTGAAGCAAGGGTTTCATAAAGCTTTTCTCCGTGCCGCATCCCCATAATTTTGATTTCAGAATCTGATTTAAAAATATTCTTTACGGCCTGTGCAAGATTGCCAATGGAGCAGGAAGGCGCTTTGCGGACAAAAATATCTCCCTGCCGGCCATGCTCCAAAGCGAAGGTCACCAATCCCGTAGCTTCTTTTAAGGGAAGAAGAAATCTTGTCATATCAGGTTCAGTGACTGAAATGGGTTTTTTCTCTTTGATCTGTTTTAGAAAAAGAGGAATCACCGATCCCCGGGAAAACAAAACGTTTCCGTAGCGTACGATGCTTAATACAGTATCGTCCTCCCCCAGGTTTCTTGCGGAGGATTCCACTACCTTTTCCATTAAGGCTTTTGTTAAACCAAGTGCATTGACAGGATAAACCGCCTTGTCGGTACTGAGGCTGACCACTTTGGAAACTTTATGACTGATAGCAGAGTCAATTACGTTTCGACTCCCCAGCACATTTGTTTGCGTGGCCTGCATCGGAAAAAATTCACAGGTGGGTACCTGCTTCAGCGCCGCAGCGTGGAACACATAGTCAACTCCGGACATGGCATCGTCCACACTGCCCCGGTCTCTGATATCCCCAATATAAAATTTTATTTTGGGGTTTTGGAACTTTAGCCGCATTTCCTCTTGCTTCAACTCATCCCTGCTAAAGACTCTGATTTCTTTAAAATCTTTATCGAGAAGGTAGTTGACAAAATAACCACCAAAAGAACCGGTGCCCCCGGTAACTAAAATAGTCTTTCCTTCAAAAATCCCCATTCGAAAACTCCTTAAGTGGCAATTCCTACCATCTACTGCGAAAATTAGTTCCGCACCATTTCCTCTTTTTGAAACGTCAATTCATGCTCAATTCAGCGGATTTTTAATTTAAAAACATGAGCTTATCTGTAGGACGACAGATCTCCCGGTTTATTTTTTATTTGCTCTCAGGACCAAATAAAATTGAGGCCCCAAACCGAGTACGGACTCACCTCGATACATCGTAACATTTTGTTTTTTAAATTGTTATTGCTTTCTTCATGAGATATAATTTTTCCTGAGTTTTTCGTATTTTTACAAATATCAGGAGAGAATTTTTGGGAGATAAAATTAAACTGGCACTTATTGGAGCCGGTCATTGGGGCAAAAATCTGGCCCGGGTTTTCCATGAACTGGGGATATTAAATACCATTTGCGATTCTTCTGAGGAAACTCTTTCAAAGAAAGCTGCTGAATATCCAGGAATCACCACCACAACCAACTTTTCAGAAATCCTGACCTCTCCTGATATTAACGCCATAGTAATCGCCGCCCCAGCAGAACAACATTATTCCCTGGCAAAAAAATCACTTCTGGCAGACAAACATGTTTTTGTAGAAAAACCTTTGTCCATAACCGCCCAGGAAGGGGAAGAGTTGGTTCAAATTGCCAAACAACAGGGAAAAGTTCTGTTTGTCGGCCATATTCTTCAATACCATCTGGCGGTTCAAACCATCAAAAAGATGCTCCAGGAAGGAGAACTGGGCAAACTCCAATACATTTATTCGAACCGTCTCAATCTGGGGAAAATCAGGCGTGAGGAAAATATCCTCTGGTCCTTCGCTCCGCATGACATTTCAGTAATCCTCTCTCTGGTGGGGGAAGAGCCCATAGATGTAACCGCAACAGGAACCAACATCCTCCATCCAGAAATTGCAGACACCACGGTGACCAATTTGAAATTTGCATCGGGTGTCGGTGCCCATATTTTTGTCTCCTGGCTGCACCCCTTTAAAGAACAGAAAATGGTTATTATCGGGGACCGAAAAATGGTGGTTTTTGACGACACGGCCCCAATTGAGCAAAAGCTCATGCTCTATCCCCATCAGATTTCCTGGAAAGGGGGAGTCCCCATTCCTGAAAAAAAAGACGGCTCTCCTATCGACCTAACAAATGACTGGGTGGAGCCTTTAACTAACGAATGTCGCGCGTTCATAAATGCCATCAACGGGCAACAGGCTCTTACCGATGGCGAGGAAGGCTTGAGAGTTTTAAAGGTTTTGCAAAGGGCGCAATCCAGCATGGACAAAGTAAGCGACCCCGCTCAAAAAAAAACATTTTTTATCCATGAAAGCAGTTTGATCGATGAAAACTGCGAGATTGGAGCAGGCACAAAGATCTGGCATTTTTCACATATCTTGAAAAATACGCAAATTGGAGAAAAGGCCAATATAGGTCAAAATGTGGTCATCGGCCCAGATGTAAAGGTAGGAAATAACGTCAAAATCCAAAATAATGTTTCCGTTTACCCCGGGGTAACACTGGAAAACAATGTTTTCTGCGGTCCTTCCTGCGTTTTTACCAATGTTATAAACCCCCGAAGTGCGATTCCCAGGAAAAGTGAAATATTAAAAACCCTAGTCCGGGAAGGAGCCACTATTGGTGCCAACTCAACCATTCTTTGCGGGATCACTATTGGAAAACACGCTTTTATAGGAGCCGGGTCGGTGGTTACTCAAGATGTTCCCGACAATGCCCTGGTCTATGGAAACCCCGCCAGGCTCCAGGGATGGATGTGTAATTGCGGCCATAAACTTGACGAAAATAATCATTGTAGCGAATGCGGAAAAACCATCAAAACCCTCTGATTTTCCAATTCTTTTAAATAAATGAGCCATCCCGCTTAAAACGGGTAATTTTTCTGCAAAACCTTACATAAAAGTACAAATTCCTAACGAGAAAAGCCGAAATTGCCGAAAATAAATAGACCTGTTTGTCTGAAATAAAATTCTTTGCCAGGAGTAAGTTGTGCTGCTTGAAAAAATACAGAAAAAAGATGCAAAAATTGGGGTCATTGGGCTGGGTTATGTTGGTTTGCCCCTCGTCATTGAGTTTTGCAAAGCAGGTTTTTCGGTAACCGGGCTGGATATTGATTCCAGGAAAATAGAATCTCTGGAACAAGGCAAAAGCTTTATCAAGCATATTCCAGATGAAAAAATCAAAGGATTGAATGATGTGGGGAAATTCAGGGGCAGCACAAATTTTGCCCTGGCAAGAGAACTGGATTGCATTCTCATCTGCGTTCCCACCCCTCTCAGCAAAAACAGGGAACCGGATATGAGTTATATTGTTTCCACCGCGAAACAAATCTCTCCCCATATGAAAAATGGCCAACTTATTGTCTTGGAATCGACCACTTATCCGGGAACCACTCAGGAAGTATTATTACCCGAACTGGAAGCTGGCAGTGGATTGAAGGGCAACGAAGATTTTTATGTCGCCTATTCCCCGGAACGGGAAGACCCCAACAATAAAGATTTCACCACATCCTCAATCCCCAAGGTCATTGGTTCAGACCATCCGGTAGGTCGAGAAACCAGCGAAGCCCTTTATGCATGCATCATCCAAACAACGGTTCCTGTTTCCAGCACAAGGGTTGCGGAAGCAACCAAGCTGATGGAAAACATTTTCCGGTCGGTAAATATTGCACTGGTCAATGAGTTGAAAGTGGTTTTCGATAAAATGGGTATTGATGTCTGGGAAGTGATCGAAGCTTCCAGCACCAAACCTTTCGGGTTCATGCCGTTTTATCCCGGCCCCGGCCTGGGAGGTCACTGCATTCCAATTGACCCCTTTTATCTGACCTGGAAAGCAAGAGAATATAAAGTAAGCACCCGGTTCATTGAGCTTGCCGGTGAAGTGAATATTTCCATGCCGGAGTATGTCATGCAGAAAATTTTTCTCGCCCTGAACCGAATTGGAAAAAGTGTAAAAGACAGCAAAATATTATTACTGGGTTTGGCCTATAAAAAGAATGTGGACGATCATCGCGAATCAGTCACTTTCAAAATCATGGACCTGCTGAACAACAATGGTGCGAATGTAGACTACAATGACCCTTACATTCCGCAAATCATGCCTGTCCGTGAATACAAGCAATTCGTCGGCAAAAAAAGCGTATCGCTCGATAGCCTTAATGAATACGATTTAACCGTTATTTTGACCGATCACAATATTTACGATTACGACACCATCGTGGAAAAATCGAACATTGTTGTCGACACGAGAAATGCTTGCCACAAAATCAAATCTGAAAAAATTATAAAAGCTTAAGAAACGGCTGAGAACAATAAACGCTCTGGTTTAATGAATAAAAAACCCTTTCCCAGCATTGTAGACAAACAGGAAACTTCAATTTCCAAATGGCTGACTCTGGTAAAACGCGATGTAAAATTTTCCCAGGAAGAAGTTGCCGAAACCTATCATAGTGTTCGTCCTTATGACTATATAAGCGTCCTGGCAATCACTCCCGAACTCAAAATCCCACTGGTCAAACAATATCGACCTTCTTTGGAATGCCATACAATCGAATTGCCTGGAGGATTGGTGGACTCAAACGATTCTCCTGAAAAAACTGCATTGAAGGAACTTCGGGAGGAAACGGGTTTGGTCTCATCTCAAATTGAACTATTGGGAATACTCACTCCCGATCCGGGACGTCTGGACAACCGGTTTTTTTGTTATTTTGCACCCAATTCAAAAATTGATTCTACCGTGATCATTGAACCCAGAATAAAACTGATCTGGACTGATATCGAGGAACTTCGACAAATGGTTCTGGATGGAAGGTTCAATAGCTGCCCTCAAGTTTCATTACTAGCCCTGGCTTCACTCCGAGGGTGTATCAAGGGCTTTTAAATAAATTTAAATTTGTACAAACCAAAAAACTGATATGAAACAAAAATTTTTAGTAACCGGGGGAACCGGGTTTTTAGGTGCCAGTCTGGTAAAAAAACTATTGAGCGAAGGACATAATGTCCGTGTACTGGACAACGAATCGCGTGGACGAAGAAACCGCCTGACAGATGTAGAAGGTCAATTTGAAATGACCGTAGGAGATATTCGAGACCCTCTCGTTGTTGAAAAAGCCGCCAAAGGCTGTGACTCGGTGGTTCACATGGCATTTATTAATGGCACCGAATTTTTCTACTCCAAACCCGAACTCGTTTTGGAAGTCGGTGTCAAAGGAATGGTCAATGTTCTGGATGCTTGCCAGGCAAACAACATAAAAGACTTGATCCTCATTTCCAGTTCTGAGGTTTATCAGGAACCTCCTGTCATTCCAACTCCGGAAGATGTGCCTTTAATAGTCCCTGATGTTCAAAATCCTCGATATTCCTATGGTGGAGGCAAAATCATCTCCGAACTCCTGGCTCTGAATTACGGAAGAAAAGATTTTGAGCGTGTATTAATAATTCGACCCCATAACGTTTTTGGCCCGGATATGGGATGGGAGCATGTGGTTCCCCAATTCATTCTTAGAGCCCACGACATGGTGCAGAAACAACATGAGGGACCTATCGACTTCCCTATTCAGGGACAGGGGACAGAAACCCGGGCGTTTGTTTACATCGATGACTTTACGGATGGACTGGCTTTGGCCATTGAAAAAGGAAAGCATCAGGAAGTTTATCATGTAGGAACCCAGGAAGAGTTACCCATTGCAAGCGTGGCTGAAAAAGTAATATCAGCAATGGGAAGACAGATCAACCTTGTACCTGGCCCATTGACTCAGGGAAGCGCTGCACGCCGTTGTCCTGACATCTCAAAAATTAAAAAATTAGGATACCAACCTAAATATAGTTTTGAGGAGGCTCTCAAACCCTCCATAGATTGGTATACCAAGCACGAAAGCGAACGCCCGAAATAATTTTTCTTTACAAAGGACCTGAAAAGGTTTTTTCCCAATATGAATATTCAAACTTTTAACGGTTAGAACATGGCAAAAAATACGGAAAAAAATACAAAATCAGATGTAGTCATTATTGGTGGACTGGGACATGTTGGCCTGCCACTTGGAATAGCATTTGCCGAAAAAGGACTTAAAGTCTGCCTCTATGACACCAATACAAAAAATGGAGAGTTGGTTGAAAATGGAATCATGCCCTTCATTGAATACGGGGCCGACCCCATCCTGAAAAAGCTGGTCAAAAAGAAAGATAAATTAATTGTTTCTTCCGACATAAAATGCGTCTCCAGAGCCAAACATATTATTGTTGCCATTGGAACTCCGGTGGATGAATACCTGAATCCCAATGTTCGAATTTTTCTGGAGTTCTTTAAAGACCTAAAAAAACATCTAACAAAAGACCAAACAATTATTATTAGAAGCACCGTTTATCCGCGAACCTGTCAGCAGGTCTTTAACATCCTCGGCGGAGCCAAAAAGGGAATCCAACTGGCTTATTGCCCTGAGCGAATTGCCCAGGGATATGCAATCCAGGAGCTCAATGAACTTCCACAACTGGTAGCCGGACTGACACCCAAAGCACAAAGCAATGCAGCAAAGCTATTCGCTAAAATTGCACCGAAAATTATCAAAGTAAAAATGGAGGAGGCGGAACTCGTCAAACTGTTCACCAATGCCTGGCGCTACATACAATTCTCGATTACAAATCAGTTCTATATGATTGCCAATGATTTTAATATGGATTTCAATCGAATCCGCCAGGTGATGTCAGATGGATATGGGCGCGCTTACAATATACCCAGCGCAGGCTTTGCTGCAGGCCCCTGTCTTCTTAAGGACACCATGCAACTTGCTGCATTTAACAACAACAATTTTTTCCTGGGCCATGCAGCCATGATGGTCAATGAAGGGTTACCCAACTACATTGTTGAAAGCCTTCGCCATAAACATGACCTAACTAAAAAGAAAATAGGAATATTGGGAATGGCATTTAAGGCGGATATTGATGATACGCGAGATTCCTTGTCCTATAAATTGGGGAAAATTTTACGGTTTCACGGAGCCAAAGTTTCCTACACAGATGAGTTCGCTAAAGATCCTACGTTCATTTCAAAAGAAGAACTTGTAAAAACCTGCGACATTATAATTATTGGAGCCCCTCATTCTGCCTACAAGAAGCTAAAATTTCCGAAAAGAGTCGAATTGGTGGATATATGGGGTATCTTTAAAAGCCAATAGGGCCATTCCGTGAAAAATAATTTTCCCATTAACCAAGATTAAATGACTTCATCTCGTTGCATTTTTATAGGCGGAAAACAACTGGGAGTGAATTGCCTCAAAAGACTCCTGAAAAAAAACATACGTCCTGAATGGGTTATGGGGAACCCTGACGATGAGGGAGAGGACAATAAATTTCATGATTCTCTTTTGAAGTATGCACGCGCAGAAAATTTGAAAATCATACAAGACAAAAAATTGAACGATCCAACCCTGATCACCTCCTTAAAAAATTTTCAACCCGAAATAGTATTTTGTATAGGAGGAACCAGATTAATTCCAAAGGAAATTTTGGAGATTCCCCGATTGGGTTGTGTAAACATCCATCCCGCCCTACTACCAAAATACAGGGGAAGATATTCGACCGCACATGCAATTTTTAATGGAGAAACTGAAACCGGTGTCACAATCCACTGGATGGATGAAGGAATTGATTCAGGCCCCATAATATCGCAGGAAACTATTGCCATTGACCCTGATGACACCGCCAAATCCTTATGGGAAAAATTTACAGCTGAAGGAGAAAAACTTTTCAGCAGTTTTCTGGAA
>JAYNIA010000005.1:89170-97850 GCA_038108555.1 Nitrospinota bacterium | reverse complement strand
TATGTGTGGAGGCCTGGTGGTCGATGTCAATGGACAAACCAATATCAAACGTTTGTTTGCGAGCGGGGAAGTCTGTTCCTCTGGCCTGCATGGTGCCAACCGGCTGGCTTCCAACTCCTTGTTGGAAGGACTGGTGCTTTCACATCGCGCGGTTGAAAAAGCAGTCAATATTTTTAAGGAATCAAAAGACTCCAATAAAAAGTTGGATCAAATTCCTGAATGGGATCCGGGAAGTGCGGTAGACAGTGACGAATCGGTTGTGGTTTCGCACAACTGGGACGAGATTCGCCGGTTGATGTGGAACTATGTCGGCATTGTTCGTTCTGACAAACGCCTCAAACGTGCAGAGCGCCGCATTCAACTGCTTCTAGAAGAGATCCAGGAATATTATTGGAATTTTAAAATTACCAAAGACACTTTAGAGCTTAGGAACATTGCCATTACTGCGCAGGTGATTATCAAAGGCGCATTGACACGTAAAGAAACCCGAGGTTTGCATTTTAATCTCGACCACCCGGATACGGATGATGAAAACTGGAAGCGCGACAATGTGATCCAGGACACTTACCGTAGAATGATAAACCCGATTAACCCGAGAATAGTGACCCATGAGTGAAGAAAAAACAGTACATGTATTGATTCGAGATTTTTTTGGAGTGGTGGCATTGGCCTTCACCGTATTTGGCTTTATGGCACTTAACTCTTTCTCCCCCGCCGATCCCTCATTTACTAAAAGTGTGACGGGAACCACGGTAGCCAACTCCGGTGGAATGGTGGGCGCTTATCTTGCAGATGGACTTGCACGTGTTTTTGGAACCGGTTCTTTCTTTTTCCCGGTCATCACTGCGGTTTTAGGCTGGGTATTGATTCGCGGCAAGCAGGTGCATAACTGGCCGCTGATAATAGGTTCCGGTGCTATTTTTCTCGTAGGACTTTGTTCCTTACTCGCAATCCAGTTTAAAGTTGATCCATTTTTTGGAAAGGACGTACCAGTGGGCGGATTGATCGGGAATGGACTGGGTGGGTTTCTGGTTACCTGGCTGAACGCTTCAGGAGCGGTATTGACTCTCATTACCTTGCTATTCATTTCTTTTATGGTGATGACCCGTATGGAGGTCAATGTTGTTGTAGAGAGTATCGGAAAAATTATATCCATGACCGGGGCGGCAATATGGTTGGGGGTAAATGGTCTTAAAACGCTTTCCATAAAAACCTGGGAAGCGTTGGGAAAATCTTTCGATGGAATGAAAGCCGGATTTGAAAAAATTCAGGCCGTGCGGGAGGAATCTGCAAAAGCAAAAGAAGCTGCCGAAAAAGCGGCTGCCGATCCGGTAATTGTTACACGGACGCGTCCCGAGCCGGTGGTGGTTGAGCGCAAAGACAAACCGGAGAAAAAGAAGAAAGAAGAAAAACCGGAGTTTGTGGTTCAGGAAAATTTTCCATTTGTTAGTTCATCGGATAAATACGAAATTCCACCCATGTCCCTGTTAAACGATGTTCCACCCGAAGTGGGTAACGATGCCGAAAAAGCGCGTAAGGATATTTTGGCAAGCAGTGCCATCCTCGAGAAAAAGTTGTCGGATTTTGGAATTGAAGGCCGGGTGGTTCAGGTTCTGCCCGGACCGGTGATCACTTTATTTGAATACGAACCCGCGCCGGGTGTCAAAGTCAGTCGTATCGTTTCCCTGGCGGATGACCTTGCCCTTGCAATGCGTTGTGTTGGACTGCGAATTCTCGCACCCGTACCCGGAAAGCCTGTGGTGGGTATTGAAATTCCAAATCTGCGACGCGAGACAATCTATTTTAAAGACGTCATGGAATCAGAAGCGTTTCAGGAATCGGATTCCAAACTGAATCTTGCGATTGGTAAAGACATTACGGGAGAGCCAGCGGTTCAGGATCTGGCGACCACGCCACATTTGTTGATGGCAGGTTCTACGGGGTCAGGAAAAAGTGTCGGACTCAATTCCATGATATGTAGCATTTTGCTCAATGCCACTCCCGATGAAGTCAAGATGATCATGATCGATCCGAAAATGCTTGAGCTTTCAGTTTACGATGGCATTCCGCATTTGATTGCGCCGGTGGTAACCAATCCCAAAAAGGCGGCGGCGGCGTTGCAGTGGGCGGTCACGGAAATGGAAACACGTTACAAAATGATGGCCGAGCGAGGTGTAAGAAATATCAAAGGCTACAACGACCTTGCTGAAAGATTACAGAAAGAATATGAAGTCGAGCTTAAAAAGCGTGAGAAGGCAAACAAGGGGGTGAAACCTGTCGATGAAGATGGCGAAGAAGAGGAAGAAGAAAACCTGCTTCCCGAGCCTCCGGCAAAACTTCCTTATGTGGTGGTGCTTATCGATGAGTTGGCTGACCTGATGATGGTTGCGTCGAAAGGGGTCGAAGACTGTCTGACCCGTCTGGCACAAATGGCACGGGCGGCGGGTATCCATTTGATCGTTGCTACCCAGCGACCTTCGGTTGACGTATTGACCGGAATAATTAAAGCCAACTTTCCGACACGAATGTCTTATAAGGTGACTTCCCGCGTGGATTCAAGAACCATTCTTGATGCAATGGGTGCAGATAAATTGTTGGGTCGGGGTGATATGTTATTCCTTCCTCCGGGATCTTCCAACCTGCTACGACTGCACGGGGTTATGGTGAGTGATGAGGAGATTGAACGAATCGTAGGCTTCATCAAGAAACAGGCAAAACCTGTCTATGAAGAAGATATTTTCGAGGCAGCAGAAATTGAAGCCAAGGACGAAGAGGAAGAACAGGAAATGGATGAAAAATATGACGAAGCCCTGGCCATCGTTGCCAAGGACCGCCAGGCGTCCATTTCTTATGTCCAACGACGTTTAAGAATAGGGTACAATAGGGCTGCACGAATAATCGAAACCATGGAACGAGAAGGGGTAATCGGCCCCTCCGATGGAGTGAAGCCGCGTGAAGTCTATGTCAGCCCAATCGAAATTGAATAAGGTTTTTGGGTTTGCCATAGCCGGTTCCCTGTTATTTTTCCAATTTGCCCCTTCAAGTGAAGGAGCCATTTTTTCCTATAAGGATGAAAAAGGTGCTATTCACTTCACCGATGATATTTCCAAGATCCCGGAAAAGTTCAGGGATAAGCAGAAAAGCTTTGGCAAGCATCGGGAAACCCGCGGCACGCATCGCACAACACCGGCACCTTTTACACCCGAACCGGTAGAACCCCCGGAAACTTTTGTCACTCTGGAAGAAGTTCAGGTTCCCCTCATCCCCGTTACCGGTGGCAACTTTCTTGTCGATGTCCTTCTCAATGGAAGAGTCAAAGCCCGGCTCATGTTGGATACCGGCGCGTCTTTTATTACTTTATCCGAAGAGATTGGCAGAAAGCTGGGAGTTCTCAGCACCAGTACATCAGCTGAAATGCCTTTCAATACTGCAGGAGGCGAAGAGTGGATGCCACTGGTGGCTTTGAAAACGGTAAATGCCGGCACGGCACAATCACAATTGGTAGAGGCCTCCATCGCAAAGCATATAAAGGATATTGATGGATTGTTGGGAATGAGTTTCCTTGGGGACTACCGTTTCGAGATCGACCGCACCAATAAACTATTAACCCTAAAGCCCCCCAGCAAAAAAGGAGAAACCACCTGGGAAGGGAAATCGGGCACCTGGTGGAAAAGCCGTTTTGATTATTACGATACTTCTATAAGAGGGTTCAGCAAAAGGGCAAAGCAAATGCAACGCCGGGGACATAAAAAAGCCGCAAACATGTTGAAAACCGCTGAGTTTTATAAAGACCTTCGTCAAAAGCTGGAAACCCGGGCCATGATATCCGGTGTGCCGGAAAATTTCCGTTAGTTGCTTTTCCCACCTTATCCCCTTTCAATAGAATTCTATTTCGGATAAAAGAATAATTTAGATTGGGTTATAATACCTTTTTTCGAAATATTAATTCCCGGGGAGAGAAAGGGTTGGTGAAGCTTTCTAATGAAACGAAATCTGTTCGCATTTTATAAATACCGTCGATTTCTGATTGGGATATCTGCTTGTTTCTCCATAACGACCCTTTTGATTTTTTTTCAAATATCCCTGGGAGAAGCAGGATTCTATTCTTATAAAGATGAAAATGGTAAGACCCATTACACCGATGATCTTTCCAAGATTCCTTTGGAATACCGCGAAAGCGATAAAAAGCTAAAAAAGCATAAGGAAGCGCCAAAAGATACCAGCACCATTTCCGTTCCATCAGGAAATACTCCTGCACCCATTATCAATTTTGGAACCCCAGGTCGTATTGCCAGTGGAAGCGAAATTCAAATTCCATTGAAAGCGCAGGGCAATAGTTATTATCTAGATGCCGTTCTCAACGGAGGAGTGAGGGCCAAACTTCTACTCGATACAGGTGCATCGAAAATATTCCTGAGCAAGGATGTGGCAACAAAGCTGGGTTATAATTTTGCCAATGTAAATTCAAAGCAGACTTCAAGCACTGCTAATGGAGACACAACCGTTGCTGCTATTGCCCTCCAAACCGTGGAGGTTGGAACGGCGAAGTCATACATAGTCGAAGCAGCTTTTAATGAAAAATATGATGATGATGACGGGTTGCTGGGAATGAGCTTTTTGAACGATTACCGTTTCGAAATAAATCGTGATAAAAAACTGCTAATTCTAAAACCTCTGACAGAGGGAGAGATGGAGTGGGGAGGAAAGCCTGGGTCCTGGTGGAAAAAAAGATTCGACTATTACGATGAAAATATAAGAGATTATGGAAGAGCGGCAAAGGCCTGGCGTAGACGAGGTAAAACACATGCCGCAGAATACAAATATATGAAAGATTATTTTGTAGATTTGAAATACAGATTGGAAAACTATGCCAGGGTTTCCGGTCTTCCAGATCGTTTTAAATAGTTTCCTTTCGATGAAAGAAGAAGCCTCTTCTGATTCTTTGGTTTTATTTCTGCTCATGGGTGCCAGCAACCTCGCCCGAGGTTATTCCATGCTATCCCATACCCTGTCAAAATCCCTTGAAAATAAAAATTCAAAATTTTTAAACGCATTAGGTCCGGGAAGAGCGGTTTGTGCCAGAGGAGGGATGTTTAATTTTACTTATTCGCCCATAAAAGACTGCCGTGTCATAGAAAAAGCGGAAAAGGAAACAAAGAAGGCCTCACGCACGGCGGTGCTTATTACGGATATAGGCAACGATCTGATGTATGGGATTTCTGCAGACACCCTTATTGAAAATCTGGATGAAATGATAAACAGAATGCTTGGATGGGATGCAGATATTTTTTTAACCAGCATTCATGTCGATTTAAAAAGGGATGTTAGTCCGCGCACTTTTTTATTTTTGCGATTTTTCTTTTATCCAGGAAGTAAGGTCACTTACGAAGAGACCGATTCTTTTGTCGTAAAGGTGAATGAATATTTAAAGGAAAAGTCCGAAAAAAACGAAAGAGTCCATTTGATAACAGGAATGGGATCGTTTGCGGGGCTGGATAAAATCCATTACAGTTTATCGAAGACACATTCTGCGTGGTCACTTGTGGCTGATGAAATCTTGCGGGTTTTGAATTTATCTTCCAAAAATAAACTACGGTTAAGTGATGGGATTAAATCCGTCGCTGCTAATCTTTCGCGCCTGATTTTTTGTGATATGTTCAGGTTCAGAAAAAAAGGACGTGAATATTTCTAGTTAAACTTATGGGTTATCTTCTGGCGATAATAAGGTTTTTCACCTATGTGGGTGTCTTTATTGTTTTCTTTTTGATTGGCGTGACCGTTCATCTGATATTTTTTCTATCGGAGCGCCAACGCAAAGGGTGGATCCTGCTTTTTACCCACTGGTGGGCCAAAACAACCTGTTGGGTTCTGAACTTTGATTTCAAAATTGAAGGGGGTGATCTTCCCCAACCCGGAACCCTGATCGTGGCCAATCATGTGGGCTCGCCGGATATTTTTGTTTTAGGAGCATGTTTTAAAGGATTCTTTGTATCGAAAGCCGAAATTTCCGATTGGCCTTTTTTCAATCTCCTGGCCTGGTTGGGAATGACGATTTTTGCAGATAGAAAACATAAACGTCAGGTACGATCCCTCATCGAGAAAATAGAATCCCGATTGAAATCGAATTGCTCGGTGATATTATTTCCGGAAGCCCAGGCAACCGATGGAGCCGATGTGGTTCCCTTCAAATCAGCGGTTTTTGAATCTGTGGTCCGGGCGAAACGTTCCGTAGTTCCGGTCGCGGTTCAATATCATGATGGAAATCGACCGACAATCGCTTATTATGGGGATTCTTTTTTCAAACATATGGTAACGTTGCTAAAAAATCCCCGGTTGCAGATAACGGTACATGTTCTTCCGGAAATTAGTCCGGGTCCCGACAGGCACCAGTTGGCAAAGTCCAGTTACGAATTGGTGCGGAATCGATATCTGGAAAAAGGTTGATAATTAAATTTGTCATGGATTTAATCAGGATTCCATGATGAAATTCATAAAACTTAAACATTAAAGGCAAAAAAATGATTCATCCTTTTAAAGGTACGAGTCCGGAAATCGATGATTCTGCACTCGTGGTGGATAGCGCACAAATCATCGGCGATGTAAAAATAGGTGAAGAAAGTAGTGTTTGGTTCAATGCTGTTATTCGAGGCGATGTAAACCATATTCGTATTGGTAAACGAACCAATATCCAGGATGGTTGTGTTTTGCATGTTGCACGAAAAACCCTGCCTTTGGAAATTGGTGACGAGGTAACCGTTGGCCATAACGTGACGCTGCATGCCTGCACCATCGGTTCCCAATGCCTCATTGGAATGGGGGCCACGGTGATGGACGGATCAGAAGTCGGCGAACAATCGATTGTCGGCGCAGGTTCCCTGGTGACACCGAATACAAAAATTCCCCCGAAAAGCCTGGTCCTCGGTTCTCCCGCAAAAGTAAAACGCGAATTAACAGAAGAAGAGATTCGCGGCATTCGTGAATCGGCAGCAAATTATGTTGGCGATATTGAAACCTATCTGGACTAGGCCGGAATGAATGAGTTTGCAAAAGAGCCGATTGCGGTGATCGGCGGCAGCGGCGCTTATCATCTTCTTGCCGACCAGTCCCTTGGAAAAGAAATTAAATGTCAAAACGTAGACACGCCCTACGGAGAAAGTGCGCCGATCCATCATTTTAGTTTTGATGGACTGGGCTTCCTTTTTCTTTCCCGGCATGGCGAAACCGATTATTCCATAACCGCGCCTTTTGTGAACTATCGTGCCAATATCCACGCCCTGAAGGAGTGCGGGGTGGAAAGGATCATTGCCTGGTCCGGTCCGGGTATTATCAATACCGCGTTTAAGCCAGGCGACTTTGTGGTGCCGCACGATATTATCGATGAGACACGAAACCGTCCTACTACTTTTTTTGAAAATACCGGTGTGGGATTCATCCGGCAAAGCCAGCCATTTTGTCCACAAATAGCGAACGTGTTGCATGACGTGTTGCACGAATCGGCGTTGCCGCATCACGAACAGGCAGTCTATGCCTGTACCGAAGGTCCTCGATTAGAAACACCCGCCGAAATCAGGAAGCTTCGAATACTTGGAGCCGATCTCGTAGGCATGACCCTGGCACCGGAAGCCTTCCTCGCGCGGGAAAAGGAAATTTGCTACACCCCGTTTTGTTATCTCACCAACTACGCAGAGGGAGTCAAATCGCGGAAATTCAAAAAAGGGGAATTGTTTGAGGGAATGCAGACGGAAGAAGAAAAAAAGCAGGTGGACGATTCCATCAAAAAGTTCCCTGCATTAATTCGGGCAGTGTTTGAAAATTTAAAGGACGAAGAACGAACCTGCGATTGCCCTGAAGCCCTGAGGCGGTATAAAGATAAGGGAATGATATAGGAACGTTAGAGGACGATAGTTATGTCATCGCGAGCCGCAAAGCGGCGTGGCGATCCAGTTATTTTTTTCTGGATTGCTTCACTACGTTCGCAATGACAGATTTATTTCGAAATAATATCGAACTATTCCCCGCCCACGGTTGTGGGCTAGTCAGGCCAGGCTTCGAATCCACCGGTCATCGAGTAGACCTCTTTGAATCCCTGTTGTGAGAGATATTCAGCAGCACCGCGACTGGAGTTGCCGTGGTAACAACAGACGACGAGGGGAGTATCCTTATCGGTTTTTTCGATATACTCTTTTACGTTCTGGTCGTTGAGTGAGACAGCATTGGGGATATGGCCTGCGGCGTAGGAGCCGGCGTCGCGGATATCGACCACGTTGACCGATCCCTCTTCGACCATTTCCTGAACGAGATGGGGATTAATTTCCTTGAACATGAGAAGTTTTCCTTAAATTAAGAAAAATTTAAATTCGAATTTATTTTTTATGCATCTTACTTACTTTAGATGGTGAAAAAAATAAAAGGTCTCTTAAAATTTTAATGGTGATATGAATTTACAAGAGCTGGAAAAAAGTTTTGAAACGGCCCGGGCCAGGGGCGATTGGGCCAATACGGTTTTGAAAGCCGTGGCTTTTGCCAACGGCTGCCAGCAGGGTCGGAAATACGATGCCGCCATCGCCTGCCTGAAAAAACTGTTGGTTGATGTTGAAAAAGACAAAGGACATAAAGCGGTGACACTAACTGCTTTAGGAGTCGCCTATTGGGAAAAGGCGCAACTGCAAAAAGCCCTGAA
>JAYNIA010000005.1:0-89070 GCA_038108555.1 Nitrospinota bacterium | reverse complement strand
ATGAAAATTCTGCAACCGTTGTTTTCTTCCACCGCACTGCATTTGATTGAAGGAAATATGGAAGCCTTTCAAACCTGCCACGATGAAGCGGTGGCGCTGGCGAAGCAAAACGATCAGCGGGATATCCTGAGTGCCGCCATCGGTATTGCCAAACTGGCTAAGCAAGTATAAATAAAAACATTCCTCCCTCTCATGAGGGGAGGCCAGGAGGGGTGTGGATTTGCCCGCAAAATATGATCCAACCCTTCCCTAGCCCCTCCCTATAAAGGGAGGGGAAAATTTATTTTTTTGAATTTGGCAAACGGTTAATAAAAGAATTAAGTTTTTAACTTAATAAAAGTCAGTTCGTTTTTGTTGTGAAACAGATGAACCACTTTGCTTTTGGGAATGGCGGCGAATTTTTTAATAATCTCTATTTCCGGTTCGCCTTTGAACTTGATCGTGCAAATGAAATTTTTGCAGACTCCTGAATCGATCCACACCCTTAACCAATCGTAAAGTTTTTCCGGAAAACAGATCACATCCGAAAACAGCCAGTCGACTTTTCTCCCTGCAAACTCGTCGGGGAGTACAGAGAACGCATCTCTCTTTTCAAACAATACCCCCTTTAGCCGGGAAACTTTTTGATCCAATGGCGAGCGGTCGATACTGAGAACCTCCGCATCGCATTTCTGGATCACCCACGCCCAGCCGCCCGGACTGCCGCCGATATCGATACAGAAGTCTCCCGCTTTTGGAGTTTTCCCTGCAAGGGTCAAAGCCTCGTAAAGTTTCAGGTACGCGCGGTTCGGGGGACCTTTTTTGTCTTCGATGAATTCCGGTTCGCCGTTTGGGAACGGACTCGAACAATCGGAAGACGCCAGCAGTGTATTTTCATCAAGCAGGCACCAACTGCCCAAAGCCACTTTGGGAATGGTGGCGGGAAAGGGAAGGGGGTTCTGTGCGCGCGAGTTCAGTTTTTCTTCAATGAGTTTGGCGCGCCTATGCAGCGTGAAAGAATAGAGACACCAGTTGCGTTGAATGGATTTCAATTGCTTCGCGCCGTCATTTATTGAGTCAATAGACAGTGTGATGGGATTCTTCCAGATGTTTTGTGCCCAATGGGCTTTGATAAAAGGTTCGCTGGAAAGGATTAGTCGGTCATGGACAGCAACCATTCCATCCACTTCTTTTTTAAGAAGCTCCATCAACCCTTCTGGAGCCAGGTACGCGGATTGTATTTCAGTAGTCATATAAGTCAGCTACACAGGTTCGAGGGTTTTATTTTCTTTTCCCTTTTTCGAGGGATACATTATTTCAGTTCCTTTGAAGGATATTTTGAGGTCCGGTGGCCTTTTTGGGTCATATTTTAATGGATAGGCTTGCAGAATTTATAAACCTTTTATGACAATAGGGTAAAAATTCTTTATAATGTTAAATCATTACCGTGCCCAATAAATTGTTGTACAATGCGGGTTTTATTTTGTAACTGTCGTATTTTCAGGCCATTTGGATGACCAAGATTCTTCTCGTAGAAGACAATGAAATGAACCGCGATATGCTTTCGCGACGACTCAAACGAAAAGGCTATGAAGTCGTGATTGCGGTCGATGGCCAGGAAGGGGTCAACATGGCTACTTCTGAATCCCCCGCCCTCATTCTTTTGGACATGAGTCTTCCTATTATGGATGGTTGGGAGGCGGCGCGGCAGTTGAAGGCGAACCCGGAGACCAAAG
Organism: Nitrospinota bacterium; assembly: GCA_038108555.1. Taxonomy (GTDB): domain Bacteria; phylum Nitrospinota; class Nitrospinia; order Nitrospinales; family VA-1; genus UBA8687. The sequence continues at coordinate 87,355 of JAYNIA010000005.1, read as the reverse complement.
AGATTCCTGTATTGGGTTTGTCGGCGCACGCCATGACACCGGACCGGGACAAAGCCATCAAGGCGGGTTGTGATGATTACGATACCAAGCCGGTCGACATCAAACGCTTGATGGAAAAAATCCACGCATTATTGGGAACCTCCGATGGCTGAGGATCAGGAACCCGTCTTGAACAAAGAGGCGGCGATGGAGCTTTGCGATGACGATGAGGATTTGTTCCTCGAAATCGTGCAGGCCTACCTTGAAGATGCCATGACCCATGCCAAAGAATTATTATATGCCCTGGAGGCAGGGGATGCCCATGAGGTGGAAGAGCGGGCACATGCCCTAAAAGGGGCTTCTTCGAATATTTGCGCAGGGCCAACCCGAGAGGCAGCCCTGATGCTGGAACGGGCGGGACGAAGTGGCGACCTCAGCCAGAGCTGTACAAGACTTTCAAAAAAGAATTCAACCGTTTGCTGGAACATCTGAAATCCCTTCCGCCGCCTTCTTCTTGACAAGGAACCGGGAATAAAGTATAAAAATCAATTCTCTATCAAGATTTCCCCTTTGGGGAAACCGTTTAATTCGTCCATTTTAAGGAGTTATTTTTTGGCTAATCATAAGTCTGCATTAAAGCGCATTCGACAAAATGCAAAGCGTAACGAAAGAAACAAAAGTTTTCGAACTCTGGTAAGAACCGTTACTAAAAAAGTAACCGCCGAAGCTGAGGCCGGGAACAAGGAAAAAGCTCTGGTGGAATTGAAAAGAGCTGAGAAAGTGATCGCAAAAGTGGGTGGGAAAGGGATCATCCATCCGAGAGCCGCGTCCCGCAAAATTTCTAGTCTCACACGCCTCGTCAACCGCGCCACCAACTGACGTTGGTTGTAACTGGGAAATGTTTCTTCTGCACCCAGTTCGGGCTCTTGTTTAAAAGAGTTCTATTCCCAAACAAAAAATCTGGCTAATTCCTTGAAGAGGCCAATCCGAGGATGAGGGTTTGCATCACAGCCACGGGATCTTTGGAAGTGGACTTCAAACTCCGATCCGCTTCTGTGAGGTGCAGGTAGGCTTTTCGTAATTGCCGGTTGCTGAAGTTTTTTGTATGTTGCAGGGCTTTTTCCACCACGAATGGATTGGCTCCCATGGCCTTGGCAATTTGGCCTGAGGGAATGTTTTTTTGCTGGTAGAATTTTACCTCCCAGATCACCCGGAACTGCCAGGCAATCGTCCCCATAATTTTTATGGGTTCTTCCCCGTGATCCAACTGGTTATGCAAAAGTTGTAAGGCCTTGTGCGGATTTTTATTTTTCAAGGCATCGGTCAGTGAAAAAATCGTTTCCAGCCGGGTTTCACCCACCACTTCCTGCACATCTTCTTCGGAAACCGATTTCTTTTTTCCTGCATACATGAGGGTTTTTTCCAGCTCCTGGGCCAGGACTCCTGGGCGTGCTCCGACACGGTTTACCAGGGTGCGGGCTGCATTGGTATTCATGGAATAACCGTGTTTTTTGGCCCGGTCGCGAATCCAATTTGTCAGCACATTTTCTTTCGGGGCTTCACACGCGACGGCTCCTTTGACTTTGCACAGCGCTTTAAAAATTTTCCGTTTGCGGTCCACCTTGTCGGCTGTAATTACGAGACAGGCATCGGGAACAGGGTCGCTGCAATAATCAATGAGCGCTTCTGCGGCTTCATCTTTTGGAATTGCCTCGTGCAGGTTGCGGACGATGACTAGTTTGGTGCCGCCAAGAAAGGAAAGAGTTTTAGCCGAACCGAGCCAGTCGTTGACGGTACTGGTTCTGGCATCAAACGTTTCCAGGTTGAATTCCCGGTTGTCATCATCGATCCATAAATTGGTTAGAGATCGAATGGCTTCAACATGGTAGAAAGTTTCGGGGCCGTAGAGAAAGTAAAAGGGTTCCGTTTTTCCACTGGATATTTTCTGGTCCAGATCTTCAGGAGTCATGATGTGTGAGTGAATTTAAAACTGGTCAATTACTAAACTGACGAGACGGTTTCCCATATCGTTATAAGCCAGATCCAAAGCTTCCAGTCGGTTTCGCTCGGCAACAGCAAGGTCGGTGCTGGACTGGTAGTCCCATTGGCCTTTTGCTTTCTGTTCCAGAAAAATCTTATCTTTTACCTGATCGATCACCTTTACCTGTACCTCGATTTCCACAATGATGTCGGAGACCAGGTCCTGTGGATTGAAGGAAACGTTCCTGATGTTGTAGTAACTCAAAGTTCCTTCCATAACCAAATCCGCCTCGGCTTTTTTCACAACTTTAAGTCGTCCGTCGGAAATAAAAGATTGCAAGACTTCACTGGTTAGTTCCCGGTGAATTTCCGGTTGTGCGGAGGTGTTTTCAAAGACGGGAATGTGAATCGACTTAATGTGATCAGGAAGTGTGCTACCTGTCCCAACTAGACGATAACCACAGCCTGAAAGAAGCAAACAGAAAACTGAAAGGAGAAAAAAGCAGGTGTTTTTTTTATTTGGGGTCATTTAATAACGATGTTGACCAGTTTTTTGGGTACAACAATGACTTTCTTGATTTCCTTGTCCTGAGTCCATTCCTGGATTCTCGGGTCGCCAAGGGTGAGGGATTTTAAATCTTCATCGCTGATGTCGGAGGCGACCTGCACCTTTTGTCTCACTTTACCATTGACCTGAACGATGATCAATATTTCATCTGTTTGGGTTAGCTCCTCTTTATACCCGGGCCATTTTTTATTATCCAGAGAATCTGAAAAATTCAGCATGACGGCCATTTCCTGCGCAATATGGGGGGCGAAAGGAGAGAGCGTGAGTATGAGAGATTCCATAGCTTCACGCAGGACCTTTTGTATTTCCTCATTTATTTCTTTTTGTTTTTCCTTCCATTCCTTGAAATGGTAGAGGTGGTTGACCCATTCCATGATTGCAGCAATGGCCGTATTGAACTGCATACGCTTTTCTATGTCCTCGGTGACACGACGGATGGAAATATGGGTCATTCTTCGTAATTCTTTTAATTCTTTTATGGATGTGGAAAAGTTTTCATCGGGAGCAGAGGTTGTTTTTACATCGTCCACAAAATCACAAAAAATCCTCCAGACACGTTTGAGAAACCGGGAGCAACCTTCCACCCCCTGGTCGCTCCACTCCAGGTCTTTAACCGGAGGAGCTGCAAAGAGAATAAAAATCCGTGCCGTATCCGCCCCGTAGCTCTTGATGATTGTATCGGGGTCGACCACATTGCCTTTCGACTTGGACATTTTTGCTCCATCTTTAATTACCATTCCCTGAGTTAAAAGATGGTCGAAAGGTTCCTTGGCTTCGATCAATCCCAAATCATTCAGAACCAGATTAAAAAATCGCGAGTAGAGCAAATGCAAAATGGCATGTTCAATTCCACCGACATATTGATCTACCGGCATCCAGTAGTCATTGTCTTCTTTATTAAAAGGATTATCTTCATTTCGGGGTGAGGTGTAGCGGTCGAAATACCAGGAAGAACAGATAAACGTGTCAAGAGTATCTGTATCCCTTCTGGCTGGCCCCTTACATTGGGGACAATCAACTTTATAAAACGATTCAAGAGTATGAAGAGGGGATTGTCCCTTCTCCCCGAGTTGGGCATCCAAAGGCAATTCAACGGGAAGCTGATCTAAAGGTACCGGGATGATTCCACACGTGTCGCAATGAATAACAGGGATGGGAGTGCCCCAATACCGTTGTCTGGAAACTCCCCAGTCACGAAGGCGGAAATTAACAGTGGCTTTGCCGATCCCTTCTTTGTCCAGATATTCACAAACCTTTCTGCGTGCTTCCTGCCCTGCCAGGCCGTCAAAGTTGCCAGAATAGATCATGGCCCCATCGGCACTATAGGCTTTGGTCATCGTTTTTTCATCGAGCGATTCATCTTTTGATTGAATAACCACCCTTACCGGAAGATTGTATTTACGGGCAAAATCCAGATCCCTCTGATCGTGAGCGGGAACAGACATAATGGCCCCGGTCCCATAATCCATGAGGACGAAATTTGCTGTCCAGACGGGAATGGATTCTCCGGTTAAAGGATTGGTAGCATAAGCCCCGGTAAAGACCCCTTCCTTTTCTCCGCCTTCACTTGTTCGGGCAATGGTGTCCTGTAGTTTTACTTTTTTTACAAAGGCGTCAATGTTTGATTCTTGTTCCGTTCCATGTGAGAGTTCAGTCGTAAGTGGATGTTCCGGAGCAAGAACCATAAACATGGCACCGTATAAAGTGTCAGGGCGGGTGGTAAATATTTTTATGACCTGGTCGCTGTCATTGACTTTGAAATCAACTTCGGCACCGAAACTTTTACCAATCCAATTGGTCTGCATGGTGAGTACTTGTTCCGGCCATTTTCCTGAAAGGCTTTTGCATCCTTCCAGAAGGCGATCGGCATAGTCGGTTATTTTAAAGAACCATCCCTCCTGTTCCTTTAAAAGAACCTCGCTGTCGCAGCGCCAGCAGAAGCCATCGACCACTTGTTCATTTGCCAAAACAGTTTGGCAGGGTTCACACCAGTTTATGGTTGAGTTTTTTCGATAAGCGATTCCTTTTTCCAGAAACTTAAGGAACAACCATTGGTTCCATTTGTAATAGCCGGGATGACAGGTGGCAATTTCACGGTCCCAGTCATAACTAAGTCCAAGCGCTTTGATCTGTTTGCGCATGGTACGAATGTTTTCAAAAGTCCATTCAGCAGGGTGGGTATTATTTTTGATTGCGGCATTTTCAGCGGGCATTCCAAAAGCGTCCCAACCCAGGGGATGGATAACGTTGAATCCTTTCATCCGTTTGAATCGTGCTAATGTATCCCCAATGGTGTAGTTCCTCACATGTCCCATATGGATACGTCCAGACGGGTAGGGGAACATTTCCAAAAGATAAAATTTCTTTTTGGAAGAATCGCGCTCGACTTTGAAGGTTTTATTTTTTTCCCAATGGTCCTGCCATTTGGCTTCAATTTTGTTTGGTTCGTAAGGATTCATGTATATATTGGTTGCCTGTTGTTTTCTAAAAGTTTAAAAGCAGGAATTCTAACACATTCCTCACTCAAGCGAGGCAGGCAACTTATATTCATATTTGGTTTTTTAGAAAGGCTTTGACAAGGGTTCGGCTATGACGGAGCTTTCAGGGACAATTGCAGTTGTTTTTTTGATCTATGTTCTGATTATGCTGGGCATCGGCTGGTCTACATCGAGACAGACTCATTCTCCGCTGGATTTTTTTCTCGCAGACCGTTCCCTAAAAGCCTGGGTAACGGCTATTTCTTCAACGGCAAGCTCAGAAAGTGCTTGGGCGGTTCTGGGTACCGTGGGGCTGGCCTATAAGGAAGGTCTTTCCGCGATATGGTTTTTACCCGGGTGCCTGATGGGTTATTTGATCAACTGGTTTTTCATTGCAGAAAAATTAAGAAAGCGATCTGCAGAAATTAAAGCAGTCACCTTGCCGGATTATATTGAAAACAGTTTCCACGATGAGAAGCATATCCTGCGTATGATTTCTGTGGTCATTATTTTCTCGTGCATGATGGCCTATGTGGCTGCACAATTCACGGCGATAGGAAAAACCTTCGATGCCATCTTTGGTGTTCCTCAAGTTTTAAGTATTTCTATCGGCGGGGTGATTGTGTTGGGTTATACGATGATGGGCGGTGTTCGCGCAGTGGCCTGGACTGATTTTATTCAGGGGCTCATCATGGTTTTTGGACTGTTGGTGGTTTCTCTGGTGGCGGTGCAAAGTTTAGGTGGATTTTCTCCCATGTTGGAGGAAGTAAATAAAACCTCCCCCGCAACTTTGGAATGGATGGGAGGCAAATCGACCGCAGCCTTTTTAGGTTCCATGGTGGGATTGCTGGGAATCGGATTGGGATATCCCGGTCAGCCCCATGTTGTCACCCGTTACATGGCAGCAAAAAATACCCAGGCGATTAAGCAGGGGACGTGGATCGCCCTGGGTTGGGGGCTGCTCATTTATTCCTCGTCAATTTTGCTGGGAATTTGCGGGCAAGCCCTTTTCCCAGGACTGGAAGATCCCGAACATTTGTTCCCCAAAGCGGCAGAACAGCTATTGCCGACGTTAATGACGGCCATCGTTTTGACTGGAGTTCTGTCTGCCATCATGTCTACCGTTTCCGCGCAAATTTTGGTGGCCGCTTCATCCGTTGCACATGATGTCTATTCCAAAATGTTCAAGCAAACCCTTTCGAATGAAAAAATTATTTTCGTAAGTCGGTTGACCGTCCTTTTATTGGGTTTGGGCGCAATGCTAATTGCATTGGGAGAAACCCGGGTCATATTCTGGTTTGTGCTGTTTGCCTGGTCCGGGTTGGGGGCCAGCTTTGGGCCATTGATCCTGTTTACACTTTACGGTAAAAAGGTCACACTTCAGGGAGCTGTTGCAGGAATGTTGATAGGGTTTAGCACCACCCTAATCTGGAAAATTACCGGTTTATCCGATTCAGTAATTTATGAACTGGTGCCGGCATTTTTCTTATCCAGCTTTGCGATTTATGTTGTCAGCCAGAAAACAAAGTAGTCTATTTTAAAACTGAATCTACCTTTTCAACAAATTCGGGAATTTTTATAGGCTTCGGAATATACTCATCGAAACCGTTTGCCAACCCATTCACAATATCTTTTTCCATGCAATTGGCACTCATGGCAAAAACGGGAGTCCAACCAATATCAGGGTCCTGTCTGATGATCCTGAGGGCTTCATATCCATCCATGCCGGGTAAATTAATATCCATCAAAATGAGATCGGGTTTATGGGCCTTGGCAATATCGATGCCCAGCCTTGCGTCGGGTGCCTGTAAAAACTGGATGTTGGGTCGGAACAAGGCACACCCCACCATTTCCATATTGGCCAGATTATCTTCGATATAAAGAATTTTATAATCTTTCCCCGTCTTGATACGGTTTTTAAGAACAACCGGTTCAATAATTTTTGCTGGATTAAAAGTATCGAGTTCCCCTTCGGCTGCTGGAATAGTAATGTTGAAGCAACTTCCTTTACCTGGTTCACTTTCGACTTCAATACTTCCTCTCATGGTTTTTAACAATTGCTTTGAGATGGATAGCCCAATTCCGGTACCTTCAATTTCCGTCCCGGAGGGTTGAACCCTCTGGAAGGGTTCAAAAATTCTTTCCAGATCTTTTTCACTGATGCCTATTCCAGTATCTGAGATGCTGATCTTAATTTTGTCCTCATTAAATCGCAGGCAGGTAATTAATATTTCACCGTTTGTCTTGTTGTATTTGATTGCATTGGAAGCCAAATTTAGAAGGACCTGCTTTAAACGTATTCTGTCTGCATAGACGATAAGATCATTATTTCCTTCCAGAGTGCTCTTGACCTTGATATTGTAGTTAGCTGCCATGGGCTCGATAATTTCGCAGATTTCATTTGTCAAATACCTTAAAGAAACATTTTCGGAATTAAGATGGGAAGAGCCAGATTCAATTTTAGAAAGATCCAGAACTTCATTGATGAGTTCCAGTAAATGTTGTCCTCCTTTTACTATTCTATCTACATTTTCTTTTTGAAGAGGTTGCAGGCTATTCATTTGATCCATCAAAAGCAGTTGGCTGAATCCCAGGATGGAGTTGAGAGGGGTCCGTAATTCATGGCTCATTCTTGCAAGAAATTCAGACTTTGCTTCATTTGCTTTTTTTGCTTGTGCCATCGCAGCTTCTGCTTCCCGTTTCGCTTTTTCCTGTTCTGTAATATCCAGAGCCATTTCCATTACCAGAGGGCTTCCATCAATATCTTTAAACGGGGTACAAACGGTCAGATAAGTTTTCCCGTCTGCTGCATCCCAAACCGCAGTTTCATTTTTATTGTGGTCAAAAACTTTGAAGGTGGTGCATACCTCGCAAGGGGTTGAGCGGTCATGCATTAGGTCGTAACAAGGTTTTTTCAAATTGGTTCCAAACCTTTCTCGGAAAACCTTGTTGGCAAACGGTACGGAATAATCGGGAGCTTGAAGGTGGAAAGCCATGGGAAGGGAATCCAACATATTATATAAGTTTTGCCTTTCCGATTTTGCCTGGGCCTCGATGTCCTCTTTTTTGATTATTTCTTTTTCCAGAGCCTGATTAATTTTTTCCAGTTCCTTTTTAGAGACTACTGAGGAGAGTAATTTTTTATATGCAAAAAAGGAAAAGGCAAGGGACAAGCCTATGAGGCTCCATGCAATAATAAATTCTTTTTCATTTTTTTTTGCATCTCTAGTTTTAATTTCTTCGAGCTCTTTTGTTTCATTGAATGCTGCTTCAGAAATGAAGACTTGAATTTTTCTATCAAATTCTTCTTCAATAAGATTATTAATCTTTGATAATTTTTCCGAGTTTGGTAGGGCTGCTGAGTTTTTGGCAAGATTTTTAAGCTGGGTGGTTAGCTTTGAGTAATCTTTTTCCAGTTCCTGCAAAGCCGCTAATTCTTCCGAAGCTATTCCGGCTTCATATTCAGGGTTATTTTTTAAAAAGTATTGTGCTTCAAGAAAAACAGCCTTGACCCTATCGGTAATAGAATCAAATTCCTCAAAATTTCCATCCTCCCGAACAATTAGTTTCAATGCTTCCTGAAGCTGGTTGTGAATGGTGGATTCCAGTTTTCTTAGCATTAAGAGTTGTTTCAAGGAATGGGACATTTGTTTCTGATGCAGGGATGTTATTTCGAGGGTGCGGAAGTTGAAATAACTCAAAATCAAAATGACAGAAAACAGGGTAATGAAAACCAACCCCAATTGTCCGGTGAGCTTCGAATTTTTCCAAAACTTTGAAATCATACTCAGCTTAAATTAAAAAATTCTGAAGAAAGAATCGTTATTGAATGCAAAAACTATCTGTTGTGTTTTCCTTATATATTAGTCCCCAAATAACAGGATTTTTAAACAATAAAGTTAATTTTTCGCAACATTTTGATGGCAAAAGTGATTTTAAGGGAGGCAGGTAGAGGCAATCTTATTTCTGGACAGTTTTCAGGACTATTTCCGCCATTTTTTCTGAAGGTCCTTTTTTATTGGAAATAAAGGATTTTGCTTTTGCAGCGAAATCTCCGGCAAGTTCTTTTTGCTCTAAAATCTCCTGCGCTTTTCTTCGGATTTCATTTGAATTATTAACGGTAAAAGACAATCCGTTTATGTGTGCCTCTTCAGCCACCGGGCGTATATTTTCTACATGGGGACCATGCATTACGGCGACCCCGTTTGAAAGCGGTTCCAGCAGACTATGACCTCCGCCTGGAGGTAACAGGCTTCGACCGACAAAAGCCAGTTGACCCAAAGAATAAATTTCAGCCAACTCCCCAAGGGTGTCCAGGAGAATGACGGATTCAGGAGGGGAATTTTCAAGCTTGGATCGCAAAAAGAAAGGGATTTTTTTATATTCCAGCAAATGGGATAACTCTTTAATTCTTTCAATCCTTCTTGGAGCAAGTATCAACACCAGATCGGGGAAAGAGGCTTTTAATTGTTCATGGGCGGTGAGGATGATTTCTTCTTCTCCGGCATGGGTGCTACCAGCCACCCAAACCGGGGTGCTTTGTTCCAAATTAAAAACTTTTCGCCAATAATCTTTTTTCTCTTCAGTCACCGGTTTCAAAGCATCGAATTTTGTGTCTCCGGTAACCTCTATACTTTGAGGATTTACTCCCATTTCTGCAATTGCTTTTCGACTGCTCTCATTTTGCATGCAGAGTCGGTCGAATTGCTGGAACATGGTTTTAAAAAGGGACCCGGCTTTCAAATAACCTCTGGCGGACGCTTGTGAAATGCGGCCATTAAGTAAAATCTTTGGAATATTTTTTTGATGCAATTGATCGATCAAACCGGGCCAGAATCCGGTATCCGTCACCACATATATATCGGGATTAATTCTTCTAAGAGCCAATCGGGTGAAAGGGAGACAATCTAAGGGATGAAAAAAGATTTGATCTGCCATTTTTAGGTGTTCCATCGCCCCTTCATAACCTGAATCGGTAGTTACCGATACCGCGATTTTCAGATCAGGATTTTTTTCACGAATAATGCTTAGAACGGGTAATGCTGCTTTTACTTCTCCCAGGGAAAGTGCATAGAACCAGAGAGCTTTGCCATCATCCTTTTTTATTTTTGGGGTGAAGCCAAAATGGTGATGTAAAAGTTTAAATTTATTTTTCGAAAAAAGGGAAAGTGCGGTGAATAGGGGAATGAGTAAAAAAGCCACCGGCAAAGAAAGGATGTGGTAAAAGAAGGTCATTTCACCTGAAACCAGATTTTAGGAGGGGCGTGTTTCTGCGATAATTTTCAGGGTACGGAGGACAGCTCCCCTATGATTGCGAACGGTTTCCGCCGCTGCACGACCGGCTTTTTGTCGGTCTTCCGAGTTTAAGAGTAAATGTTTTAGGGTGGGATAGAGGTCCTCTTCTTTTTGTAATTGAATGCCCCCTCCCGAATCAATAAGTAACTTTGCTTCTTCTTCAAAATTGTTCATATGTTTTCCAAATATAACTGGTACGTCAAAGGCTGCCGGTTCAAGAATATTCTGGCCCCCAAATCGTGGATTGAACCCACCACCAACATAAGCAATTTTGGCATTGGCGTAAAAACTGTTTAAAACTCCCATTTTGTCTAACAGGATTAAGGACCCGGGATGATTCACCCAATCCCGCTCTTCCATTTTCGAAAATAAAGTGTAATCCGTATTAAACTCACGGATAAGATCTTCCACTTCCTGGCAGCGTTGCATATGTCGCGGTGCGATGACGCAGATGAGATTGGGAAAATCTTTTTTTAATTTTAAGTAAGCCTCCATTATGGGGCCTTCATCTCCCGGTCGGGTCGATCCAAAAACGATTAGAAAAGAACTGGGATCAAACACAGCCGAATCCAAAACATCAATTCCTGTGGGCAGGACATCGAATTTAATGTTTCCGGTGATGGTAATTTTTTCTTCCGGCACTCCCAATTTAAATAAATAGTCTGCATCCAATTGCGTACGTACGGAAAACTCGGTAACACCTTCTGTCATCCATAAAAAGAAATTTTTAATTTTCTTGTATCGATTAAAAGATCTTTCAGTGATTCTTCCATTAACCTGCAAAACAGGGATTTTCCTCTTCACGCATTGTCTTATTAAGCAAGGCCATAATTCGGCTTCAATCAGTATGAGTTGCGAAGGATTGATCTTGTCAAATACCGGGTTTACCCATAAAGGAAAGTCGATTGGCAATTTAAAAACATGGGGAAGGTTTTCTTCCAGGGCTATCGCATGTCCTGACGAAGTGAAAGTTGACAAAACAATAGGGCGCGTTTCCCCCTTTTCCTGCAAAAAGTGGATGAGGGTTTTTGCTAATCGCACCTCCCCTACTGAGCAGGCGTGTATCCATAAACTGTCATTTAAATTCGGAAGAGTATTTGCACTGTTTAACCTGTCCTGAATCTCTTTTCTAAAGCTCGAGGAAACCAGGCTTCTCAAGAGCAGGTAGGGAGAGGCGACAAGCATCAGGATGACTAATAAAATATAGTACAAAAAATCCATATGCTAAGAGTATACTCCTATATAGCTTCAAAAAATATCGATAAAAATGTCAGAATTATTTTACAAAATCATATCTCCAAACCGGAAATGGTATTGGTCTCCTTTTTTTTGGTTTTTGAGATTTATTTCCTTTTTTTATTTGCTGGGACATCATTTCCGATTGTGGGCTTATCGCTGGGGAATTTTTCCGCGCCGAAGCCTGGATTGTAGAGTGATCAGTGTCGGCAATCTAACCCTTGGGGGAACGGGCAAGACCCCCTTCGTTATGATGATTGCTGAAACCTTGAGAGGAAATGGGTTTAAGCCAGCGATATTGACAAGAGGATATGGAGGAAAATCTAAAAAACCTGTAAATGTGGTTTGTGATGGTAAATCTCTTTTGTTGTCACCCGATCGTGTTGGAGATGAGGCGGTGATGATGGCAGAGAAATTAAAAAACGTTCCCATTCTTACAGGTTCCGACCGGTTTCAAACAGGAAGATACGCTTTGGAAAATTATGAAGTCGACACTTTGATTCTGGATGATGGTTTCCAGCATCTCGCCTTAAGAAGGGATCTCGATATTCTGTTATGTGATCATCAAAGGCCCTTAGGCAATAATCACTTATTTCCTGCAGGGGAACTGCGGGAACCTCCCAGTGAAACAAGAAGGGCGGATATGGTTTGTTTCACCCGCTATTTTGGCGGGCCTATAAAATTCCCCCAAAAGTATCTAGGCACTATTCCTCAAATCAAAACTCACCTTAGGCTCGATTCGTTGATAAATATGGAGAATGGGGAGGTGTGCGATGTTGAAATTCTAAAAAACCAGCCGGTTGTTGCCTTTTGTGGTATTGCCAATCCGGAAGGATTCCGAAAAATTTTACAGGACACTCAGGTTCAACTGAAAATATTCAAAGCCTTTCCCGACCATCATGATTACACTTTGAATGATATCAAACAATTGGAGTCTAAAGCTTTGCAGGAGGGAGCGAAGTTTATTCTCGTTTCAGAAAAAGATGCTGTGAAATTAAAGGATATGAATTTTACATTGCCGTTTTACAAAGTTGTGATTGATTTGGAAATTCTGGAGGGTCGCGAAATTTTTAACAAACAAATTACCACCACTAGCCGTGGGGGCAGCAAGAAATAGCCCGTTGTGCCAGGACAGGATTTGTCGGATTAAGAAATTTTGTAAACTACGACCCCTGTTAAGGGGCCTCGCCCGGGAGGAGAATAATTCAAAAACTATTAGACCTAAATTTAAGGTTGATTTATTGGTTGGGTTTTTACGAATTAATCTTCTCTGAAAGATTTTTGAATTCTTTTGTCCGATGATTAAAATAAATAATCTCAGTTCAAATCAGCGGTTTCTATTAAACATTCTGGTTCCTTCCCTTTACTTGTTGCCTTTGCTGTTGGCGTATTTTGGTCCCAAAAACTTTGGCTTTGGTTTCGACGAGTTGGTTTACGCGGGACTGACGGTCGGTGGTATTGGGGTGATTATATGGATTCTTTCCATGTTTACTTTGGGACCTTCGCTGGCGGTTTTACCCGGAACAGATAAGTTGGTGACTCGAGGGATTTATCGGTATATGCGCCATCCAATTTATGTGGGAATTGTTCTGACCCTGGTTGGATTGTTTTTAGCCTGTGGTTCCATCCCTTGCCTTGTTTATGTATTTATCATTGTTATTCCCTTGAATATTTTCCGTGCTAGGGCAGAGGAAAAGGAACTTTTGCAGCAACTGGGTAATGCCTACCAACAATACCGTGCAACTACCTATTTTTAGTATTCCATTTCCCTTGTATCAGCAGTTTCACGCAAGGCTTTTTTTTAAAGGTTTGATTCCAAGATGGTTTTAAAAATCAAATTCCGGGCGTTGCTTTCCATTTGTGGTGAGCCAATAGAAAACGGTGAACTGATTTTGGAGGATGGAAATATTCTTGAAGTTTGTTCTCGAGTATCAGAAAGAAAAACCGAAGAAACTTTGGATCTTTCCGATCAACTCCTGATGCCCGGCTTCATCAATGCGCACAGTCATCTGGGATTAACCGCCCTGGCAAACAAGCTGACCCCTTCCAACAGTTTTGCCGGTTGGATCCGCGATCTGATTCCAGTCAATTCCGCTTTAACAGATGAAGAAAGGATTCGGGGTATTCATAAAGGCGCAAATGAAATGAAATGTTCCGGAGTCACCGGTCTTGCGGACTATGTGGCCGATTCATCTTTATTAGAACCCATGGGTGGTTTGGGTTTCCGTAGCATATTGTTTAAAGAGGTCATTGGTTTTCCAGAAAAGAGAGCCGAAGAACTTGCATGTGAAATGGAGGAAGCTTTAAAGGTACAGGGCGAGAAATGGAAGGTGGGCATTGCTCCCCATGCACCCTATTCAGTTTCTGGAAAATTGTTTCGCAAACTGTACGAGTTGTCGAAAAAATATGGATGCCTGGTTTCAACTCATTTGGCTGAAACCTTTGAAGAGGTTCAATTTTTAAAAAAGGGAGAAGGACCTTTAATTGATCTTTTAAAAGAACGCGAAGCTTTCGATGAAAGTTGGCATCCGCCAGAGACCAGTCCTGTCCAATATTTAAAATCCCTGGGTGCGATCCATGAAATGATTGCCGTCCATTGCAACTATGTTGATGATGATTTTAATTCAGTAGGGGCAGCGGTGTATTGTCCGAAAAGCACTCAATGGTTTGGTCGTTCCAAAATTCTTCCGGTTAGAAAAATGTTGGATGTTGGAATTCCCGTAGCTCTTGGGACCGATTCCATGGCAAGCAATGATTCTTTAAGCTTTCTCGATGAAATAAGAACGGCGGATAAACTATTGCCCGATGTCAGCCGCAAAGAAATTTTAAGGATGGCAACGCTAAATGGAGCGGAGATTTTAAAATTTCCCTGTGGGAAAATTGAACCCGGGCAAAAAGCCGACCTTATCGGATTTAAAATTTCACCCGATTTCAGAGGGGACTGGCAGGATATTCCCTTCGAGCCTCTAAGAAAGGGTGTGGATTTTTATATGGTCGGCGGAAAATATTAAAACTCCTCCAGTTGATGTTTTCCGGATTTATCCCTGATTTCCGATAACCCTGAATCAAAACAGGGGCATTGACGTTTCCGTTCGAATTCCTTATAATTTATTGAAATAAAAAGCCTTATATTGTTGGGAGTCTTATGCCAGGGTTATTCAGGTTCATAGGAATCGTGGGCATTCTCTTTTTTCTTTCAGGTTGTTGGCTGAAGGGGGGAGGGGGTTCGCCTATGGGATTCAAAAGAATCACACCGAAAATGGAAAAGGAAATGGAGCAACTGATTGAGGCCGGTTGCGACAAGGAATATCAATACTTTGACCGTGATATTGCGTTTCTTTATTCGATGATCCCCGGTGGCGGGCAATGGTATACTGGTGAAAAGGATAAGGCTTGGATTTATTTATTATCCTCACCTTTAATCGTCCCTTATATCGTTTCATTTCAGGATGCGCAGAATTCGGTAGACTATTACAATTTTAAATACACCGCAAAGTTTTGTAAAACAAAGTTCAAGCTCGCCAAGGCCATGGAAAAGCAGTCTGGCAAAAAAAAGAAAATGTCAAAAAGAAACCGAAAAAAGAAAAGACGCCGTTAGTTAAAAGCCCTGGTTTTGGCCCATCCCCTGCTAAGCCTTTGATTTTCACAATTTAAATGCGGAACGAAATATCAGCCGCTCTGGATTCCCCAGAAAAATCAATTTAGATTTTGTTGAAAAGAATTTGCTAAAAACATTTTTTTTTTGAAAATTTTATGCTACAATCCCCAACTTAGTTTTGTATAGTTTTATATAAGGGGCTTTTTTTCTGGGAAAGAAACCGTGGGTCGTTTTTTGGTTACCACCGTATCACCCTTTCGAAGCAAAATATCCTGTTAAATCGAAAATTTATAGCCTAAAACCTCCAATTTTTGTTGCAACTTTGTGAGTCAAAGTGTAAAGTGGGGGTTTTTTATTTGCTGAGCTGGCATAGCTCAGTTGGTAGAGCAGCTGATTTGTAATCAGCAGGTCGGGGGTTCGAGTCCCTTTGCCAGCTCCAGTTTTAACTAATTGGTTTAAAAAGGATTCTGGCGCTTTGCGTTGGAGGTTTGGGTTGGGTGTTACCGACTTTGGAAAGTCGTGTTTTTTTCCCAAAATTTCGGGGAGGTTCCCGAGTGGCCAAAGGGAACAGACTGTAAATCTGTCGGCTCAGCCTTCGGAGGTTCGAATCCTCCCCTCCCCATCCTGAATTTTAAGGTTGGTTGAACTTGCGGGAATAGCTCAGTTGGCTAGAGCGTCAGCCTTCCAAGCTGAGGGTCGCGGGTTCGAGTCCCGTTTCCCGCTCCACCTTTTGGTGAAGGTAAATGAGCTTTTTTTGTGCCCACGTAGCTCAGTGGTGGAGCACTTCCTTGGTAAGGAAGAGGTCATCGGTTCAATCCCGATCGTGGGCTTCGGGTTTTGGTTGTAGTGGTGAAAGGTCGTCAATTTTCAAATAATGCGAGAGAATACCGGGGGGTTGGTCGCATTAAATTTAAAGGTTGTTGGGAATTATGAGAGTTATAGTACATTTGGCATGTGAAGAATGTAATCGGAAAAATTATTCGACTACGAAAAATAAGAAGACCACCACGCAAAGGTTGGAGTTTAAGAAGTATTGTAGGTTTTGCGGAAAGCACGCCCCCCATAAAGAAACAAAATAAAAAAATCAGGCGGTAGGGTGCGGGATGCTAATAAGGGTGTCTGGCGAGAATATTTATTCCCCTTCCTGGGCTGGCGAGGTTCAGTTTGATAGGCCAGTAGCTCTAATTGGTAGAGCATCGGATTCCAAATCCGAGGGTTGGGGGTTCGAATCCCTCCTGGCCTGTATTAAATTTTTTGAGGGTTATGATTGCAAAAGCGGTCGAATTTCTGGCTGAGGTTAAGGCCGAAGTAAAAAAAGTAACGTGGCCTAGTCGACGGGAGGCCATGAGTGGAACGGCCGTGGTGGTTTTTGTGGTTTTGCTGATGGCCATGTTTTTGGGAATTGTTGATGCGGTTCTTTCCAAGATCGTTCAAGGGCTCATAAATATTTAAGCGGGTGAATATTGTCTAAGCAATGGTATGTTATCCACACCTATTCCGGTTTCGAGCGGAAGGTGAAGTTAAGCATAGAGGAGCAATTCGGTCACTCGAATTTTAGTGATCGTTTTGGTGAAGTGGTCATACCCACTGAGGAAGTAGTCGAGGTTCGAAAGGGAAAGAAAAAAGTTTCTTCGCGAAAATTTTTTCCGGGTTATATCCTTATCAACGTCGATATGAATCAGGATATTTGGTACATGATTAAGAATACCCCCAAAGTAACGGGTTTTCTCGGGGGAAGTTCTGAGCCGGTCCCTCTTTCAGAGGATGAGGTTAAATCCATCATGGACCAGATAAAGGGAGAGTCGACCCGGCCGAAGCCGAAGTTCTCGTTTGAGAAGGGAGAAAGTGTGCGCGTAATCGATGGGCCTTTCCTTAACTTTAATGGTGTCGTGGAAGATGTGAATCACGACAAAGGTAAAGTCAGGGTGATGGTTTCCATTTTTGGTCGTGCCACTCCGGTGGAGCTTGAGTTCCCTCAAATTGAGCGGGTGTGAATTAGTTAAATAATCAAGTGGTGATTGAAGAGGTATAGAGAGTGGCTACCAAAGAAATAATGGGTCAAATCAAGCTTCAAATTCCTGCGGGTCAGGCAACCCCTTCCCCGCCGGTCGGGCCTGCGCTCGGACAGCATGGGGTCGCAATAATGGATTTTTGTAAGGCGTTCAATGCAAAAACCCAGGGGCAGGAAGGAAGCATCATCCCGGTAATAATTGAGGTCTACAAAGACCGAAGTTTTTCATTTGTTACCAAGTCGCCTCCTGCATCTGCGTTATTGAAGCAGGCAGCGGGAATTGCGAAGGGATCTTCTAATCCCAGTCGTGAGTTTGTTGGAAAAGTGACCCTGGAGCAGGTTCAGGAAATTGCAAAAACTAAAATGGAAGACCTGAATGCCGAGGATCTGGATATGGCGGTAAATATCATTAAAGGATCTGCAAAAAGCATGGGGTTAAAAGTAGAAGGTTAATTGAGATTATGCCGAAACACGGAAAGAAATACAGGGCTGCAGCCGAGAAAATTGATTCAGATAAAAAGTATGAATTGAAGGAGGCAATTGGGCTTGCGAAGGAATCCAATTCGGAAAAATTTGATGAGTCAGTGGATGTTGCCATTAGGTTGAGTTTGGATCCCAGAAAAGCAGACCAGAATATTCGCGGAAGTGTGGTTTTGCCAAAAGGAACCGGAAAGAAATTCCGTGTCCTTGTTTTCGCTAAGGGAGAAAAGGAATCAGAGGCACGTGCTGCAGGTGCGGAAGAGGTTGGTGGTGATGATCTCGTGGCGAAAATACAAGGTGGTTGGATGGAGTTTGACCGTGTGGTTGCCACACCCGACATGATGGGTCAGGTGGGTAAGCTTGGAAAAGTTTTAGGTCCTAGAGGATTGATGCCAAATCCGAAGACGGGAACGGTTACGTTTGATGTGAAGCAGGCTATCGAGCAGATCCAGGCGGGGAAAGTGGATTACCGCGTGGATAAGTCGGGAATTATTCATGCCTCCCTTGGAAAAGCCAGTTTTTCAGTGGAGGATCTGGAGGAAAACTTCCAGGCTCTGATGTCTGCCTTGATCAAAGCTAAGCCGGCTTCAAGCAAAGGGCATTATGTTAAGGGTGTATCGGTTTCCACCACGATGGGGGTTGGGGTCCGAGTGGCGTATACGCCAAATTAATTTGAAAAAATCCCCGGTTGCGGGGTGGTAATTGAAAGAGGTGGCGACCGTGCCAAATGCAGAAAAGATAAAAAAAGTTGAAGAGCTTAACGGGGTTTTCCTGAAGGCCAAGTCTGCGGTTCTGGCCAATTATCAGGGGATTGATGCTCCTGAATTAACGGCCCTGCGCAGTCACATGCGCGGACGGGCAATTGATTTTCGGGTGATAAAAAATACCCTGGCAAGGCAGGCTGCAAAAAATACTCCGTTTGAGTTGTTGGATAAGGAATTCAGTGGCCCGGTTTCACTTGTATTAAGTTTTGATGACGCGGTTGCGCCGGCAAAAGCCCTGGCCGACTATGCAAAATCCGGTGCGGCAAAATCACCCAAAGTGATTTGCGGTGTTGTTGAGGGGAAGAAGGTGACCCCGGAAGAAGTAAAAGCGCTTGCTGATCTGCCTTCAAAAGAACAGCTCATTGCCCAGTTGCTTTCAACCATGAACGGTCCAACTACAAATTTTGTTGGAGCGCTGAGTGGTTTGCTGAGAAAACTGGTGGGTACGCTGGAGGCGATCAAAGAGAAAAAGGCATCCGAATAGACCGGTTCCCTGATGGGGGATCGTGGTTGATAAATTATTGAATCAGATTTTATAGAAAAAACATTTTTTGAAAGGAGGGCGTAATGGCCGCCACTAAGGAAGACGTAGTTTCCTTTATCGATAATATGACAGTTTTGGAAATGTCAGAGTTTGTAAAAGAACTGGAAGAAAAATATGGTGTGACTGCGGCAGCTCCTGCTGTTGCTGTTGCTGCTCCTGCTGCAGGTGGAGGAGATGCGGCTGCTGAAGAAAAAACCGAGTTCGATGTTATTCTTGCTGCAGCTGGTGATAAGAAAATCCAGGTCATTAAGGAAGTTCGGACCATTACCGGTTTGGGCTTGAAGGATGCGAAGGATTTGGTGGAGGGTGCTCCAAAGCCAATTAAAGAAGGCGTGAAAAAAGAGGAAGCTGAAGAAATTAAAAAGAAAATCGAGGAGGCTGGCGGTACTGTGGAGGTTAAGTAACGGAGATTGGATGCAACAGTTTTGCATTTGTGTTAGCAGTTAAATTTTCCGTTAATCTTTCTCCCAGAAGGATGCTGCCTTATGTCAAAAAACCGTTCTCAAAGGGCGCTTGGCAATCTTAGACAAAGAAAAAATTTCGCGCGAATTCCTACCGTCATTGGAATTCCAAACTTAATAGAGATACAAAAAAAATCCTTCGAGTATTTCCTGCAATGGGACGTGGCTCCGCATGAGCGACAGGTGAGGGGATTGGAAGATGTTTTTAGTGATGTCTTCCCAATTTCTGACCTGAACGTTAACGCTCGGATTGAATATGTCGGCTTCGAAGTCGGTATATGGGAGTGTTCCTGTGGTGAGTACAAGGAGCTCGGCGGGCCAAATATTATTTGTGACTCCTGTAACGAAGAAGTTACCTATAAAGAAAAGCACAAGTTTAGTGAATGCCGCCAGAAGGGTCTCACCTATTCTGATCCGATCAAAATCATGGTCCGGCTCGTGCTTTTTGATCGAGAGGCAGTGGATATCAATGCCCGCAGCCTTAAAAACCTTCACGGAAAAGTCATTGTAGAAGAGGTCAAAAAACCGGGTACGTCCAAGAACCTGATTCCGGCAAAGACTGAAGTCACCGATGAAATAATTGCCCTCCTGGAAAAAGAAAAAGTTCCCCAGGTAACCATCAATTCGGTTCGCGAAGTTAAAGAGCAAAAGATATTTCTGGGTGAAATGCCCGTGATGGGCCCCACTGGCACCTTCATGATCAATGGTGTTGAGCGAGTTATTGTCAGTCAGATGCATCGCTCTCCCGGGGCTTTCTTTTCTCATGACAAGGGAAAATCTCATGTTAGCGGAAAAATTCTCTATTCTGCACGGATCATTCCTGACCGCGGTTCCTGGGTCGACTTCGAATTCGATATCAAGGATCTTCTTTATGTGAAGATTGACCGCAGGCGCAAGCTTCCGGCAACGATCCTTTTGCAGGCTTTTGGAATGGATACCAAAACCATTCTCGAAACCTACTATTCCATTGAAAAAGTAAGTATTACTGCAAAAGACTTCCGCTTCTTTATGGGAAGTAAAAATTTGCTTATCGGATTCAAGGTGAAGGAAGACGTGATTGATCCGAAAACGGATGATGTGGTTCTCAAGGCCGGTAAAAAGGTCACTGTGGGTGCGGCGAAAAAATTGAGCCGGATTACCCGATCCACCAAGGTTGAGATCGATCCGGAAAGTTTGATCGGCAGGTTCCTGTTTGATGAAATCGTGGATCCTGAGACCGGTGAAATTGAGGTCGAGTCCAACCAGGAAATCACGGAAGGCGTTCTTGAGGTCATCAAGAAAAACAAGCTCAGTGAAATCCAAATTTTGCATATTGACGAAGAAACCTCAGATACTGTTATCCGCGATACCCTGGCAATAGCAAAAACCCAAAGCCAGGAAGAGGCGATTAAGGAAATTTATAAAAGGTTGCGACCGGGAGATCCTCCAACACCGGAAATAGCGCGTTCTCTTTTTGCGAATTTGTTTTTCAATCCAAAGCGTTACAATTTATCGGTGGTGGGACGCATCAAATTGAACCAGAAGTTTGGCTTGGATATTCCTTTGGAAAACCGGTTGCTGACCTTGGAAGATCTGGTGGCGGTCGTGAAGCATATCATCGACCTGAAAAACGGTATCGGAGATATTGACGATATTGACCACTTGGGTAATCGAAGGGTTCGGGCGGTCGGAGAATCTCTGGAGAACCAGTTCCGTGTCGGTATCGTGAGAATGGAACGGGCAATCATTGAAAGAATGTCCATTCAGGATCTGGATGTTTCTATGCCACACGATCTGATCAATTCAAAACCGGTGACGGCTGCCATTAAGGAATTTTTTGGAAGCAGTCAGCTGTCCCAGTTTATGGATCAAACCAATCCCCTCTCTGAGGTCACTCATAAAAGAAGGTTGAGTGCGTTGGGACCGGGAGGTCTGACACGAGAGCGTGCAGGATTTGAAGTGCGTGATGTGCATCCGACCCATTACGGTCGAATCTGTCCGATTGAGACTCCTGAGGGACCCAATATCGGATTGATTGCCTCTCTTAGTACTTATGCGCGGGTAAATGACTACGGGTTTATCGAAACGCCATACCGAAAGGTTGAGGACTCTGTGGCTAAGGATGATGTAGAGTTTCACACCGCTTTAGTGGAAGACAGCTATGTTATCGCCCAGGCCAATGCCAAGATGGATGAAAAGAAAAGGTTCTCCGACCCCATCGTGTCGGCGCGTAAAGGAGGAGACTTTGTTCTCTCTCCACGTGAGAAAGTGGATTTTATGGATGTGTCACCCAAACAGTTGATCAGTGTGGCCGCATCCTTGATTCCTTTCCTGGAAAATGATGACGCGAACCGTGCGTTGATGGGATCAAACATGCAGCGCCAGGCAGTGCCTTTGCTGCAATCCGAGGCTCCTCTGGTAGGAACCGGAATGGAAGCCATTGTGGCGCACGACTCAGGTGCAGTGGTGGTGGCTGAAAATGATGGTGTGGTAATCAGTGCAGATGCAACGCGCATTGTTATCCGTACCGAAAAGAAACCGGTGGGAAAAGTTAAAACGCGCCGAAGTCAACTGGACTCGAATGTAGATATTTATTCATTGAACAAGTATCAACGTTCGAACCAGAACACCTGTATTAACCAGCGTCCCCGGGTCTCTTCCGGGCAGAAGGTGAAAAAGGGAGATGTGCTTGCAGATGGGCCTGCAACAGATCATGGCGAACTTGCATTGGGGCGTAATATCCTTGTCGCATTCATGCCTTGGGATGGTTACAACTTTGAAGATGCAATTATCGTAAGTGAAAAACTGGTTAAGGAAGATGTTTACACCTCCGTGCATATCGAAGAGTTTGAAGTTGAGGCCCGCGATACCAAGCAGGGTAAGGAGGAGATCACCCGTGACATTTCCAACCTGGGGGAAGAAGCTCTGAAGAATTTGGATGAGAGTGGAATCATCCGTGTGGGGGCGAATGTCAAGCCGAACGACATCCTGGTTGGGAAAATCACTCCTAAGGGTGAAACCCAGCTCAGTCCTGAGGAAAAACTTTTAAAAGCCATTTTCGGTGAGAAAGCAGGCGATGTTCGGGATACGTCTCTTCGGGTTCCTCCTGGAGTGCATGGAACCGTTATCGATGTGAAGGTTTTCTCTCGAAAGGGAATCGATAAAGACTCGCGCACGCTGGCAATTGAAGAAGAAGAAATCGCTATGATCGAAAAGGATTATAACGATGAAATTGCCATCGTAAAAAGTGAAACCGCGAAAAAAATGTGTTCCCTGCTGGTAGGTAAGAATGCATCCAAATCCACGACTGTGGGCAAGGTGGATTTTAAAAAGGGTGAGGCCATCGAAGAAGAGGCCATCGCCAAAATGGGTATTAAAGATTTGGCAAAAGTGCCGGCCCAGGGAGTGGAAGAGAAAACCCTTCTTGAAATGGAAGCCAGCTCAAAAGAGCAGGTCTCAATTCTCAAGTCCATGTTGGAAGAGAAGGTCGCCCGCTTGAAAAAGGGTGACGACCTGTCTCCCGGCGTAATCAAGTTGGTGAAAGTATTCATGGCAATGAAGCGCAAGCTTCAGGTGGGTGACAAGATGGCGGGGCGGCATGGTAACAAGGGTGTGGTTTCAACCATTGTTCCTGAAGAGGATATGCCCTATATGGAAAGTGGTAAGCCGATCGAACTCATTTTGAATCCACTGGGTGTTCCCTCGCGAATGAACGTGGGGCAAATATTGGAAACCAACCTGGGAATGGCAGCCAAAGCAAATGAGAAACATATGGCAACGCCGGTCTTCGATGGTGCCAAAGAAGATGAGGTTCGGGAATTGCTGCGGCAGGGTGAATGCTCTGAAACCGGTGAGGTGACTTTGATTGATGGTCGATCCGGTCAGCCGTTCCGACAAAAGGTGATGGTGGGTTATCTGTACATATTGAAACTCCATCATCTGGTTGATGACAAAATTCACGCGCGTTCAACAGGACCCTATTCTCTGGTTACGCAACAGCCGTTGGGCGGTAAGGCCCAGTTCGGTGGGCAACGGCTGGGGGAGATGGAAGTTTGGGCGCTGGAAGCATACGGTGCAGCGTATACCCTTCAAGAAATGCTTACTGTTAAGTCGGATGATGTTGAAGGTCGTAAGCGTATGTACGAAGCCATAGTTAAGGGGGACACGCATCTCAACCCGAGTCTGCCTGAGTCTTTTAACGTTCTCGTTAAAGAGTTGCAGAGCTTGGCCATTGATGTCGAGTTGATTGAATCGGGAAAATAGAAAATCTATTTTCCGTTTGACCCAGTTGGGTTCCGAGTTTTTGAGTGGGACCTTTAAAGAAAAAATATAGCGGTTTGCGAAAACCTTAATTAAAGGAGAAATCCCTAGTGGATAGCCTGACAAATTTCGATAAGCCAAAAAATCCTATTTTATTTGATGCAATCCGGGTTCGAATTGCTTCTCCAGAAAAAATCCGTTCATGGTCTTATGGAGAAGTCAAAAAACCCGAAACCATTAATTACCGGACGTTCAAGCCGGAACGGGATGGATTGTTCTGTGCGAAAATTTTTGGTCCAGTTAAAGACTGGGAGTGCACCTGCGGTAAATACAAACGTATGAAGCACAAGGGTGTGATCTGTGAAAAATGCGGAGTTGAGGTTACTCTTTCCAAGGTTAGACGCGAACGACTGGCTCACATTGAGCTGGCAACACCTGTTGCTCATATCTGGTACTTCAAAGGTCTTCCAAGCCGGCTCGGGCATTTGCTGGATATTCCTCTCAAAGACCTGGAACGAATTATCTATTTTGAAAATTATGTGGTCACCGATCCTGGTGATTCAGACATGGAAGTGGGTCAGATTTTGACCGAAGAGGAATACCGTGAGATGGAAATGGAATTCCCCGATACTTTCCGTGCAATGATTGGTGCGGAAGGTGTGGCGGAACTTCTCAGGCCCATGAACTTGGATGATGTGTCTTTGCAGTTGAAAGAAGAAATGACCACCACCAAGTCGGTAATGAATAAAAGAAAAATTGCCAAACGGTTGAAGATCATTGAGGCTTTCAGAAAATCAGGCAATAAGCCTGAATGGATGATCCTGCAGGTCATTCCGGTCATTCCACCGGAGTTGCGTCCCCTGGTTCCGTTGGATGGCGGACGATTTGCTACTTCCGACTTGAATGATCTCTATAGAAGGGTCATTAACAGGAATAACAGGCTCAAGCGTTTGCAGGAATTAAAGGCGCCACAGATTATCATTCGCAACGAAAAAAGAATGTTGCAGGAAGCCGTTTCGGCATTGTTCGATAACGGTCGACGAGGCCGCACTCTCCGCGGAACCAACAAGCGTCCCCTAAAATCTCTGAGCGATATGCTTAAAGGAAAGCAGGGTCGGTTCCGGCAGAACCTTTTAGGGAAACGGGTCGATTACTCCGGTCGCTCGGTCATCGTAGTAGGTCCCCATTTGAAGTTTCATCAATGTGGTCTTCCCAAGAAAATGGCGTTGGAGCTTTTCAAGCCATTCGTGTTCAATCGACTGGAAGAAAAAGGTTATGCAACCACAATAAAAACAGCCAAGAAAATGGTTGAGCAGGAACGCTCTGAAGTTTGGGAAGTTCTTGAAGAAGTAGTAAAAAACCACCCAGTACTTTTAAACCGCGCGCCCACTTTGCATCGATTGGGAATCCAGGCCTTTGAACCGCTGTTGATCGAAGGGAAGGCAATTCAGGTTCACCCGATGGTTTGTACCGCATTTAATGCGGACTTTGATGGTGATCAGATGGCGGTCCACGTTCCTCTTTCCATGGAGGCTAGAACGGAATGTAAGTTGTTGATGATGTCCTCCAACAACGTCCTGTCTCCTGCGAATGGTCGACCTATTGCTGTTCCGACTCAGGACATCGTTTTGGGTTGTTACTACATGACAAAAATTCGTGGTGGCGTGAAAGGAAGCGGGAAAGTTTTTGCCGACCAGAAAGAAGTGATTGCCGCCTATGACCATGATGAGCTTGATCTTCAGGCGATGATTATGGTGCGAATCGATAATGTGCTTACGCAAACGACCACTGGTCGAGTTCTTTTGGGTGAGATCCTTCCAAAAGGATTGCCCTTTGAACTGGTCAACCGATTGATGGATAAGAAATCGCTTTCTGATCTTATTTTCCAATCCTTCCTGGTGGTGGGTAGGGAAAAAACAGTGACCCTGCTGGATGATGTCAAGCGGCTCGGATTTAAATATGCAACCGAAGCGGGCCTCACCATTTCGATTGATCAGATGCGGATACCGAAAACCAAAGTCAAATTGGTGGATAAAACCAACGATGAAGTGCTTCGGGTTCATAAGCAGTATCGCGATGGTTTGATCACCAATGGTGAGCGTTACAACAAGGTTATCGATATTTGGGCGCACGTCACTGAAAAGGTTTCCGAAGAAATGTTTAAGGAACTGGAAAGTGAAGATGAGGATACGGTCAATGGTAAAACGGATAAAGATTTTAATTCCATTTTTATTATGGCTGACTCCGGTGCAAGGGGAAGTGCGCAGCAGCTAAGGCAGTTGGCGGGAATGAGGGGGCTGATGGCCAAACCTTCGGGTGAAATTATTGAAACACCTATCACCGCAAATTTCCGTGAAGGTCTTTCAGTTATTCAATATTTCATTTCTACTCATGGTGCGCGAAAAGGTCTGGCGGATACCGCGCTTAAAACTGCAAACTCCGGTTACCTGACGCGTCGTCTGGTGGATGTTGCTCAGGACATGATCGTTCAGGAGGACGACTGTGGAACGTTGAAAGGCATTGATGCCATTGCTTTGATTGAAGCCGGCGAAATAATCCAGCCTTTGGGCGAAAGGATTTTAGGGCGAACGGTTCTCGAAGATGTGGTCGATCCCTTTACAGGAAATATTCTGGCGGAAGCGGATAGTCTCATTGAAGAAGATACGGTAATTGCGATTGAAAATGCCGGTATTGAAAAAGTAAAAATCCGCTCCTGTTTAACTTGTGAATCTAAGCAGGGGGTCTGTGTCAAGTGTTACGGTCGCAACATGGCAACTTTGAAATGGGTTGAGGTGGGTGAGCCTGTAGGTGTTATCGCGGCGCAATCCATCGGCGAGCCGGGCACTCAGTTGACGATGCGTACCTTCCATATTGGTGGAACCGCAAGCCGGGTGGTGGAGCAGACAACGCTGAATACCAAGCGTGGAGGGGTTGTCAAATATATGGGTCTCCGCACTCTCAAAAATCAACAGGGCGAAATCATCGTAATGAATCGAAATGGAAGTCTTGTGATTCAAGATGAGACTGGAAGGGAAAAAGAAAGATTCGCGGTAGTGTATGCAGCGAAACTTAAAGTCAATGATGGTCAGGAAGTGCAGGAAGGGCAAACGCTGATCGAATGGGATCCATATACCAATGCGATATTGACCGAGGTTGAAGGGACGATTGCATTTGGAGATATCGTTGAAGGTGTGACCATGAAGGAAGACTTTGATGAGATCACCGGTCTTTCCACCAAGGTTATCATCAGTCATCGCGATGAAAAGAAACAACCAAGAATTTCACTGAAAGATGCTAGCGGTGAAACCGTTCGACGGTATATCCTGCCTGCGGGAGCAAACATCAATGTTAATGAAGGCGATCATGTAAACGCCGGTGACTTGATTGTAAAAATTCCTCGTGAGTCTGCGAAGACAAAAGACATCACAGGGGGTCTGCCCCGGGTTGCAGAACTTTTTGAGGCAAGGAAACCCCATGAGCAGGCAACCATCACCGAGATCACCGGTAAAGTTAAGTTCGGTGGTTTTGTGAAGGGAATGCGAAAAGTAATTGTTGAAAGTGAATCGGGTGACGAATGCGAATATCTGATCCCACGTGGAAAACATATTAATGTGCATGAAGGTGATGAGGTCGTGGCTGGTGAAGCCCTGATGGATGGTGCTTCAAACCCGCATGACATCCTTCGTGTTCTGGGTGAAGACGAGTTGCGTAAATACCTTGTTAATGAAGTACAAGAGGTTTACCGACTTCAGGGTGTTGCGATTAACGATAAACATATTGAGGTTATCGTTCGTCAAATGCTCCGCCACTTGATCATTGAAGATTCAGGAGATACTGAATTCTTGATCGGTGAGCAAGTCACCAAAAAAGTATTTAATGCAGCAAATCAGGAGGCAATAAAAAATAAGAAAAAACCCGCTAAAGGTGCTCCGGTGCTCCTGGGAATTACAAAGTCCTCGTTGAGCACCGAAAGTTTCATCTCCGCAGCATCATTTCAGGAGACGACCCGCGTATTGACGGAAGTGAGTGTCAGTGGAAAACGCGATAATTTAGTGGGTTTAAAAGAAAATGTGACAATGGGCCGATTGATCCCGGCTGGAACCGGGTGTCGGGCATACAGCGGAATTCGCATTGAAGAACCGGAAATGGAAAATACAGTTGAAAAAGAGGAAGAGGAAACGCCTGTAGCGGCAGAATAATTCCCCCTTTTTTTTAACTTGACTCCCGGATATTCAATGGTACAATTACACCTTTTTCACGCCATATTTTACCTGATTTAACCCTTTGTTTTTATTGACTTCATTGGGTACGTTCAGTTTTATTTGATGGGGTAAGCTCAGTTTTTTTGATGCCCATGCGTGTTTTTTAATTTGGGGGGATGATTTTTTGCCAACAATTAATCAATTAGTGAAAGCCGGAAGGACCAAGCCGGTTAAGAAAACCGATAGTCCGGCTCTAAAAGCTTGTCCTCAAAAGCGAGGAGTTTGCGTCAGGGTTTATACCTCGACGCCAAAAAAACCGAATTCGGCGCTCCGAAAGGTGGCGCGTGTGCGTCTGACCAATGGAATGGAGGTTACGACCTACATCCCGGGTGTTGGGCATAATCTGCAGGAGCACTCCATTGTAATGATCCGTGGGGGTCGAGTTAAGGACTTGCCGGGGGTAAGGTATCACGTGGTCCGAGGAAGTCTTGATACGCTGGGAGTTGAGGGGCGAATGCAGAGTCGATCAAAATATGGCGCAAAAAAGCCAAAAAAATAAATAGATAACTAACTATGGCACGAAGACGAGAAGCGCAAAAAAGGAAGATCACTCCAGATCCAAAATTCAATGATTTGCTGGTGGCCCGGTTTATCAATTGTATTTTGAATAAGGGGAAAAAGGGTTTGGCGGAAACCATTTTCTATAAAGCCCTGGAAAATATTGAAGCGAAGGGGAAAGAAGAGCCATTGCGCGTTTTTCGCAAGGCGATTGAAAACGCTGCCCCGCTACTGGAGGTTCGGTCCCGTCGCGTTGGGGGCGCAACTTATCAGGTGCCTGTTGAAGTGAGGGAAAATCGCCGGATGGCTCTCAGTATTCGCTGGGTGATTCAAAATGCCAGGCAGCGATCAGGAAAAACCATGGCGGATAAGTTGACCGGAGAAATTATGGACGCCTTTAATAATTCAGGCGGAGCGATTAAGAAAAAAGAAGAAGTTCATCGAATGGCGGAAGCCAATAAAGCATTTGCCCACTACCGTTGGTAATAGGAGCTTAAAGAACAAAAGTGAATAAAAAAATCGATCTTGAAAAGACCCGCAATATTGGAATCATTGCGCATATTGATGCGGGTAAAACCACGACGACTGAAAGAGTCCTGTACTACACCGGAAAGAGCCATAAGATAGGTGAGGTGCATGACGGTAATGCCACTATGGACTGGATGGAGCAGGAGCAGGAAAGGGGTATTACCATTACATCGGCGGCAACGACTTGTTCCTGGTTGGGGCATAAAATCAATATTATTGATACCCCGGGGCATGTGGATTTCACTGCTGAAGTGGAGCGGTCCTTGCGTGTTTTGGATGGTGCTGTTGGCGTTTTCGATGCGGTCAGTGGTGTTGAGCCTCAGTCTGAAACGGTTTGGCGTCAGGCCAGTAAATACAATGTTCCGCGTATCTGTTTTGTGAATAAAATGGATCGGGCCGGGGCTAATTTCCTCGGTTGTGTTGAGCAAATGAAAGAAAAGTTGAATGCGCATCCGGTGCCTATTCAACTTCCTTTGGGGGTTGAGGCGGATTTCGTTGGCGTGATTGATCTTATCAATATGAAAGCCAACGTGTATTCGGATGCAAAGAATAAAGGTGAGACCTTTGATGTTGAAGACATCCCCGATGAGTATAAAGATCAAGCGGAAGAGTATCGCGAGAAACTCATTGAATCCATCTCCGATGTGGATGATGCCATTATGGAAAAATTCCTCGGTGGCGAAGAGGTCTCGGTGGAGGAAATCAATGCCGCATTGAGAGTGGGAACCCTGGAATCCAAATTTACTCCTATTTTATGTGGTGCGGCATTTAAAAATAAGGGTGTGCAGCAATTGCTCGATTCTGTAGTAGCCTACCTCCCCTCTCCTCAGGAACTCAAAACCATTACGGGTACAAATCCCAACACGCAAGCAGAAGAAAGTCGCAAGCTGGAAGTGGGTGATCATTTCTCGGCCCTGGCTTTCAAAATTATGACCGATCCTTTTGTGGGTCAGTTGGCGTTTGTGCGTGTTTATTCTGGAGAGTTGACCAGTGGTTCTTATGTCTACAACTCAACAAAAAATGAAAAGGAACGTGTGGGCCGTATCCTGAGAATGCACGCCAATAAACGGGAAGAGGTTGATTCGGTAAAGGCGGGGGATATCGCAGCGGTGATTGGATTGAAAAAGTCCTACACCGGAGACACGCTTTGCGATAAGGACCATCCGATTATTTTGGAAGCGATTCAATTTCCCGAACCGGTTATTTCTGTGGCGATCGAGCCAAAAACGAAAGCAGAGCAGGAGAAACTTTCAGATTGTCTGGTCAAGCTGTTGCAGGAAGACCCCACCTTCCAGGTGCGTGTGGATCCCGATACCAACCAAACAGTAATTTCGGGAATGGGTGAGTTGCATTTGGAAGTGCTGGTGGATCGTATGCGTCGGGAGTTCTCGCTCGATGTGGATGTTTCTAAGCCGCAGGTTGCTTATAAAGAGACCATCACTAAACAGGTTGAGCATGAATATAAATACGTCAAGCAGACGGGTGGTCGAGGTCAGTATGGTCATGTCGTTATAAAAATCGAACCGAGGGAAGCAGGGACGGGATTCGAGTTCGTTAATAAAATCGTGGGTGGTGCCATCCCCAAAGAATATATTCCGGCTGTTCAAAAGGGCGTTGTGGAGTCGATGGCAAGAGGGATACTTTGTGGCTATCCCGCAGTAGATATTTCGGTAACGCTGTTGGACGGGTCTTTTCATGATGTGGATTCTTCCGAAATGGCGTTTAAAATTTGTGCGTCGATAGCGTTTCAGGAAGCTTGTAAAAAGGGAGCGCCGCAGTTGCTGGAGCCGGTAATGGATGTGGAAGTGGTCACCCCTGAAGAGTTTATGGGTGATGTTATAGGCCGGCTCAATTCCAAGCGCGGCAAGATCAAAGACCTTTCAGATCGGGCTGGCGCAAAGGTTGTAAGGGCGGAAGTTCCTTTGTCGGGAATGTTTGGGTATTCCACGGATCTTCGATCCGCGACTCAGGGGCGGGCCAGTTATTCCATGGAGTTTGCTAAATATGATTCTGTTCCGGCAGCCTTGGCCGAGGAATTGATTGCAAAATCCACCGGTACCAGTGAGAAACTAGCAGTTTAATAAATCATACATATATATTGGAGTAAATAAGAATGGCTAAAGAAAAATTTGTTCGTGATAAACCGCATTTGAACGTTGGGACAGTGGGTCACGTTGACCATGGTAAAACCACCCTCACCGCTGCGATCACTGAGGTTTTGTCGAAAAAGGGATATGCAGAAACCATCGCCTTCGACCAAATTGATAAAGCGCCTGAGGAAAAAGAACGTGGTATTACCATCGCTATTGCTCACGTTGAATATAATACTGAGAATCGCCATTACGCCCATGTGGATTGCCCGGGCCATGCCGACTATGTAAAAAACATGATCACCGGTGCGGCGCAAATGGATGGTGCGGTTCTGGTTATCTCGGCAAATGACGGTCCAATGCCGCAAACCCGCGAGCATATCTTGCTGGCGCGTCAGGTGGGTGTTCCCAAGATCGTTGTATTCATGAACAAGTGTGACATGGTTGATGATCCTGAGCTGCTTGATCTGGTTGAGCTGGAAGTTCGTGAGTTGCTGAGTAAATACGAATTCCCAGGGGATGATGTTCCGGTTATTCGCGGTAGTGCTTTGCAGGCTTTGGAGAATCCGGAAGACGAAGAAAAAACCAAATGTATCTGGGAGTTGATGGAAGCTTTGGATACCTACTTCCCGCTTCCTGATCGTCCTGTGGATAAACCGTTCCTGATGCCTATTGAAGATATCTTCAGTATTTCAGGTCGTGGAACGGTTGCAACCGGTCGTGTTGAAACCGGCGTTATTAAAGTCGGTGAAGAAATTGAAATCGTAGGATTCCGCGAAACCACAAAAACTACCGCGACGGGTGTTGAAATGTTCCGCAAGCTTCTTGATGAAGGTCGCGCGGGTGAGAACGTGGGTGTTCTGCTTCGTGGAACCAAGCGTGAGGAAATCGAGCGTGGTCAGGTTCTTGCCAAGCCGGGATCGATTACACCGCATACAAAGTTTAAGGCGGAGGTTTATATTTTGACGAAGGAAGAGGGGGGTCGGCATACTCCGTTCTTTAATGGATATCGTCCGCAGTTCTACTTCAGAACCACCGACGTTACCGGTGTTGCAACATTACCTTCTGGAGTTGAAATGGTTATGCCGGGAGATAATGTTTCAATGGAAATCACTCTTATTACGCCGGTTGCTATGGCTAAAGAGCTTCGTTTTGCAATTCGTGAAGGTGGCCGTACTGTTGGCGCCGGAGTGGTTAACGAGATCATAGAATAATGAACGACCAAAAAATACGTATCAAACTCAAGGCTTATGACCATAAGCTGCTGGACTGGTCGGTGGCGGAAATTGTTGAAACCACCCGGCGTACGGGAGCAAAGGTTGTGGGCCCGGTTCCACTGCCAACTGTAAGGAATCGGTGGACAGTATTAAGGTCGCCGCATGTGGATAAAAAATCTCGCGAACAGTTCGAGATTCGAACTCACAAGCGGATCATGGAAATTCTTGAGCCTACACCGCAGACCGTAGATGCATTGATGAAACTGGATCTGTCGGGCGGTGTGGATATCGAGATCAAGCTTTAAATTGGAAAATCAATGAGCGCGTTATTGGGAAAAAAAGTAGGAATGACCCAGGTCTTTAATGACAAGGGGGATTGTGTGCCGGTTACAGTGGTGCAGGTGGAACGGTGTGTTCCGGTGTTAAAGCGGACCGTTGAGAAGGATGGTTATAATGCAGTCATGCTGGCTTATGGCACCCGAAAAGAAAAGCACACTAACAAGCCTTTAAAGGGTTTTTACGACAAGCACAAAATCGAGCCTGCAAAAGTTCTCAAGGAGTTCAGGGATCAGGATGTCGATGATGACGCCATTGGAAAGCCCATCAAAGTTGATATTTTCAGCGAAGGCGATGAAGTCGAAGTGGTGGGTGTGACCAAGGGCCGTGGATTTGCCGGTGTTTTCAAGCGGTACAACTACGGAGGCGCGCCTGCTTCCCATGGGCATCATGAAAGCTATCGCGGCACTGGATCGATCGGAATGCACACTTATCCGGGCCGGGTTCTAAAAGGAATGGGTATGCCGGGAAGAATGGGTGGAAAGACAAAGCACCTGAAAAATCTTCAGGTCGTGCGGGTGGACGTTGAAAACAACGTGCTTCTGCTCAAGGGTTCTGTTCCGGGTGCTAATGGCGGATTGTTAAGTATTTTTAAATCATAAGGGATAAAGATTTCTCATGCCTGAGTTAGATGTAATAGATACAGAAAATAAAAAAGTCGGAACCGTCGAGGCTTCTTCGGATGTGTTCGAGACCAAGGTGCGTGAGGAATTGGTGCAGCGCTATGTGACCATGCAATTGGCAGCTCGACGCGGAGGCAATGCGGCCACCAAGCAAAACAAGGGCGACCTGCATGGAAGTAACGCGAAACCCTGGAGGCAGAAGGGTACGGGGCGTGCTCGTTCAGGTAATACCCGATCTCCGGTCTGGCGTGGGGGTATGACGGTGTTTGGTCCCAGCCCCAGAAGCTACGCTTTCTCTCTATCCAAAAAATCCAAAAAGCAGGCGATTAAATCGGTTCTTAGCGAAAGATTTAAAAATCAAAATATCTCAGTGGTCGACTCTATTACACTTGAGAATCCAAAAACCAGGGATGCTGCGGCGATCCTTAAGAAGTTGAGTCTTCCTGATAAAACGTTATTCATTATTTCCGAGAAAAATCAGAACTTTCAGTTGGCAGTGCGTAATCTGCCTTACACCAATGTGTTGCTGGTGGACGGTCTGAATGTTTTTGATTTGTTGAAGCATGAAAAAATTGTTTGTACGAAAGATGCGCTTCAAAAAATAGAGGAGAGGCTGAACTGATGGATTTGTATCGAGTGGTAAACAAGCCTCTGGTTACCGAAAAGGGAACCACCATGTTGGCGGAGGGAAACTGGGTGACCTTCGATGTCAATATGGATGCGAATAAAATTCAGATTCGTGATGCGATTCAAAAAATTTTCAATGTCTCTGTTTTAAAAGTGAATACTCAGATTGTTCGTGGCAAGCGCCGACGGTTTGGCCGGACCATGGGGCAGTCTAAGGCCTGGAAAAAGGCAATGGTTCAGTTGAAAGAAGGGGACAAAATTGAAATATTTGAGGGAGTGTAGGGGTTAATGCCAATAAGAAAACTAAAGCCAAGATCTCCCGGGGTTCGCTTTCAAACCATTTCCGGGTTCGATGAGGTTACAAAATCCGCTCCGGAAAAAAGTTTGCTGGTTTCCATTTCAAAATCCGGCGGGCGAAACAATAATGGGCGTGTTACCAGCAAACGTAGAGGCGGCGGTCACCGTAAAAAGTATCGCGTTATTGATTTCAAGCGTGGGAAAGATGGAATTGCGGCAAAGGTTGTTGGGATAGAGTATGACCCCAATCGTTCCGCGCGGATTGCGCTTCTGGTTTATGCGGATGGGGAGAAGCGGTACATCATTGCGCCTTCAAAATTAAATGTCGGCGATGTGTTGATGTCGGGCGAAAATGCGGAAATTAAGAATGGTAATTGTCTGCCGCTTAAGGATATTCCCGAGGGAACTCTGGTCCATAATATAGAGATGAGGCCGGGAAAAGGTGCGCAGATCGCACGCAGTGCCGGAAACGGTGTGCAGTTGATGGCGAAAGAAGGGGAATATGTCACGCTGAAGCTGAGGTCCGGTGAGGTTCGGTTGATTCATAAAAATTGTCGCGCCACCATCGGTGTGGTTGGAAATCAGGATCATGAAAACGTATCGATCGGAAAGGCCGGGCGTGTTCGCTGGATGGGCCGCCGACCCCGTGTGCGGGCAGTAGCGATGAACCCGGTGGATCATCCGATGGGCGGTGGTGAAGGCCGGTCCTCGGGAGGGCGTCACCCCTGTAGTCCCTGGGGTCAAAGCGCAAAAGGATTGAAAACGAGAAAAGTGAATAAGCAATCTAACAAGTTTATTCTCAGTCGTAAAAAGAAAAAATAATTTAGTCAATTTTTGAGGGTTAGGAATGGCACGATCATTAAAAAAAGGTCCGTTTGTTGATTCGCATCTGATGGACAGGATCGAGGAGTTGAATCGCAAGAACGAAAAGAAGGTTTTCAAAACCTGGTCGCGTCGCTCCACCATTACCCCGGATTTTGTCGGGCATACCATTTCTGTTCATAACGGGAAAAATTTTTTCCCCGTATTTGTGACGGAAAATATGGTGGGTCACAAGCTGGGTGAGTTTGCTCCAACGCGTACTTTCAAGTCGCACGGGGGTAAAACGAAAAAGGCAGTTACTAAATAAGAGAGATTAAAGAATCATGGAAGTGAAAGCACTGCTCAGGCATACGCGCACCGCGCCACGAAAGGCGAGATTGATTGCCAATTTGATTCGTGGAAAGAACGTGAATGATGCGATTAATATTCTGCAGTTCACGCGAAAAAGGGCGGCGGATATATTTCAAAAATTACTAAAATCTGCAATTGCCAATGCGGAAGAGAACCATAAGGTTCTTGATGTGGAAGATTTGTTTATTAAAAATGTCAGGGTCGATGAGGGTGTCACCTGGAAGCGCCATATGCCGAGGGCGCGAGGTACCTCTACCATGATCCAGAAAAAGACCAGCCACATCACCTTGGTGCTGGAAGAGAAAGAATCTTAAGGAGAAAAAAGTGGGTCAAAAAGTACATCCCTATGGGTTTCGATTAGGATTCAACAAGACCTGGATTTCCAATTGGTACGCACGGAAAGATTATTCGGGTCAGTTGGTTGAAGACATCAATCTCAGGAAATATATTTTCAAAACTCTGGCCCATGCGGGAATTTCACGGGTGGAAATCGAGCGCTCTGCCAACCGGGTGCGGATCAACATTCATACTGCGCGACCGGGAATCATCATTGGTAAGAAAGGTCTTGAAGTTGACCGCTTGAAGGAAGAATTGCAAAAGGTAATGTCTGGTAAGCAGGTCAACCTGAATATCAAGGAAGTTCGCCGGGCTGAATTGGATGCGACTTTGATCGGTCAAAACATTGCTCTGCAGTTGGAAAAACGAGTTTCCTTCCGTCGTGCCATGAAAAAGAGTGTTGTTTCGGCGCTTCGGTTTGGGGCAAAAGGAATCAAGGTGCGAGTTTCTGGGCGATTGGGTGGGGCTGAAATTGCTCGAAGTGAATGGTATCGCGAGGGGCGCGTTCCGCTGCATACGCTCAGGGCGGATATTGATTATGGAACCGCAATTTCGAATACCACTTTCGGAATAATCGGGGTGAAGGTTTGGGTTTATAAGGGAGAGATTCTCCCGGATAAGAAAATGGAAAAACCGGAGGGATTCGGATCTAAACCCGCTGAGGAGCAGGCCAAAGGCTAGGCTTAATTTAAAGTAATTTTATTTGGGAGATAGCGCATCATGTTGATGCCTAAAAGAGTTAAATATAGAAAGCGCCATAAAGGCAAGATGCGTGGAACCGCTTACCGAGGTGGAGCGATCAGTTTTGGAACGTATGGCCTTCAGGCGATGGAGTGTGGGCGCATTACAAACCGGCAGATTGAAGCAGCCCGTATTGCCATGACCCGTCATGTGAAGAGGGGTGGAAAAATCTGGTTGAGAATTTTTCCTGACAAGCCGGTTTCGAAAAAGCCGCTTGAAACTCGAATGGGTAAGGGTAAGGGGAATCCGGAGTTTTGGGTTGCAGTGGTAAAGCCCGGGCGGATGCTTTATGAAATGGAGGGTGTCCCTGAGCCGATAGCGAAGGAAGCTTTTCGTCTTGCGGCCCATAAGTTGTCGGTGGCAACGCGGTTCGTTACAAAATAATTGGACGGTAATTAGGAAATGAAAGCACAAGAAATTAGAGATCTTTCGGAGAAAGAGCGGCAGGAGAAAGTGGTCGACCTCGGTCAGGAAATTTTCAACCTGAGGTTTCAGTTGGCGACCGGAAAAATTGAAAATCCCAGCCGTCTGAAAAGTCTTCGTCGGGATATTGCGAGAATTAAAACCATCCAGAAGGAATCGGGTGGGGACGAAGCAAAGCCGGAAGAAGAAAAAAAAGAAGAAAAGAAATAGCGCAAAAGGATTGGTATTAAACTTAAAACCAAACGGAATAGGAAATACTTTTGGAAAAGACGACAAACAGAAAGACCCTGCAAGGCCACGTTGTAAGTAACAAAATGGACAAGACGGTGGTCGTGAAGGTAGAACGAAAGTACATGCACCCCAAGTTCAAAAAGGTGGTGAAAAGCAGCCGTAAATACAGTGCGCATGATGAAAACAACGAGTGCAAGCCGGGAGATTTCATCAGTATCCGGGAGACGCGTCCTCTGAGTAAAACCAAGCGCTGGCGGATGTTAGAAATTATTGAAAAAGCGGTAGAGGAAGGTACAGCGTCATGATTCAGTTAAGAACCGTTATGGAAGTTGCAGACAATTCCGGGGCGAAGGTGGTCCAGTGTATCAAAGTCCTGGGGGGATCTCGTCGAAGGTACGCCAGTATTGGGGATGTGATCGTTGTGGCGGTAAAAGAGGTTGATCCGCAAAGTAATCTGAAAAAAGGTGAAGTTAAAAAAGCGGTGGTGGTTCGTACGCGCAAGGAAATTCGACGGTCAAATGGAACCTATATCAAATTCGATAGCAATGCAGCGGTTCTGATTGGAGATGGAAAAGATCCTGTAGGTACTCGTATCTTTGGTCCTGTGGCCAGGGAGTTGCGCGCGAAAAGTTATATGAAAATTCTATCGCTTGCGCCGGAGGTACTGTAGTGAAAAAGGCAGGTTATAAATTACATTTGAAAAAAGACGATATCGTTGAAGTTATCGCCGGAAAAGAAAAGGGCAAAAAAGGAAAAATACTTGCCATCTTTCCCTCTACCCAAAGGGTGACCGTCGAAAAACTGAATATGTTAAAGCGCCATACCAAAGGGGATGGTAAGTCCCGGCAATCGTCTATTGTTGAAAAAGAAGGAACAATCCATATCTCCAATGTTTTATTGGTAAGCGATAAAGCTGGGAAAGGGGTTCGGACCAAGCTTAAAAAGCTGGCTGATGGTAAGCGGGTTCGCGTGTGTTCCAAAACCGGAGATGTGTTGGATAAGGTATAGCATGGCAAATTTTAAAAAAGCATATATAGAAAAGCATAAAGCTCAGATCCAGAAAGATCTTGGTTTGGGTAACGTGATGGAAGTTCCCAAAATGGAAAAGATCACTGTAAATATGGGGCTGGGTGAAGCGTTGCAAAATTCCAAGTTGATAGAATCTGGAATTGAACAAATGAAGGTTATTACCGGCCAGGCTCCGGTGGTAACCAGGGCAAAGAAATCCATCTCTAACTTTAAGTTGCGTGAAGGTGTTCCTATTGGACTGAAAGTTACGTTGCGGGGCAATCGAATGTATGAGTTTTGGGAAAGGCTGGTTTGTTTTGCCCTACCGCGCGTACGTGATTTTAAAGGACTGCCGCCAAAGGCATTTGATGGAAGAGGAAACTATACGATTGGATTGAAAGAGCAGTTGATCTTCCCTGAAATCAATTTCGATAAAATTGAAAAGATCAAGGGGATGAATATCACGATCACAACGACTGCTAAAAATGATGAGCAGGGCAGATGCCTGCTGACCCATATGGGACTTCCCTTAAGAAAGTAAAGGTATGGCAAGAAAAGCATTAATAGCTAAACAAAAAAGAGCCCCTCGGTTTTCTGTTCGAACATATAACCGATGCAACATTTGTGGTCGACCCAGAGGCTACCTCAGGAAATTTGGTATGTGCCGCATTTGTTTCCGCGAGAGAGCATTGCGTGGTGAAATTCCAGGGGTTACCAAGGCAAGTTGGTAGTCTTGCTTCTGGCAAAAAAAGACTGAATGTTCTGTCTTGTTTGACAGGATGAATTAGAAAAATTTTTGGAGTACCGTCGTACAATGATGACCGATCCTATAGCCGATTTGTTTACCCTAATTCGTAACGGGTTAATGGTGAAACATCCGCGAATAGATGTTCCCGGGTCCAAAATGAAAAAACGAATCGTGGAAATTTTGAAAGAGGAAGGTTATATCAAAAATTTCCGACACTACGATGATGGTAAGCAGGGGATTCTCCGTGTGTATTTGAAGTATCAAAATGATGAGCCTGTTATTCGCGGAATTAAAAGAATCAGCAAACCGGGCCGAAGGCATTATGTGAAGCGTGATACGGTTCCCAAGGTTCTGAATGGGTTGGGGCTGGCTATTGTTTCAACATCATCTGGTGTTTTTACAGATGAGCAATGCCGTGAAAAGGGTGTTGGTGGCGAGGTTCTGGGTCATATCTGGTAAAAATGAATTTTCCTCTGAAAAGAGGAATTTTGAATGACCGGGGAAACCCGGTGAAATGGAAAAATTAAAATGTCTCGAATAGGAAAACAACCAATAACGGTTCCCTCAGGGGTTGAATGCAAGATCAATGGCAGTAAGGTGGACGTCAAAGGTCCCAAGGGCCAACTGTCGCGCGATATGCATCCGAATATGAAGATCGAGATGAAGGATAATGTAGTGACAGTCACTCGACCTTCGGATGGCCGGACCGACCGTTCGTTACACGGCCTGACTAGAACCCTGATCAATAATATGATTTTGGGTGTTTCGAATGGGTACTCAAAACAACTCAATGTTGTGGGTGTGGGTTATAAGGTTGCTTTGAAGGGAAAAGACCTCGAGTTAAACCTGGGGCATTCGCATGCGATCAATTACCCGGCTCCAAAAGGAATCGAGTTTGAGGTCGATGGCAAAAAGAACACCATTATTGTTAAAGGAATCAATAAGGAAGTTGTGGGTCAAACCGCTGCCGAAATCCGCGGTTTTCGTCCACCTGAGCCTTATAAGGGAAAAGGCGTGATGTACGCAGATGAAAGGATTATTCGTAAGGCAGGAAAAGCTGCGGTAGGAAAGGGATCGTAAGATGAAAACATTAGAGCGTGAACGGTTACGACTCAGCAGAAAAAGAAGAATCAAGCTGAAGGTGCAAAAGCAGAAAAATCGTCCCCGGCTGACCATTTTCCGCAGTACCAAACATATTTACGCGCAGATTGTGGATGACAATGAAGGAAAAACCCTGGTCTCCAGCTCGTCCTTGACCAAAGGATTTAAAGAGCAGATGAAAACCGGTGGAAATTTAAAAGCGGCTGCGTTGGTCGGTTCCATGATTGGTGAGCAGGCAGCAGCTAAAGGTATTAAAGAAGTTTATTGTGATAGGAACGGTTTTCACTATTCAGGAAGAATCAAAGCCCTGGCCGATGCGGTTCGGGAAAAAGGTATTAAATTTTAATCCAGGAGAATTTCTAAAACTTGTTTTTGGCCATGAGCAGACCCGAAGGGGAAGCGAATTGCCTGAGAAAAGAATTAGCGAGTTAAAAGAAATCCTCAAAAATTGCAGGAGGAAGGTTTGCGACAAAAGCAACCGGAAAATCCAACAGAATTTGTTGACAAGGTAGTAAAAATCAACCGCGTCGCCAAGGTAGTAAAAGGCGGTCGACGGTTCAGCTTCAGCGCTCTGGTTGTAGTTGGCAACCGTGAAGGTAAAGTGGGTTGGGGTTTGGGCAAGGCCAATGAAGTTCCTGAAGCCATTCGCAAAGGAGTTGAAAAGGCCAAGAAAAGTCTAGTTACCGTGAGTCTTGATGGCTCCTCCATCCCGCATGAGGTTATTGGTGCTTATGGTTCGGGAAGGGTTATGTTAAAGCCGGCCTCTAGAGGAACAGGGTTGATTGCTGGGGGTGCGGTACGCGCGGTATTGGAAGCGGCAGGGGTTCGAGATATCCTCACCAAATGTTTGCGCACCAATAATTCGCACAATGTGGTGAAGGCTACCATTCAGGGTCTGATGGACCTTCGAAGTGCCAAGGACTACGCCCGGGCCAGGGGCAAAAAGGTAGGTTGATCGAGGAAAATATATGTTGCAATTATCTAATTTAAAAGGACCGGCGGGTGGAAGGAAAAACCGGAAGCGGATCGGTCGTGGAATAGGGTCTGGAACTGGAAAGACCTCAGGCAAGGGGCAAAAGGGGCAAAATAGTCGCTCTGGAGGAAAAATGCCCCCCTGGTTTGAGGGAGGCCAGATGCCGCTTTACCGAAGGCTGCCCAAGCGCGGGTTCACGAATATTTTCAAGAAGTATTATGAAATTGTGAATGTAGAGCAACTTGCAAAATGCGCAGGCGCTGACCCGGTAACCCCTGAAGTCATGAAGGAAAAGGGGTTGATAAAAAAGACAGGAGCCGTAAAAATTCTTGGGGCAGGGGAGTTGAAGGAATCGCTCACAGTGCATGCGCACAAGTTCAGCGGATCAGCCCAGGCAAAAATTGAAAAGTCCGGGGGAAAGGCTGTAAACCTCTAAATGGCCGCAGAAAGTTTCGGTAATATATTTCGAGTTCCAGAGTTAAAAAAGAGAATTCTTTTTACTCTGGGATTGCTGGTGGTCTACCGGATCGGGGCGCATATACCCACTCCGGGGATCAACTCTGTAGCTTTGGCAGAATTGTTTGCCCGAGCCCAGGGAACCATTCTTGGTTTTTTTGATATGTTTTCCGGCGGTGCATTGAGCCGGTTGACCATATTTGCATTGGGTATCATGCCCTATATCAGCGCATCCATTATTTTGCAGCTGATGACCATTGTTTCACCCTACCTGGCGAGATTGAAAAAGGAGGGAGAACAAGGGCAAAAAAAGATTACTCAATACACCCGTTATGGAACGGTGTTATTGAGTACCATACAAGGATCTGGTATTGCAGTTGGGCTTGAAGCAATGAAAAGCCCCGGGGGCAGCCCCATTGTTCCGGAACCCGGTTGGTCGTTCCGATTGATGACGATCATTACGCTTACTGCGGGAACTTCGTTCCTGATGTGGTTGGGGGAGCAAATTACGGAAAGGGGAATTGGTAACGGTATTTCCCTGATTATCTTTTCCGGGATTGTTGCTGGGACACCTTCAGCAATATTTCAGTCTTTGGATTTAATGGGTACAGGCGAAATGTCAGTGCTCGTTATGCTTTTTCTTCTGGTTTTAATGGTGGTTGTTGTCGGGGCCATTGTTTTTACAGAAGGAGGGCAACGTCGTATCCCCATCCAGTATGCAAAAAGGGTAGTGGGGAGGAAAATGATGGGCGGGCAGTCTACGCATCTGCCATTGAAGGTGAACACATCGGGGGTTATTCCGCCGATTTTTGCCTCATCGATCATCATGTTTCCGGCGACAATTGCGCAGTTTATCAGTCATCCCTGGATGCAGTCGGTTTCAGCCGCATTGACCCCGGGGACGATCATATATAGTTTGATTTTTGTAGGTGCTATATTTTTCTTTTGTTACTTCTATACGGCGGTTATTTTCAATCCCGTAGATGTTGCTGACAATATGAAAAAGCACGGTGGATATGTGCCAGGAATTCGACCGGGTACAAAAACATCCGAGTACATCGACACGATTCTCTCAAGACTCACGTTCTATGGGGGGCTGTATCTGTCTTTAGTCTGTATTTTGCCAGATTATTTGATAAAATACTTCAACATTCCGTTTTACTTCGGTGGAACCAGCTTGTTGATCGTGGTGGGCGTTTCCTTGGATACTATGCAACAAATAGAGTCCCACT
Organism: Nitrospinota bacterium; assembly: GCA_038108555.1. Lineage (GTDB taxonomy): Bacteria > Nitrospinota > Nitrospinia > Nitrospinales > VA-1 > UBA8687. The sequence goes on along the minus strand of JAYNIA010000005.1, from coordinate 44,823 downwards.
TGGTAATGAGAAATTACGATGGTTTTGTGAAAAAGGGGCGTTTGAAAAGCCGAAGAGGCTAATCGATGAGATTGATTCTTTTAGGACCCCCGGGTGCCGGGAAGGGTACCCAGGCACAATTGCTGAAAGAAAAATTTCATATCCCGCAAATTTCCACCGGGGATATTTTAAGACAGGCGGTAAAGGATAATACCGAATTGGGAGCCCGTGCCAAATCGGTTATGGATGCAGGACAGTTAGTGCCTGATGATGTCGTCATGGGCATGATTAAAGAACGAATTCGCCTGGAAGATTGTGAAAACGGATTCATTCTGGATGGGTTTCCCAGGAATAATGCCCAGGCAAAAATGCTTTCAGAAACTTTGAATGGCCTGGGTCTGGGGATAGACAGCGTTATTGACCTGGAAGTGGATCAGGGTGAGGTTGTCGAAAGGTTGGTAGGGCGTAGCACTTGTTCTGATTGTGGAGCAATGTTCCATCAAAAATCACGTCCGCCCAAAAAGCCCGGTATATGTGACGCCTGTGGCGGCACTCTGGCCCAAAGGCCAGATGATAACCGGGAGACGATAGAGAAGAGACTAAAAGTGTACGCAGAGGAAACCGCTCCTCTTAAAGAGTTTTATAGCGGTGAGGGAAACCTGAAAACGGTTGCTGCAAAGGGTTCCGTCGAAGAAATTTTTTCTCGAATCTGTGGGATGATTGAATGACGAATGTCTAAAGAAGAATCGATAGAAGTAGAGGGTACAATTCTGGAACCATTGCCGAATGCAATGTTCCGCGTTGAGCTGGAAAATGGCCACAAGGTATTGGCGCATATTTCAGGGAAAATGCGCATGCATTTCATTCGCATACTTTCCGGCGACAAGGTGAAAGTGCAGTTATCCCCCTACGATTTGACCCGGGGTCGAATCACTTATAGATACAAATAAGAAGGATTAGGATTATGAAAGTAAGAGCTTCTGTCAAACCTATTTGCATGAAATGTAAAGTAATTCGCCGTCGCGGGGTGGTACGGGTGATTTGCGAAAACCCGAAACATAAACAGCGACAAGGCTAAAGGAGAAACCGTGGCACGAATAGCAGGTGTTGATATTCCAAAAGAAAAACCGGCCTGGATTGCCCTGACCTATATTTATGGGGTAGGCAGGACCACCTCAAAAGAGATCCTTCAAAAAGCCCAAGTGGGTGAAACCATAAGGATGAAGGACTTGACGGAGGAAGAGGTGACGCGAATCCGAAATATCATAGATAAAGAATATGAAGTGGAAGGGGACCTTAGACGAAATGTGACCTTGAACATCAAGCGACTGATGGATATAAGTGCCTATCGAGGTCTCAGGCACCGAAGGGGTTTGCCCGTCCATGGACAAAGAACTCACACGAATGCGCGAACTCGAAAAGGTCCGAAGAAAACGGTCGGAGCCCGTGCCAAGAAATAGGGACGTAATTAAAAATCTGGAGAAAGAAATTTAATGGATAAAAAATCCAAAACCGGTAAGAAAAAACAAAAAACTGCTCCCGAGGTAGGGGTCGCACATATTCGTGCAACTTTTAACAATACCATCATCACCATTTCAGATATGTCTGGAAATGTGGTGTCTTGGTCAAGTGCTGGAGCACAGGGTTTTAAGGGATCGAGAAAAAGCACTCCCTTTGCTGCCCAGGTGGCTGCCGACAAAGCGGCTGTCAAAGCGCGGGATATGGGAATGAGAAAACTTGAAGTTCATGTAAAAGGTCCGGGGTCCGGACGTGAGTCTGCGATCCGTTCCCTGCAAGCTGCTGGAATGGAAATTCTCGTTATTCGAGATAAGACACCCATTCCACACAATGGTTGCCGTCCCAGAAAACGGAGAAGAGTCTAATGTTTAATCCTGAAAGGAGAAGCTGAATTTGGCCAGGTATCGAGGTTCTGTTTGTCGACTTTGTCGGCGAGAGGGAATAAAACTATATTTAAAAGGTTCCCGTTGTGAGACGGCGAAATGTGCTATTGAAAAAAGAGCCTATCCTCCCGGCCAACATGGACAGGGACGCACCAAGTTCTCTGAATATGGCATCCAGCTTCGTGAAAAGCAAAAAGTAAAACGAATTTATGGTGTTTTAGAAAAACCTTTTCGAAACTACTTTTTTAAAGCAGATAGAAAAAAAGGGGTTACGGGTGAAAATCTGCTGCAAAACCTGGAATTAAGGTTTGATAATGTGATATACCGAATGGGACTGGCACCTTCCAGAAATGCTGCTCGCCAGTTGGTGCGCCATAAACATTTCAATGTTAATGGAAAGAAAATGAACGTCCCTTCTTATATTCTTAAGCAGGGGGATGTTATCACGCCCAATCCCAACAAAAGTAAAAAGAAACCCGTAAATGAGGCAATTGCAAATATTAAAGAAAAAACCCTGCCCGAATGGCTTTCGTTTGATTCGGATAGCAAACAAGGGATTGTTCAAAGTATGCCTACAAGGGACGATGTTAAGTTGCCGATTGAAGAACAGTTGATTGTAGAACTCTATTCAAGATAAGCAGTCATTCACTAAATAATTAACAATTGATGAGACCCGAATTTGGGGTCGGAGGCTTTATGTTCACAGCCCAGGGTATCGTTAAACCTAAGCGATTAGAATTTGATAAGAAAAACCGGTCTGAATATTACGGAAAATTAAGTGCAGGTCCATTCGAACGTGGATTTGGAGTAACCATCGGAAACTCTCTCCGCAGAATGCTTCTGTCTTCTATTGAAGGGGCGGCGGTTGTAGCGGTTAAGTTTGAGGGAATCTTCCATGAGTTCTCTTCCATCCCTGGAGTGGTTGAAGATGTTACCGAGATCATCCTCAACATCAAGCAGCTTAACCTCAAATTGACAGGTGAGGCAGATTCCAAACGAATCTATATAAAGGCATCGGAAGCAGGGACGGTTTGTGCCAAAGATATTGTTGCCGATCCGGATGTTGAAATTCTGAATCCCGATCATGTAATTCTGACCATTGACCAGAGTGCCAAAGTGGATATGGAAATGATTGTCAGGAAAGGTCGCGGATATGTATCGGCCGACAAGCATGTTATCGAAAATGAATCTGTGCAAATGATTCCGATTGATGCCAACTTCTCACCCATTGAAAAAATTTCCTATCATGTGGAAAACACCCGGGTGGGACAGTCCAGTGACTATGATTCACTGGTCATGGAACTGTGGACCAATGGCGGTATTACACCCGAAGATGCGGTGGCACATGCTGCAAAAATTGTAAAAGACCATATGCAGATTTTCATCAACTTTGATGAAGAGCCTGAACCGGTCATGCCACAGGTGGATGAGAAAAAACAGAAGATGCTGGGCAATATGGCTAAATGTGTAGAAGAGCTTGAGCTTTCCGTTCGCTCCTACAATTGTTTGAAGAATGCCAACATCCAGACCATTGCAGAATTGGTGACCAAAACAGATGGTGAAATGCTCAAAACGAGAAACTTTGGTAGAAAATCTTTGAATGAAATCAAAGAAATTCTCGAAGAGATGGGCCTCCATCTGGGTATGAAGGTTGAAGAAGAAGATTTAAAACAAATCAGTCAGGCTCAGAAGAAAAAAGAAGTAGAAGCTGAACCTGAACAATAAGTATTTTTTAAGGAGCAAAACCCCCAATGCGGCATTTGAAAGCAGGTAGAAAATTCGGGAGAACTTCCGCCCACAGGAAAGCGCTTTTTCGCAATCTGGTCGGAGCCTTGATCCAGAGAGAAAGAATCAGAACTACTCTGGCTAAAGCCAAAGAGCTTCGCGGAAAAGTAGAGAAGACGATTACTTTGGGTAAAAAAGGAACACTCCATGCGAGGAGACTGGCTTTCAAATTGGCACCGCAAAAAGAAGCGGTGCATAAAGTATTCGGAGATCTTGCAGAACGTTATGCCAACCGTCCGGGAGGGTATACCCGTATTATCAAGATAGGGCCTCGACGCGGTGACAATGCTCCAATGGCCTTCATCGAACTGGTAGACCGGGAAGGGGAAGCCCCCGCTCCGCAAAAAACAAAGGAAGCCGCAAAAAAAGAGGCTCCTAAGAAAGCCGCAGCTAAAAAAGAAACAAAGCCGAAGGCGACCGAGAAAAAAGCTGCGGATAAAAAAGAAACAAAAAAAGAAGCCGAAGAAAAACCAAAAAAAGAGACCAAAAAGAAAGCTGAGCCCAAAAAACCTGCCGCAAAGAAAAAAGAAGATAAATAGTAAAAGGTACTCCTAAAGGCAGTTGGGTCCCACCCCCGTTGGTCCGTGCTTAAACCTGAAATTGGTGTTTTCCTTAATATACATCAACAAATCATCATAGCTTTTGAAGTGCTCTGTAAAGCCATAGTCATCCCCGGTATATTCGCAGGACTCGGTGCTGTGTTCACGGCACATATAGGGACGGTGCTCATAAATGGCACATTTGTTGTCAGGCATTAAAAAATTGCATCGATTATGGATCATGATGAACCAGTCTTGACGGTAAATATAAATGGAAACATTTTCATGGGCAATTTTCCATAAAAGGCTTTCATAGTCGCGCCGGTCTTCAGGTTCATCTATTCCAAATGCAAAATAATTACAGCAATAAGCCGGAAGGCATTTTTCACATTGATGAGTGTCATCTCTTTTGCTTTTTGTATTAGCCATGAAGCTATCCTTAAATGTTCAGGGTAATGGTTTTGAATATCGGGGGCTATTTTGCCTGCCAAACTTTGATGAGTCAACCCGGGGGATGGGTCTTTTGCGATCCTCCGTTTTTAAAAACAATTCCAATGGAAAAGTGATCAGAAGATTAATGCGGTTCGGTTGAAATGGTAGAAAGGGGTTGACAAATGGGAAAGAACTGGATAGAGTGAGTAAGCTCCGAAAGCTCCCTGACATATCCCTAAAAAATCCAATCACATATCAGCTAAATTTTTTCTAGCTTTCGCCGTTAGTTATTTTAGAAACCATTTTAAATTGATTTACGCTACCTGATTTAAAATCCACCAAAAACAAAACCAGATCGGTCTTACTCTCACCTCAAAGATGCCACAAGCCATGACACAAATGAACATCGAAGAACTCAAGTCTAAAACCATATCCGAGCTCACTAATATTGCCAAAGATTTGAAAATCCAGGGCCACAGTGGTCTCAGAAAGCAGGACCTGATTTTCAGAATCCTGGAGGCCAAGACCGAAAAAGATGGTTTGATGTTTGGCCAGGGGGTATTGGAGATACTACCGGATGGGTTCGGTTTCCTAAGGGCACCGACTTATAATTATCTGCCGGGTCCCGATGATATATATGTTTCTCCTTCGCAAATCAGAAAATTTGACATGCGAACCGGAGACACCATCTCCGGTCAGATTCGGCCTCCGAAAGACAGTGAGCGCTACTTTGCTTTGTTGAAGGTAGAGGCCATCAACTTTGAGAATCCCGACAAGACCAAAGACAAAATATTATTCGATAATCTCACTCCACTTTATCCTGAAGAGCGCATTCGTTTGGAAACGCCCGGTGGGAAGGATTACAGCGCCCGGGTCATGGACCTGATGACGCCAATTGGAAAAGGACAACGCGGACTTATTGTTGCTCCTCCCCGTACGGGTAAAACCATGTTGCTGCAATCGGTTGCAAACAGCATCAGTACCAATTATCCGGAAATCGCCTTGATCGTTCTTCTGATTGATGAAAGGCCGGAGGAAGTGACAGATATGGAGCGCTCGGTTCGGGGCGAGGTAATCAGCTCCACCTTTGATGAACCGGCCCAGCGACATGTACAGGTGGCGGAAATGGTCATTGAAAAGGCTAAAAGGTTGGTAGAACACAAGCGCGACGTCGTAATTTTACTCGACAGTATTACCCGGCTGGCTCGAGCTTATAACGCCATAGTTCCTCCCAGCGGAAAAGTATTGTCAGGCGGTGTCGATTCCAATGCCTTGCAACGACCGAAGAGATTCTTTGGTGCGGCCAGAAACCTGGAAGAGGGTGGAAGCCTTACCATTATAGCCACTGCCCTGGTTGACACAGGCAGCCGAATGGACGATGTTATTTTTGAAGAATTTAAAGGTACGGGTAACATGGAAATCGTTCTCGACCGCAAACTGGCGGATAAGAGAACCTTCCCCTCCATCGATATCAACCGCTCAGGCACTCGAAAAGAGGAGCTTCTTCTTCCCGAGGCGGATCTCCAGCGCGTCTGGCTATTGAGAAAAGTTTTGCTACCCATGGGCATTCATGATACGATGGACCTTCTCTTGCAGAAAATTAAGGAATCAAAAACGAACGCAGAATTTCTGTCGACTATGAACTCTTGACGGTGAAACAATGAAAGAAAGCATTCATCCAGAATATTTCGAAACAAAAGTCCGTTGTGCTTGTGGGGCTGAAGTGGAAACACGAACGACCCTTAAAGATTTGCATGTGGAAATTTGTTCAGCTTGCCATCCTTTTTTTACAGGGAAACAAAAACTTCTGGATACGGCGGGACGCATTGAAAAATTCAAGCGCAAATACGCCAAAGCAAAACCACAGGAATCTGCAAGTCCCCAATAGCTTCTCCCTCTTCCCTTTCCCCTGATTTTTCCGCCAGGTACGGAATCTCCCATGTTTGATAAGTTGAAAACGGTTGAAAAACGTTACAACGATCTCAATGATCTGCTCAGTGATCCTAAAATCATTGCACAGCAATCTGAATTCCAGAAATACGCGAAAGAGCAATCTGAACTGGCACCTATAGTCAACCGGTTTCAGGACTTGCAAAATTATGTCAAACAGCTTGAGGACAGTAAAAAAATCCTGGAAGAAGAAAGCGATCCGGAACTTCTTGAGATGGCAGAAGAAGATCTTGCTCAAGTAGAAACCCAAAAAAAGAAAGCCGAAGAAGATTTAAAAATTCTCCTTTTACCCAAAGACCCTCGTGATGAAAGAAACGTCATTGTTGAAATTCGCGCAGGGACAGGCGGGGAAGAGGCAGCGTTGTTTTCGAATGACCTGTTTAGAATGTATTCCCGGTTTGCAGAAGAAAAAAGGTGGCAGGTAGAAATACTAAGCTCCAACCTGACCGGCAAAGGGGGATTCAAGGAAGTGATTTTTAGTATCACCGGGAAGGGAGTCTACAGTAAATTGAAATATGAAGGCGGCACCCATCGTGTACAACGGGTTCCTGATACGGAAAGCCAGGGGCGAATTCACACATCTGCGGTAACGGTAGCCATTCTCCCTGAAGTGGAGGATGTGGATATAAAGATCAACCCTTCAGATATTAAAATTGATGTGTATCGCGCATCGGGTCCGGGTGGACAAAGTGTAAATACCACAGACTCGGCAGTTCGACTCACCTACGTTCCCACGGGAATGATCGTTACCTGTCAGGATGAAAAGTCGCAACATAAAAACCGGGATAAGGCGATGAAAGTTTTGAGAGCCCGATTATATGATGAAGAACAAAAAAAGATGCACGATGAACAGGCCAGCAAAAGAAAACAACAGGTCGGGTCAGGGGATCGCAGCGAACGAATTCGTACCTATAATTTCCCGCAAGAGCGTGTAACCGATCACCGAATAGGGCTTACCTTGCATAAATTGACCTCCATAATGGAGGGGGGGCTTGACGAGATCATCGATGCACTGAGTCTCCATTTTCAATCCGAAGCTTTAAAAGGCGACGTCTAAAAAAGGATGGATGCAAATATAGATTCTTTTCTTAATTGGTCTCAAAATCAATTGGCTCAGGCGGGAGTTCTCTCCCCGAGATTAGATTCCGAGATCATTCTTGCCCATACCTTAAAACTTTCCAGGACAGACCTCAGGACCCAGTCGGAAAGGGTTCTAAACGATCTCGAAAAAATTCTGGCAAAACAAAATATAGAACGTCGGCGAAGACGTGAGCCTGTTTCTCAAATCATTGGGTATCAGGAGTTCTGGTCGCTCAATTTTATTGTGAATGAGAATGTATTAAGTCCCAGGCCTGAAACTGAAGTCCTGGTGGAAACAGCTTTAAAATATATGCCACCCGCTCCCGCCCGAATTTTGGATCTGGGAACAGGGACGGGAATTCTTTCTGTTGTTATGGCCAAAGAGATTGAAGACTGCAAAGTTATTGCGATAGATATTGATCCCCAAGCGTTGAGTGTCGCAAAAGAAAACTCATTACGCAATGGGGTTGCAGGAAAGATCGAATTTATTTGTAGTGATATGAAAAACGGCAGTTGGCCGGGACTATATTCTATGATTTTATCGAATCCACCTTACATTCCTTCTGAAGACATCCAAAAAATTATGCCCGAGGTTCAAAATTATGAACCCATTAAAGCATTGGACGGTGGGAACGATGGATTGGATTTTTATAAGAATATTATTCCTAAAGCAGTGGATAAGCTTGAAGAGAATGGATTTTTGATTTTAGAAATCGGTCATTCCCAGGCGAAAAAAGTGACGGACCTTTTAGAAAAGTTTTCCTGTTATAAAAATATTGAGGTAATAAAAGATTATTCGGGATATGACCGCGTGATCAAGGCTCAAAAAGAAAGCGCAAATGGATAAAATTGCTATTGAAGGAGGAACGCCGCTTGAAGGAGTGGTGAAAATGAGCGGTGCCAAGAACGCGGTCTTGCCTGTTCTTGCTGCGACATTGCTGACCCGGGGACGAAATATTATTGATGGAGTCCCAAAAGTTCGCGATGTAGCCACGATGATTAAACTTCTGGAAGATTTAGGTGCCAAGGTAGAAAGTTACCGCAACGAAAAAATCATTCTCGATACATCAAATGCAGATAATCCGGAAGCACCCTACGACCTGGTGTCTACCATGCGGGCTTCGTGTCTTGTGCTGGGACCTTTGCTGGCCAAACTGGGACAGGCACGGGTTTCCTTGCCAGGAGGTTGTGCGATTGGGGCACGGCCTATTGATCTTCATATCAAGGGACTCGAGGCAATGGGGGCAAAGATTTCACTTGAACAAGGCTATGTTCAGGGTAAAACTGATCGCCTCAAGGGAATGCAATTTTACTTTGACACTGTTTCCGTGACAGGCACTGCAAATTTAATGATGGCAGCGGTATTGGCAGAGGGGGAAACCGTCCTTGAAAATGCTGCTAAAGAACCTGAAGTGGTTTTCCTTGCTGAAATTTTAAATCAGGCAGGAGCAAAAATTTCAGGTCATGGTACGGATATCATTACCATTCAGGGAACCACTTCGATCAATCCCATCGAATGCACCATTTTCCCGGACCGAATTGAAACGGGTACATTCATGATTGCTGCTGCAATCACACAGGGTGATGTGACGATAGAAAATTGCATGCCTAAACATGTAGAACCTATTACCTTGAAACTTCAGGAAGCCCGGGTGGATGTTGAGGTGGGTGAAGACAAAATCCGGGTAAGGGGAAATGGGCCAATTGGTTCCGTTAACGCTAAAACCCATCCCTATCCGGGTTTTCCAACCGATATCCAGGCGCAATTTATGGCGTTGATGACATTGGCGCAAGGACAGAGTATTATCGTTGAGACCGTTTTCGAAAATCGGTTCATGCATGTTGCAGAATTAAAAAGGATGGGGGCCGATATTTCATTGGATGGTCATACGGCTATTATTAATGGAGTGCAGGGTCTTTCAGGCGCTCCCTTGATGGCCACGGATTTACGGGCAAGTGCTTCGCTGGTTCTCGCTGCGTTGGCAGCAAAAGGGCAGTCTATAATCTCACGGGTTTATCATATTGATCGTGGCTATGTAAGTATTGAAAAAAAATTATCCAAGCTGGGTGCGCAAATACGTCGTATAAAATAGAATCCTCATTTGCTCCAGCAAGGTTGAACAAAATTAAATTTTAGTGGCACACTTTATTTAAGAGTTCTGGCAAAGGGTAAAGTAATGGATGAATCCCGCCCCCTATACAATCAGGATATTCACAGCATAGTTTTGTGGATGCCAAATTGGATTGGCGATGTGGTATTGACTTTGCCCTCTTTGCAGGCCTTACGACGGGCTTATCCGAAAGCCAGAATAACGGCGGTGGTAAAACCTCCCTCCGATGAACTCCTTCTGGGACATCCTGCAATTAATACGGTGCTTTCACTTCCTTCCGGTAAAGATTCCGGTTTTTGGAACCGCGTTAAATTTGCACGCAGCTTGAAAAAATATCAGTTCGATGTAGGCATTGTGTTTCCCAACTCCTTCGGTTCCGCATTTTTACTGAGCTTGACGGGAACCAAAAACAGATTGGGATATAACACGGATGGAAGGGATATTTTTCTGACACACCCCATTGTCACCACCAATCATCTGAAGAAAAGCCAGTATCGTGTGGATTATTATTTTAAAATTTTTTCTCCTCTAAGCCTGGATATTCCCGACACCATATTCAGTCCGGTTGTAAAGCAGGAGGGAGATTTGCCCGTCCGGGAAGCTTTGCTGAATATTGGGCTTGATGAGGATGAAGAGTTTATCACCCTTCATCCCGGAACCTCGAAAGAGGAAAGAAGCTGGCACGTGGAGCGGTTTGGTATTTTATGCCAAAAAATATTCAAAGCGGATGGAAAAAAACTGATTTTGCTGGGGACGAAATCTGAAGAAGATATGTTGAACAGGATCAAAGATTATTGCCCACCCGGTAAGGTCAAAGTCACTCCGCCCATGAATTTAAGAGTTCTTGCAGGAGTCTTAAAGAAAAGCCGGATTTTTATTGGAAACGACAGTGGCATGATGCATCTGGCCGCGATGGTGGGCACTCCGATTGTAGGCATTTTTGGCCCCGGAAACCCCAATACAACCGGTCCTTTCATGGCTCCGGAGCGTTGTGAAATTTTAACTCAAAATTATCCCTGTTCCCCTTGCCGGCAACGTTTTTTCAGGGAATGCAAGCCCTCTCCACATAACAAGCCCTATTGCCTGGAAGATATCACCGTAAAAAATGTTCATGATGCAATTCACCGGCTGTTGCAAAGAGTTTAACTTGTAACCAATTTTGGTTGATTTTGGAAGTAATCCTGTATAAGTTCATCTTCGTTGGGTGTAAGTTGGCGGATATTGATTGGGCTGGGAGCTGCCAGTAGGGACTCTTTTCTCCAGGTGATTTTTATTTTTCCCAGGTCTTCCACCTCACAAATTTCGTGAGGGATGGCGAGTATTTTTCCTCTGATTTTTAAAAAACCTCCCAGACGGATTATTAAATAACGACAACAATGAGTTTCGGGCTCTACCAACAGTGCTTCGACTTTTGCGATGGCCTCATTAAATTTATCGTAAATATAAGAACCCACGATCTGATCTTTTTTTGCCAAATGGAAAGTGTTTTCAGTAACGTAAATATACATCTCCCAATCCAAAGGATATTTTTGAATAAAACATTATATCAAAGAGAGTAAACTTTGACCGGCGTTTGGCGGGTGGAAGAATTTTGTTTGCACATGCCAGGCAAGTGATTTAAATTTATTGAATGAAGATTTGTCCGGAATGTGAAGACGAATATCCTAATTCCATCTCAACCTGTTGGGATTGTAATGTCCAACTTGTTCCTTCCCTGGAAAAAGACATTCCCGAACTGGCGGTCGTATGTACTATTTTAAATGAAGCTAAAGCTCACATTGTTAGAGGTTTTCTGGAAAGTGAAGATATTCCATGCCAGTTGGAAAATATTTCGTTTCATGCCGGACCCGCTCCTGTAGCCGACTTAATGAAGGTTCGGGTTTGGTCCAAAAAAGAAGATGTATCCCGCGCTAGAAAACTACTGGAAGAGGTAGAGGATTTTCAAATTTGTTCATCCTGTGAAAATGAGGTGGGATTTAAGGATGATTTCTGCAGCCATTGTGGCGAAATGTTGAATTAGAAAGAGGGCTTTTTCTGCTCAGTCTGTAAAGCGGAACTTGAAAATATACCAAATAGCAGCGACACCATCTTTCCAGGTAATTTTCTTTCCTTCTGAATAGTCCCGGCCATTATAGGTAATGGGCACTTCATAAATCCTGAAATTCTTTTTTGCGACCTTTGCTGTGAATTCGGGTTCGAATCCGAAACGATTGCATTTAAAGGTGAGAGCGTCGTTGACTTCTTTGGTGAATACCTTATAACCGGTTTCCATATCTGTAAGGTTGACGTTGGTGAACATATTGGAAAGGGTTGTTAACACCATATTCCCTACCGAGTGCCAGTAAAACAAAACGCGATGAGGTCCTCCCAAAAACCGGGAACCGTAAACGACGTCTGCGCGGCCATCCAGAATCGGTTCGATCAATACTCCGTAATCCGCCGGGTTGTATTCCAGATCCGCATCTTGAATGATTATGATATCCCCGTTTACCTGGGAGAATCCGGTCCTTAATGCCGCTCCTTTTCCTTGATTGCGTTTATGATAAAGAACCTGGAAGCCGTCCTGGTTTTCGTATTTTTTTAAAATTTCACGGGTACCATCGGTCGAAAAATCATCAACTAATATAATCTCTTTTTCATAATCAACAGCATTGACTTTGGCGACTAGAGTCTCCAGAGTATCCCGCTCATTATAAATGGGAATAACTATTGACAGTTTTAGCAAGGGAGTTTTTTAAAAAAGAGTGTATATGAATGGGGCTACGGCGCTCCCTTCAGTGAGCACAATCAACAAGCCCATTAATAACATGATGAGAACAATAGGACCTAACCACCATTTTTTTCGTGTTTTTAAAAAATCTACAAACTCGGAAAAGATTCCAATTTTATCGTTAGGCTCAGTGGGGTGGGGCATTTAAAATTTTTTTTCCTTGAAAATATTTAAAAAACAACGCCCCTATAATATCTAAAACGATTAATAATCGGAACCCTTTTTTTTGAATCCGCCAAGGGATTTGCAAATTTAATTTTCTGAGTTAGGGTTTAGGAGTGTTTCAACATGGAGTTGGACGGAATCGGATAAGGCGGAATAATCATATCCCCCCTCGAGCATGGAGAGTATCTTTCCTCCACAGACATCTTGGGCCACTTTTAAAAGCTGTTGTGTCATTTTCCCGTAGCATTCTGTGCTCAATTCGATTTGGGCAAGCGGATCATTGACATGGGCATCGAATCCTGCCGAGATGATTATCAGATCTGGATTGAATTTTTGAATTGCAGGAACCAGCCGATTCTCTATGGCCTCCAGATAATCAGAGTCTTCCGAGTATGCTCGCATGGGCATGTTCAAATTCGACCCCAGTCCATCGCCGGAACCTGTTTCATCGTTTCCTCCTGTTCCCGGATAGAAGGGGTATTGGTGGGTGCTGCTATAAAAAATGGAAGAATTATTATAAAAGGAATGTTGTGTCCCATTGCCATGGTGAACATCCCAATCAAAGATTAAAATTTTGTCCAGTTGTTTTGCCTCCTGGGCATAACGTGCGACGACCGCTACATTATTAAACAGGCAAAAACCCATGGCCCGATCTTGTTCCGCATGATGGCCGGGAGGACGTACTGCGCAAAAGGCATTGTTCACTGTGCCATCCAGAATATTATCAACAGCTTCCAATCCGGCACCCGCACTTAACAAAGCAGCCTCGTAAGAGTCCGGTGAAATTACCGTATCCATATCCAGATTCCGTACCCCATTTTTACAACTCTGTTCGACACTTTCTATGTATCCCTTGTCATGGACGCGGGCAATATCGTCTACTGTTGCTTTGCGGGGTTGAATTAATGTGAGGTTGTTGTAATAATTTGAGGATTCAATTTTACTTTTAATGGCGTTCAAGCGCCCGGGATTTTCCGGGTGAGGTTCGTTCTCGTGTTTCAAATAAAAGGGATCTGATATATAGCCCGTTTTATTCACTTGGTTATTCCTTATTTAGGATTCTAAACTGTTCTTGAAGCAATCAACTTTTCCGAGAATATCAAAATAACCCATTACCTTCAACTTATCTGGAAATGCCTATTTCAGAATTGGAAGACAAAATAAAAAATATCGAAGAACAGGCCTTCGCTCTGGGTTTTGATGGCTTTGGAATTGCCAATCCTTTTTTAAAAGAAGCAGGTGAGAAATTCCGTCAATGGTTGGAATTGGGTTATGCAGGTGAGATGGGCTATATGGGACGAGGTGGGGAAAAACGCTGCGATCCGGATCTGGTGTTGGAGAATGTTAAAAGTGTCATTTGTTTGAGAACCAATTATTTTACGGCAGAAAAAGGAATGGAGTTTTTGGACTTCCCCGATCTGGGAGATGTTTCCCTATATGCTTTGAATAAGGACTACCACGATATAATCACTCCCCGCTTGAAAGAGCTTGAAGAAACCATTCGTAAGGAGTTCCCGGAGTGTAATGCAAAAATATATGTGGATACAGGTCCCATTCTGGAAAAACCTCTGGCGCAACAGGCAGGTCTTGGTTGGATAGGAAAGCATACAAATTTACTCAGTGAAGGGATCGGTTCCTGGTATTTCCTTTCAGAAATATTAGTCGATGTGGCTCTTCCTGAATCGACATTTGCAGAAAACCATTGTGGAACCTGCCGTAGTTGTATCGATATATGCCCCACTCAGGCAATTGTTTCCCCTTATGTGCTGGATTCAAAAAAATGCATTTCCTATCTTACAATTGAGCTCAAAGGAGTCATACCCGTTGAGTTCAGGAAAGCGATTGGGAATAGAATCTACGGGTGTGACGATTGCCAGATTGTATGCCCCTGGAACTCGTATGCAGTAAAGACAGAAGAACCTGCATTTAAGTCGGTGGATAGTAATTTTTTATTGACGGATTTAATTTCTTTGGATGATAAGGGATTTCGAAAAAGGTTCAAGGGAAGTCCAATAAAAAGAATTAAACGACGCGGACTTTTAAGAAATGTTGCCGTTGCTTTAGGAAATTCCAAAAACCCCAAGGCGGTGCCATTTTTGATTAAAGCTCTGGATGATGAGGAGCCACTTATCCGGGCTCATGTGGTCTGGGCATTGGGAGAGCTTTTATTGTCCCGTAGTGTACCCGTTTTTGATGAAAAGCTTGCTGGGGAAGAGGAGCCAATGGTTTTAAAGGAAATTGAGGCCGTTCTAGGCCGATTTTCAGGGGTTTCCGGAGGATAATTAATTTTCCGTCTGTGCTCAAACAAACCATTGAACATACTGGGGTCCCGTCCTATAATCAGTAAATTTTAATCCATTTCTATAAAGAGGTCTATGAACGATTCTAGTGAATTTCGATTTATAAAAGCATGCCGGGGTGAGCCGGTCGACAAAACCCCGGTTTGGTTCATGCGGCAAGCAGGGCGATATATGAAGGTCTATCGCGACCTGAAAGAAAAATATACATTTCTGGAAATGTGTAAAACCCCGGAACTAGCTTGCGAAGTAACCATGCAGCCGGTGGGGGTTCTGGATATCGATGCTGCAATTATTTTTGCTGATATTCTTCTCCCTCTCGAGCCCATGGGAACTGGTCTGGAGTTTTCCGCCGGGGACGGTCCTGTTATTCCGCGACCTGTTAAGGATAAAAAGGCGGTCGAAAAACTGCTGCCAGTCAATGCAGAAGAACAACTCGGTTTTGTGGGAGATGCTATCCGGCTGGTACGTAAAGAGATCGACGGTAAAATTCCTCTGATTGGATTTGCAGGCGCTCCGTTTACCTTGTGCAGCTATATGATAGAAGGCGGAAAATCTCGCGATTTTACTACGACAAAATTGATGATGTATGAGGCCACGGATGTTTGGGATCAATTGATGGACAAGGTGTGCACCATGCTTGTGGATTATTTGAAAATGCAGGTGAATGCCGGTGCGCAGGCCTTGCAAATATTTGATAGCTGGGTGGGATGCCTGAGTCCTCACGATTATCAAAAATATATCTTGCCCCATTTAAAAAGGGTGTTTGATGGACTGAAAGAATTTGGAGTCCCGATCATTAATTTTAGTACAGGAACTTCCACGATGCTCGACTTGGTACAGCAGGCCGGTGGAGATGTGGTCAGCTTTGACTGGCGTATTGAAATTGATGAGGCCCGGAAAATTTTAGGACCCAATCAACCGGTGCAAGGGAACCTCGACCCGGTAACCCTTTTTGCTCCCATTCCTGTTATTAAAGAAAGAGTTCATGATATTCTTCGCCGTGCCGGACCGCAGGGGCATATTTTTAATTTAGGTCATGGCATTTTACAGCACACCCCGGTGGACCATGTAAAAGCAGTAGCCGAAATGGTTCACGATTTTAAATATGAATAATGCCAAGCCCCAAATCGGGATATTTCTTATGGCGCATGGAGCGCCAGAGTCCACCGATGATATTCCTGAATATTTAAAAAAAATCCGTGGGGGTACGGAATCTACCCCCGAAGTCATTGGGATTATTCGTGACAGATACGAGCAGATCGGGGGTAAGTCTCCTTTAAGAGAGATCACTGCCGAACTCGCGAGCCGATTAGAAAAATTCCTCAACCAGGAAGGACCTCAATTCAAAGTATATGTGGGTATGCGGAACTGGAGCCCCTTTATCGCTGATGAAGTAAAGCGAATGAAGGAAGATGGAATTAAAAAAGTTGTCGCCCTTTGCCTCGCCCCGCAATTCAGTACCTGGAGCACCAGACTCTATTTCAAAGCTTTTAAGGAAGGTCTGAAAAGTTGTGGGGGCGAAAATATAGATGTGCATTTCGTCGGGAGTTGGGCCAACCATCCGTTGTTAATCGATGTCTTTGCTGAAAAATACAATGAAGCTCTGAAGAGACTGGAGCCGGAAAAACCTGATTCTATTTACACCGTATTCACTGCACATAGTATTCCATCAGAGTCCCTTGAATTCGGCGATCCATATGATCAGGAATTTAAC
Source organism: Nitrospinota bacterium (assembly GCA_038108555.1). Taxonomy (GTDB): domain Bacteria; phylum Nitrospinota; class Nitrospinia; order Nitrospinales; family VA-1; genus UBA8687. The sequence continues at coordinate 28,097 of JAYNIA010000005.1, read as the reverse complement.
AAGACAGTCCAACTACTTGTGGATCGTGTAAAACCCAAACATTGGTATAAGGCTTATCAGAGTCAGGGCATGATTCCGGTTCCCTGGTTGGGACCCACCGTTGAATCGGTATTAGATAAAATTTCCCGGGTGGGATCGAAAACAGTATTGATCGTCCCTGTAGGTTTTGTTTGTGACCATGTGGAAATTCTTTTTGACATTGATATAGAATTCAAACAATACGCTGAAGAGAGGAAGCTCAAGCTTTATAGAACAGAGTCCTTGAATTTTTCCCCAACGTATATTGAAGCGCTGGCTTCAATTGCATGGGAAGCCATGGTATAAAGATCAATTTAAGTATCCACTCCGGTTTTCCTTCCTGATAATTTATGAATCTTGAATCTTTAAATCCTCAACAACATCAAGCCGTGGTCCATAGGGAAGGCCCCCTAATGGTCGTGGCCGGTGCGGGTTCTGGAAAAACGCGTGTAATTACCTACCGCATTGCCCATTTGATACGTGAAGTGGGAGTCGATCCCGAAGGAGTTTTAGCCATCACCTTTACCAACAAGGCGGCAGGAGAAATGAAAGACCGAATCCGGAATATGTTGGGTCCGGATGAAGGCACTCCATGGGTCAGTACTTTTCATTCTTTTTGTTTGAGGATGTTGCGAAGGCATATCTCGGAATTGGGGTTTACAAATGATTTTGCGGTTTATGACGCACAAGATCAATTGACCCTGATCAAACAATGTATGAAAGCAGCTCAAATAAGTAAAGATGCATTTCCGCCGAAATCGATATTGAATCACATTAGCGGATTTAAAAATGATTTCATTCTTCCAGAACAAATTGATTTGGACACATTGTCCTACGGTAACCAAATGAAGGCGGCAGAACTTTATCCTGTTTATCAGGGAACGCTGAAGTCCAATAATGCATTGGATTTTGACGATCTATTAACGTCTACCGCAAAATTGTTGCAGCAGGTTCCTTCACTCCGTGAACATTATGATAAAAAATTTCAATATATTTTAGTGGATGAATTTCAGGATACGAATGAAGTTCAGTACGAGTTGGTGCGATTGCTTTCCAGAGATTTAAATAATGTGTGTGTGGTGGGTGATGACGACCAAAGCATTTACCGATGGAGAGGTGCCAATATTGAAAATATTCTAAAATTTGAAAATGATTATCCCGGTACCACCGTTATTAAACTAGAAGAAAACTATCGCTCTACTCAAAGTATATTGAGTGCAGCCGGGAATGTGGTTCGAGAAAACATGAACCGTAACGAAAAGACGTTGTGGACCCAAAACGAAAAAGGCGAGCCGGTACTTTGCCACAAGGCGGAAGATGAGACCCGCGAAGCGGAGTTTGTTTGTAGGCGCATCCAATCCTTATGCCAGGAAGAGGGATACTCTTTGAATGAAATGGCGGTGTTATACAGAACCAATGCCCAGTCCCGGGTTATGGAAGATGTTTTGCGCAGGGCAGAAATACCTTATCAGGTCATTGGGGGACTCCGGTTCTATGAAAGAAAAGAGATAAAAGATGTACTTGCCTATATGCGGGTTTTGCTGAACCCGGATGACTCGGTTTCACTAAAGCGCATTGTTAATGTTCCTGCGCGGGGAATAGGAAAAACTTCCCTGGAGAAAGTGGATGTGTTTTGCCAGCAAAATGAAATTTCTTTTTTCGAAGGTCTTCGTCGAGCCGGTAAAGGGGGATTGCTGGGTGCCGCAGCTACCAAAAAAATTGAGAACTTCATTGGGATCATGGACCATTTGGATTCGGTTTGTCGACAATCCAATGCATTGGAACTGTTGACGGAAGTGATCGATTGTTCAGGTTATGCCACCATGCTGAAAAATGAGGATACACGTGAAAGTAAGGGAAGACTTGAAAACTTGAACGAATTGTATTCGGCTGTTGAACAGTTGGTGGAAAACGAAAATAGTTCGTTGCGCGAGTTTTTAGACTCCACCGCCTTGGTTGCGGATCTGGACAACCTGGATGATGAAAGAGGGGTTCTGCCTTTAATGACATTGCATACATGTAAAGGTCTGGAGTTTGCTGTGGTGTTTGTGGTGGGGATGGAAAATGGGCTTTTGCCTCATGCCAGTTCCATGTCAGATTCTGCGGAATATGAAGAAGAAAGAAGGCTCTGCTATGTGGGCTTTACGCGCGCAAAAAAAAGATTGTTTGTTTCCCACGCCAGACGGCGAAGGATATATGGAAATACCTTCAACTACCCTCCATCAGAATTCTTGCATTCCATTCCGGATGAGGTGATCGTTAGAGAATCTGGTTTTCAGGAATTTCAAACCGATACGTCTTTGCCGTTTTCGGGCAGTTCGAACTCCTCTTTTGCTGTTGAGGCTGAATCTGCGGTGGAATATTCAATTGGGACCAAAGTATTGCATCCAAAATTTGGTTCGGGAATTGTGATCAATCGATCCGGCAGTGAAGAAGACCTGAAACTGGAGGTGTTTTTCAAGGGTCCGCATGGGAAAAAGAAGCTGGCGGCGAATATGGCAAATCTTATCATCCTATAATACCATCTTATGGCAAAGGTTGAATTCAACAGGAGGGTAAAATGGAAATGGTTAGCCGATTAAGATTTGCCATTACAATGGTTGTTTTGTGTTTTTTTCTTTCGGTCACCGTTGCATCTGCGGGAGATGAGGTTCTATTTTCCGGCGTGGTGAAAAAAATAATCAAAAAGAAAAACAAGGTGGCAATTAAAGACCCTGCAACTAAAAAACGCTTCACCGTTGTTATCACCGACGAGACACAACCTGATGGATTGAATACGCTTGAAAAACTGAAGAAGAAAGACGGGGTTAACGGAAAATATACCGTCACTGACAAGGGTTTGTATATCGCACTTGAGCTCGTAAAAAAATAGATTTAGCCGTTTGCGAGGATTTTTTGTTCGGATAACAAATGATCCAATTTAGCTTTGCCGCCGGGGGGTAGTCTCAGGCTGAGGCACAACCGATCCGCTTTGTAATCTTCTTTGACGACCAGGGCAAACTTTCTTATTTGGGAAACAAGGCCCGCTTGGGAATGTTCCAGAATCAATTGAAAAGGAGCCAGCTTTTTTTCGTATTGATAAACTATTTTTTTTCTTAAGGAATCTATCCCTTCATCTTTTTTACAGGAAATGCATATTGCAGAGGGGAATTTTTCCTGAGCCCTCTCTAAATCTTCAATGTCCTCCACCGAATCTGTTTTGTTGAAAACAAGAATTACTTCTATTTCATCCATTCCCATTTGAACCAAAAGGTCATCCGTGGTTTGAATTTGATCGCGATACTCGGGGTGGCTTATGTCTACAACATGGATCAGCAAGTCGGCATCGCGAACCTCGTCCAAAGTACTTTTGAAGGATGCAACCAGATCGTGCGGTAATTTGTTGATCAAACCTACCGTGTCAGACAGTAAAACGGGATAGGGGAAATTCTTTTTGATCTTTCTTACTGTGGCATCAAGGGTTGCAAACAATTTATTTTCGACCAGTGTTTCCGCACCGGTAAGTTTGTTCATTAGGCTCGACTTGCCAACATTGGTGTAGCCCACCAATGCGACTTTGAATATTCCTCTACGACTTTTTCTCTGTGTCTTTTTTTCCCGATCAATTTGTTTTAGCTTTTTTTCCAGTTTGTGTATGTCATTGCGGATCATTCTTTTGTCCAACTGAATCTGGGTTTCGCCCACATCTTTCATTCCTATACCCCCTCTTTGTCTGGAAAGATGGCCCCACATTTTGGTCAGTCTCGGAAGGGCATATTTCAACCGGGCAAGCTCTACCTGGGTTTTTGCTTCGCGGGTGCGGGCATGGTGGCTGAAAATTTCAAGAATCAGCCAGGGCCGGTCTATCACACGGCATTTCATAATTTTTTCTAATTCCCTGTTTTGCCGCGGTGTCAACTCTTCATCAAACACCACCACCTCAGGGGAGTGTTGGAGCACGGCTTGCTTGAGTTCCTCTACTTTTCCGCTCCCCAAAAATGTTTTAGGATTTATTTCCACCAGTCGTTGGGTCAATTCTGCGACCGGTTCATATTCTGCCGTGACAGAAAGACCCTTGAGTTCGTCTAATGAAATTTTGGATGAGGTTGGTTCGTCAGGCAGATTCACTCCGACCAGAATTGCTTTTTTGGAGGAAGATTGAGAATAAGTGAAGGGGCCCGGATCTTGTTTCACAAATCTAGAAGGAAAAAATTAAGATTAAAGGAAAGGGATAGTTTCATTTTTTAAACTTTGGGCATGCTGGATTTCAGTTTGATAAATTTTTCGTTCATGTCATCAAGCCGTTGAACCAGTATATGTACCAGTTGTGATTAAAATTTCTTTTGGATGGCCAAATGAAATTTTTCAATGACTTCATTGGTAATCTTCATAACCACGACCTGCGGGGAAGAGGCAATGGCACTCGTATTTCTAGGGTGCTTGCTAATCAGGGAAATTTCACCAAATATGGACCCGGCTTTTAATTCTGCGATGGTGATTTCTTCAGGGTCATGTAAGGAAATGTGATTCTCTTTCACATTAACCTTTGGTTTTTTTTTGATTTTTATGGTCCCTGTAAGGATGACATAAACAGCAGCATCCATGTCGCCTTCGGCAATTATCGTTTCATCCGTTTTGAATTTTTCAAATATACCCGGAGTGTTGACCAGTTTGAGCCTTTCAGAATCTGAAAATTCTCTAAAAAAAGGAAGACGCTCAATAAATTCTTCGATCGGGTTTTTTTCCAAGAACCACCTCTATTGCATTTGAATTGGTCAAAAAATCTTTTTAACGAAAGCTATTTATTCATTTAACCTTATTCAGGAGGTCTTGTCTCCATATTTTTTTGATAAGGACTCAATAAAACTTTCAGCTTCTTTAATTTTAGCTGAATTTCTCTTTTGCCTGAACACCAAATGCGCTAATTTTGCGTACATAATTGCGTTTTTCCCGTCATTAATTTCATCATAGATTTTGCCAATGGTTAAATGAGTGTCACCCTTATTGTTGAACCTCAAGGCAATTTTGAATGCCCAGGCTGCCTGCTCATAACTGCCCAGGGGCAGGGCTTCTTCGTTTGCAAATTTTAGGAGAGCCAGTTTTTCAATGTCGTCACGTGAATCTATGAAGCGCTGGGCCCCCAGGTATTCATTCCCTAATTCGATGAGCTCGGGTGCGGCATTACCGCTTTTTGCTTCAATTTGTTTTTTTAGTATTTTGATTCGGTTGCCAAACTCAAACAGCCTTTTCTTTTGTTCCTCCAAAGATAATGGCGCATTAGTTCCGTCCTCTTCACCTGCAAATCCGCCGCCTCTTCTCCTTCTGTTGGGATCGGACTGATCTTCAAAAGATTCCAAGGCACCGCGGGCATCAAGGGCTCTGTCACCAAATTCTCCGGTTCCTTCATCACCACCCACCTCAGCTGTTTTCCCGAGCCTGCTTTTCTGTGAGGCTTGGGTATCTGCTCTTCGAAGCGCTGCCTGGCGGGATTCTGCGGAAGCTGCCTGACCAAATTGCCTTGCTTTTTTAAGGTCTGCACCGGTTTGTAATCTGCTGGTCCGCAATTCGGCATTTCGACTGAGTTTGTCTTTTTGTACCGATGCCAGGAGTTCTCTATTGGTATTAGCAGCCTCTTGCCGGGAAATAGCTTGCCGTCTTTTCAACGAGTCTTTTGCATTTTTCATCTGAGCCAGAATTTCAGCGGCGGTTCTTTCAGATGCTTTTTTGTAATCCTTGGTGCTTCTTTGAAGAGTATCTTCGGCCTGAGCCATAGCCTTTCCAGATTTGTCCTTTGAATCATTCATGGTTACAACTTTGTCGACCTGAAATTCCCGATAGGCGGCACGGCTGGATTCAAGAATTTCACCGGAATCCGCCTGAGCAGCTGCAAGTTCGGCTTTTGCTTCCATTAAGGAATCCTGAAGATTGACGGTTTCCTCTTTCCATATTTCTTTCTGGTCCTCAAGTACAACAGAAATTTCTTTGCCCAGGCTTTTTGCTTCCTTCCGCATATTTTCGAGTTCTTTGCGCATATCTTCACGACCCTCAGAAAAGTCAGCTTTTGCCTCTTCCAGGCTTTCGACTATTTCCTTGTTTATCCGACTTGTCTCTTCCTGCAGTTTTTCCAATTACTCTTTTAGTTTGACGGCTTCCTCTTTCATTGCGAGGGAAATATCTTTCATGATTTTTTGCGTCTCGACCCGGATTTTCTCCATCTCTTCACGGAGGATTTCCTGGTTCAACCGCATTTGTTCGCGAAGAATTTCCTGGTCGCGTAAAACTTCTTCGTTAACTGATGCATCAAATTGGAAAGAATCAGCAATTTGTGCCGCAATATTATGGGGAAAGCAAAATATTTGAAGAAATAGACAGGCTAAAAGAAAAGAACTTCGGATTAAATGGGACCGAAGATTTGCGGTGTGCAATCTAAAGAAATTCGCAGAAATTGGCATTTGAAAAATTGGTTGTTATATATCCCTAAATTATAACAACTTATCGGAAGATTTTAGGGGAATTAAATGGTAATTGCACGGAACCTGCATGGATATCTGGAAAAAAGCCATGAAATTGGAATAAATCAGATTTTATTGGCAGGGGTCGGGGTATTATAGGCAGTACATTCGTAACCTTAAGAAAAATTATAATTTATGAGAATTAAACTGGTTTCAACCATTGGCGTTAACTGCTCCTCCATTGATGATGGACGGGAATTTTTCGAGCAGATTTATCCAGAGCTTAAAGAAGGAAGATCTGTCGAAGTGGATTTTGAAGGAGTTGAATCGGTCCTGACACCTTTTCTGCATAATTCCATTGGCAAGCTATTAGATTATCTTGGCAAAGAATCGGTCATGGAAAGGTTGAACTTTTGTAATATTTCCCAGGAGCAATTGAAGCGGGTCAACAATTATATCGATCGGACCGAACAACAACAAATTCAAAGTGACTCAAGAGAATCATTAATGGAGTTGTTTGAGGAAGATGAGTTGGGGGATATGGGCTTATAAAAATGGGATTTTTTGAAAGTAAGGAAGTAAAACAAAGAAAAGCAGAGCTGAGTTTAAATCCCAACGATCCAGCTGCACATTTCAATCTTGGCGCTGCCTATGACAAAGCTGGAAAAACCCGCGAAGCAGTTAAAGAGTTTGAGGAAACAATTAAAATTCATTCCAACTCGGCAGAGGCCCATTTTAACCTGGGGGTTCTTTACGAAAGCCTCGGAGAAGGAGAAAAAGCAATCCGGCATATCCTTAAAGCCGGAAACCTTTTTGGTGAAAGGGATGACTCGGTAAATAAAATGGAATCCCGCAGGTTACTAAAAGATTTCTACAGGAAATTTGGATTCAAACCCGGGGAAAAAGAGTTTGAGTAATTTTTTGGCCGCTTGCGCGGGAGCTACTTATAACCCAATTGGCGGATGGCTTCGTAAACGGCAATTCCTACGGCATTTGCAAGATTAATGGAACGAATCCGGTCGTCATACTGGGGTATCCGGTAGGTAATATTTGGATGGGCGTGCAACAAGCTTTTCGGCAGGCCCCGCGTCTCGCTGCCAAAAAACAGATAGGAATTTTTCTGGAAGGAGTGTTCGAAAAATTCCTTTTTCCCCTTGGTTGAAAAAAATATTTTCGATGCATCGGGTGGAATTTGTTGAAAAAATTTTTCAAGGCTGGGGTAAGTTTCTACCTTTACATGTTTCCAATAATCCAGGCCCGCCCGTTTTAATCTTGAATCGTCCATTTCGAAACCAAGAGGTTCTACAAGATGGAGGGTAGCTTCTGTTGCAAGGCAAAGCCTGCCAATGGTTCCCGTATTCATGGGAATTTCAGGCTCAACCAAAACGATATTTAAATTGTGGGGCATAAAGCGGAGATTTCGGTTAAAGGTGGAGGAAGAAATTGGATCAGCATGAGCAGTTTTTTGTTTGTCCGTATTGTGCGCAAAAGATTTCTGTTTTGATAGACTTGTCTGTCCCCACGCAAAACTACATCGAAGATTGCGAAATTTGTTGTCGGCCTATCGAAATAAGTTATGAAGCATCTGAATATGAAGTGATCCGCTTCGAAGCCAATCCTTCCTGAGGATATTTTTTAGGATTTTTTCTTTGCCTTTTTTCGTTTGGTTTTCTTCTGAATTTTTTTGGTTACCTCGTATTCCCCTTTGCCTTTCCAGTTTATTTCAAGATAGGGGGGCAATTGAGTCGCACGATCCAACTCGGCTGATTCAATTTGCTCAGGACTCAGGTTCAATGATTCTGACAGGTCGGTCCCATTGAGTCTCGCATCCATTAAATTTGCATTTTCAAAATTGACACCGGAAAGATTGGCTTTGGTGAAATTTGATGCTACTAGGGTTGTTTCCGAGAAGTCTGCTTGCTCCAGATCGGCGTCTGTAAAATTAGCTTCGCTGAGGGTTGACCAGCTGAAATCCGCCCATCTTAAATCGGCTCCAGTAAGATTGGCCGCAACCCATTCCGCATCCGGGGAGTAGGCATCGTGGAGATCCGCATTGGATAAATCGGCCCCAGTTAAATCTGCTTCTATGAGGTTCGCATTACTGAGGTTGGTTTGGCTCAGGTTTGCATTGCTGAGATTTGCTTTAGCCATATTTGCATTTTCAAGATTCAGCTCTGTCAAATCCAAATCGGCCAGGATCGCGCCATAAAGATTATCTTTCGAATCCAAAACCTTCTTTTTTTCAGCCTGAGCCTTGGCCTTGAGTCGTTGAACCTCCTTCAGTTCCTCTTCACTTAATTCGACTTCATTCGAATCGTCTTTTTTTCCTCGGGAATCTTCAGACATAAGAAATTTCAGTGTTAGAGAATTTTATTTTCCATGTCTAGGTTATTGCATTTTTCAGGCTGGTTTCAAGCCTTTGCGGGTCCAGATTCTGTCCGATAAAGACCATTTTATTTTCTTGCTTTTCTTCACCCCAGGGTTTGTCAAATCGCCCATCAAACATCATGAAAACCGATTGAAACACGTAGCGATTGGTGGAGTTTTCAACATTCAGTATTCCTTTTCCACGGAAGACATTCATGCCCTCAGCTAAAAATAACATTTGCAGCCAATAGTTCAGTCGAGCGGGATCAACAAAGCCCGGAAAAGTCAAAGACACCGACGAGATGCCATCTTCCAAATCATGGTGATGTGAGGAAGAGGCCATTTCATCGGGTACTTTATTTAAATCAAAACCTCCGATTCCTAAAATTTTATCCAAATCCATTTCACCATAACAAGTCCGGTAAATGTTTGCTGTCGGATTTATTTCTTTTATTTTTTTTTCAAGATTCGCCAAATCGGCTTCAGTTACCAGGTCAGTTTTGTTAATCAAAATAACGTTTGAAAAAGCGATTTGCTCCGTGGCTACTTCCTGTTCTTTGAGAGTTTCCAATATATGCTTTGAGTCAACGAGTGTAATAATGCCGTCCAAAACCAGTGAGCGTGATAGCTCATCTTCAACAAGAAATGCCTGAGCGACCGGGCCGGAGCTGGCCAGTCCGGTGCTTTCAATAATGATGTGGTCAAAAGCTTGTTGCTTTTCCAGTAAACGGTTCAAGGTTTCAATCAGATCGCCGCGTATGGAACAGCAGATACAGCCATTACTCATTTCAAAAATATCCCGGTCCGCTCCAATAACGAATTCCGAATCTATTCCTATTTCCCCAAACTCGTTTTCAATAACTGCGATCCGCTTACCGTGATTTTGCTTTAAGATATAATTGAGAAGGGTCGTTTTCCCGGAGCCGAGGAACCCTGACAGCAATGTTACAGGTAAGGTTTTATTATTCATTTGGCAGATATTTAAAAATTTCTCAAGAATCCTATTATAGATTATTGTGTTGAAAAAAATATTGCTAAAATAAAAGTACTGTTAAAACTGAAGCGCCTTGTAAAAGGAGGAAAGGTGAATGCAAACGGTTTGCTGAAGGTTTGTGCTGGTATCTTTTTGGCCGGATTTTGTTTCTCATCCAATGTAGAGGCGCAGGCTGATTTGGCGCATAAACATTTTGAGCGTGGGGCCATGCATCATTTAAATGGAAACAATGACAAGGCCATTGCCGAATTCAAAAAATCACTGCGTTATGACAAGGAACATGCAAATACCCATTTCTATCTTGCCCTTGTTTATGAAGTGAAGGGCAATAACTTCAAGGCTTTAAAGCATATGCTGAAGGCGGAAAAGTATTTTGAAATGGAAGGCAGGGAATATTGGAAAGAACGCTCACGTAAACGGATCGAGGAATACTATGTTCTTTTTGGTTACAAAAGGGAAGACTTTGAAAAATAATTTTTGAAAGGTTTCTCCTATGATGCTGGAGAGAATAAACAAGCTATATTTTTGGTATGGCATTGGTTTTATCTTGGTCTTGCCCCTTTTCTATCTGAGTAATTGCTCGGCACCCACAGAAAATATTGAACTTAGAAAAGGGATTGATGTTTTGAGGTACATGTCTTCGGAGGGCCAGTTAAAACGATCGAGCTTCATTGCGGGCTACCCTGAAGGGACTCCTGAAGATTTTTTGAACTGGATGTTTTCTGAAATGGGCGCGGCGGAATGGCCTCCCTATGAAGGGGGAATGGAGTTTAGCCCTGAAGAAGAAGCCATGGTTAAAAAAACAGGTATTCCTTTCATACCGAAAAATCTTTTGCTGATCCCAAATGAACCGGAAATGGAAAGAGGAAGACAGGTGGTAATTATTGCAGACAATGAAAACAATCAATTGATTGCAGAAGGTTATGAAGACCCTGCTGAATTGCCAGTAGTAATAAAAAAATGGGCTTTTCCCGAGTTGGGAGGAGGATAATATCTTTTCATTCAAAGAAAAATTTTTCAGAGGAGTCCTTATCCAAATAGTAATTATTGGGTTGGCAGTGATTTACCCAGGTTCAAAGGCTCATTCTGAAATGATGGGCCGCTCAGAGATGATTTTATTGGAAACGGGTTGTTTTCAAATGGGCAGCGAAGAATTTGTTTCTGAGGAGCCCATCCATAAAGTTTGTGTTTCTTCCTTTTATATGGATAAATTTGAAGTAACACAAAAAGAATTTGATTCCGTCATGGGGTTCAATCCTTCCACCCAAAAAGGTTTGAACTTTCCCGTTTCTAATGTTTCATGGATAGAAGCGGAACAATATTGTCGAAAAAAAGGTGGAAGACTTCCGTCCGAAGCTGAATGGGAATATGCCAATCGCGCAGGAACCAATTCCCCCTATTTCTGGGGTGAAACTATGGAAGGTGATTACGCGTGGTTTAAGGAGAATTCCTCAGGAGATATCCATCCGGTTGGAGAAAAAAAGTCAAATCCATGGGGGTTCCACGACATGAATGGGAATGTTTGGGAGTGGGTTGCCGACTGGTATCAGGAAGATTTTTATGAAATGAGCGCAAAGACCGATCCAGATACTAACCCACAGGGTCCTCCTGCAGGCCAGTTTTTAATTATTCGAGGAGGGTCCTATAAGAATGATCCTTTCTTCCTTAGATCTGCAGCCCGTTTTTGGTATGAGCCCATAGTCAAGGCAGGTGATTTAGGTTTTCGCTGTGCTGCGGACCCTGAAAAAGTGAAATAAAAATATGTGTATTCGTATCTTTATATTTCAAATTTTTCTTATTTTTCCTTTTGCAATTTCGGCAAATTCAGAAACTGTTGAAGTGGAAATTTTCAAATCAGCATTTTTTCCAGCAGTAGTAGAAGTCAAAAAAGGGGATACGGTAAAGTGGGTGAATAAAGAAGAGGTGTTGCATACCGTTACCAGCGGAAAATCGCCAATCCATGATGACAAGTTCAACGCAAGTTTTCTTGTTAAAGAATATGAAGTGAAAATCGATGAGACTCCTGGTGTGATTGATTATTTTTGTGCAATTCATAATGCCACCATGCGTGGTGCCATAATCGTAGTGGAAAAGAAATAAAGGTTTTTGATAGGAAAGGTTATGTCTGCTGATGTAGATGAAGCGGTAAAAGACTGGGTGGCGTCTCCACCTCACGTTTATCTCAAGTTAAAAAAAGCATTGGATGATCCGAGAAGTTCATTCAAGGAATTCTCTGGTATCATTGGGCACGATCCCTCCCTGGCCGCTCGGGTTTTGAAAATTGTAAACAGTCCTTTTTATGGATTGGAATCGAAAGTAGAAACTATCAGCCATGCTCTGCGGATAATTGGTACGAAACAGTTGACGGAATTGGTTCTGGCAACTTCAGTGATCGATAAGTTTGGCGATATTCCCAAACGAATCGTTAATATGGATTCGTTTTGGAAACACTCCATTGCCTGTGGGGTGGCGGCCAAAGTTATTGCAGACCGTCAGGGACAAAGAAACCTGGAAAGCTTTTACCTTGTTGGAATGTTGCATGACATTGGAAGTCTGGTCATTTATAAGAAGTTTCCCTCCAAAGCTGAGGAAATTGTCAAGCGATGCAAGACCAACAGAGAAAATTTATTTGAAGTGGAGAGGGAGGTGTTGGGCTCAAGCCATGCCAAGTTCGGTGGAAGATTGTTAAAAGGCTGGGGGCTTCCACAATCGTTATTCGAACCCGTTTATTTTCACCATCGGCCCAAAAAATCGAAAGAGTTTCCATTGATCACACAAGTGGTTCACATTGCCGATTGTATCGTCGACGAACTCAAATTGGGGTCGAGTGGGGAAACCATTCCCAATCCCGTTAAAAAAGAGACTCTTAAAAACCTCGAATATAGAGAACTACCTGTGGATTTGTTGAAAAAGGATATTGAAGATCAATACTACACCGCCCTTTCAGTGTTTTTATAGGTGCCTGAAACCTTGACAACATTATCCTTGTGAAATAAGTTTAAGCCAAAATTGTCTTTCTTTATTAAATGAGGCAGATTGGGAGAAAAGATGTCTAGCGATCAACCGGGAAATCTGAAATTTTCTAAACAAGACCTGACCAAAGCTGAAATGCAGGGGAAGAATCTTCGCTTTGCAGATTTTCGAGGCACAATCCTTGTTGAAGCCAACTTAAGCGAAACCGATCTTACCGAAGCAGATTTGAGAGAGGCAGATTTGCAACGTGCCGACTTGCGAAAAGCCAATATGCAAGGAGCTTTTTTAAGAGACGCCAACCTCCGTGGCGCGAATTTGAGTTTTGCCACCAATCTTTCCGCAATCGATATTGAATCATCCTATATAGATAAAGAAACCGTATTCCCTCCCTATATTCAAATTAAATGGAAGTCAGAGCGGGAGTACTCTTGCAAAGAAATAATAACAAGAGAAAAAAAAGAAAGAAGGAAAAAGGATAGAAGGTTCAAAGACAAGTCAAGGATTTGGGGAAACCGCAGAAAAAGTGCTGAAAGAAGAACTGAAGAAGACCGCCGGGGTATTGCCAAAAAACCTATAGACAAAGATAAGAAGTCCAAAAAAGAAACCCTCAAAAAACCGTCCTCTAATAAATGAGCTTTTCCTTTCACCTGGAGGAAAAATAATAATTTGTAAGGAATTTAAAATTTCTTTTACAAAGATTAGGTACATTGATTTTGTCATTACTTTATAAAACCTAACTAAATTTTTGGATACTCATCATGAATAAAGTTGCCATTGCCGATTGGGATAAACTTGCGGATCGTGACCCCGCCTATGCGTTGATCGCAAATGTGGACCTTGTGGTCATTAAATACGATGATCAGGTTTCTGTTTTTTATGGAAGATGCCTGCACCGAGGAGCTCTATTAGCGGATGGTTTTATTGAAGGGAATAATATTATTTGTGGGGTTCACCGTTGGGATTTTCGCTACGACACGGGAATCAGCGAATATGATAATGATGAGCGTTTGGTCAAATTCACTACATGGATTGAAGAGGGAAAAGTCTGGGTGGATGAGGTTGAAATCAGTGAATGGGAAAAGGATAACCCCCAACCTTATAATAGAGATCAATATCTGGGGCTTTACGCAGATACCGAAGGTACTTCAAATGAGCCGCATGTTTCTTTCATTCAATCCCTGGCGAAAGATGGTTTGGAAAAGACGGGACATCATGGGCCCGCATCGGCAATGGGAGTTCCTCGAGATGAACTGCCCCAATGGGATGATATCCAAATTGTGACCGCACAAATATCAAAGTTTCCCCAACTCGATGAAGTTGAAATTGGTACAGAAACTATTATTGGTCCCTCTACAAAAAAGCCTCTGAAATTAAAAATCCCTTTGTTTGTTTCCGACATGAGTTTTGGGGCGCTTTCGGAAGAAGCCAAATTATCGCTTGCGAAAGGGGCGCAGCTCGCGGGAACGGGAATTTGTTCCGGAGAAGGGGGCATGCTTCCAGAAGAGCAGGAGGCGAATTCAAAATATTTTTATGAGTTAGCATCGGGCCGGTTTGGTTTTTCCATGGATAAGGTGAAAAAATGCCAAGCCTTCCATTTTAAAGGGGGGCAGGGAGCGAAAACCGGAACCGGAGGACATTTGCCGGGAGACAAGGTGAAAGGAAAAATTACCGAAGTCCGGGGACTGAAAGAAGGAGAGCCTGCCATTTCCCCCGCCCGTTTTCCTGATTGGACGGATGTGAGTCAGATAAAAGATTTTGCGGATCAGGTGAAAGAGGAGACGGGGGGGATTCCTATCGGATACAAACTTTCGGCCCAGCAAATTGAAGATGATATTGAAGCGGCTTTGAAAATCGGAGTGAACTATATCATTCTGGACGGTCGCGGAGGAGGAACAGGTGCAGCCCCCTTGATTTTTCGCGATCATATTTCAGTTCCCACCATTCCTGCACTCGCCCGCGCCAGAAAATATCTGGATAAGGCAGGAAGGCAGGATGTTTCCCTCATTATCACCGGTGGATTAAGAGTCCCCGCAGATTTTGCAAAGGCAATGGCCCTGGGTGCAGATGCAATTGCGGTTTCCAACTCCGCCCTTCAGGCTATAGGATGCCTCGGCATGCGGGCCTGCCATACCAACAACTGTCCTGTTGGAATAGCTACTCAGAAAGAGAACTTGAGAAAAAGGTTGCTTGTCGATGAATCTGCGGCGAGGCTGGCAAAATTTTTTAATGCTTCGGTAGAGCTGATGAAAGTATTGAACCGGGCGTGTGGCCATACGCATTTAAATGAGTTCAATTTAAACGATTTGACGACGTGGAAAAAAGAAATGGCGGAACTTGCAGGTGTTCCTTTTGCAGGAGTGGGAATGGGTTAAGGTTTGCACTCGTTGGTATTAAAAAAGTCTCCCCCTTTTAGTTTTTCATCGTCCGTTCCCCAGTGGATGACTTTATCCAGCTTTTTTAGTTTTGGAATATGCTTGGAGCAGTGGATAAAGGCTTCTTCCACTTTCACCTTAATCCAGACTTTTGTTTTGTGTTTTCCCTCTTTTTCGGCTTTGGCTTTATCGATGGGGTTGACCAGTTTTCCTGCCTGAAATTCGGTAATTATTTCTGCTTTTCCGTTTACGTGCAGTCCAATGGAAGAGCGATAGAAGTCGATAAACATCAATCCGATTCGTGGATTTTCTAAAATGTTCCCCATGCTTGCCATCACACCATTTCCTTTAAATTCGGGGAACATCAGTGTTTTATCATCTATAACCTTTACGAAACTTTTTGGTCCCGCACGAAAAGAGGCATCGCATTCCCCCTTTGAATCTGCAGTGGACAGGAAGACCATTTCCTGCTCTGAAATAAAATCCTGCATTTCCCTATTTAAAAAATCCAGCACCTGGGTTTGATAAAACGAATTTGCACTTTTCCGGGTGTTGTATTTTTTTTGCAGCTTACGCTCGCCTTTTATCCTTCGTTCGACCATGAACTTTTTTATAAATTTGAATTATGGGGTAAAGCGAGGTTCAGGTATTTGCCACGTTCGCCATATACAAGTCCTTTTCCTTCAAGGAAAGCAATCGCCTCTTCAGCAGAGCCCTCAATGTTCTGTTCCGCCAAATGTTCTTTAATTTGATCGATGGTTTTTGCAGCTTCGTTGCAAAAAACAAATGCACTGGCTGCCGCACCTTCAAGTCGAATCTGTGTCGATTGCAGGGTCCGGTCATCATAGACTTTTACGAAATCCATAGACTTGGTGAAAATCAGGAAAGGGAGCTGTTCTGACTGGTGCCGCCTTTTCCATTCCGCTGCCACTTGGTACAACTCCTGCTTGAGTGCAGGATCAATTTGATTTGAAGTTTCGAATTCAAAATCGTAGGCGATTTTCATATGATCTATTTTGGGATCGTCATAAACATAGGGATACGCTTCGCCAGGTGCCGTGATCGTCACCCCATAATCTTCAGGTCGCATATGGTAAGGACTGAACCTTTCGAGCCATAGGTCTCCCACACATTCCGGGGGTGGCAGATGGAACAAAAGTTTAATCAAGTCGATTTGTTGTCGATAGTCTTCGTTGGTTTCACCGGGGAACCCAATGAGAATGTTCCAGTTGACTTCGATGCCGTAATACATTGACCATTTCATGCAGAGGATGTTTTGAATCGGTCGAACTCCTTTATCCATTTCCTGGAGTTGATTTGTGCTGAAGCTTTCAATTCCCGGTTGAATAACTTTTGCTCCGCCATGAGCCAATGTTTTAATTTGTTTCTTGGTCAGGTTGCTTTTTACTTCGATGAAAAACTGTAAATCAAAATTTTTTTCTGCCAGATTTCCAAAAACCCCATCGATGTATTTCATTTCCAGAATATTGTCGACAAGACGAAACCGAAACGAGTCATGTTTTTGTGAGAGTTCAGCCAGATCGGTGTGAACCTGTTCCATCGGCTTGGCCCTGAACTTCATCGTGTTGGCGTTCAATCCACAAAATGTGCAATGATGCTTTTCTCCCCACCAGCAACCTCTTGCGGTTTCATATAGAATGACTGGATTTTCCAACAGAGAAGAGCCAGGATCGATTTCCCTGAGTTGATCGAAAAAGTCCTGATAGTCAGGCGCTTTATATTCGGTAAAATTCCCGAACATGGCTTCCGGTTCTTCATAAAGGACTTTCCCTTCACAACGATGAATAACCCCTTTGGGAACCGGGCCCCCTTTTTCCAGATAATCGACCAGGTTGGGTAAAATATCTTCTGCTTCTCCCGGAACAACGTAATCCACCCAGGGGGAGACTCGAAAATATTCAAGGCCCATCTCGGATTCAAAATTGGAACCGCCAAAAAGTATTTTAATATGTGGAAATTTTTCTTTGATCATTTTTGCCAGGGTCAAACTGGCAATGTTTTGATTGAAGGTGGAAGAAAAACCCACGACATCGAAGTCTTCCCATTTGCCCGCATCCCGGCACCATTCAAGGAATTCCGGGACCATTTTGGTTTTTACATCCAATAAAAATTCTTTAGGCCTGTCAATGGATTGGCAAATTTCATCTATATGAGGGGCAAAATGATTTGGATAGTCCAGGTTTTTTGGGTTATCCCCAAAAAGGATGTGCGAAAAAAGCCACTCTCCCACCAGGAATCTTTTCTCACAGAGTTGGTTGTAAACAGGCAACCCTAGTTGATGCGCAAAATAAAGGTTTAGATAATGGCTCTTTACCGCACATCCTTTTGCTTTAAACAAAGTGGTAAGGGTGCCCAATTGGATTGAGGGATATATATGGAACCCAAAGGGCATATTTACAAGTGCAATTCTTAATGGCATGAATTAATTGTAGCAATTTCAAGTGCGTGTGCCCAACAAAATCAATTGTATTTGGAATAATTCTTCCCTTAAAAGTTCCTAATATATATAGGCATCTAAAGGAAAGGTGGGTAGTTAGCATCGGCACGGATATAATGGAAGAAACCAGTGGAGCCAGAGAGATTCCGTTATGACTAAACATGTAGTCAAGCATATAACCAGACGTAGGATTAAAAAAAAGCCTGAGAAAAAGATTCGGCATGTACGGAAAAAGAATCACTCCGGGTTTATTAGATTTTTATTTCTATTAGTAATTATAGGGATCACCTGGGTGGTAATGAATGAACAGAATGTAAAAGGTCGAAAAGACATCGATTCCGCTCCCATTTGGGCTTTGGATAAAGTCTATATGGGATGCAAGGTATTCTGGCTAAAACAAGGCCCCGGTAAGATTTGCTCACAGGCGATAGTTGATACATTTTTTGGTGCCAAAGAAAAGAAAATCCAGATCGTTGTTGTTAATGGAATGGAACAGCAATTTTTGGTTAAGGCAAAGCATCAGGGTAGTTCAAAATCTTATCAAATTAATAATAAGGGAATTGTGTATCTGGATGTAAAAGGGTGTCTCGTAAAGGTAGAAGAGGCGGTATTAACTGAAGAGGATTTTTAAACTCTCGAAGCTAAATGTAAAAAATGACCATGTAGAGGGGGAGAAAGTTGAATTCTATTGCATAAATAGGAATGCGACAGTAAGGTTTAGGGTGTTCAATATTAATTATTGTGTGTTTAGTCAAAATCCTTCCACTTTTTAATCGGCAATAAAATCATAAATACTACAGACCCAACGTTTAAAACCAAGGCAGGGTTACCCCTGGAGCCTCCTAAAAAAATTCAACCTTTGATCAGGCATTTGTCTTATCACGTGACAATGGTTTTGAAGGAGACTCCGATTACACCAAATCAAATAACTACATTGAGTTTGATTTTTGGTTTGTCGGCAGGGTTGGTTTGCCTTCGAGGTGATTACCTGGCTATTCTTACGGGGTCGATTTTATTTTTGATTTGTTATGTGCTGGACAATTGTGATGGAGAAATAGCCCGGATCAAGGATATGCGAAGTATTTTCGGGATGCGCTACGATACCTTCGTGGATTGGATTGTTCATGCTGAATTTTTTATTTGTCTGGGCTGGGGTGCCACTTCGGTTACGGGTCAACAGATCTGGTGGTGGTCAGGTTTGCTGGCAGGCATTGGTGGGACGATAAACTATGGTCTCGAACTATACCAAAACAGGACCAAACCGCACTCGAGCCAGTTGACTGAAGAAGAAACTTCAATGAAGGAAGATGATTCGAAAATGGATCGCTTTGTTCTAAACGCCCGAGTGATTCGCAGTGATTTTTGCTTCATCGTCTTGATGTTAAGTCTGGGGGGTGTGCTTTGGTACATCCTCCCTCCTTCTGCTATTGGGGCTCAGGTCTATTGGGGGCTCCAATTTACTCGAAGTGCCCGCCGCTGGCATCCTTGACAACACTTCAAATAACCAGGACTGAATGGTAAATAGCAGAATTAAATACCCTAATTCGCCTGGGTTGGCAAAATTTTCTGGGTCCACCAAAATGGCTGCGAAGAAAATGAGCGATGAAAAGATACGGGCTAATTTCAATAAAACAAAGAGTTGAAGAGGTTCTCTCTATATGTAACAATATGTCCTGATTTTACCAACCTTTTTATCCCTGATGATTATGAAATGTCTAATCATTGCAGCTGGGCAAGGCAGTCGATTGCGATCCCTTGCTGAAGCGAAACCATTGATCCCTTTAAAAAATACTCCGCTTATTGAGAGAGTAATTGATTCGGCTACGGAAGCGGGTGCGGATGATATTTATGTGGTTGTGGGATATAAGGGGGATAGTGTCCGTGCTCATTTGGAGAAAGTGAGTCGGACAAAAGGGATTCCTATTACGACCATTGAAAATAAAGATTGGGCTTTGGCAAATGGCATTTCGGTATTAAAAGCCAAACCTTATTTAAATGAGCCTTTTCTGCTGATGATGGCAGATCATATTTTTGACCCTGAGATTGCCCGTCTTTTGATTCGTCAATCTGCCCAAAATAAAGGGATTTCACTGGCTGTAGATGAAGACCTTAAAAACTCCTTTGTAGATATGGATGATGTAACCCGGGTTTTGGCGGAAAAAAATCAAATCAAGCAAATTGGTAAAGGCATGGAGTCTTACAATTGTTTTGATACCGGGATTTTCCTTTGTAACCCGGAGCTGTTTACTGCCATTGAACATTCAGCAAAAGATGGGGATGACTCACTTTCAGGAGGGGTCCGTTATTTGGCAAAGGAAGGAAAGGCCAGGGCGGTTTCCATAAACGGCCTCTTCTGGTGTGACATTGACGACCCGAACAACTTCAAGCAGGCTGAGGAGTACCTGTCCAGCTTGGTTGAAAACTGCGCCTGAAAAATCCAACCTATAAAAATTCTCAAACGGTTTTCAGTTTATTGAACCTGGAATAGACCAGATACCCGGCAAATATATTTGACCCTACAGCAGCAACCGCTATAAATATTTCAAGCTGGTCGATTAAAGAAACCAATAACAGGAAATGAATAAAATCCCGATTCGCGAATTTTTCCACGAGCTCGGGTTCGCTGACATGGAACAATTGTTTAGCCGGTGATCTTTTTTCAAGGAGGATGGGGCTGAGCAGGAAGAAGGATAGTAAACCTCCAAAACCGGCTAATCCTCCCAGAAATAAAAACAGGCTTTCACCTGATTTAAAATAGGCACCACACCCGATGGCAGTGAAGACCAGAAAATGGATGATGTTGTCGCAATAGATATCCAGTTTTTTTCCAATGTCAGATTCCATAAACTTTAGACGGGCGATTTCACCATCAGCCCCATCTATCCAGGTGGATAAAACCAATAACATGGAGGCAATGACTCCGCATTCGTACAACCCTTGAAAAAAGAGAAAGGCAGACATCAATCCAAAAAAGAAACTGATAATAGTGATCTGGTTGGGACTGATGGGTGTATTCAAAAACAAGCGGGTTAACACACGGGATGCGGGCCGCGAAAGAATTCGAGTGATGGGGCTGTCATGATGCAGTCCCGAGCCTTTAACCTGTGCTTCGTGGACACTTTTAAAATCTTGGGGGGTTAAAATTTCCCTTTCTTTGGGACCCGAAACATAAACCGGTAAATTTTTTAATTCAGATGAACTTGCAGCCGATTTTACAGGGCCCTCTAAAAGTAAATCCTGAAGGTTTTCCGGGTCAATAGGGGCGATGTATTCATTCCTGTTTTGCGTTTCTGAATGGATGAGTTGGTGCAATTGTTTTTTGTCGTGGAGAATAGATCCATTAAAGATAAAAACCGGGTTGGAGTTATTTTGAATCCATTCTTTTAGCTGGGAAATCTTCCCAATCCAGGTAACCGCTTGTTGTAACCGTGAATCTTGTAGGGTTTTTTCAAAGGATTGCTTAAAATCTCCATTAGGGTCCTCCATAAAAACTGCAAGGGGTTTTATATCAGCCCTTTGCAGCGTTATGAGGTTTCTGAGGATAAAAGGAACCCCCGCAATTTTTGAAGAGTACCATTCTGCAGGGTTTTCATATTTTCCCGGATTTTTGAGGAAAAGGACTCCGCAGGAGTTTCTTTCCGTTGCGACAGGAAGGGATTTTTCAGTGCTTGAGGTCATATAAATTTGAAAAAAAACTGTCTATTAGGTGAAACAATACACCTCTATGGCTCAAAATGGAAAAAAGAAAGTAATTTTTATTATAAATTTATTTACTTACTATTAATATTTGGTGTGTTGTAATATATATTGTTTATGTCCAGCCTGTTTTTTGACAATCAATCTCAAATAAACATTTTAACAAATATAATTTTTAATAAAAACATTTCAAGGGTAAAGGCAGCAAATTATGAATGAAAGTACAGATGCATATAATGGAATGGCTCGAGATATTGAAGCCCCAAAGGGGAAACTGGGTGTTTTGCTTCCCGGAATGGGTGCCGTCAGTTCTACCCTCATAGCCGGGGTGCAATTGGTCAATGGAGGGTTCAGCCAACCCATTGGCTCGGTCACTCAAATGTCTCGTATTCGCCTGGGGAAAAGAGACAATCCCCGATACCCTTATATAAAGGATTTCGTTCCTCTCACTCCCTTGAAGGATCTTGTTTTTGGTGGCTGGGATATCTATGACGACAATTGCTATCAGGCCGCCCTGGCTTGTGGAGTCATTGATAAACAGGAACTGGAGCCGATCCGAACACAGTTGGAAGAAATCAAACCCTGGTCTGCTGTTTTTGATCCTGCCTTTGTAAAAAACCTGTCGGGACCCAATGTGAAAAAAGCCGCCAATAAAATGGAGCTGGCGGAAATGTTGATGCAGGATATGGAAAATTTCAAAAAACAGCACAATCTGGACCGACTGGTCATGTGCTGGTGCGGGTCCACAGAAGTTTATCTGGAAGATATGGACCACGAAGCCTTTAAGACGATAGAAGGTTTTGAAAAGGCACTCAAAGATAACCTGGCCATTATCCCGCCGTCCATGATCTATGCATATGCAGGAATCAAAATGGGGGTCCCCTTTGCCAATGGGTCTCCCAGTCTTACCGTCGATACCCCGGCTATGGTGGAGCTGGCTTTAAAACATAATGTCGCAATAGCGGGTAAGGATTTCAAAACCGGCCAGACCTTGATGAAAACGATCATCGCTCCCGGATTAAAAGCGAGAATGCTGGGAATGGAAGGCTGGTTCTCCAGCAATATTTTGGGTAATCGCGATGGAGAAGTTCTTGATGATCCGGATTCATTCCGATCCAAAGAAGTGAGTAAAGGGTCGGTTCTGGATAGCATTTTCCAGGACGATCTTTATCCGGAGTTGTATGGAGATTACTACCATAAAATCCGCATCGAATATTATCCTCCCCGTGGAGACGCGAAAGAGGGCTGGGACAATATCGATATCCAGGGCTGGCTGGGACAGAAAATGCAATTGAAGGTGAATTTCCTTTGCCGAGATTCGATTCTTGCCGCGCCGGTGGTGTTGGACCTGGTGTTATTCCTGGATCTGGCCAGCCGTGCAGGAATGCGCGGAATTCAGGAGTGGCTGTCTTTTTATTTCAAATCACCCCAATGCCGACCCGACCTCAAGCCTGTCAATTCCCTGTTTGACCAGGACGACAAACTGAGAAACACATTAAGAATTCTGATGGGTGAGAAGGTGATCGACCATTCCGGTTTGGATTATTATGAGCCCAAGGGGTAGGGTGGGATTGGTATTAATCGGTTTTATCTGAGGGAATAAAAAAAAAGCCAGTGCTTTTCAGCACTGGCTTTTCTTATTTAATGTCTTCATCAGCAAGCGGTTTCACCTTTCGACCTTTCTTATTGTAGAAAGAAGGTGAATTGATTTGCTTGTCAGTTCTTTTATTCAAAGTTTTTACGGAAATTACCTTTTTAAGGTTTCCCGAAGCATCGAAAACTTTAACTTCATGCATTGTCTTCCCTTTCTATCAAAAATTCTACTAAGTCGTTATTTCAATCTAACGTGTCAAATGGCCGATAAAATAAAGCCTTATCGGGGAAAGACATCCGATTGTATTTATTTAGGTATTACTTTTGAAGCTTGCGGTCCTTTCTGGCCCATGGTTTTTTCAAATTCCACAGCCTGGCCTTCGTGAAGGGTTTTGAAGCCTTCTGCCTGGATTTCTGAAAAATGCACGAAGCAATCTTCCCCGTCATCGGATTCAATAAAACCGTAACCTTTGCTTTCATTGAACCACTTTACTTTACCTTGAGCCATTGTACTTTTACTCCCAAAAATTTGTGGGACGACTTGAATTCAGCTAAATAAACACAGTCCCCAATTAAAAAAATAAGACTTATCTGGAAATCACCATTTTAGGGCATAAAAAAAACCACCCGAAAATCAGGATGGTTCAATTATTTATTTTTCGATTGTTTTGCCCATACCACAAATGATGTACCAAATACTTAGTAAATTACTTCCCGAGTTGTCTTAGGATTATAGGACATATTAGCACAAGGCAGTGTAAATCCCAAGTTATTATCAATAAACCAATTTTAAAATCGGGGGATTCGAGGCAGAATAAGCGTGCAAATGCCGGGGCAAATCCATCCAATGCAAATGTTATCAATGACCTGCAGGGGTGGTGAAAGTTCAGGCCAGGAGGGTGATAAAATTTCGCAAAACTTTGGGGTCAAACATACTTTTCATATCGCGGGTCATAATGGTTAAGGCATCCAAAGGCTTCATGGCTTTGCGGTAAACCACGGGCGAAGTCAGGCTTTCGTAAACATCGGCCACCTTGTAGATCCGGGAGAAATAGGAAATCTGGTCTTTGGCAAGCGCATAGGGATAACCCTTGCCATCAAAACTTTCATGATGTTGTTCCGCCATTTTAACCACTTCATCATTATAAAGTTTCAATTCTTTAATGATCTCACTTCCCTCCTGAGTGTGTGAACGCATCCACTGGACCTCGTCCATATCCAGTTTTTCTTTTTTGTAGAGGATGTCGTCAGAGATGGCCGTCAATCCCAAATCGTGGAATAGACCTCCAATGGCCAGAATCTGTGTTTCTTCTTTCCCCATTTTATTCTTGGCGGCATAACTCAGGCAGTAGAGACCCACGTTGATCGAATGAAGGTAAGCGGGATAGTTTTTCACCATGGTTTTTGCCAGCAGGGCGAATCCCTGATTGGTCACCTCCAGGCAGGTCTGCATGGCATCCATAATTTCGTCGGCAGATCTTAATATTTTCGTTGAGGAGCTGTTTTCAAAAAACTCCTTCATAATTGCCATGGACACATTGTAAATTTTCTCGGCCCGGATGGCGGGGTCAGGGCATCGTCCGATGCGATCGAGGCGAGGCCTCCTGTGATTTGTTTGAAATAGTCTTCCTGCTCCTTAACATCGATATAGAGTTCTTCAGTTAACTCACCGGCTTTGAGCATACGTTTGACTTTATCCTGATGCGATTTTTCCGTACCGGTGAATTTGACGAATCCCTCGTTGGATTTTACATACAAATTGAACTTTTGGTCGTCCGTTTCACTGAGCGATTCGATATCAATTTTGCGGAACTGTTCGGCAGTGGTGCTCATTGAATTCCCGTGGAATTAGCGAAAATATATCCCCTGTTTGTGGGATAGCATTTCACCCTACCATAGAAACAGTTACATTTACCACAAAGGACTCCATCAGTTCGAAAGACCGATAAATAGCGAAAACTCAAGGTATTTTGCTAAATGATCGGATTAAAATGTAAAGGAAATGATTGTGCAGAAAAAGCACGCCTGGCAAAATCCGCGCCTGCGACCTGCGGATAAAAAGTGTTTAATTAACTTTTTCAGGGAGTTTTTGATTTCGGGCGGATTTCTTTATTCTGCTCCTTCAATCAAAAGCAGATGGCGTGATCGTGCCCAAATCGATCGTAGATTTTTAAAGGCTCAAAGGTAGGTTTGTTGAGAGTTCACTATCATTGAATTCTTTCGAAAAGGAAAGTGATTTTTTTTTCTTAAATTCAACTTTGTTTATCTTACTTGCCCGCCTCCGAATGTTCTTTTTCTTTTTTATGTTTTTCTTTGGCTAATTTAATTTCTTTCCTTAGCTCTTCCATGTGCTCATCACAATAGGTGTGGCTTGTATCAATTTCTGTTTTTTCATCAAGATAAACATCAGGGTCTTTCCATGTCCCGGTTCCTGGTTCTTTGCCATCATCATCCCTAATTTTTTTGCAGACGCAGCAGACCGGAAGAATCTTCTCATAAGCTTTGACTTTTCTATTCAGAACCAGGTGGTCAATACCTCTTTGGGTTCTCATCAACAACTCACTTTTTTCACAAGGCTTTTGCAAATAATCAAAAGCCCCTAATCGCATTGCCTCCACCGCTGTATCCAAAGAACCATACCCTGTGAGGATCATCACTATTGTTTCAGGATGTGCTTTCTTTGCCTCTTTCAATACACCCATTCCATCTATCCCATCCATCACCAAATCGGTAAAAATTAGATCAAAATGATAACCCTTCTCGATCATTTCAACAGCTTTATTGCCACTTTCAGCAATGGTGGTTTTATAGCCCTCTTTTTCTAAGTAGCCTTTGAGTACTAGAAGAATTGATTCTTCATCATCAACCAGCAATATGGAATATTTTTTCATTTGATTTAATTGTGGGCGGGTAAGGTTAAATTAAAAGTTGAGCCTTTGCCAGGTTCGCTTTCTACGGAAATTTCCCCACCATGTTTTTTGACAATTCCGTAACTGACAGAAAGCCCTAAGCCTGTACCCTTTATTCCCTTTGTAGTGAAAAAAGGATCAAATAATTTACCAATACTCTCTTCAGGAATACCTTCACCATTATCCTGAACTTTAAGAGTCATGTTTGAGCTGTCAGGCTGAAGGGTCAAATAAATTTCGCCATCAGGTCCAGAGATGGCATCAGCGGCGTTTTGCAGAAGGTTGATCACAACCTGTTTGATCTGGTCCTCTACCGCTTTAATAGGGACCTCATCATCAGAAAAATTACGGAGAATATTAATTCCCTTTCGGTTGATATCTTTACCTATAATCAAAAGAACATCTTCAACCAACTTACTCATTTGAATGGCAGACTCAACTCCTTCTGAAGGTTTATAGAAGCTCTGGAGGTTTTTGATCATCCCAGCCATCCGCCAGCATTCTTTTTTTCCTATCGATGATAGCTTCTCTCGCTGCTCTTTGGAAAGTTCACCTCCCAGTTGGTCAACTATCCCTGTAACCCCAAAAAGCGGATTGTTAAACTCATGCGCGACAGACCCTACTAGTTTTCCCAGACTCGCCAGTTTGTCAGAATGATGAAGTTTGTCCTGTGATTCTTTAAGTTCTTTTGTTCTCTCTTCAACCAATTCTTCAAGATGATTTTTATGTTTCTTTAATTCTAATTCGGTTTTTACTTTGTCAGTTATATCTTCAATCATGGCCAGGTGACGCGGATTGCCCTTATCTTTTATTTTAATAGGAGCGACGGTCAAATTGATCCATACATAGGAACCCTCAGGTTTAATGTACCTCTTACTCATATTAAAACCAGATATTTTTCCGGCATTTAAATCTGCCATATTATCTAAATCTTCCTGAACATCATCTGGGTGAGTTATGCTCATCCAGTCAATTGTCGCCATTTCCTCTCTTGTTCTTCCTTCAATTTCAGCAAACCGATTGTTCACTTCATAGATGTGGCCTGTAATGGAGTCGATCAATGCAACGCCGAGAGGAGCCTCCTGAAATATAGTTCGGAACCTCTCTTCGCTTAATCTTAATTTTTCTTCCGAAACTTTTCGCTCAGTAATATCTTGGAAGGTTACAACGGCACCCTTAATTTCCCCATTCTTTATTTGGGGAGTAGAAAAATATTCAACAGAAAAGCTGGTACCATCTTTTCGCCAAAAGACCTCATCGGAAACATGATGAATTACTCCGTCTTTTAGGGCAGCATAAATTTTGCAATCCTCACGATCATAAGGAGTTCCCTCTTTTTTAGTATGATGAATTAAATCGTGCTGAGTATGATTTAACATTTCACTCAATTTGTAGCCCAGCATTTGCTCGGCTGCAGGGTTTGCAAAAGTAGTGTTTCCATTTATATCTAGCCCATAAATACCTTCTCCGGCAGATTTTAAAATCAATTCATTTCGATCAGATAAAATTCTAAATTTATCAGCCAGACTTTGCTTTTCATTTATTTCTTTTTTAAGCGTCTCATTAATTCCAATCAACTTCTTGGGACTGGGAAAGGCGAGGGCTTGCGGCATTATTTTCCATATGAGTATTGCAGATATAATTGAGGTTATTGCTGTTCCTGCTTTGATGAAACCTTCAATCCAATATTGAGGATTCCAAATCGTTATAATTCCAAATAAGTGACTCGTTCCACAGAGTACAAAAAAAGTAATGAAGAAATAAAAAATTTCCCTAAAATGCGTTTCCTCTTTTCTCTGCATATAGTAATAGAACCCTATAGGCATGACATAATATGATAGCGCTGTAATCGCGTCTGATAATACGTGCAGTCCCAGAAGATCAGGCTTCCACAAGAAACACTGTCCATGAGGCATTAAATCCTTGGTCGAGAAAATTGCCGAGATATCCATTAAATAAATCTTTCTTAGAGGGCTTTATGTGATTGCCGTTGTGTTTGCTGTACCGCTTTATTTGCTTCCTTGAATTTGCCTTTATGAGACGTTCAAAAATAATTTCAGGGTATCATCCATAGGATAGCCTGAATAATAGAGACCTCAAATAAAATATTAAATTTACTGGTTTACATTTAACAACCCCCTCATTTAGGGGAAGAGTTTAGAAGTAAAAAGCTAAAACTTCGGTAAACTTTTTTTAGAAGAAAAAATTTTTCGGTATAAGCTTTTTGTTTCCCAAATAAAAATTTTAATTAAAGTCGATTTCGGGTGGGTCCTTTTATGGTGAGAC
>JAYNIA010000004.1:115662-131908 GCA_038108555.1 Nitrospinota bacterium | reverse complement strand
CCAGATTTGTTGGATTCGTTTTTGCAGCGAAATGTTATTTGCTGCAAAAACTGTCATACCTCCCTGTCTTTCGTCATCGACTTCGTGAAAATAGGGAGGTAGCTCGGGTTTGCCTTTTACTTTTTCCCGGTTTGGAATTTTTAGATCGAGAAATAACTGGTTCAGGGTTAAATCATCATTGTTTAAAAATGCAAACCACTTCTCTATTATTTTGGATACCTGATGGCTGAATTTTTGAGTCGGACTCCATTCCCTGAAACGTTTCAAGTGGTTCATGGGACTTTTCATGGGGGGACCTCCCGGGGCGAAAAAAAGTCCCGGCACCACACCTACAATAACCGTTCCCGAATAGTCAGGATGATTGGCAAGGTCTTCAAGGTAAGGTCCCGGATTGGTTCCCACAGTGGCAAGTTGTAGTGGTCGATCCCCAAACTCTTTTTCATAAACATCCATATCAAAATCAAACAGCATTCTGGAGGAGCCTATCAAAACGGTACGATTCGGTTCCTCATCAACAATTGACCTTCGACTCGCCCATAAATCTTCGGTGTCATTGAGCACAGGTGCATATCCCAGGCTTCGGACATAGAGCTCCCACCCTAGTGTCAGCATAGCGGTTAAAACAAGAGTAACGGCCGCCAACAGCAACCAATGTTGCTTGGGGATAATGCGTGTGAGCTCGTATGTTTTAAAACTGGAAGTAGATGAAGGCATTTGCCCCTCCCTGCATTAAAATTATTCCAAATAACATGGTGGTCCAAATGACAACCACCCACCATGCCGGCATATCCTGCATGGCGTGCTCCAGCCTTTTTTCATGCAAATACCAATGCGATCCAAGCAGCGTACCAACCACAACTGAAACCTGGATGATTTCCAAGGTCGGCAGAATTTGTGCGCCTGAAAAACTAATCAGAGAACCCAAAATCATACAAGCCGTTGGAAAATCTCCCGCTCGAAAAAAAATCCATGCAATACTCACGAGAATGAAAGTAATACCTGTAAGAATAAATCGACCCGCAAGCGATTTGACCCAATTGAGGTCGGGAAATTTTTGTTTCAACAAATGTTCAACGACCAGATAAGTCCCATGAAGCAGGCCCCATACGATGAACGTCCATGAGGCACCATGCCAAAGCCCACCCAGGAACATGGTAAACATAAGGTTGAATAAGGTGCGTGAGGTTCCATGTCGGTTCCCACCCAGGGGTATGTAGAGGTAATCGCGTAACCAACTGGAAAGGGTGATATGCCACCGGCGCCAGAAATCAGAAAACCCAATCGCTGCATAAGGGGAACGGAAGTTGTCCGGCAAAATAAACCCAAGGCATAAAGCGACGCCAATGGCGCAGGTGGAGTAGCCAGCGAAGTCGCAAAAAATCTGTGCAGAAAAAGCCAGGAGTCCCAGCCATGCATCGAGAAAGTAAATAGAACCATCTTTAAAATTGAAAACGGTGTCGGAGGCGGAAGATAACATTCCGTCAGCAAGAACCACTTTTTGGAATAATCCCAGAGTGATGAAATAGAGTCCCCAGCCAAATTGATCGCGAGTGGCACGTTTAGGCTCTTCGCATTGAGGTAGAAAATCCGTTGCTCTTACAATGGGTCCCGCAACCAGCTGTGGAAAAAAAGTTACATAAAGTGCGAAGTCAAGAAACGATTGGCAGCGTTCAGCTTTTTTAAAGTAAACGTCCAGGGTATAGGAGAGGGTTTGAAAAGTATAAAATGAAATTCCAACGGGAAGAATGATATCCCACTTAGCGGGAACATAAGAAAAGCCGCAAAGGCTGGCCAGTTCGACAAAATTTTCCAGAATAAATTCACCGTATTTAAAAAACCCGAGCAAACCAAGATTCACCGTAAGACTGGCAGATAAAAGCAACCGGCGTTTTACCCTCACCTCTTCTATTGCCAGAGCTTTCGCCACATACCAGTCTGCCAATGTTGAAATCCATAGTAAAATTACGAACGGAGGATTCCAGGCCGCGTAAAAAATATAGCTGGCTATCAGCAGAATAGACTTTTGAACCCGCCAGGAGGAGACGGTGTAGTGAAATCCTAAAATTACTACGAAGAAAACTAAAAATGTGAGGGAGTTGAATAACATTAAGTGTATTCTAGCTTTTTGTATAATTTAGAAAAAGGGTTTAATTCTTTCCTAATTCCATGAAAAACCAGAAAAGTTTTAAAGATCCCATTCGGGTTCCCTGGGTGGGAGCTGGAATTGTTATCCTGTTTTTGGCGATGGCACCCATTTGGCCGCTAACCGGAAACTGGCTGGGAATCCCAGCCTGGGCTTTGTTCGCCCTAGTCGTAAGTATCCTTATCAGTTTTTTTATAGCCTTTGTAATTCTGCGGGTCTGGCGTGATCCGGAAGATCAGGGAGAGCCCAATGATTGAAGCGTTGCCATTTGGGCCGGGGGCCCTGATCATTGTTGGCATTTATGTTTTGAGTCTTTTGGGAATTGGCTTTTATGCCTACAAGCAAAGACGAAAAGACGATATGCAGGATTTTTTCCTGGCAGGAAGGAACCTGGGTTTTACTGTTCTTTTTCTCACCTTATATGCAACACAATACAGCGGCAATACCTTGTTGGGGTTCAGCGGTGCAACCTATAGACATGGACTGAGCTTTTTGGTTTGTGTTCACTTTATGACCGCAATTGTTGTCTGCTATTTGCTGTTCGCTCCCCAGCTTTACCGGTTAAGCAGAGAAAATAAATTCCTGACTCCCGGGGATTATATTTTTCATCGATATCAAAGCCAGGGTTTAAGAATTCTAGTAACGGTAATCATGATTTATGCGTTGGCTAATTTCACTTTGGCACAAATGCGTACATTAGGAACCGCTTTCGCAGGAATTTCGCAGGGTAGAATTCCCATGTGGGCGGGGGTGATTGGTCTCGCACTGGTCATGTTGATTTACGAATCTTTGGGTGGAATGAGAAGTGTTGCCTGGACCGACGCCATACAGGGAGGAATGTTGCTGGTCGGATTTATCATCCTCATGGGTTTGGCATTTTCCCAGTTTGGCAGCATCCCCGATGCAATTCAAAAGCTGGCAAGCGACCCGGCAACCCTGCATAAAATCAAACCTCCCGATGGCGATGGTGCAAGAAACTGGATGAGCTTTGTACTATTGGTTGGATTGGGAGCCGCGATTTATCCCCAGGCGATTCAAAGAGTGTATGCTGCAAGAAATGTTGGTACTTTAAAACGGTCCCTCGCGGTCATGGCTTTCATGCCATTGATAACTGCTCTCGTATCGGTGATGATCGGTTTGCTTATGGCAGCCCATCTTCCCGATTTGGAAAATAAGTTTTCCGGAAGTGGACCCATCCCCTCTGAAACGGTGTTGACCCAAATGTGTCTGGAGATCATGCAACAGTCTGCATTCGGCTACTGGCTGGTGGTGGTTATCTTTGCGGCCTTATTGGCGGCAGTGATGTCAACGGCCGATTCAGCTTTGCTCAGTATCAGTTCGATGATCACACATGATATTTATTCCAAAACGTTTCGGCCCGATGCAGATCAGGCGCATCTAACACAGGTTGGAAAGTACATCACATGGGTTTTGATGGTGCCCTTGGTATGGGCCGCATTGGCTTATGAGGGAAATTTAATTCAATTACTGAAAATAAAGTTTGAATTATTGATTCAATGTGTTCCGGCCATCTATCTTGGAGTCCATAGCCGATCATTAAACGCCCGCACGGTTTTAACAGGGATGTTAGTTGGCCTTGCGGTAACAATGATATTGATTGCATTGGGTTGGAGCCGCGTGAACGGCATCCATTCAGGGATCATTGGTCTGGCAGTCAATCTTGCAATTTGTGTTTTTGTAATGGTAAAAACCAGAATACCTTTTTAAGGGAATAATCGAATTCAAAAAGATATCGGATATATAGATAGGGTAAAGGTCTCGGGGAGGACATATCATGGACAAGGTCAAGGATTTTCTTAAATCACCTGTGATTCACATCAGTTCCAAAATGACTGTATACGAAGCCTGTAAAAGAATGAAAAAATATGAGGTAGGGTCTATTTTGGTTACAGAAGGGAAGCATTATGTTGGAATTTTTACAGAAACTGATTTATTAAAAAAGGTTGTTGCAGAAAATGATTTTGCTGCCAGTACCCTCGTTTCAAAGGTAATGACAAAAGACATGTTTTATATTGATATTGAAGAATCCATGGTCAGAGCTTTTCTTAAAATGCAGACCAAAAACATTCGCCATTTAGTCGTCAAAAAAAATGAAAATGTGGAAGGCGTTTTATCAATAAAAGATGTTGCAGATTTTTATGTGCATAAATTCAGTAAGGTTTAGCGGTTTTTTTTATTCTTTAGGACGTTTCCTGTCCACATTCATGTCCCGACTCGAAACAAAGACCCTCAGGAGTTCCTCCTTCAGACACGATTTTGAGGAGAGGCAGTGCGTGCTCCTTCCAACCCTGTCCAAATGAATCCGCAGCTGATTTCAAACGTACATTATAGTGGCGCAGCTTTAATTGAGTGCCTCCACTTTCTTTTGCTTCTAAAAGAATTTCCACAGTAGACTCATCCGGCTCAAGGCCTTCAATTCCTCCCCAGTTAAAAACTACTTTTTTGTTCGGAATGATTTCAACATAGTGGCCGCGGCAATCTGCGGTTCCATCCTTTTTAGCAACACGAAAGACTCCCCCTGGTTTTGGATCAGATTCAACAATTTCTCCATACCACTCCTTCATTTTTGATTCTTCCGTTAAAAATGAAAATACGGTTTCAGGTTGGGCGTTTATAAAAATTTCACGTGTCAATTCAAACGAGTCAGTCATGACTTTCTCCTTTTTTTCTTTTCCTCTTTTTCAGCCGCCATTTTAAGTTTTTCCAGTTTAGGGTCCCAAAAACCTTCTAATAGAGTTTTGAGCTTTGAAAACCCTTTTGGCTGTACGCGATAAATTCTGCTGGTTCCGACTCTTCGTTCCACAATGAGTCCGGCATTTTTCAAAACTCCCAGATGTTGGGAAACCGCTGGACGAGTGATGTCCTTGAAGTTGTCTGCAATTTTCCCCGCAGATAACTCAGAGTTTTTCAGTAACTGTAGTATTGCGAACCGATTGGGTTCCGCCAGAGCCTGTATGGTTTCAAACATAAATCTATTTTAGTATAAACTTACGTAAGTGTAAACTTAAATATTGGGTGAAATTATTAATGCCGGAAAAACGAACCTTTTCAGGGATCAATTAAATTAAAGTAGGAAAGGGAATTGCTTGTGGTAGGACTCCAAGGTATGATAGCCGCCGAAATGTTTAAACACTCACCTTTTTAATGTTTTTATGACCGAATCAGAAAAATCCCAATACGACCAGAGCGGAGTATCAAGCCAAGGGGCGGAAACGGCACTTTCAGGATTACTCAGCCATGTTTTACCCACACGAAAATTCAGTGACCGTTATCCCCTTGCAGCGGATATAGGTTATTTTGCAAACGTCATTGACCTTGGCAATGGTGAAGGAATTGCTTTCGGAACGGATGGTGTGGGAACCAAAATTCTGATTGCTGAAATGCTCAATCGTTACGACACCATTGGTATAGATTGCGTGGCGATGAATGTGAATGACGTTATTTGCGTTGGTGCCCGTCCTGTCAGTATGGTCGATTATATTGCCTGTTCGCACACCGACCCGGAGGTGTTCAAGCAGTTGGGTGAAGGGTTGGCGGAAGGAGCCCGGCAATCTAATATCAGTATATCCGGAGGAGAAATTTCCCAAATCAAAGAAATTATTTCGGGGATAGACCTCATTGGTGCCTGCATCGGCCATGTTTCTCTCGACAAGGTCAATACCGGAAAAAATATTAAGCCGGGTAATCTCATTGTTGGACTGGCATCGAGTGGGGTCCATTCGAACGGACTTACCCTGGCCCGTCGGGTTTTACTGGGAGAAACTCTGGAAGAGCAAAAGTCTCGGGTCAATGATTACGAAGAGTTTTTGGATCAGACATTGGGAGAGGCGTTATTGATCCCCACAAAAATTTACGTGAAACCGGTAATGGAAATGCTCGATTCAGGAATCGATCTTAAAGCAATGGTTCATATCACCAGTGGCGGGTTTTGCAATCTCAACCGTGTGGAATGCGACAACATTCGTTTTGTCATAGACAATTTGCAACCGGTGCATGAAGTTTTTAATCTGATTCAGGATAGAGGTGGGGTGAGTGAAGCCGAAATGTTTGAAGTCTTTAATATGGGGACCGGATTTTGCCTGGTGGTAGAGGGTGAAAAAGAAGTGGAAGCCATCGCTGAAATTTGTAAAAAACACGATCTTCCATCGCAAGTTATTGGCCGAATCGAGGATTGTCAGGGTAAGGAAGTTTCTCTACTACAAAAACAACTCACCGGAAAAGGCAGCAGGTTTACCTAGCCTAATCTTATATGTTTGGTTTTGAAATTCCTGAAGACCTGAAAGAAAAGTTTGATTCGTTTTGTAAGGAGCAAAACTGCTCGCCGTTTCAGGTTTTGTTTGCCCTTCTGCAAGTTTTAATATTTCGTTACACTTCCCAAAATGAATTTGTTCTGGGAACTCGTACCGCTCCCCGTTTTTCTTCACCCAAACTAATCCATTACATCTCCAGGATTGATTCCTCCCTGACCTTTAAGCAAATTCTGGCTTCAACAGAAAACCTTGTCCTTGCCGATTCGGACTCGTATTCACAGGAAACCCTAATCGAAGCCCTGGAGATGAAAGACTCCGGGTCGACTCCGCTATACAAGATAATCCTGAATGTATGGGACCCTTCCGTTCTGTCACGGAATGTTGTTTTACCCGATGATCTGGAAACCTCCGAACCTGCCCTGGTTATCAACCTAAAGGAAAAGGAAAAAATATTTTCGGGAACAATTGGGTGCAGTGTCGAATTATTTGATGGTGAAATGCTATCCCGATTAGCAGACCATTTCGTAAATCTTTTACAAAGTGGAATGGATGAACCAGAAAAACCCGTTTCCAGTTTGACGCTACTTTCTAAAGAGGAACATGAAAAAATTGTATCCCAATGGAACGATACCGAGGCCAGCCTTCCGGGGGATGGCATCATCCATCATTGGATCGAAAAGGTTGCAAAAGAAAATCCAAATTCTCCGGCAGTGGAAATTGCAGGGGAAACTTTAACTTATTCCGAGTTGGACCAAAGGGCCAATCGTTTAGCGAACTATCTTAAGACGGTCAATGTGGGTCCCGATGTCTGTGTCAGGATTTTTATGTCGCGTTCCTTTGAATGTATTGTCGGCATCCTTGCCATATTAAAAGCGGGGGGTGCTTATGCACCTTTAGACCCAGCCTATCCCGATGAACGACTGCAGGCTATTTGGGATGAAATGAATTCCCCAATTTTAATAACCCAGTCTGATTTAAAAACAAGAATCGACGTGGGTGAAATAAAAACCCTGTGTCTCGATTCAGACCCGACCGAATTTCAATCTTTTTCAGAGGCACCTCCGGAAATTGAACTGACAGAAAAAAATCTGTCCTATGTCATTTTCACATCCGGATCTACAGGAAAGCCGAAGGGAATTCTATTGACCCATGGCGGGTTGGCAAATTTAACGCATACTTCAAACCGCTATTTCAAGGTTCATAGAAAAACTCGGATGTTGCAATTTTCTTCTTTTGGATTTGATGTGGCGGTTTGGGAAATTTTCATGGCACTCGCAGCCGGGGGCACTCTATGTCTGGGAACCAAAAAGTCCCTTTTCTCTTTACTGACGTTACCCAAAACATTAAGGGAAGAAAAAATTACCATGGCATTGCTTCCCCCTTCACTTTTGAACGTGATTTCTTCGGAAGGATTGGATTCCCTGGAAACCGTGATCGCGGTTGGGGAACGGTGTACCAATGAGAATGTAAAAAAATGGGCACCGGGAAGAAACTTTTTTAACGGATATGGTCCCGCAGAAGGTACCGTTACTGTCTCGGCGTATTTGACGAACGCAGATGAACCTCCCCGTCCTTTGGGGCCCCCTATTGGCAAGCCTTTGGAGAATATTGAAATTTACATTTTAGATCCTTTTTTAAATCCAGTTCCTGTTGGGGTTCCTGGTGAAATGTGTCTGGGTGGAGTTTGTATTGCCCGTGGATATTTAAATCAGGAAGAAAGGACGAAGGAGAAATTTGTTCCTCATCCCTTTAAGTCCGGACAAATGATTTATCGCACGGGGGATCGTGCTCGCTATATGACCAATGGCGATATGGAGTTTTTAGGACGCGTTGACTTTCAAGTCAAAATCCGTGGCTACCGGGTGGAGCCGGGAGAAATCGAAGCGGTTCTAAATGGGTGTGATGGAGTGCAGGCTTGCACGGTTTTAGTGAACAAGCATTCCAATGATCAACCTTATCTGGTTGCCTACCTCGTTCCATTTAAAGATGTAACCTTGGAAACAGAAAGTATCTTGAAAACGCTCGTCCAGAAATTCCCCTCTTATATGGTTCCTTCTGCGTTGGTATTGTTGGAAAAAATGCCTTTAACCGCGAACGGAAAAGTCGACCGTCAATCGTTACCAGACCCAAAACCCACGGATTTTCAGGTGGTTTCCGGTGAAGGTGCGCCGGAATGGATGAGAAACTTTCTCAGTCATTGAAGGCCTGGTTATTATGTAACGTTTCCTTAACACTAAAATATTCCGAATAGTGATAAGATGCTAGCCTAAATCTATTTGAATTATTGTCCATTGGAGCCTCAATGAGTTTCAAAGGTGAATACTAGTTAGCCAACCTGGAACAGCAATTGCCAAATGGGGAAGTGCAATGCAATCTTTCGCCACGAAATTGCAAAATGAAGGAAGGGCAATTGGGTTTTTGTGGAGTACGCGGAAACCGTGATGGAAGATTGGTGACTTATACTTTTGGTAAGGGAGTCCATGTCACCGAAGAATTGATCGAAACCGAAGCGATTTACCATTTTGCTCCAGGCGCAAAAATTCTTTCCCTGGGGAATATTGGCTGTAATTTAAATTGCCAGTATTGCCAGAACTGGAAAACCTCTCAGGCAAAGTTTGTAGAAGATAAAGACGTCCATTCCTTTACACCCGAATCCATAATCGAAACCGCTTTGCGGCACAACATTCGCGTTCTTTCCTGGACATATAACGACCCCGTTGTTTGGCACGAATTTGTGATTGCCACTGCCAAACTTGCGCAAAAGCATGGAATATATAATTTATATAAATCCGCCTGCTTTATCACTGAAGAAGCATTAGATGAACTTTTGCCATATATTGATATCTTTTCTGTCTCCATCAAAGCCATCGATGAAGCGTATTATCGAAAACTGACGACGGGCTGGCTGCAACCGGTTTTGGAGGCGACTAAAAAAATCCTTCAAGCCGGAAAACATCTTGAGGTCAGTAACCTAATGATCACCGATATCAGTGACAATGAAGAATCGGCAAGAAAAATGGCGGGTTGGGTTTTGGAAAATCTGGGTCCGGAAATTCCCCTGCATTTTGTCCGCTTTCATCCCGAGTACCGCATGCGCGATACCGTCCGTACTCCAATCGACCGTTTGGAAAAAGCACAGGCCATTGCAAAGGAAATGGGACTTCAGCATGTATATCTTGGGAATGTTGCCAATACAGATGCGACCAGTTCATTTTGCAATTATTGTGGAAGTAAACTGGTGCACCGGTTCGGTTTGTCGGCGCACCTTGAAAGTTTGAAGGAAGATTCAACCTGTGAGAGCTGCGGCAAAGAGGTTCATTTCAAGGCCCTCGACTTGCAAGGTTCCTTAAAGAGCAAGGAAGTGGCTCTTCCAACGGAAACTTTTGTCCAACATAGTTATGAATGGCGAGGCGACATTACCTCCATCCATGTTCAGGCGAAAAACCCTTCAATTCAGGATGCCAGTATTTTTTATCGGAGAAAGAATCAGGAGTTTTGGAATGAAATCCCCCTGGCTGCTGAAGAAAGCTTCCGTTTCATACTTGCCAAATCCAATCCCGAGGAAACAGGACTGGAAATTGCTTTGCCGGATTATATAGAATCAAACCTGTTTGAGGTTTTTGATCGGGCCCATTTTCCAACTATTTCCCTGGAAGAGGGTGTGTCCGAAAATGACAGGACCGCCTTTCCAAAATTTGAGGGCAAGCAGATACCTGAAAAACTGAAACTTTCTCTGGCGGAGCCGAACCAATAGAAGACGGAAACAAATTCGATCCGATCACTCGTGCTTTACATATTCGCGAAGACGATGAAGGAGCGCACCCTGCGGTAACCCCTGTTTATCAAACCAGTGCTTTCGAAGCCGATTCTCCTTATTTTTATACCCGCAAAAATAATCCCAATGTTGCAGAGCTGGAAAAGGTCCTGCTCACTTTGGAAAACGCTAAACATGCTGTGGCGGTTACCTGTGGCATGTCAGCCATTTTTATGACTCTGGAGCTTCTTCGCACAGGCGACACGTTTGTGGTGAATCCCTATATCTATGGCTGCAGCTTTAAATTGTTGCAACGAATCAGTGAACGGAGAGGATTCAACCTGGTGGCTTTGGATTTTTCTGAAGAATCAAATATTGAAAAAATACCTTCCGATACAAAAATGATATTTTTCGAAACACCGACCAATCCGTTTTTAAAAACGGTGGACATCGAAAAAGTTTCCAAACATGTTAAAGGAAACAATCCGGAAGCATTGGTCGTGGTTGACAATACATGGGCCACCCCCTTATTCCAGCATCCCCTGGAGTTGGGAGCAGATGTGTCTTTGCATAGTGGGACCAAATATTTTTCCGGTCATAGTGATGTAATGAATGGTGTTTTAATGACGGATCGCCAGGACTTGGCGGATGAGTTTCGCGAGACGCGGTTCTATGGAGGTTTGCTCCTTTCTCCTGAAAATGCATGGCTGACCCGTCGCAGTCTGCAAACCCTGGACATCCGTTTGAAACAGCAACAAAGTGTATGTGCGGAAATGAGAGATTTTCTAAACCAGCAGCCGCAGGTGGAGAAAGTTTATTATCCCAAAATAGATGGCAAACAATTGAATGGATATGCAGGAATTTTGTTTTTTGAACTCAAAAATCCGGGTGGATATCCAAAATTCATGCAGGCTTTAAAAATTTTCAATACGGGAACGGGCATGGCTTGTGTGACATCCATGATCGCGCAACCCTGGTCGGGAAGCCATGCATCCATGACGGATGAAGAAAAACGACAAATCAATATCGGTGAAAACCTGGTGCGATTGTCGTTTGGACTGAAAAATATTGAAGACCTGAAAAATGATCTCCTGAACGCCTTTAAGATTTTATAGGGCTGGGCCTGTAATATTTTTAAGGTAATTTTATGGAACCCATCAACAAAGAAAAAATATCTTCGGATTTAAAACAATTTTTTCAAAGTGAGTTCCCAGCTTCTGATATAGAACTTACAGATACTTCCGACCTGCCCTCGTTGTTTATAACAGATTCCCTCCGGGTCTTAACTACCGTCCTCCATCTGGAAGAAAAGTTTGGAATTTCTCTTGTGGAGTCAGATATTAATGCAGAGATATTTCAAAACATTGACAGTCTTTCAAACTTTGTAATTAATAAATTGCAGTCCTAATGTCCTTTTTAGGAAGTAAACCCCTCACTCAGGAACAGCAAAAGGAAAACAATGCCCGGACAAGCTGGCCGGTTGTTTGCGCAGTGATCGGGCTTTTGCTGGTTTACGCCTACCTGTTTACCCATATTGCAGATTGGGTGAATCTGCCGCGGCCTCAACATTTGGTTGAGCAAATGGGAATTGAAACGGAAGATATTTTTGACGACGACCACAACGTAGACAGCGAACTGTTCCTTTCTTCGACGGATGAATTTAATAATGATGACGAACGTTTGATCCTGTTTGCCGTGGTTGCCGTTGCTTTCTTATTCGCTTATTTTCTTCCGATGCGTTTCAAAAAGGCTTCGCTGTTTATTTCCTTTCTCATTGGTATGGTGGTTTTGTATGGTTTGCGAACCACGACCTGTCTGGTATTGGTCCATTGGCTCGTATATTTGGTTTTGCATATTCCAAAGCCGTCGCAAAAATTTTCTTTTGGGTTGATTGCTGGAGTGCTCGCGTGCATTGCCTTTGGTGAGCCCGATGACACCTGGTACAAGAATGCCTCAATTGTATCCACCTGGGGGATCGTTTTTTGCTTTTCCCTAAATTTGGTGATTTGGCCATTAATGCTG
This sequence comes from Nitrospinota bacterium, assembly GCA_038108555.1. Taxonomy (GTDB): domain Bacteria; phylum Nitrospinota; class Nitrospinia; order Nitrospinales; family VA-1; genus UBA8687. Next base: position 119,718 of record JAYNIA010000004.1, on the reverse strand, counting down.
CGGTTCGAAACTTTTGTAAAGATACTCAGGACGTTGGTCGTCCAATCGGCATTGTTGACGGTTTGCGTTGGGGCGATTTGGGAAGGTGTTAATGGGGAGGTTTGGACCCTGCCATTGGGAGTCCTGCTGTTCTTCTGGCATTGGGAAAGGTTGATGATGTACCACGTAGACTACAAAAGTGGTCGAATGCCGAAAGAAGTTTCTCCCATAAATTATCTTTCCATTTTTTTAACACCCGCCTCCCTTCCCAATTGGAAATGGGGTGTGACCATTGGGCAGGGTTATACCTATCTTGAAAACAATTTTTATTGTGAAGATAAAAATAAACTGGCGATTGAAGGAATCAAGATTTGGGGAATTGCCCTGGTTTATCTCGTTTTTAACGATGTGATTCGATATGGATTGGTGGACCTCTTCGAGTATTTTGGAATCGAAGTTTATAACGCCAGGATTACAAGAATGGTTTCATATTATGTCGATGGAAAAGAAGTAACCACCTCATCTGTTCTGGCCACCACGGTTTTGGACCAAATACGATGGATGATGTTATGGGGAGGATCGGTCCATTTCAAAACAGGAATATGGCGGGTGTGTGGTTACCGGATGGACCCTTACTTCAACAAGCCGTGGATGGCCACCAATCTAGTCACGTTTTGGATTCGCTTTACTTTCCATTACAGAGAATTTCTGGTGCGCTGTTTTTATTACCCCACCTTTTTCAGGTTTTTCAAAAACAATATTGTCTTACGAATAACTTTAGCCACGTTTGCGGCTGTGGCCATGGGAAACCTCGTATGGGGCCATGTGACGGAAGGAATGTTTTATCACGGAATGTTTTTTGAAAATTTCTGGGAAGTAATAAAGACCTGGCCTTATTTTGTTTTGTTGTCATTGGGAATAACCGTAACGGAACTTTATTTATTCTGGAGAAAGCCCAGGCGAAAACCCTGGACGCTGGACCGTTACTGGTTCACCGACTTCATTGCCATGTATTGCACGATCCAGTTTTATTGTATTGTCCACGTTTTCGCCAAACCCAGTTCAGGAGCTACTCTGGCAGATTGTTCCAAATTGTTCCTGATAGGATTTGGCATCCACCTCGATTAATCCATTTCTTTAAATATATGATTCATTTTTCAAAACTAGGGGGTCGGAAGACGGTATATGTTTGCGAAAACAATGTTTGTAAATTCCCCATGGATGACCTTAAAAAAGCCCGCAAGTTGGTAAAAGAGAATAAAAAGTACTCGTTAAATTGAAAATTTTTACAGATCTAAAGGATTCGAAGTATTAGCGTTTGGGTTTACAAGATATTCACTTCCCGGATCAAGGCTCTGCACATCCATTTTTTCATGGGCGTGGAAATGGCTGTCCTCTGGAAAGGGAAATTCATCGGGATCGAGGGTATGTGAGTATCCATGAATTTGGAATAAAAAAAGAAAGGCCCCTGCATAAATCAGTGCGTTGTTGGAAACATCGCTGATTTGTAAAAAGGATTGAGTGCGCCGCCATTTAAAGAGCAAAGCAACCATCATACATAAAGCGGCGACTTGTCCCAACTCTATACCTATATTAAAGGAGAGAATTCTCCAGACAATGCCCTCTTCTCCCAGCGGAAGTTGTTGCAGACGGGTGGAGAGTCCCAATCCGTGAATCAGACCAAAAATAAAAACGGCCCAGATCATGTTGAGCCCTTTTTCAAAAAATTTTTTGAATCCACCCAGGTTTTCATAGCCGATATAACAAACACTAAGCGCAATAACAGCATCAATCAAATAATAATTTACGGTCACTCCCATTAATGTGGCGGTTATAAGGGTGATACTATGGCCAATAGTAAACGCGGTGATGTATTTGACGACATCCAAAAAAGTTGTAAGAAAAAATACAATACCAAAAACGAACAACAGATGGTCGTATCCCGTTAACATATGGGATGCACCAATTTTCAAATATTGCAGGTTTCCACCCTGAAGAATGCTTTGTTTTTCTGCTTCTGACATTCCGTGAGCAGAGGCGAAGGAAGCAAATAGAAGAAAGGATAAGGTAATAGATAGGTTTTTTTTCATAGTTAATTACCAAAATTTTTATTGGATAGCATATCACAATATTTTAATTTCCTTTTTATTAAGAACGGAATAGAATCTTAATTATGGATAGAAAATAATTTCCAGGGCTAATTGAATGAAAGGAGAGTTATGAAGAAAATTAAAGAAATTTTAGTAGCTTTATTTTTAGTTTTCTCCGTAATGGGCACGGTGGGATGCGAAGAAAAAGGTCCAGCAGAAAAAGCCGGAGAAAAACTGGATAAAGCGGCAGAAGATGCTGCTAATAAAATGAACGATTTACTGGGAAAATAAATAACCTGATGTATTAACCGCCATGGGATTGTTGACAGCCAGACCTTCTTCCTCTTTTTCAGTGGAAGACCCTTTCTTTTTAGATGTTAAAGAAAACCCGGATTGGAAAACCCAATTCGGGAATTCTCATCCTCTAAAACTGGAAATTGGTTTTGGAATGGGGGATTTTTTAGTCGCCATGGCGCGAAGGGAACCCGAAAGTAATTTTATTGGGATCGATTTTTCCAAAGAATGCATTCAGAAATTACTGGAACGTATTCATTTCTTCCAATTAAAAAATATCCGGGTTATCTATGGTGATATCCGCGAAAAATTTTCATTCCTTTTTAACGCGGAAGAATTAAACGAAATTTATATCAACCTTCCCGATCCCTGGCCTAAAAAACGACATTCCAAACGCCGCCTGGTTAAACCTGAATTGGTAACCCAGGTAGCGGAAAAATTGTCGCAGGGAGGCCGGGTGTTTCTTGCCACCGATAGTCCCACCTACGCCAACGAGATTTTTGAGTATTTCAACAAAGAACCCTTATTGCAAAACAAGGACGGAGTTTTTTTTGAAAGAAAAAACCTTCCCAAGTCAAAATACGAAAAGGGGTTTTTGTATGGAGGAGATAAGATCCATTATCTGGAATATTTTAAGTCCATCAAAAACGAAAACCCCCCTAAAAAAGAAACCTTATCTCCACCACCCTCCTTTAAAAATACGGACGAATATCTGATTCAAAAATTCAAAACAGCTGAGGAAAATGCGCAGGATGCCTGTGACCTGAAACACCTGGCCGATCAAATTGCAGAAGCTGGCGATCCGGCCTGGGCTCGAAATGTTTATCAAAAGGCGGAGGAACAGGCAGAGGATTGTCTGGATTTGAATTGGCTGGCCTACAGTGTTGCATGTCTTTTGAATGACAAGGGTTGGGCTAAAAAAATTTACCGGAAAGCAGAGGAATGTGTGGAAACCAGTCTTGATTTGAATTGGCTGGCTTATAGCATTTTTGAATCCCTGAAAGATAAAGATTGGGTCAAAAAATTATTTCAGAGAGCAGAAACACTTCCGGAAAATGTGAGGGAGCTATGTGATCTGGCGGAAAGCGTTTTCGAATTACTTGAGAATAAAAACTGGCAGTTAAATATCTTTAAAAAAGCGGAAGAAAACGCTAGTGAGTTTTCTGAGTATTATGAATTGGCTGATAATGTTTTTGCCAAATTAGGTGATGAGAATTGGGCAGGGCAGCTATACAAAAAGGCAGAAGCCTCCGCAGAAGATTTTTGTGATCTCCTCAGTTTGGCAGAATGTTATATAGAAAAACTGGGTGATGGGGAGGGGGCACGGAGTATTTATAAAAAAGCAGAGAATAAGGCAGAAGACGATTTGGATTTCTCCTGCCTTTCAGAAAGTCTGCTGGATGTCCTTGGTGATGAGGTTTGGGCCTCCAGTTTGAAACATTGATGGAGTAAAGAAATAGGCCAGTTCCAAATGACTCACGACGGTGGGAGAGCGACAGATGGACATTAAAGTTAGAATCAGTGAAATTCTCGAACCTGAATCCAAAGGGGATATTTACTGTCGTGGATTTAATATTTTTATCATTACTCTCATCATAATGAATGTTTTTGCTGTTTCGCTTGAAACAGTGGATGAGTTTTCAAAGAACTATTCCCTGCATTTAAAGGTTTTTGAGGTATTTTCCATGCTCGT
>JAYNIA010000004.1:0-115562 GCA_038108555.1 Nitrospinota bacterium | reverse complement strand
GATAAGATCTTATCAATTTTATGCAGAAGTTGGCTTATGTCGATGGGTTTGGTGAGATAATCTTTGAAACCTTCCTCGAGACCTCGCTTTTTGTCTGTTGTCATTGCATCTGCTGTTAAGGCAATGACAGGTATATTTTGGGTTTCATTTATTTCCTGTAGTTTTTTCAGGGCCAAAAAGCCATCCATATCTGGCAATTGAATATCCATCAAAATCAAATCAGGAACGATACTTTTTGCGAGTTCAATTCCTTCGCTTGCATTTGCGGCAGAAAGAATTTCGAAATTGGAGCGGTGTTCAAATATCCTTTCAATCAAAATTATATTTTCTGGAATATCTTCTATATAAAGAATTTTATAATTACTTTTTTCCCTGTTGTCAGATTTGGAAATGGCCTTCATTGTCTTTACTTTTTCTGACATAAAAAAATTTTTGTTGGTGATTGGAAGACAGACAAAAAAGGTGCTTCCTTCACCTTCCACGCTTTCATATCCAATAGTGCCCTTCAACATTTCTACAAAATGTTTTGAAATTGCCAATCCAATTCCTGTTCCTTCAATCAATTGCGCATTTGGATCAAATCGTTCAAAAGGAATGAAGAGCTTGTTTCTTTGATTTTTTGGAATACCATTTCCGGTGTCCTTGACGCTAATACGGACATTTTCTTCATCCGATTTTTCAATAGAAACTAAAACGGAGCCATTGGGTTTATTATATTTTATGGCATTGGAAATCAAATTAACCAGGACCTGCATAAAACGAAGTTTGTCGACCTCTACCATGATCTCCGTCAGGGAATTTTTATTTAGTTCCAATGAAATATTTTGAGGAACAGTAAGGGGTTTGGAAATGGTTAGAGCATTTTCCACAATGGGAATTATATTTAATCTTTCAATATCCAATTTCATTTCACCTGATTCGACCTTGGCAAGGTCCAAAGTTTCATTGATGAGTTCCAAAAGATATTTTCCGGCGGTAGAAACCCTCTCCATATTTGCTTTTTGGTAATCTGCCAAAGGATTTTGCTTATCCATTTGCAGTAACTGCGTGAAACCCAAAATGGCATTCATTGGGGTGCGAAGTTCGTGACTCATGCGAGCTAAAAACTCGGACTTGGCCTGATTGGCTTTTTCTGAGCTGCGAACAGCATCTTTTAATTTTTTTTCTGTCCGTTTTTGTTCCAGGGCCAAGCCTGCAAGATGGGCCATGGTTTGATGAAAGTCCCGGATTTTATCATCGGATTTTTTGGGGTGTTTCCAGAAAAAAGCCAAAGTAACCAGCACTTCTCCGCGAGACCCCTGTATGGGGGTGGCCCAGCAGGAATTTAGTCCATAACGCAATGCAATATGTTTGTAGTCTTTCCAATAGACATCCGTTTCAATGTCTTCGGCGATGATTGTTTTGTTGTTATAGGCAGCGGTTCCGCAGGGTTCCGCCACCGGGCCAATTTCAAAACCATCCAACTCCTCCACATAACCTTTAGGTATGTTGGGCGCAGAAATATAATGCATCCGTTGGGTTTCTGGATTCAAAACAAGAACAGAGCACAACATTCCCTTTAAATAAGATTCCGCCATTACGGCCATGGAATTCAGGATGATTGATAGTTGTTCACCCATTGCCAGGCTTTTTAAAATTTTGTTTTGCTCCGTTGCCAGGAACTCAGCACTTTTCCGTTCGGTGATGTCCTGACCGTATAAATTGATATAGTCCATTTCAGGAACATAAACGGCATGGAATAGAATGACTTGTTCATTTGCTTCCACTTCAAACTCAGTATTGGTTTGCGTGGAAAACACTTTTTTAACCACATTCCGAAAGGGAATTGGAACCAGTTCAAAAATTTTGTAATCCCAGTTTTTCAGCAACTTTGAACCCGGTAAATTGGTATAAATAAGAATTCCTGCCCGGTTGACTCTTAAACAAGGGTTGGGGTTTTCATCTGGAAATTTAGACAGGCTGATAATTTGTTTTTCGGCAATTCGCCTTTCACTGATTTCACTTTCAAGCAACCTGTTTGCTGTCTTCAACTCAGAAGTCCGTTTTTCCACACGATCTTCAAGTTCTAAATGAATGGTTTTTAGCTCTTTTTCTTTATTTTTATTTTCGATAGCAACCCTTGCCAGATGCGCCATGGACTGAATGATATCCAACTCTTCTTTTTCAGGTTTTTTGGGGGAATCGTAGTAAACCGCAAATGTTCCCAGCACTTCATTATCAGAATCAATTATGGGACAAGACCAACAAGACTCAAGACCGTGAGATAAGGCAAATTTTCCTGCTCGTGCCCATAAGGGGTCTGTCGAAATATTTTCCACGATGACAATTTCTTTTTTAAAAGCGGCGGTTCCACAAGAACCCACCTCCGGGCCAATATTCATCCCATTGATTGCATCTTTAAATTCCTTGGGAATATTGGGACCGGAACAATTGTGAAGGGTGTGATAGGTCGGGTTCAGTAAAAGAACGGAGCATTTTGCTCCGGGAAAAATTTCTTCATAGCCCAGGGTCAGGATATCCATGTATTTTTCCAGAGGATAACCTTGTGCAAGCTTTTCCAAAGCGTGATTCTGAATTGAGAGAAGCGATTCCGTCCTTTTTCTTAAAGTGATATCTGTGGAGATTCCTGCGACTCCAAACACTTCATCATTTGAGTTGGAAACGGGAAATTTTACCGAAAGAAAAGTGTGCTGATTGTTTTCAATGAGAACATTTTCTTCAACCTCAAGAACCTGTCCCTTATCCAGCACGAATTTATCGTTGGCGATCAGCTTTTCAGAAATTTTATCGGGAAAAATATCAGAATCTGTTTTGCCTATTAAATTTTCAAGTTTTACTTTGAGTAGTTTCTCGAATTCCTTGTTGACAAAAATATATCGACCTTCAGTATCCTTTAAACAAACCGCTGCCCCAGCATTATTTATAATTCCATTAAAAAGCTCCTCTTTTTCCTTTATAGAGAACTTCATCATGGAATGGATACTGTCTTCATCCGAAAATTTGATCGGATTTTTAATTTTATATTCCATCCGCCTTAATCCTGATTTAGTTTTTCTTATCCAATGGATGAATAAAAATTAAACATGCAGTCCTATAGCCCCGGGTTTTATCCTAATTCCGATATTTTAATTTTGTTAGGGACTCAGTTTAATAATTCCCGTGTTGGAAAAATAAAACAAGTATATTTTTAGATTTTAAAGGAAGGAGTGGGGCAGGTAATCATTCAACCGGGGGCTCAAGGAAAGGGAAATAAATCAGGCATTAGAGTTTTATTGGTTTTTTTCAATTCCCTCTTTGATGGTTTCATAGGTGGCTCGACCAATCAACTCCCCCAACCGGGTGTGCATACCACAATAGTTTTGTTTCAATTCCCCTGATGTTGCCAGGGCGATGCAATCGGTTCCCGTGCCTGTGGCGGGAGTTCCCGACTTACTGCTTTTTATTTTCATTTCAGCCAAGGCACGGGTTTTTGCCATGGTGCAAACTTGAAGGGCTTCCAATTGACCCGATAAGTCGGGCAGGGAGTTGGTGACAAGTATTAAATTTATTGTTCCAATTTCAGATTGTGAATCGACATCGGCTTTCTCGCCCACCGTCCGGGTATTATCCAGGCCCACCGTGCAAATTGCCTGAACCCAAAAAGGCCCGGATTGTAAATAATGAGTACAGAAGTTCCTTATCTTTGCTGCGGTCAGCATTCCTACAGAGTTTTCCGGTAAATTGAATGTTTTTATCAAATTATGAAAAATTTCCAGAGAATCAATACTTTTATTTCCATCCAATTGGTGATTAAAAATACAATTTGTTCGAATTGATCCTGAGTTGAATGGGGCCCAGCTCAAGACTTGAAAGTCATTCGGAAAATGCATTACCAGGGTATTTTCTAATAGTTCGGTTTGAACGGGGGACGTCAAGGAAGGACCTTTGCGAGAAAAACAATACCCACAGCAACAGGGGTAATGTAGCGGATGAGGAACTCCCAGCATTGGGCCCAGGGGAAACCAAATTCGTTTTCATGCTTTTCAATTTCTGAATGCGCCTTGTCGGTTCCCCAGATCCATCCGACAAAAATGGCGGTTAACATTCCGCCCAAGGGAAGCAGGTAGTTGGAGGCGATATTGTCCACATGGTCGAAGAAGGTCATGCCCATGACCTTCATTTCTGCCATGATACCAAAAGACAAGCCACTGGGGACTCCAAACGCGAAGATAACCGAACCCACGATGATGACCGCTTTTTTTCGTGGCCAACCCCGTTGATCGATGAAATAGGCGACAACCACCTCCAACAAAGATATCCCGGAAGTAATCGCAGCGATTGCAAGAAGAGTAAAAAAGATGATGGAAACAACTTGCCCCATAGGCATGCTGGTAAAAACTGTGGGCAAAACGCTGAATACCAGGCTGGGACCTTCGGCAGGCTCCAGTCCCATTGCGAACACGGCGGGAAAAATAACCATTCCTACCAGCAAGGCAATGAGAGTATCGAATATCACCACATATACCGTAGACGAAGTCAGGTTTTCTTTTTCCGAAAGGTAGCTGCCATAGGTGATCATGCAACCCATTCCCAGGCTGAGAGAGAAAAAAGCTTGGCCCAATGCAATGAGGACCGTGTTCGCATGAATTTTGCTGAAGTCGGGACTCAAATAAAAAGCAACCCCTTCCATTGCGCCGTCGAGAGTCAGGGAGCGGATCATCAGGAGGAACAGGAACAACACCAGTGTGGGCATCAAAATGTCACAGGCTCTTTCAATGCCTCCATGCACTCCTCGAAGTACAATGGCAATACAGACTCCCATGAACAACGCGTGGTAAAAAAGAGCTTCCCCTGTATTGCCGATAAAGTTTCCAAAAAATGCTCCCGCTTCTTTGGGCGAAGTGAAAGACAAAACACTGCCGGAGATCGATTTAGCGACATAGGCAAAAGTCCATCCCCCCACCACACCATAAAAAGAGAGGATGAGAAATCCCGCAAGCACCCCCATATAACCAATACTGATAAAAGGGGTATTTGGTTTTAGTTCAGAGAAAGCACCTACAGGGTTCAGGTTGGTTTTTCTTCCCAGGGTAAATTCCGCGAGCATGATGGGGGTGCCTATAACGAATATGCAAACGAGATAAATAAGGACAAAGGCTCCGCCGCCATTCTCCCCCACTATATAAGGAAACTTCCACACATTGCCGAGCCCGATGGCAGAACCTGAAGCAGCAAGAATGAATCCCAATCGGCTGCCCCAGAATCCTCGTTGATTATTGCTTTCGGTCTTCATACAAATAGGAGTATATTTTTAAGGATAGAAAGATGTTATTCAGGAGGTTCCTCTGGAAACAAAAATCAAAGACATTATAGAGAAAATCCCCAAGCTACCGGGAATTTATATCATGAAGGATCGCCGGTCGGAAATTCTTTATATAGGTAAGGCCAAGGTTTTAAGGAACCGCGTACGTTCCTATTTTCAAAACTCGCGGAACCTTCATCCCCGTACGAGGATGTTTTTAGGCAAGGTCGATGATATCAAGTTTTTGACCACGAATACAGAAGCAGAAGCGCTGATCCTTGAAAGCAACTTTATAAAAAAGCACCAACCGAAATACAACGTACTCCTTAAAGATGATAAGCATTATCCCTACCTCCGTTTGACTACGCAGGAAAAATACCCTCGTCTGGAAGTGGTTCGCCGGGTTAAAAAAGACAAGGCAACCTATTTCGGTCCTTATACGATGGTGAAAGAAGTCCGTGAGACCATTCGTCTGATATACAAAATTTTTCCGCTCCGGCAAAGTAAGGATAAATTGGATGGCACGCCCATCCGCCGACCCTGCCTGAATCATCAGATGGGACGTTGCCTCGCTCCCTGTGCGGGATTGGTTTCACCGGAAGACTATTTAGAAATAGTGAAAGATGTTTCCCTGTTCCTGAAAGGTAAAAATACGTCTTTAATAAAGAACCTGAAATCTAAAATGGAAACGGCTTCCCTTGAAACCCGGTACGAAGAGGCAGCCGTTCTCCGCGATAAAATTGCTGCAGTGCAAACGGTTCTCGATAAACAAAAAATAATTTCAACTTCATTGGAAGATCAGGATGTAATTGCCTATTGCTCGGAAAAGGACCAGGCTATGGCCCAGGTGTTGATAATTAGAGCAGGAAAAATGCTGGGCGAAAAAATATTCAAACTGAAGTCTCTCAACGAAATGGAACAAGACGAAACTCTTTCATCGTTTCTCAAGCAATATTATGCAGAGGAAACCATGCTGCCGGCAGAGATACTGTTGCCGCATCCCATTGAAGATTCAGATTTGATCGCCGATTGGTTATCAGAAAAGAAGGGGACGCGTGTGCGTCTCGAGGTACCGGCTATTGGAAAAAAACGCGACCTGATAAGAATGGCAGAAGAAAATGCCAGCTTCGCTATGAGAATGGAACGAGACAAGGGAGAGGTGGGAACGCGTTCGCTGGAAGAACTGCAAACCGCTTTGGCATTAAAACATTTCCCCGAAGTCATTGAAGGGTTTGACCTGTCAAATATCTCCGGTTCCCATGCGGTGGGGTCGATGGTGGTTTTCGAAAACGCTCTGGCGGAAAAATCGAAATACCGTCGGTATAAAATTGAAACGGTAAAGGGTATCGATGACTATGCCATGTTGAGAGAAGTGATGACACGACGCTATAGCCGGTTGCTTGAAGAAAATACGCCTTTACCAAACCTCATACTCATTGATGGGGGTAAGGGACATTTGAATGCAGGTTTTGAAGTATTGGAAGCCCTTGACCTGGTTGATCGGATTGATCTGGCCTGCATTGCCAAGGGTAAATTTAGAAACAACCTGGCAACAGATGAGGTTTTCCTACCCCAGCAGAAAAAACCGGTGCTGTTCCAGGAAAATTCTCCCTCGCGTTTTTTAATGCAGCGGATTCGGGATGAAGCACATCGGTTCGCAATTACTTACCATAGAAAATTACGCGGTAAAAAAACTTTGGAGTCCCCTTTGGAATCGATTCCGGGAATTGGGAAAAAGCGTCGTCTGATGCTCTTAAAACAATTTGGAAGTTTGGAGAATATTAAAAAAGCATCGCTGGAAGAGTTGACGGCCCTTCCGGGGATCACCCAACCGTTAGCCAAAAAGATTCAATCCGGTCAAAATCCGTAAAAAGCATTAGTCAGGAGGTACAGGACAAAATTCCAGCCGACAGTGGCGATTTCCTATCATATAACTCAACTAAAATTTCTGATTTGCCGTTAAGACAACGATGCCATGTGCGACTGAATCGGTCCAAAATGTATTTTACGACCTGAAATGAAGGTCGATCGAATAGATATTTGAACAGGAGAACTAGAATGGAAAAGTATGTAAAGACAAAGGTTTATTTGATTATTGGCTTGTTGTTCCTGGGAGGCTTCTCAACAGCAAATGCAAGTTGGGCACAAATCGGGGATGCGGTTCTAAAAGAAGCCCAGGAACTTGAAAAGCTGGAGAAAGAATATTTCCAAAAACGGGTAAATAACGATCTCAAAGGGGCTTATCAATTCCAACATCCAAAATACAAAAAAGAGGTATCAATAGAGGAATTTTTATACTTTGAAGGCCGCCTGGTGAAAGGCTACCGTGATGGAGTCATGGGCCATATCTCAGGCGGAATGCTGCCTCCAATGGACTATATAAAAAAGAACTATAAGAAAAAAGATGCACTGGGTTTCCCGAGAAAAAATTATTACAAGTGGTTTTACAATCCTTTTATCCAGGTAAAAGGTTATGAACTCGAAAAAATTTCCATAAGCAAAGATGGCAAATATGCCATGGTAAAAATAATGTTAACCGGGAGGGAGCGAATTAATCCTGCTTTGGTTCGTGAAGATATTTCATTTGAAATGCGCCGCCCCCACGTCGATTATTGGGAAAAAGTTGATGGCAAATGGGTCATTACCGTACTCACCGACACCTCCTCCATCAGTGGGGGAATGAAAACCTTGTACTTTATTCCTAATAATAATGATGCATGGGAGAAAAAAGAGTATGTGGATTTCGATGCCGATAGTATATTGGCCATGCCAGACCCTGATCGCCACGCACTCAAATAATCAGACGAGACCCAAGCATGAAAATTGACCTGCCCTTTCATAAGTCCTGGATGGGGGAAGAGGAACATCAGGAAGTTGAAGATACTTTAAGCTCCGGTTGGTTAACCACGGGACCAAAGACCAAAAAGTTTGAGGAGTCTTTCGCAAACTATATTGGATGCAAGCACGCCATCGCCTTAAACTCCTGTACGGCAGGTTTGAACCTTGCGCTTGAGGTGCAGGGCTTTCCCGAAGGGGATGAAGTCATCACCACTCCGATGACGTTTCCTGCAACCGCCAACGTCATTCTCCTGCAAAAAATGAAACCGGTTCTTGTAGATGTTGAGCCGGGGACGTTACTCATCGATCCCAACAAGATAGAAGAAAAAATCACTTCGCGGACGCGAGCCATTATCCCGGTCCATTACTCCGGTCATCCCTGCGATATGGATGCCATTAATGCCATCGCTGAAAAACACAATCTGCTGGTGATAGAAGATGGAGCCCATGCCCTCGAAACAAAATACAAGGGCAAAAAGGTGGGGAACATGGGAAACACCACGTCTTTCAGTTTTTACGCCAACAAAAACATAACCACCGGAGAAGGTGGAATGGTGGTCACCGATGACGATGAGCTGGCAGAACAGTTCCAGATCATGCGTTTGCAGGGCATCAGCCGCGATGCGTGGAAACGATATGGAAAATCGGGATACACCCATTGGGAACAAAAAATGGCCGGACATAAATGCAATATGTCTGACATCAATGCCTCGATTGGAATTCATCAACTGAAAAAGGTAGACAAATTTATGGAGCTGCGTCGTAAATACGTGGCTATGTATGATAAGGGTTTCGCTGATGTTCCGGAAATAGAAACCCCGGTCAGCCATGATGGTATCGAGCATGGATATCATATTTACGTGCTGGCTCTTCGACTCGAACAGTTGACCATTGATCGCGATGCATTTCTCGATGCCATGCAGGAATCCGGCATTGGGGTTGCCGTCCACTACATTGCCCTGCATTTGCAGCCTTACTATATTAAAAATTTCAACACCAAACCGCAGGACTATCCGGTCGCATCAAACTATTCCGAGCGCATCCTCTCCATTCCGCTGTACCCTAAAATGTCAGAAGCCGATGTCAATCGGGTGATCGACATGGTACGTAATCTCGTCAAAAAATTCCGCCGCTAACCGGCGAGCCGCCGGTTGCAATAGGTCAGATCCTGTATAGCTAAAAGAAATCCTTCGGCCTTTGTCTACGCGCTAAATTACTTACCCCGTTAAAGGGTTGCGCCTTTTACCATTGTCCCTTTATACTTTTTATCTTCAATAAACAAACCCAGGTCGAAAAAAGAATAAATCTGGAAAATGGTAGAAAAAATAAAAGCCTGGTTTAAAGGCATCATTGAAAAATTATTGCTCTGGGGAAAACGAAGTCCGGCAGAAGAGGAGGTCGAGGTGCGGAGTCCTCAAGAGCTCAAGGCATTGGCTGAAAGAATCAAAGAAGCCATCCAGCACGCTCCTGAAGATATAAAACTCCATTATGACCTGGGCGAAGTGTTTATGGAAATGCACCGCTACGGCGAAGCCATTCCTCCCTTGCTTGAAGTGGTCGGTAAAGGACCCGAACATAAAAGCGCGCGTTTGCTATTGGGGCGGGCACAAATGGAAATGGGTCGCGACGACGATGCCGTTGAGCACTTAACCGAGGCCATGCGCCTTGATCCACAAAGCGAGGTGGTGAAAAAAGCCCTTTGTCAGGCTCATTCCAATCTATCCACCTCCTATGGTCGCATGAAAAACCAGAAACAATCTGAATACCATTTTCATGAAGCGGTAAAAATCATTCCAAACTTTGGTCCTGCACATTTATCGATGGGAATTTGTTATTCCGAGCTGGGTCGCTACAATGATGCCTTGGCAAAAATTCAGGAAGCTTTGAATTACGATAAGAACCTGACGGTACAGGCGCATTACAACTTTGGAGAAGTTTACAGCAAACTAAAAAACACGAAGAAGGCGATCAAACATTATAAGGAAGCGATCTCGGTGGACCCGGTAGCGGCCATGCCTAACCTGCGGTTGGGAATGCTTTATTTCAAATTGAAAAAATATGAAGATTGCATCGTGCCTCTTCGCAGAGCTATCAAGCATAGTCCCAAATATGGTGCCGAAGGGTATTTCAAACTGGGGGCGGCATTGATGAAACTAAAAAGATTCCGCATTGCAGAAAAACCTTTAAGAAAAGCAGTCGAACTGAGTCCTGATAACGAAACCGCCAACGATGCCCTGGCGGAAAACCTTTTTCAGATCAGTACAGATGCAAGATACCACGGTCAACCGGGGGAAGAAATCGATATATTGCGAGAGGTGGTCTATTTTAATCCCGAACATATCAACGCACATCAACGGCTCAGCGATGCCTATGATGAAAGGCGGTCGGGAGCAAAAGCGATCACCCACTGCATCATCACACAACGGTTTTTGTCGGAACAGAAAAAGTTAAAAGAACTCGGCGAATCAAGAGCGCATCTTGAGGAGCTTTACAAGAAATACCATACTGGTCCCGATGAATTTAAAAAAGTAATCACTCCTCGCAAACGCTACTTCTAACCGGGCCACGCCCGGTGGGAACAGGTCGATTCCTTTACTGCGATTCAATTACGCTCAAGCTTCTAGATAAAGAATTGTAATTAACCCTCTTTTAAATGTACCCGTTTCGGGCATGAATATTTTTGCGATATACCAAAAGGGGCTGAGGTGATTTAAATTATATTGTATATCGATATATGGTATAATAATCCAGTGATTAAAAATTTCAAAAGCAAATCAGCGCGTGATATTTATGACGGGGTTAATAGTAAAGAAGCCAGAAAAATCCCAAAAGAGTTGCACGATAAAGCCCGTCGCTTGTTTGACCAAATCAATGTAGTGTCTTCAGTTTCAGTTTTGAGAAAACCACCCAGCAATAAACTGGAAAAGTTAGGTGGAAAATTAAAAGGTTTTTGGAGCTTGAGAATCAACGATCAATGGAGAATCGTTTTTCGTTGGAAAGAAAGCAATGCCCTCGATGTAGAAGTAGTGGACTATCATTAAGGAGAAAAATATATGTTGCCAAAAAACCGTCCCCCAACACATCCTGGGGAGATGTTGTTGAAAGAATTTATTGAGCCTACGGGGATAACTCAAACAGAGTTGGCCAATCACCTAAAATGGCCTTATGCCCGATTGAATGAAATAATCAACTGTAAAAGGGGTGTTAGTCCTGAATCCGCTTTGTCACTGGGACAGGCCTGGGATACAGGACCCGAATTCTGGCTCAATTTGCAGCGCGACTGGGACCTTTGGAATAGCCGGAAAAAGCACCATGCTATTAAACCCATTAAAAAGAAATTTCGCCAGAAACTATCGGCTTAATCTATTTCAGACAGTTATGTTTTAAAAAGTGGATTAATATTCAAGGTGAAAGATTTCGATATTCATTTATAATTGATGGATCAATTGTGTTTATTTGTGGTTGATAATTTTTATAAGCTTTTCCACCGAGCCGGATTGCAGGGCTTGAAAAATTTTTTCCACTTGTTGTGATAGTTCTCTTTCCGTTTGGAATTTCAGTTCCAGTTTCATTTCGTCACTTTCAAATGCTTCTTGATATTTAAACTTGGTTTTATCATCGAGCTTCATTTCATCAAGAGCACGGGCTACCTGTTTTCTTAAATCCGATAAAACCGGATACCTTTTTTCCTGCAAGTGTTGATGGACCCGATCGTATTTTTGCGGCGGAGTGAGAATTTTTTCTTCCATAACTTCAGTAACAGGAGATGAAGTAAAGATTTCTTCGGGAGTGAGGTTGTCCCGTCGCGAAATTTCTTCGACGAGTTCCAATAGGTCTCTCCACTTATTTATTCCCGGCCGCGTGGCGGCAAAGAATCGTTGCGCAGATTTTTGGTTTTCTTCATCCCAGGAGAAAAAAATCTGGAAAACTTTTGCAGGAACTTTTGACTGGTGTAATAATTTCTGTAATCCTGAAATTATCTTTTCGACAGAGATAAGATCCTGAAAGATTTTTTTGCTGCGTTCCAGCTCCAGCAGGGGCATATATAGATCAATAATTTTTTCTTCTTCAATTTTTGCTCCAATGAGTTTGTTGAGAATGCCGCCCTTTTCGATGTCGCTATATTGTCTCAGCGCAAAATTTTCTTTCAGGTTAAACACCAGGGCATCGTCCATGGTGGGAACAAAAAATGCGGGGATGGTGGTTAGACCGGCTTTGATAGCAGCTTGAACACGTTTGTGGCCGCTGATAATTTTATAAGGTTTATTTGCAGAACAAATACTTATAGGATGGCGTATGCCGACCTCTTTCACAGAGTCCAGCAATTTTTCCGGGCACCCGGTGGGGTTGAGGGAAAAATCGGTCAATCGGTCTTCCCGGTCTAAATCACTAATTTGAACGATGGTTAGAGTTTCAGATTTCATGGTAAAAAAAATTAAAATCCTGGTTCTTCTATTACTTTCAACAATTTTTCTTACAGGGTGTTTTGAAAATGTGCCTGAGGGGATGGTCTATATCCCTTCGGGTGAGTTTACCATTGGGTCGAACGAAGTCGATTCTGAAAACCACGCACTTTCTTTGGGACTCGACAAACCCTGGTACGCCGACGAATCTCCTGAAAGGCGTACCGACATTCCCGGATTTTATATCGACCGTTATGAAGTTACGAACCTACAATACTATATTTTTTGCCAGGCGACTGACCGAAAACCCCCCCGTCACTGGAAGGGTCAGAAATTTCCAGAAGGGAGGGATAATTATCCTGTGACACAGGTCAGTTTTTTTGATGCCGCCGCGTATGCCGAATGGGCCGGCAAACGTTTGCCCAGCGAAATGGAATGGGAGAAGGCTGCCCGGGGACGGGCTGGGTTTATTTACCCCTGGGGAGATGATTTTATACCGGGAATTGCCAACCTCGCGACGTCGCCTAGAAACAAAACCGGTCAGGGGCTAAAACCGGTAGGCAGTTTCCCCAAGTCTGCCAGTCCTTATGGTGTGCATGACATGGTAGGCAATGTCTGGGAATGGGTGTGGGATTATTACCTACCCTATCCCGACAGTCAGTATCAATCGGCGGCGTTTAAAAAAAGTCATTATATTGTTCGCGGCATGTCTTTTATGGGAGTGGGCCATTTTGGAAAAAAAGATTTTCAAAAGGTGGTCGCGATGAAATCCCGTGCGTCCTTTCGTGAGCATATTACTCCATTGGCACGTAAGAAAGATATTGGCTTCCGCTGTGCCAAAGACCGGCCCGGTTTCATGGAACGGGTATTTGGTATTAAACCTGATAAACCAAAAAAAGAAGTAGTGTGAATTAAATCCTTTCCTGATTTCACTGGATAGGAAAATTATAATTATGTCATTGAAAACCTGTTGATTTCCTAGTAATTTGACCTCGTAGGATGGGACTCCTCGTGTTTTACCTGTAGAAGACCTTTTTCCAATTCCTGAATGAAAGCCAGCCTTTTATAGAATTTAAAATCAAAAAACGAGTTAATAATGAAATTTGAGGATGTATTAGGAAAGCAGGTACTGGTACTGGATGGTGCCATGGGAACCATGGTTCAAAATCTGGAACTGGACGATGCCGCCTTTGGCGGTGCCGCTTTCAAAATGTTAACCGACTTGTTGATTTTTTCCCGACCCGATGATCTGGAAGAAATCCACCTGAAATACCTTCGCGCCGGTGCAAACCTCATAGAAACCAATACCTTTGGCGCGTCACCCCTGCGTTTGAAGGAATTTGATTTCACTCAAATCGACCTAGCCGATATCAAAGCGATTCCTGAAGGATTGGATTTAAAAAAATCGGATTACGCAGCCATCACCCATTACCTGAATGTGGAAGGATGCCGGATAGCAAAAAGGGCTATCGAAAAATATAAAACCGAGTCGGAATATGACGGACGACCTTTATTCGTTGCAGGGTCCATCGGTCCATCCAATTATGTCCTTTCAAAAACAGAAGCCGATCTTAATAAAGCCACCTGGGATCAGATTGTTGACAATAATTACCAGCAGGTAAAAGGAATGCTGGAAGGTGGGGCTGATGTTTTGTTGTTTGAAACGCAACAGGATATCCTGGAATTGAAAGCTTCCTTGATTGGGGCACAAAAAGTTTTTGAAGAGAGTGGAACCAAACTTCCCATCATTGCCCAGGTTACAGTGGATGGATTTTCCAAGATGCAAATTTTTAACACCGATATCCATGCTGCTCTCGTTACGATTGAAGGTATGGGGATTTCCGCATTTGGAATCAATTGCAACACCGGTCCGGAATTAATGGAAAAAACAGTGGAAAAATTGAGCCGGGTTTGCAGCTTGCCAATTTCCATTGTGCCCAATGCGGGTCAACCCGTCTCGGAAGATGGAAAGACCTGCTACAAGCTCGAGCCGGAAGATATGGCCGACTATGTAGAACGCTTCGTTAAAGATTTTGGAGTTTCCATCATTGGTGGTTGTTGCGGAACAACGCCGGATCATATCCGGGCAATTTCGAAGCGTTTGAATGGATTGGTTCCGGCAAGGAAGGAAGTGGAGAAACAGGTTTATGTCTCTGGTCCGCAGGAAGCCATGCCTCTCGACAGTTCCGATGCCTTGATTCGCATTGGTGAAAGATTGAACGTTCGCGGCAGTAAAAAAGTTCGCGAAGCCGTCGAACGGGACGATGAAATTCAAATGGCGGTTTTGGAAGAGGTTGTGGAAGAGCAGGTCAAAGATCTCGGCATCGATATCATCGATGTTTGTATGGACAGTAATATTGTCGACACCGAAAAAGTTTTGCCGCAGGCGATCTACGAGTTGACCAGTGACTTCAAGGGCGTCATGTGCATCGACTCCTTTTCAGTGGAAGCGTTGCAGGTGGCTATTGAAACCTATCCCGGAAGACCCATCATCAACTCCATCAGTTTGGAAGAATACGAAAAGGGAGTGAGTAAACTCGATGCGGTGCTGTCGCAAACCCGTCAGCACAATCCTGTTTATGTGGCACTGGTGAACGGGCCGGAAGGACCGGGGCAAACTGCAGATGAAAAATATGAGTTAGCTGCCGAAATTGTAAAACAGGCTAAGGAAAAACATGACGTTACTCCCGACCAGATTTTGATGGATGTCAACGCCTATCCCATCGGTTCGGAATCAGTGGAGGGACTCAACTTCTGCGCAGAAACCTTGAAATGTCTGCCGCGTATCAAAGCGATTCATCCTGATTTAAAAACCAGTATTGGTGTCGGCAACCTGACCAATGGCCTGGCTTCAAAGCCCTATATGCGAAAGGTATTGACCAGTGTTTTTCTGGATGAGGCGAGGAAAGCCGGGTTGGACTGTGCCATTTTGAATCCAAACCATTATGTTCCTCTCGAAAGCCTGTCCGAAGGCGATGTGACGTTGGCAAGAAAAGTAATTCTTGATCGCGACATGGCGGCCTTTGAAGAGTTGGAACAAATAGCACAGACCAAGAAAACGGGGACGCAGACCAAAAAGATCGACTACGACGATCTTTCTCTGGAAGAAAGTATTTGCCAGAAGATAAAAGATGGCTTCAAGCAAAAGCAGGAAGGGGTCATCGAAAAAGAGGGTGGAGAATTTCCCTACAAAGACAAAATTGTGGTCGATGTCGCTGAGGTTATAAACAAACACGAGCCGTTGAGTTTCATCAGTGGGTATTTAATGAAGGCAATGCGCGAACTGGGCGATGCCTTTGGCCGTGGTGAAGTCAGCCTGCCGCATTTATTAAAAAGTGCCGATGTGATGCGTCACGTTATGCAGTTTCTTGAAGGCTTCATGCGATTTCAAAGTGGAGTCGAACCCGGCGCTGCCATTGACTATAAGGGAGTCGTGGTCATCGGAACGGTTTATCAGGATGTGCATAGCATAGGAAAAGACCTGGCAAAAACGCTTCTGGAAAATTATGGTTACCGGGTGATTGACCTTGGGGTGCAGGTACCATTGGAAAAATTTATTGAAACGGCGCGTGCTGAAAAAGCAGATGCAATAGGCATGAGCGCGCTTTTAGTTCAAACATCCAATCATATGATTACAGTGGCTCGAATGTTGACCGATGAAAAATTTTCCATTCCGATTCTCATTGGGGGTGCTCCGGTCAACCTCAGGCATGCAGGTTACGTTGCCATGAAAGGCGGAGATGATACCGAAGAAATTCTCGACAATGTTTTTTATTGTGACAGCGGTATGGACGGTGTCAATACCATGGGCTTGTTGATGGATAAAGAAAAGCGCCCCGCTTTGCTAAAGGAAAACCAACAAGCGTTACTCTACCAATACCAGAAAGCTAAAGGTATTCAGGAAGAGAAAGACAAATTGCTGGAAACTCTTCCCAGAAGAAAAATCAGTTTTCGTCATCATGAGGTTCCCGCCGAAGGTTATGGAATCCAAAAAGTAGAATTTAAATTGCATAAACTTTCCCTGGACAGAAAGAGTTTGTATTCCCTGAACTGGAAGTTTGGGAAAAAATCCAGCTGGCTACAAAAGGGAATTACATTAGACCAATTACATAAGTTGGAGAAGGAATGGATTCAAAAAGCGGAAGAAAATAATTGGATCATTCCCAAGGCCCGCTTCGGGCTTTTTCCGGCCCAGGCCGATGGAGATGAGGTCATCTTTTACGAATCGGATAAAAAAGAAAAAGAACTGGGCCGGCTAAAATTTGATGTTTGCATTGGGAAGGGAAGAAAAGACAAATTTTCCATTGGTCAGTATTTCCATTCGGTGGATTCAGGGCAGTTGGACGCCATTGGTCTGCAAATTACCACGGCAGGAACCGGGGTTGAGGAAGGGATCAAATCTTTAAAGGCGCAGAATGAAAGTGAATCCGCCCTTTATTTACAAGGATTAAGCGACAGGGTGGCTGAAGATATGGCTGAATATATCCATCAATTGATGCGGACGAGAGCCGGTTATAAGAAAGAAAACCGAGGGCAGCGATACAGTCCGGGTTACCCCGCCTTGACAAACCTAAAGGGCAATCACATTATTTGGAATGCGCTTGGGGCAGAAGATCTGGGGGTGACTTTAACCGAAGCCGACGAGTTTTATCCCCCCAGTACAACCGCTGCTGTGATCTGTTTCCATAAGGATGCGGGTTATAGTTGATTTGTTTGTGTTTTGCCCACCAAAAGCTAATTCGGGTTTGCCTTCAGTAAAGAGAAAAATTTGCCGATAAACAGGGAGTAAGCAGGCCGGAAAAACCGCTTTTTCGAGGCCGTTCGGGCTGCAATAACCCCTTTATTATTGGTAGGTTATGTGTATTCAAGTGGTTCCAAATTAACCCTTTCTATAATTGAAATCATTTGTTAAAATATGAATGGCGTAAACCAGAATATAAACAGGGATGTTGTTCCACATAAGAAGTCAAGTGTGGGCCTCTTTCATATTATAAATCCGCTTTTTAAGGAATGTTGAATCATGTTCAAACGATTCACGGAGAGAGCGCGTAGAGTTATCATCCTCGCCCGCGAGGAAGCCGAACTCTACCGTCACGAGTATTTAGGTACAGAGCACATTTTACAGGGTGTAATCAAAGATGGTGGTGGTATAGCCGTAGCCATTGTGCAAAAAAGCGGAGTTGATCTGACCCAGTTGAAAAAAGAACTGGAAAAAAGTTTGCCACGAAGTTCAAATTCTTTGATCATTGGCGATATTCCATTTACTTCCAGGGCTAAAAAGGTTCTGGAGTTCGCAGTGGAAGAAGCCCGTTCCCTCAACCACAACTATATTGGCACCGAACATCTTCTTTTGGGTTTGTTAAAAGAGAAGGAAGGGGTGGCCTGTCGCGTTCTCAACAGTTTCGGGATGTTTTTCGATGACGTCCGCGAAAAAATTGTTGAGATGTTCAAAGAGCCTACAGAAGCCAATCGTGAAGTTGGTAAAACCCCAACACTCGATGAGTTCAGCCGCGACCTTACAAAAATGGCCATCGATGGAAAGCTGGATCCCATCATTGGGCGTGCCAAAGAAATTGAGCGCGTGATCCAGATCCTCAGCCGCCGTACAAAAAACAATCCTGTTTTAATCGGTGAGCCGGGAGTTGGCAAAACCGCGATTGTCGAGGGGCTGGCACAGTTGATCGTTGAGCGTGAAGTGCCTGACACGCTGTTTGAAAAACGGGTGGTGTCTCTTGATTTGGGCTCGCTGATTGCGGGAACGAAATACCGCGGTCAGTTTGAAGCGCGGCTTAAAGGGATCATGAAAGAAATCATGCAAAACGACAGCATTATTCTTTTTGTGGATGAGTTGCACACCTTGGTGGGTGCCGGTGCTGCAGAAGGTTCTGTTGATGCATCCAATATGTTGAAGCCTGCGCTTTCCCGCGGAGAAATTCAATGTATCGGAGCAACAACTCTGGAAGAATATCGAAAATACATTGAGAAAAACGGGGCTCTGGAAAGACGATTCCAGCCCATCATTGTTAATCCGCCAACGGTTGAAGAAACGATTGAGATTATCAAAGGTCTCAAAGTTCCTTACGAGCTTCATCATAAAGCAAAAATTTCTGACGATGCCATTGTCACCGCCGTCCGTTTTGCGGAACGGTATATCACCGACCGTTTTCTTCCTGATAAGGCTATTGATGTTATCGACGAAGCCGGATCAAGAGTTCGCCTGCGGGAAATAACGCAATCTCCGGAAATGAAGCAAATCCAAAAGGACATGGATCTGGTGATTCGCGACAAGAAAGTCTGCATTGAAAACCAGGAATTCGAAAAGGCTGTGGAGTTACGGGATAAAGAAGAGGCCTTGATGGAAAAACTGGATAAGGTGAAAGAGGAATGGGATAAGGAACGGGATACCAGTGAGCCCAGCATTTCCGAAGAAGATATTGCCGATGTAGTTTCGAGCATGACAGGAATCCCTCTCTCTCGAATCGAGGAGAAGGAAAGTGTTCGCTTGATGAACATGGAAAAGGAATTGGCAGGAAAGGTTGTCGGGCAGGGAGAAGCAATCAAAGTTCTCACCAAAGCCATTCGCCGTTCCCGTTCTGGTCTGAAGGATATGAAACGACCCATTGGTACTTTCCTGTTTCTTGGGCCAACGGGTGTCGGTAAGACCGAGCTTGCAAATGTGCTTGCAGAGTTCATGTTTGGAGATCGGGACTCCCTGATTCGTCTGGATATGTCCGAGTACATGGAGAAATTCAATGTATCCCGGTTAACCGGCGCACCTCCAGGTTATGTGGGTTATGAAGAAGGTGGCCAGTTGACGGAAAAAGTTCGCCGCAAGCCCTACTCGGTTGTGCTTTTTGATGAAATTGAAAAAGCCAATCCGGACATCTACCATCTGTTGTTGCAAATCATGGATGACGGTCGGTTGACGGATAGTTATGGCCGGGTTATTGATTTCAAAAATACCGTAATCATTCTGACATCTAACATCAGTTCAAGAATGTTGGAAAAAGGCACCAGCTTGGGATTCCATAAGGATGATGACGAATTAAACTACGATAAAATGCAGAAGGAATTGAAGCAGGATTTGAAAAGAACTTTCAATCCTGAGTTCCTTAATCGCTTAAGTGAGACGGTGGTCTTCCGCCCATTAGAGTTGAGCAATATCGTTGAAATTCTTGATGTCCAGTTGCAAGCTTTGAACGAGCAACTCATTCAACAGGGACTTACCTTGGATGTAACCCCAAGCGCAAAACAGTGGATTGCTGAAAAGGGATATGATCCTAACTTCGGTGCGCGTCCTCTGAAACGGGCCATTCAAAAACATTTGGAAGATGTTTTGTCAGATGAAATGCTAAAAGGCCGTTTCAAAAACGGGGGTCTCATTGAGGTGAGCCTGCAGGATGACAGCCTGGTATTTGTAGAAAAGGCCGATGCAGTTAATGTGGGATAAAAAATATTTTCTCGCTTAACAAAAGCGCAAATGAATAAAAGAAAATAAAGTATTAAGTTTCAAGGGGTTGGCCCAATGGAGCTTGATACTTTTTTTTGGCTAAAACTCGGGACCCAAATTTATCACTATAACTCGTAAAATTTCAGTAAGTTCTGGCAAAATGGCAAAATTTTTAAACAAAATTATTGTCGCTATTTTGACGATGGTTTTCGTCGTTTGGAGTCTGCCATTGTCAGCTCAAGAAGGTGATATCATCGAATCCTTGAAAATCGTAGGGAATAAAAGGATTGATGAATCTACTATTCTTTACTACATCCAATCCAAGCCAGGTACTACCCTTTCCAAATCAATAATACGTAAAGACATTGAGCAGATATTTAGTCTGGGCCAATTTAAGGATATCCAGGTAGATACCCAGGAAAGTCTTGATGGTCTTGAGGTGGTGTTTATTGTTGAAGAGATTCCATCCATTGATGAAGTTCAGATTCTTGGAAACAATAAACTGGAAGACAATGATATTCGAGAAAAAATTGGTTTAAGGCGCGGTGCAACTTTTAAAGAGCACCTGGTTCAGGAGAGTAAGAAAGAAATCCTGAAGGCCTATGAAGAAAAAGGTTACTTTTTTGCCGAAACGCGTATCGAAACCAATCTTGGAGCTGACAACCTTGTCGATGTTGTTATTAGAATTCGTGAAGGAGAAAAGGTAAAAATTGATAAGATCCGGTTCTCCGGTAACAAAGCATTTGAGGATGATAAGCTTGCCGAGAATATGGAAACCAAGGCAGAGACCTGGTATTCCTGGCTTGATGATTCGGGTGTGTATCAAAAAGATATTCTGAAACTGGACCTTTTCAGATTAGAAGGTTTTTACCAGGACCACGGATTTTTAAGAGTCAAGGTTCTAGAGCCTCGGATTGATATCAATAAAAAAGCCCGGCAAATTCATATTATTATTCCTGTAGAGGAAGGTCCGCAGTTCCGCATCAAGTCTCTGGAAGTTAAAGGCGATGACACCATTCCCCACGAGGAGGTTATAAAAAGCCTTGTTACCAAAAAGGGCGATATCTACAATGTATCCCAACTTCGCCAGGATATTGTAACTGTAACTGATCTGTATTCTACAAAGGGTTATGCCTACGCCGATGCAAACCCGATTACAAAGATCAATGACGAAACCCGCACCGTTGAACTTTCAATAGATATTGATAAAGGAAAAAAGGTTTATGTAGGAAAAATCAACATGCTGGGTAATATCAAAACGAAGGACAATGTTATTCGGCGTGAATTCAGATTAAAAGAAGGTGAAGTGTTTGATGGTTCAAAGTTAAAGCGTAGTAAGCAACGAATCAATAATCTGAATTATTTTGAAGATGTCAAGATCGATACTCAAAGGGGAGAAAACCCCGACCTGATAGATATTCTTGCTACCGTAACAGAAAAACCTACGGGATCATTTACGGTAGGGGCGGGTTTCAGTTCCGTTGAAAATCTTATTTTTACGACCTCAATTGCTCAGGATAATTTATTTGGAAACGGACACCGCGTTAACCTGACCGCTTCTTTGTCATCAATCCGGGCAGATTTTAACCTTAGTTTTACAGAACCCCGTTTATTCGACTCCGAAATTTCTTTGGGGATCGATGCATTCAATACGGATCAGGACTTCTTGAGTTTTGACTCTCTATCTACAGGTGGAGGACTGAGGCTGGGGAAAAATATTACGGAATATGAAACCGTAACGATGGGGTATAGATACCAAAACGTTGAAGTCACAGGGGTTTCTCCCAATGATGCCACCGAATTTCTTAAAAATGAAACTCGTACAACCAGTCGAGTCACACCAACTTATATCTATGATAGCCGCGACAATTTTTTAAACCCTTCCAAGGGGTGGAGGCATGTGGTAACATCCGATCTTGGCGGGTTAGGTGGTGTAAAGTTTTTCCGCTCTATGTATGAGATTACCTATTACCAGCCCTTAATTGGAAAACTTGTGGGAGCGGCGCATGCAAGAATCAATTATGCGGATGGCTATAGCGGGGATACTCTTCCTGCTTTCGAAAGATATTTCATGGGTGGCCCGACGTCGCTGAGAGGTTTTACAATACAAGATGTTGGTCCAAAAGACGCCAGTGGAGACCCGGTTGGGGGAAATCAGGCTCTTCTCCTGAACGTGGAACTCCAGTACCCCTTCACCAAATCATTACGAGGTTTTGTTTTCTATGACAGAGGTAATGTATATGGATCGGGTACCGATTTAGGCGGCACGTCCAACAATTTTGATTTGACCGAAATGAGAAATAGTATAGGCGCAGGTTTTCGCTTCATCAGTCCTTTCGGCCCACTTGGTTTTGCCTACGGTATCAAAATTGATCGCAGAACCGGAGAAGAAACTGGGCAATTCCATTTTTCTGCGGGCAGCGCTTTCTAATTTAAACCATAAATTAAGGATTTGGATTATGCAGTTATTTTCTTCTAGACCGTACCAGTTATTTTCTTCTTTCTTTTTGATGGGATTGTTTTTCCTGGGTCCCTCGGTGTCCCACTCGTTTGCTGCTGATAACCGAGTTGGGTTCGTGGACCTACAAAAAGCAGTGGTCAGTACAAAAGAATGGAAAAAACAATTTGAAATTTTTAAGAAGGATTTTGCAAAAGAGAAAAAGAAGATAAAAGCGCGGGAACAAAGAATTAAAAAAATGCTTGAAGATTTGAATAAGCAAAGTTTTGTTCTGGACCCTGAACTAAAGAAAAAAAAGGAAGATCAGTTTCGCAAAGAAAAAGTAGCTTTTGAAAGATATGTGCAAGATCAGAATCAAGAGTTTGGAAAAAATGAACAAGAAATGACGCAAAAAATTCTGATGAAAATGATGAAGGTAATCCAGAAAATTGGTAAAGAAAAAAAATATACAATGATTCTCGAACAGAAGGTCGTTCTTTATCATGACAAGGGGAATGATTTAACGACTTTGGCAACCACAACCTACGATCGAGCTAACAGATAATCTCTCAAGAAGAATTTGTGGTAGGTTCTTCAAGTTTTAATCCATAAAAAGCAGTGAGGAATTTGTATGAATGAAACATCAAATACGATGGATATAAATGAAATTAAAAAGATTATTCCCCACCGCTATCCTTTTCTCCTGGTCGATCGAATTGTCGAATGTGATTTAGATTCCCGTATCGTGGGGATAAAAAATGTGACGGCCGATGAACCTTTCTTTCAGGGGCATTTCCCGGAATTTCCTGTAATGCCGGGTGTTTTAATAATTGAAGCCATGGCGCAAACGGCTTGTATTCTGGGATTGAAAATTTTAAATCTTGAAGGACAGGGTACTGTTTTCTTCACGGGGATTGATGCTGTCAAATTCAGAAAGCCGGTAGTCCCGGGAGACCAGTTACGGATGGAGTTGACAAAAATAAAGCAGCGAAAATCAATTTTTCGATTTGAAGGAAAAGCGTTCGTTGATAATGTATTGGCAACGGAATGTACCATTCAAGCCATGATGGGTAATAATTGACCCGATAATTATTATTCGAAAATTTTGTTCGGTTTTAAAAAAGCAACACCCAATTTGAATTTCATTTCCCTCTCTAAACCTTGACCATTCATTCAAGTTCAATCATTGACCCTGATTCAAAACTGGGGGAAGGTGTGACTGTTGGGCCTTTTTCCATTATTGGGCCGAATGCAAGCATAGGCAAGGGAACCAGTATTGCCTCACATGTATTAATTGAAGCAAACACCAGGATTGGGGAAAATTGTAGAATTTCTCATGGCGCTTCCATAGGGGGTGAACCCCAGATAATGAATTTTGAAGATGTTCCCTCATCGGTAGAAATAGGAGATGGAACGGAGATTCGAGAATATGCGACCATTCATCGTTCAATGTTTAAGGAGGGTGTAACAAGAATTGGGAAAAACTGTCTTCTCATGGCATATTCCCATTTGGGACATGATTGTGAATTAGGCGACCAGGTTATTATTGTAAATGGCACGGGCTTGTCCGGGCATGTCATTGTTGAGGATCAGGCATTCATATCCGGCCTGGTTGGAATTCACCAGTTTGTGCGGATCGGTCGGAATGCGATGGTTGGGGGAATGGCCGGAGTGAACCAGGATGTTTTACCTTTTTCAACCGTAGAAGGTACTCCTGCCCGTTTATTGGGGGTGAATGCGGTAGGATTGAAAAGGGCTGGTTTTAAACCTGAAGTAAGGTCAGCCATTAAAAAGGCTTTTAAACTGGTTTTGAGTTCTGATCTAAATACAACCCAGGCTATAGAAAAAATTAGTGCTGAGGTTGAAATGTTTGAAGAAATTAATTATCTTTTAAATTTTATTAAAGACTCCAAAAGAGGAGTGACCAAATAGTGAGCCAGATGAAGGTTGGGGTCATTGGTGTTGGAAGGATGGGAAAATACCATGTCGGCATTCTCTCCGAATTACAGGAGGCTGAACTTGCTGCGGTTGTAGATATTGACTCCAAAGGAAGAAAAGTAATAGAAGAAAATTACGGTGTTGCCGGCTATGAAAATTATCAGGATCTCTATGGAAAAGTGGATGCTGTTGTAGTTGCCGTGCCCACGGGATTGCATTTTCCAATAGCAAAAGACCTATTAAATGCCGGGATCCATGTTCTTCTTGAAAAACCCTGTGCAAATGATCTGGACCACGCACGGGAACTTTTTCGAATCGCAGAAGAGAAACACTTAACCCTGCATATCGGCCATGTGGAGCGGTTTAATGGGGCGGTTCAAGAGCTGCATAAAATTGTTGATTCCCCCATATTTGTAGAGTGTAAACGCATGGGTCCTTTTACCGACCGAATCAAAGATGATGGCGTTGTTCTCGACATCATGATCCATGATATTGATATTATTTTAAACCTGATTCAGTCGAAAGTTGTCAAAATCCATGTTTTGGGAGCTTCCGTTTTTTCTGATAAAGACGATTTGGTCAATGCGCAACTCGAATTTGAAAATGGATGTATTGCCAACATTATTGCCAGTCGGGCTTCGCAGAACCAGGAGAGGACACTTTCTGTAACGCAAAAAGATTCCTTTGTAGTGTTGGACTACACCGATCAGGAAATTTATGTGCATAAAAAATCTTCCTCAGAACATAAGCTTAGTAAAGATTCTTTAAGATATAAGCAGGAATCTCTGGTCGAGCGTATTTTTGTCCATAAAGATAACCCTCTCAAATTGGAACTCAAGCATTTCCTGGACTGCGCTACAAACGGCAGTCCCCGAAAGGTGGCTGTTGACAATGAACTTTATTCATTGGAGATTGCCTTGAATATTCTTAGTAAGTTTAATAATTCATAATTTCAGTTTTACCTTTCCAGAAACCTTCTTCCTCACAACTTTTTTCCCGATTTTAAAATGGCTTCCCAAACGACAAAAAAAATCGGATTGATTGCCGGGGCTGGAGAAATTCCCATCTATTTCGCCAGAAAAGCCAGTCAGAATGGAACCCGGTTAATAAGCGTGGGATTCTCTGATGAGATCGAATCGAACCTCTCTCCCTATTCAGAAAAAAGTTATTCATTTGGCGTGGGCCAACCCACAAAAATTCTTGATGCCTTAAAAAAAAATGATGTAGAGGAGCTATTGATTTTAGGAAAGGTTGATAAGAGTGTTATCTATAAACTTCAGTTGCCAGATTTAAAATTCATAAAATTTTTTAAAAACATCATGTCCCATGAAGATAAAACATTGCTGTTGGGCGTGATTGAGGAACTGGAAAAAGAAGGGGTCCGTGTTCTCAGTCAAAAAGATTTTTTGGCCGAGGTTTATCCTCCCAAAGGGGTATTGACTAAAAGAAAGCCCACATCCAAAGAGCTCGAAGACATTGAATTTGGTCTGCCCATTGCCAGGAAACTGGCAGATATGGAAATCGGCCAGACTTTGATTGTAAAAAATAAATCCGTGATTGCGGTAGAAGCTTTTGAGGGGACGGATAAAGCCATTCAAAGGGGTTGCGAACTTTCAAAGGGAAACTGTGTGGTTATAAAAGTCAGCAGGACGAATCAGGATTATAGATACGATAGCCCCGGCATTGGTCCACAAACAGTAAAAACATTGATCGAAGGGGGCGCTTCGGTTTTGGCCATAGAGGCCGACCGTGTTATGGCAGTGGAACAGGAACAGGTTGTTAAAATTGCGAACGATGCCAAGCTTACTGTAACTTGTGTTTAGCCATAACAGCCGTAAAAGATTGAAGATGAATTATGAATAAAGAAGAACCTCATTTTTTGATCGTTGCGGGTGAGGCCTCCGGGGATTTGCATGGCGAGAACCTGGTTCGGTCCCTTTTGGAAATATATCCAAATGCCCGGTTTACAGGAATGGGTGGCGGGCGGATGCGAAATGCCGGGGTCAATACCCTGTTTGGGATCGAACGTATGGGAACGGTCGGACTGATAGAAATTATTTCCGAATTTGGTCACTATTATGGGGTTTACCGCACATTACAAAAAGAGATTGAGTCGCGAAAATACACAGCAGTAATATTAATAGATTACCCCACCTTAAATCTCAGATTGGCAAAACACAGCCGACGAAATAATTGTCCTGTCTATTATTTTATCAGTCCCCAGGTTTGGGCCTGGAGAAAAGGCAGAATCAAAGAAATCCGAAAATCTGTGCATAAGATGTTTGTCATTTTACCCTTCGAGGAAAGGATGTATCAGGAAGCGGGGGTCGATGCGGAATTTTTAGGTCACCCTTTTATCGATTTGGTAAAACCCACCCGCAGTCGTGAAGAAAGCCTGGAAAAGTTTGGATTGGATCCGAATAAAAAAATAGTTGGACTACTTCCGGGAAGCCGGATGAATGAAATTAATTTCCTCCTTGAGGAAATGTTAAGTGCAGCAGAAAAAATAAAGAAAGAGATTGAGGGTTGCCAATTCATTTTGCCCATTGCCGAATCCATTG
This sequence comes from Nitrospinota bacterium, assembly GCA_038108555.1. Lineage (GTDB taxonomy): Bacteria > Nitrospinota > Nitrospinia > Nitrospinales > VA-1 > UBA8687. The sequence continues at coordinate 88,654 of JAYNIA010000004.1, read as the reverse complement.
ACCCGGATTTGATTCGAAAGCGATTGGGTGCCAATAAGTTAAATATAAAAATCCTTGCAGGGGAAACCTACAATGCAATGAACGTTTGCGATGCATTGATAATAGCTTCCGGGTCGGCAACTTTAGAAGCAGGAATTATAGGTTGCCCCATGGTGATTATTTATAAACTCAGCCCAATAACTTACTGGCTGGCTCTTCTTCTTATAAATACTCCTCATTATGGTTTGGTGAATATTGTTGCTGAAGAAAGAGTGGTTCCGGAGTTGATTCAGGGGGAGGCCAATGCAGAAAAAATTGCTACAGAAATATTGAAGCTTTTAAAAAATCCGGAACATAGTAGGGATGTGAAAAATCGGTTAAAGCTTGTTCGTAAAAACCTGGGGAATCCGGGAGTATTGAAAGCCGTCGCTGCAAGTGTGGCGGATTCATTGTCAAAGTTTAATCAACATGAAAAAATTTCTATTTAACTACATCCTTCCCTATCTTTTATATGGAATTGTTTTTCTGTGGTGCATTACGATTCGCAGAACAAACCTTGATGTCGAGGCCGAAGAAAAAATCCAGAATCTGCCGGGGCCTTATATTCTGACTTTATGGCATGGAAGAATTTTTTACCTGTTTTATTATTTAAGAAATCGTCCCGATTATTTTTTATTAATCAGTCCCAGCGTTGACGGAGACCTGTTGGCAAAGCTGGCACGTTTAATGGGTTACTCGGTCATTCGTGGGTCTACCTTCAAAAAGGCAGTGCCTGCAGCCCGGTCCCTGATCCGTGTATTGCGGGACGGGCAAAGAATAATCATCATTGCCGATGGTTCCAGGGGGCCGAGATGCGTGGCCCAGTCGGGTTCTGTCCAATTGGCCGGAATCACAAAATTGCCTTTATTTCCAATGACTTTTGGAGCAAAAAACAAGGTGGTATTGAATACTTGGGACCGCTTTATCCTTCCCCTTCCCTTCACCCGTTGCAGTATCAATTTTGGACCTTCCATTACCCTTTCTTCGCGGTCTTCTGATGAACTGGTGGAAGAAAAACGAATGGAACTGGAAACCAGCCTGAAAAAGCTGGATGCCGAGTGTGACGCGGCCTAAAAACGCTTAAAATTTAACCATGTTTTAAGGTTAAATGCCTAAAAATTAGGCGTGGGTTGGGGTTTGAATTTGAGGGGGCGGTATGGTATAGTTTCTCCGCTTCTTAAACTCCTTTAAATTTATAGGCTTTAAGGCAGTTCCACTAAGGTGTGCTGGCCTTGGAGCTTGGCATTAAAATTGAATTCTGTTGGCTAAAAAGTGTTTTTAAAAGGGGGTTTAATTAAGCGAATCAATCGGGTGTGAATGCCTGATAGCGAAATCGTCACCAAGCCCTGATCCATTCTGAACATATTGGCTAGAGGTTACTTATGAAAAAGGTTGAGGCGATAATTAAGCCTTTCAAACTGGATGAAGTAAAAGACAAACTTAATGAAATTGGCATTAAAGGTATCACAGTAAGTGAAGTAAAAGGTTTTGGTCGACAAAAAGGTCACACCGAGCTTTACCGGGGTGCTGAATATGTTGTAGATTTCCTCCCCAAAATAAAAATGGAAATCATTGTGGGTGATAACCAGGTGGAAGATGTAATTAACACCATTATGCAAGCGGCACAGACAGGACGAATTGGTGACGGTAAGATTTTTGTAATCGACCTTCAAGACACCGTTCGAATAAGGACCGGAGAGCGAGGGGAAGACGCTATCTAGGTTTTTATTGGGCAAATTCCTTTATAGCTTGAATTAACAGATCATACGAAAAATATTTTTTTAGTTCAGCAGTCGCAATGCGATGCTGGACTTTTGTGTTTTTTTTAGTGAATCCCATTTAATCAATTTTTGCAGGAGATACATTAATGACCCCCAAAGAGGCAGTAGATTTCGCAAAGAAAAATAATTCGCGAATCCTGGATTTAAAATTCATCGATTTGCTGGGTACCTGGCAGCATTTTTCAGTTCCCATGTGCGAACTGGAAGAACATCTGTTTGAAGAAGGTTTGGGTTTTGATGGCTCCAGTGTTAGAGGCTGGCAGGCAATCAACAACAGCGATATGCTGGTCATTCCTGATCCCGCAACCACCGTCATGGATCCTTTTATGAAGGAACCTACGGTTAGCATGATTTGTAATATTGTTGATCCGATCACTAAAGAAAAATACAGTCGCGACCCACGTAACATTGCACAAAAAGCAGAAGCTTATCTCAAATCCACAGGAATTGGTGATACCGCTTATTTTGGTCCCGAAGCCGAGTTTTTCCTCTTTGACAATATTCAATATGATTCTTCCACCAATGAATCCTTTTATTCTATAGATTCAGTAGAAGGTACCTGGAATACGGGCAGCGATGAAGGCCCGAACCTGGGGCATAAACCACGCCACAAAGAAGGTTACTTTCCAGTCGCTCCAGCTGATACGCTTCAGGATATTCGTACTGAAATGATGCTGCTCATGGAGGAAGTAGGAATAACGATGGAGTGTCACCATCATGAGGTGGCTACCGGAGGACAGTGTGAAATTGATATGCGTTTTGCACCTCTCGTAAAGTGTGCCGATAGCTTGATGTGGTACAAATACATTGTAAAAAATGTAGCGCGGGCGCACGGGAAATCAGCAACCTTCATGCCGAAGCCCATGTTTGGGGATAACGGAACCGGAATGCATACCCATCAAAGTATTTGGAAAGATGGCAACCCTCTAATGGCTGGCAACAGCTATGCTGGATTCAGTGAGCTGGGAATGCATTACATCGGCGGAATCTTGAAGCATGCAAAAGCTATTTGTGCATTTGCAGCGCCTACCACCAACTCTTACAAACGGTTGGTTCCTGGTTTCGAAGCCCCGGTAAACCTGGCATATTCAAGTCGAAACCGAAGTGCTGCGATTCGTATCCCAATGTATTCTCCAAGCCCAAAAGCGAAGCGTTTGGAAATCCGTTTCCCCGATCCATCTTGTAATGGCTATCTTACTTTCTCCGCTATGTTAATGGCGGGACTGGACGGAATCGAAAATAAAATCGATCCGGGTGATCCATTGGATAAAAATATTTATGCCCTTGGGCCCGAAGAATTGGCCAACATCCCGACTCTGCCCCATTCTCTTGAAGATGCAATTCAAGCTCTTGAAGATGATCACGAGTTCTTACTTAAAGGCGATGTGTTCACCCAGGATGTGGTCGATACATGGATCGATTACAAAAGGGAAAATGAGATTGATGAATTGAGGTTGCGACCCCATCCACTGGAATTTCAAATGTATTACGATTGCTAGTTCGGTGGACGCTGGAGAGTAACGGAATTTCGAAAACCCCCTGGGTTCACCCAGGGGGTTTTTTATTTTCCATGCATAGAAATAAAATATTTAACTTTGAAAAATTAATCCGGGATTATGAATTCTAAAGAAAACATTATAGAAAAAATCCTCGATTGCTCTCCCTGGGATGATCAGTTGTCATCAGCTTTTATGGCTTTTGGGTTTCAGGAACCTTCGAAAACCTGGAACGATTTAATTTCCATTGCTAAATGTGTAAATTTCAGAAAACTCTACCCTCACTTTTTTTCCCGTTTATTAGATTTAACAACCCGTTCACATAATGCGGATTTGGCCCTCCATAACTTTGAACGTTTTTCAGAAAAATTTACTGATAAAGATCACCTTTTCACTCAATTATCGGAATCTGAAAATTTACTGGAAGCATTGGTATTTCTGTTTTCCGGAAGCCAGATTTTAACGGATTCCCTCCTCAGTGAACCGTCTTATGTGAATTGGTTGAGCCGCCCCGGCACTCTGACAGAATCAAAGTCAAAAGATATGCTGATGAGGGATTTTTATGAAATGGCAGGAAAAGGTTTTCATAAAAAGGATATTTCCTCAGCCCTGAGAAAGTTTAAAAAAAGAGAGTACATTCGGATTGGTCTCCGGGATTTATTAGGAAACGTGGAGTTGATGGAAACGGTAGGGGATATTTCCAACCTCGCTGATGTTTGTCTTCAAATTGCCTATGAAAAAGCAGATCGGGATCTCAGGCAAAAGCATGGGATTCCGTCGTATGAGGATAAAGATGGAAATTGGAAAGATTCAGAGTTTGCGATTCTCGGAATGGGAAAGCTGGGAGGGCAGGAGCTGAATTACAGTTCTGATATTGATCTCGTTTATATTTATACCTCCAGCCGTGGGGAAACACGTCCCGATTCCTCTTTGCCAGGATCGGTTGTAAAAATTACCAACCATGAATATTTTTCAAAACTCGCTCGGCAAATTACAAAATCAATAAACGAAATAACTTCTGACGGAAACGTATTCCGGGTCGACCTTGATTTAAGGCCCGATGGCCCCAGTGGCGAAATAGCCAGTTCCCTTGCGAGTTGTGAAACTTATTATGAATCTTGGGGAAGAACCTGGGAGCGCCAGGCATTTATCAAAGCCAGAGTCTCTGCAGGAAGTGAAGCCCTGGGTAGAGAATTCTTTTCCATGATGGAACCCTTTATTTATAGACGCAGCCTGGATTTTGAAGCCATCGAAGAAATTAAATCGATGAAGAATAGAATTAACCAAAGTTTAAAAGGAAAAAAATCTGGAAATATTAAACTGGGATTCGGGGGTATACGCGAAATTGAATTTTTTATCCAGGCTTACCAGCTTTTACTGGGCGGGAGGAATAAAGAACTAAGAGTAAGAAGTTCGTTAGGTGCTCTTAAAATTATGTTGGAAAAAAATATTATTTCGGAGGAGGACTTTTTGTGTTTATCCGAAGCCTATATTTTTTTACGACATCTTGAAAACCGGGTGCAGATAACTTTTGGTTTGCAGACTCACAATCTTCCCGAATCAATTCCAGACCGGGCAGTACTGGCAAGAAAAATGCGTATTGAAGGAAGCACCGCAGAGGAACTGGCGGAAAATCTTATGAAGGTTTATGAAACTCATACTTCTTTTGTAGGAAAAATGTTTTCCGAACAGTTTGCGGAAAAAGAAAAACGGGAAGCTGCTGAAGCCATATCAAAAGAATGGGAACAGTCGCGAAAGGGAGAGACATTATTTTCAGAGGATGAAATTGCTGCTATTCCCCTAATTCAAGATCCGGCTCAGGCATTTCGATTTTTAAAAGTACTTCGCGATGGTTCTGAATTTTCACATCCTTCAGAAAAAAGCATACAGGAGTTTAATTATATTCTTCCAAAAATCATAACCATATGCGGTTGTTTGCCCAGCCCCGGAAAGGCGATTGAAAACCTGTCCCGGTTTGTTGAGGCAACAGGAGCCCGGGAATCTTTTTTAAACTTGTTTCAGGAAAATGAAAAGTTTCTGGAGCTCCTTCTCATCTTGTTTGGTAGCAGTGGTCTTCTGTCGCAAATTCTAATTAAAAGGCCGGAATTGGTAGATCTATTAACAAATATGGATGAAATCTATAGATTCAAGGCGGCCGAAAAAATTTCAGAGGATCTGGAAAAGTTTCTATCAAATGAATCATCATTGGAGAAAAAGGAATTATTGTTGAGGCGCTTTAAACAAGCCGAGGAACTCCGTATAGGTGTTCGGTTTTTAATAAAAGAAGCGGATTTGGAAGGGACACTTTCAGACCTTTCCCATCTTGCCGATGCTTATTTGGAGGCCGTTTTCAAACTAGCCTGTGCGGAGGTCAGTAGAAAAAAAGGACATCCCGTAGCTGAAAAGTTTTGTATCATTGGAATGGGAAAACTGGGAGGAGGAGAATTAAATTTCGGCTCTGATCTCGATGTTATTTTTGTTTATGATGAGCCGGAGGAGAATAGTCAGGAAGGAGTCCATTATGCAGCCGTTTCCCAGTTGATTTATAAATTAACTTCGGAAATGACATCCGCCGGCTATGCCTACAAAATTGATACAGAACTGAGACCTGAAGGCGGAGCGGGAGTTTTGGTCATGTCAATTAGTGGGTATGAACGTTATTTTAAATCCCGCGCTAGAATCTGGGAACAACAGGCCATGGTCCGAGCACGCGTGGTAGCAGGAAATAAAGAGGTAGGTAAAAAGTTCATGGAAGCCGCGCATAACTTTGTATTTCAAGATAATTTCGAATACAGCTCCCTCATAGAAATTTCCCGGTTAAGGGAAAGGATGGAAGTGGAATTAGCCCGGGAATCTACCCGAGGAAAAAACGTCAAACTTGGTTTCGGGGGTATTGCAGATATTGAATTTACTATGCAAATTCTTCAGTTAATCCATGGGAAAAAAAATCCGCGTCTAAGAGAAACAAATACCATTGGGGCTCTCAATTTGTTTGTAGCTCATGGAATGATTGACCAGGTCAAAGCCGACCAGGCAAAAGAAAATTATTTGTTCTTGAGGAATCTGGAATGTGCTTTGAGAATCATTAAGGAAACACCGGGAAACAGCCTTCCGAAAGATCCGCGTGACCTGGCACAGTTAGCCCGCCTCATGTCTTACCAGGGAGATGAGGCAGAAAATCTTGCCAAGATTTTTATGGGAGATTATGAAATGCATACCACCCAAATGCGGGAATACTACCGGGATACGATTGGGCAATTATTGCGCACAGGACCCCGGACCGCTTCAAATGAAGAGGACCGGGATACTCCTGTAAACTGATCGAAGTGGTTTTTATGAGGTTTTAAAGATTTCCACCAGCCCCTTCAATTCTCTTGAAACTTCCGCCATACTTTGAGCTGAGGTTTGAGTATCTGTTGCTCCCTGAGTCGTACTTTGGGCAGCAGTAGCTACCCCGGTAATATTTTGGGAAATTTCCTGAGTACCTGCAGCCGCTTCAGCGATGTTTCGGCCAATTTCATTGGTAGTGGCGGTTTGTTCCTCAACAGCACTGGTAATGGTATTGGCAATATCGTTAATGCGGTTAATAATTTTGCTTATGTTGTCTATGGCCTCTTCCGAGTTTTGCGAATCAACCTGGATGGCCTGAATTTTCTGGCTGATATCCTCTGTTGCTTTTGATGTCTGGTTTGCAAGTTCTTTTACTTCATTTGCAACAACTGCAAAACCTTTTCCAGCTTCTCCGGCTCGCGCAGCTTCAATGGTTGCATTCAATGCCAGTAGATTGGTTTGCTCTGCGATAGAGGTGATTACTTTAATAACCTGTCCAATTTCAATGGAACTTTCCCCCAATTTTTTAACCGTTGTATTGGTATTTTCAGCCGCTTCAACAGCTTTTTGCGTGACTCTAGCCGCTTCATTCGCGTTTTGAGCAATCTCGCTGATGCTTGCTGTCATTTCTTCAATTCCAGTGGCAACGGTCTGAACATTTTTGCTGATCTCTTCAGAAGCTGCAGAAACCACATTGGCCTGGTTGGAAGTTTCTTCGGCATTTCCTGCCATGAGGTGACTGACATCGGTTAGTTCTCCAGAGGAGCTTTCGAGACTTTCCGCATTTTTTCCAATTTCAGAAATATTTTCCCTGAGTGTTGCCAGAAAGGTGGACAATCCAGCAGCCATTTGACCGATGGAATCGGTACCATTGACCGTTACTTCTTTTGTAAGATCTCCTTTCGATGCAGATTCAACGACGCCGAGCATGACATCAACTTTTTCCTGGAGCTCTTTGGCTTGTTTTTGTTCCCGCTCAGTAGCCTCGTTGGCGATTTTTTCTTTTTCCACTTGTTCCGTAAAAATTCCCCAATCCACCATCGGTCCCAAATATTCTCCTTTTTCATCGATGTTTGCGGTGATGCTGAGTTTTAGAATTTCAGGCCCCACTTGAATCATGGCTTCATGTGGGAGATTGGAAGGATCAGAAAGTATTTTACGCTGGTGCTCTGGATTCTTATGGAACAGGTCAACCGATTTCCCAACAATTTCATCTACTTTTACAGGCAGATATTGTTCCAGAGTTTTTAGTACTTTTTTAGAGGCCGGATTCATATATTGAATAATAAGGTCTCTATCTGCAGCGATCATGTTACCCGGATTGTTTTCAACGAATCCCGCAAGACGATTGATCTTCTTTTCCTGGGCAACTTTTTCAGTAATCACATTCCAGGTGATCATGGGACCCGTATAATTTCCATTTCTATCAATTATGGCGCAAACCTCCAGGTCCAGAATTTCAGGCCCCAAATGGATTTGCGCATGGTAAGGTAAATTGTTGGGATCAGATAAAAGTTTTCGTTGCTGAGCCGGATTTTTATGAAATAGATCAATACTTTTTCCAACGACTTGATCAGCCGGGATAGGCAGATACTGTTCTAAAAATTTAAGGGTTTTCTTTGTCGCCGGGTTTGCATAAATGATATTAAAGTCCTTATCTGCCATCATAAAGTTGAAGGGTGCATTTTCAACCATGGCTTGTACACGGTCTGCATCTTTAATGGGTTTCCTAACTGCTTTGACTATGACTCTTGCAAAAAAGATGGTCAATGCAAGTCCTGCAAAAAGTAAAATCCAGAGATTTCTGATTAAGGAATCAGAGCGATTTTTTGAGGTAAGCATATCTGTGGCCAGAAGCTGCTTTTGATTCAGGGTCATTGCGTCTAACTGTTCTTTAATGGCAAAAGCAGTAGGGGCCGCTTTGGTACCCAACCAGGTGTTGGCAATGTTCCATTCATTTCCTCAGCGAATGGAAAACATTTTTTCAGGAAGCGGGGCAAATGCACTTCGTGCATCAGTAAACTCCTGAAACAATCTTGATTGCTCAGGGTTCAAAAGATTTTTATTTTCGGTTAAATCTCCGAATCGACGAATATTCTTTGCCCACATAACATCAAAACTGTCCTTAAACTTTTGATTCCCGGATAAAAGATAAGCTCGGATGTTAGCTAAGGAACGGGCTGTGGTTCCCCGGATGTCAGCCATCATTCCCAAAAGTGCTTTCCGTTTGGGTGTGGCTTCTAAGGTTCCTTCGATATTGATTATTTTTGTAATGGTGGTTACCAGAATACTTGCTTTTGGTGCCGCTTCTTTAAAAAGAATTTTATTGGCGGGCAGGTTATCAATGGAGCCAGATATCGATTCAATTTCTGCCTGGAAATTTTTAAAGTCTTTAAGTTTTGTTTTAATAACTTCCAAGCGTTGAATATTTTTTGGATTGGTCCAGTTTTTGGAAAACTTTTCCATCTTATCCAGGGAAGGCTCAATTTCCTGGGACCAGGCCTTTTCACGTTCAGCTTTAAATTTATCCTTCCCAAGAATCATCCATCCGCGAAGTGCAGCCAAAGAGTGGTTGATACCATTCAGCATCATCAAACTGTTTTGTGCGGTTGGAACGCGAAGGTCAACAACTCTGTCTGAGATGTTTTTGACTTCCTTGGTTTGCCAAATAGCATTAGAAACAATAATCACCATAATCAGGCCCACAAGAGTAAAGCCTGTTTGAATTTTTTTTACTATTTTTAATTTTTTGAACCAATCAAGCATTTTATCCTCCGAGTATCTTTTCCGGGAAAAGACCCTCCCCCATTAAGAAAATTTGATAAGCCTATATTTCAATTGCGCGCAAAAATTCCGCGTATTAAAAAAATGAATGAAAAAATATTACAAGGAAAATAAAAGTATTGCAATAGATTTCCAATATCAAATAAATATTTAACAAAAACTTAAAATTATGATGATTTATATGAAATTATTTGATAAAGGATAATTATTTTCGGATGTAATTTGCGGAGAGGGTTAAGATTTACTTTTAGAGTGTCTATGTAAAATAATCGGAAGTAGAAATATTTTTCTAGGCTAAATGTCTTATTTATGTGGGAAAACCCCTCTCCTCAATCCCGGGGATTTATTTCTGGGGTTTGGAGAGGGTGCTTCTTGAGAAGGCGTTGAGTTTGTATGCGATGCTATCGATTAAAGCCTGCCAACTGGCTTCAATGATATTTTCGGAGACCCCCACGGTGCCCCATTTGGTGTGATGGTCACCGGATTCAATCAAAACCCGGGTTTTTGCACGTGTTCCTTTTTTCTCTTCCAGAATTCGCACTTTGAAATCATAGAGATTAACTTCATCCAGTTCAGGATAAAATTTTATAAGGGCCTTTTTGATGGCTTTATCCAATGCATTGACAGGTCCTATTCCTTCCGCTGCCGAAACTTCCTGCATTCCATTGACTTTCAGTTTTACAGTCGCTTCAGAAATAGGTTCCTCGTCTTCCTGCCTTTTTTCAACAATGACACGGAAGCCAATGAACTCGAAGAAGACTTCTTTTTCCCCCAATGCATCGCGCATCAATAATTCGAAAGAGGCCTCGGCTCCCTCAAACTGAAACCCAAGATTTTCGGATTCTTTAAGGGTTTGGAGAATTTTCTGGATTTTGGGGTCGTTGTCATCGACATCAATTCCAAACTCTTTTGCCTTATGGAGAACATTGCTCTTTCCAGAAAGGTCGGAGATAAGAATACGCTGACTATTACCAACGGCCTCCGGTTTGATATGTTCATAGGTTTTAGAATTTTTTCGAACCGCACTCACATGAACGCCCCCTTTATGAGCAAATGCACTTTTCCCAACAAAGGGTTGCTGGTTCCAATGGGCTTTGTTAGCCAGCTCATCCACAAACGCAGAAACATCTTTTAAGGTTTCGAGTTGTTCATCGGATATGCATTCGCGACCCATTTTTAATTTCAAATTGGGGATTATTGAAATCAGGTTTGCGTTGCCGCACCTTTCCCCGATTCCGTTGACGGTTCCCTGAACCTGTTCGGCTCCCGCCTCTACAGCGCGGAGCGAGTTTGCCACGGCAACTTCGGAATCATTGTGGGCGTGAATTCCCAAGCGGACTCCAACCAATTTTTTTACTTCTGAAAATATGGTATGCACTTCACCGGGAAGCGACCCGCCATTCGTATCACAAAGTACCACCCAGTCCGCCCCTGCGGATTCTGCCTCTTTGATGGCTCTTATCGCGTAGTCGGGATTATTTTTATACCCATCAAAAAAATGTTCGGCATCAAATAAAACTTCGGTCCGATATTTTTTCAAATAGTTTATGCTCTCAAAAATCATCCGAAGGTTTTCATCGAGGCTTGTGGATAGCGCTTCGCTAACATGCAGATCCCAGGTTTTTCCAAAAAGAGTGACGACTTCAGTTTCAGTTTTTAAAAGGGCCTGAATGACGACATCTTCCTCAACTTTTTTTTCGGGATAACGTGTGCTTCCAAACGCGGTAATTTTTGTTTGCGAAAAGTTGGCACGATTGGCTTTGGAAAAAAAATCAATATCCCGCGGATTTGATCCTGGCCAGCCTCCTTCGACATAATGCACCCCCATCTCGTCCAGTTTCTGGGCGATGCGAATTTTGTCCTCAACCGTGAAGGAGATGCCTTCGGCTTGTGAACCGTCTCGAAGGGTGGTGTCATATATTTTTACAGAACTCATTTTTTCTTGGTATTTGATTTTTTGCTGGCCTTGCTTTTGGGTTTTTCAATACTCTTCATTGCTTTGGGTTTTTTATCCAGGCCAAATGTTTTATGAAGCGCATTGACAGCTGCTTTGGTTTGCTTTTGATCTATGATGCACGACACTTTAATTTCTGAAGTGCTTATCATCAGGATATTTATTTTTTCTTTTGAAAGTGACTTGAAAATTCCTGCCGCTACCCCTGAATGACTCCTCATTCCAGCACCAACAACCGAGATTTTTGCAATTTTTGAATCTGCGGTTACTTTTCCGGCGCGAATCTTTTTGGCGACTTTTTCCATAATAAGCATGGCCTCATTCAGTTCTCCCCGGCCAAGAGTAAAAGATAAATCCGTATGGCCCTCCGCGCTTATATTCTGGATAATCATATCAACGGAAAGACCCGCTGCGGCAATAGGCTGAAAAATATTGGCGGCAATCCCCGGTTGATCAGGAACTTCTTTCAGGGTGATTTTTGCCTGATTTTTATCGTACATAACTCCGGAAACGACCGGTTGTTCCATTTTTGGATCCTCCTCACAGATCAAAGTTCCTTTTCCTCCTTCAATATAGGAGGATTTAACAACTAATGGCATTTGGAATTTATGGGCAAATTCAACGCAACGAATTTGCAGAACTTTGGCACCCAGGCTGGCCATCTCCAGCATTTCATCATACGATACCACATCCAGTTTTCTTGCCTTGGGTACCATTCTCGGGTCTGCGGTATAAACTCCATCCACATCGGTTAAAATTTCGCATTGAGAAGCACCCAGGGCAACGGCCAGGGCCACCGCTGAAGTGTCAGAACCTCCACGGCCAAGAGTGGTTACATCGCCTTGTTTGTTTATTCCCTGAAACCCGGCAACAACAATAACATTGTTATCCTTTAAGGCTTTTCGCGCTCTTTTCGCATCAATCTGTTTTATTCTAGCCCGGGTATGCACATCGTCTGTTTGTAACCCAATTTGCCTTCCCGTCATTGAAATCGCAGAAACACCGAGGGACTGAAGTGCCATCGTTAAAAGTGCGCTGGATATTCTTTCCCCTGATGATAAAAGAAGATCCATTTCTCTTCTTTCAGGATTTTTGCAAATTTTACCCGCCATCCTTATCAGTTTATCGGTTTCACCTGCCATCGCTGAAACAACGACAACCACCTGGGTTCCGGTTTTTCTAAGACGCGCAATCCTTTGTGCAACATTTTGAATACGATCCAGGCTCCCCACTGAGGTACCGCCGTATTTTTGTACTACAAGAGGCATGTTCATATTTTGTTTTTAAATTTCATTTTTTAAAAATGATTCAATGAGTTCAGATGCTGTGTTAAAGCTTTTTCCTGTTTCTAATATTTTTTCGTCATATTCCGACAGTCCTGAAGTATTTTCTGAAGGTTTCGATGAATAAACCAGATAAGGTACCGGTGCCCGGTCATATTTCATTAACATTACAGAACTGACATGAGGCACGACGATTAACAGTTTTGTATCTTCCTGCGTCTCCAATGCTTGAGCAATGGGTTTGACAACTTCTGAATCAAAATCTTCAATCGCCAGAATTTTATCGTCAACGTTCCCTTTAAGAGAGACTTCTTCCCCTGCGCCTATATGGAGAAAGACCACATCTTTCTTTTCCAACTCCGATAGTGCGGCCTTTACCTTATTGGAATAATTTGTGTTGAAGAAACCGGTGGCTCCTTCAACTTCCAATACATCCATCCCGGTCAGTTTTCCTATCCCCTTAATTGTAGAAGAAGCGGATATAACCGAGGCCGATTTTCCAAACCTGTCTTTAAAGGAAGGTAACTGGGGCGCTTCTCCGTTTCCCCAAAACCAGATACTGTTGACAGGATCTTTTTGTTCCTTGGTGCGCTCTTTATTATAGGGGAGATTGTGCAAAATAATTTGTGCCTGGTTCATTACAAAAACCAGATCGCGAACGTCTTTACCCTCTGGCATGAACTGACGGATGCCTTCACCGATCAATTCATTGGGCGGTGACAATCTTTTCAGTATTGGAGGATTTTTTATGACTGCAAGATTATGATATCCCCTTCCGTAATGGAAAGTGACCGATGCGTCCCTCACCTGTTCGTTTAATGCGTTGATTAAAAGCTCGGAATCTTCTGGAGTCAGGTTCCCACCTGTATAGTCCTTCATTACCATATCGTCATGGGTGGCTTGAAGGGTTACCAGGTCACAACATAAAGCAATTTCACCTTCTTCGGTTTTAATACCAAGCGCTGCCGCATCCAATGCCGCTGTTCCGGCTTTATATTTTTCCGGATCGTAGCCGAAAAGGCCCAGTCCTGAAACTTCGCTTCCAGGATGAAGGTTATCCGGAATCGTTTGCACAGGCCCACATTGACCCTTTTGGACCAAAGCATCCAAATTGGGGGTCTCTGCGAGTTGCAAAGGGGTCTTATTATCTTTTTCTGCAATGGGCTTGTCCGTCAGGCCCGTCACAACCACTACTAAATGTTTCATTTCATTAGGGAAATTATTGATCCGGTACGCCGGGGATTCAGGATTATAACTTAATTTTTCCCAATTCCCCAATTCAATTGACAAGTGGGTTATGGAGAATCAATGAGTTGTACCCAAATCGGGTTGTTAAAGTGTATCCCCAATCGTCTTTTTAATTTAGCATTGGATTTTTGAAACAAACGGACCTGGCTGTAGCATTATGGGAAAGCCAATAATTTTTTGGGCAAAATATCATTTTATGCCTAAAAATCAAACTGTTATGGACGAGTGCCCTGCTTTTGTGCTACGGTGTTCCTCGACATTTTTGACTATTGATTTATGTATGAATAGATTATTATTTCAACTGTTCCAATCTTGTAGTTTCGGGGAGATATTAAGGAGGCACGTATGTACGAGGTGAATGAAATTTGCAAGAATGGCACCCCTCTCCCCTTGACCACGGATGGGCACCTTCGAATCGTTTTTATTGGTACGGGTTCCGCTTTTGCCAAAAGGCGAAGGCAATCCAACATGCTCATCATTCAGGGTGACTATCATATATTGATAGATTGTGGAACACAGGGACCCCTGGCGTTGAATGACGTTGGGTTGAGTGTTTTGAAAGTTCGTTGTTACCACCCTACACATAGTCATGCAGATCATATAGGTGGCTTGGAAGAAGTTGCTTTGATGAATCGATACACCCCCAATGCAGAAAAACCCGACATGATAATTTTACGTGATTATCAGGATCTGCTTTGGAGCAAAAGTCTTGCCGGGGGATGTGAGTCTTGTGAAGCCGATCAGGGCCGTCCGCTTCAATTGAATGATTTTTTTAATATCCTACGACCCCAGAATATTGAGATCGAAGGAAGAAAATTCTGGTCTTACAAACATGGTCCCATCGAACTGGTGATAATGAGGACCCGTCATTTCCCGGACACCGCTATCAGTGTCGATGAATCGCAGTGGTGTTCAGGCGCGTTTATTAACCGGCGGGTATGGATTTCCGGGGACACCATGTTTGATGCGGATTATCCCATCCGTTTCAGTAAAATGTCTGAAGTGATGTTTCACGATACTCAACTGTTCTATGGCGGGGTGCATGCTTCTTATCAGGAATTGAATACCTTGCCGGATGAAGTAAAATCTAAAATGTATTTATATCATTACGGAGACAATTGGGATCAGCCGGAAACCTGGGCTAAAGGCGCAAAGGATTATACGGGAGATCCAAAAAAGGATGGATTCCTGGGCTGGGCCGAGCAAAACGTTGCTTACGATTTTAAATAAACGTACATACACTCCCCAAAAGTTATAACAAGAGATAGAATTTCTGGGCGCTAAAGGAGGAGGGCCCGAAAATGAGTAGTCAGATAACTTTGAACACCTGGTCCGGGGAAAGTAAAAAAGCCGCCGCAGCGGAACTCTCCAAAGTTTTCCGACTGGATCAGGAAAATGGACTGGAAGTCATGGAGAGCCTATGTCAGGGGGTCCCCTGGCGTTTCCACCATACCATTTCCGGTTCCCAGGCCAGCGTTGCTTCCAAATACTTGCGCAGTCTCGGCTTTTCAGTAGACATTCAATCTGTGACAAACGGGGTGGAACCTCTACCCGAACCTGAAACCACCCCGGAAGAAAAAACCGAAGTACCTTCTTTGCCGGACAATGCATCCTCCCACCGGATGGGATTTCAAGGAGATGGCCGGACTTTATTCGGTATCCATTTCTCCAACCTTATTAAAACGGTTGTAACTCTCGGCATTTATCGGTTCTGGGCCAAAACGAAAGTGCGCCAGTACCTCTGGTCACAAACTCTTTTTGCGGGTGACAGGTTGTCCTATCACGGTACGGCCAAAGAGCTACTACGGGGGGCGGTCAGGTTTGGGCTGATTATTCTTTTTGTCATCGCAGTGAATAGTTATGCCTACTTCATGTTAGGTGAAACAGAGGGTGAACTGGTTGGAAATATTTTAACCGTCCTTATAACACTGGCGATTCCTTTTTTAATGGTTGGCGCGTGGAGGTATCGACTTTCAAGAACTGCCTGGCGGGGAATAAGATTTTCTTTCAGAGGAAATGGACGGGAAGCTTTATCCATTTACTTTAAAGGTTATTTCTTTGTCCCACTAACCCTGGGGCTTTATTGGCCTTTTTTCACAATGGAAAATGAAAAATTTTGGCGGGAAAATTCCTGGTTCGGAGATATGCAAATGCGTTTCTCTGGAAAAGGAAAAGATTTTCTGAAAAAATTTATTTTGGCATTATTCCTTACTCCGTTAACTCTGGGATTTTACATGTTCTGGTTCATTGCAGACTTGAGCCGCTATATCTGGTCACACACCCATATTGGAGGGGCCACGTTCCATTTTCCAATTAAGGGGCGGGACTATATGAATTTAAAAGTGACCAACTTTTTCCTGTTATTATTTACTCTTGGTCTGGGCTATTCCTGGGTGGTGGTTCGCAATCGAAAATTTATTGCTGACCATTTAACTCTTGCAGGAAATATCGAATTAAACCGGGTTGTCCAAGAAATGAAAGACAGTGGGGCATTTGGCGAAGAAGGTATGGACCTTATGGACGTACCCATTGACATTGGCTAAACCTTCCCTTAACTGCGGGTCTCCGGCATGGTAACCCGAAAATTGCAATTCAGCGGCTTCCTGTTTGACGGGAAAAGTGCTCAAAAACATCCTGTCCGAATCGAATTAACTCCCCATTACATTTCCCTAACCCAATCCAGCAGCGAGAAATTAAATTGGTTCTATCCCAATCTTCGATGGATGGCAGAAACCACTCCTTTTAATATTGAACATGAGGTAAGTAGCCCGGAAGGAAAACTTTTACAAACTTTAGTTGTAGAAGACCCGGAATTTTTAGAAAATTGTACTCGCATTTCTCCAGATAATTTTCTTATTCCTCAAAAGCATACATCTCTAAACTGGAAATTTTTTACAGCGGGATTATTAATCTTAATCCTGTTTTTATATGGGGCTCTAAAAGTATTTCCCGACTATCTGGTAGATCAGTTTGTAGATGAAATTCCTGTTGAATGGGAAGAGAGGTTGGGGGATGCTGTTTTGACTGCATTTCCTGTCGAAAAAAAACCGGATCCTAAAGTAATTTCACTTCTTCAGGACATTCTTCGCCTGCTCAAGCAAAGTATGTCGGAGGAAACTCCATATAATCTAAAAATATTTATTTTAAAAACCAAAGAAGTGAATGCGCTGGCCCTTCCGGGAGGAAATATAATTGTGTTTGAGGGCCTGCTTAAGATTGCAGACTCTCCAGAGGAATTGGCGGGGGTACTGGCTCATGAAGTCCAGCATATTTTTTTAAAGCATTCGACAAAAGGGATAATAAGAAACCTTGCATCTGGAATGCTGATGGCTCTAGTTGTGGGAGATGCGAATGTGGTTTTAGATGGAGTGTTGAGTATGGCAGGAGAACTTAATACCCTTGGCCTCAGCCGAAAGATGGAGTTGGAGGCCGACTCCAGAGGAGTTGAATTGATGTTGCAGGCAAAAATCAATCCGGAAGGGATGATAACTATTTTTGAAAAGTTATTGGAAAAAGAATTAGAAATAGAAAAAAAAGCATCGACCCTTTCAAAGTCTGAGGATTCCAGCAATTGGTTTTCATATTTATCCACCCATCCATCCGCTGAAATTCGTATCAAAAACCTGAATAAACAAATCCGCAAAAATAAGGGAAAAATTTGGATTCCTTTATATCCTGATTCCCAGTGGAATAAAATTAAGCCAAAAGATTAATGTTTCAAAAGAATCCTGAATCAAAACAGAGATTTTCTGTTTTCCATTTCGTTACTCTATTAGGTTTGGCCCTTTGTTTCCGGCTGCCGGGAATCAATGCTGTTCTCGCAAGCGATGAACTGGCCATGATTTCTCTATGGGGCCAAATGCCTTATGAGAGCATCTTCCAAAACTACCAGTACCCAAACAATCATATATTTTTAACACTGATTTTAAGTTTTTTATTAAAGACTTTTGGATTGTATGAATGGTTGCTTCGTATCCCGACCCTGGTTTGCGGAATATTAAGTATCTGTCTTGCATTTCAAACAGGAAAATTTTTTGGAAAGAACATCGGGTCGATTGTTGCCCTTATCCTGATTTTGAGCCAATGGCATATTTTTTTCGCAACCAATGCCAGGGGTTATCTCGTAATAATGTTGGTGGCCCAAATTTGTTTTTATTTGTTAGTGGTAACTTTTGAGAAAAGCTCTAAGGAAAAGCGGAGAGGTCGCCTAAAAGAAGTTTTATCATTTGTGGGTTGGTTATTGATCTGGGTGGTCGGAAGCTGGACTTTGCCCACCTTCGTTTTTTTTGAATTATCACTGTTGCTTTTTTTGTCGGGATTTATTCTATATCAATGGAAAAGCAAAAAAGAATGGGTGTTACTTGCCCCTTACTTTTCATTATTGGTGGGTTTAGCCGCGTTTTATATCCAATACTATGTTTTGATATCTCCAGAAATGCTGGAGGCAGCAACATCCCGTGCTGCCAAAAGTCCCTCTGATACCTTTTTCGGAGAAGTAATGGCTCAATGGCTGGCTCCGTTTGACTCGATCAAATATTTTTTCCTGGTTTTCTCTTTGTTTGGTGGATGGAAAATCTGGAAACAGAACCCTTCAGTCCTTTTACTTATTTCAGCTTTATTGCTGGGACCCATATTTGGAGGTGCCCTGGGGTTTAAGATCGGTCTGCTACCTGGAATGCCGCATGCACGAACCTATTTTTATCTTCAACCCTTTTTCCTGATTTTGGCGGCTTCTGGAATTTGTTTAACCGTAAGCATTCTCGAAACTATCCTAATTGAAAAAATTGATGCTTCCAAGGCAGGTAAGCTAACGACATTTTTAATGGGGATTGCCGGGGGTGCCCTGTTATTAATTGCAACAATAAATACCTATCAGGAAAGTTATCTTAAGCGTATCAACCGGGAACCCTGGAAACAGGTTCTAAACTTTACCCGATCATTGGGCCCAAATGATTTACTAATTGTTCCCGATGCTCTTCATGTGGAGTTCTTTCTATATGGTGGCTCCGAGATGCGTCAACGTGTTGAAACTATTTTGAAAGAGGGGAAGATTAACCGGGTATATTTTCTGGAATATAACAAAAACGAAAAATCATCCTTCTTATTAAACAAGGAAAAAAATGTTATAAATTTGAAGGGATACCCAAGACTGGTAAAGCATGCTGTAAATATTTTTCCTGGAATACCTCCACAGGCTTTAAACGAGTCTGCCAGATTTGAACCTTTTATAATTCATCAAATCAAACCGGAATGGTTGAAGAGAAAGAATTTCTGGAATGGCAAACTGGAAACCATGGGAGTGATTGGAAAAAAACTGTTCCAATGGGAAAAATTGCATCATGGAAAAGACCTCCACTATAAAATAAGATTTGTGGATACTTTCCTGGTAGCACTCAAAAAAAAGAAGGAAAGTCCCCCCAATAGTTTGTTGCTGAATCTTATGAATGTTTCGGGAAGTGATATGGATTTTTCTGCGGCGGTTTTAGACGGAAAATTGAAACATAAGGATATAGAATATAATCCAGCCTGGCGAATCAATGGTTGGACACTTGATCATCCCTATGGGGGTAGTATATATAATCGGGTATGGAATCCATCCATTTCAATTTCAATGGGGCAGAGTGCTATTTCTGTTCTTGATGTTCATTTTTTCAAGAAGGGAAGTGCCGGAATCATCAAGGATTTTTTAACTTATGAAATTTCGATGCCGGAAAATGTTTTAAACCTGAAAGTGGATAAATCATGATTGTAGTTACAGGTGGTGCGGGTTTTATTGGAAGTGCCCTTGTTCATGGACTGAATTGTAAGGGTGAAAAAGATATCTGGGTGGTCGATCAGATGGATCATCCTGAAAAGCAGAACAATTTGAATCCGCTTTCCTTTGAAAAGTTTGTCGATAAGGATAAATTTTTGCAGGATGTTTTGAAAAAAAACATTCCTGCCTGTGAAGCCATTCTTCACATGGGGGCTTGCTCTTCCACCACAGAAACGAATGAAGCATTTTTGAAAGAAAATAATTTTGAATATACGCAGCATTTGGCGAAATTTTGTCTGGAGAAAAACATTCGTTTCATTTATGCCTCCAGCGCGGCCACTTATGGTGCAGGGGAAAACGGTTATTCGGATGATGAGTCCAGACTGGAGTTATTGCGTCCTTTAAATCTTTATGGCGAGAGCAAACAGAATTTTGATTTATGGGCCCGAGCCGAAGGGGTATTAGGTGAACTGGTGGGTTTAAAATATTTTAATGTCTATGGGCCCAATGAATATCATAAACAGGATATGCAAAGCATGGTCCGAAAAGGATTTCTTCAGATACGGGATGCGGGAAAGCTGCGTTTGTTCAAGTCTTATAAACCTGAATATGGGGATGGAGAACAAGAGCGGGATTTCTTGTACATCAAAGATGCTGTAAAAATGACTTTGTTTTTTTTGGATCGGAAGGATGTGGGAGGTATTTTTAATGTAGGCTCTGGAAAGGCAAGAAACTGGAACGATCTGGCAAAAGCAATTTTTAAATCGATGGGTAAGGAAGAAAATATTGAGTATATTGAAATGCCAGAGGAAATCAGGAACCAGTATCAATATCATACCTGTTCTGAAACTGAAAAAATTCGAACCACCGGTTATTCTGATCCAATCATGTCATTGGAAGAGGGCATAGCCGACTATGTTGGAAATTACCTTTTGCCTGCAAAGCACCTGGGCGAAGAAGCTTAAACGGAAGATATTTTAACGGGAAAATTTATTTTCCGTTGTCGTCTGAAGAGCGGTGATTGGCAATGATTTTTTCAAGGGTCATGGTTGTAGAATGGCCCTGCACAATTGGGATGAGTTCTACATGGGCTCCGTATCCTTCAACGATTTCTCGTCCCACAACTTCATCTATTTTATAGTCATCCCCTTTGACCAGAATATCCGGTCGGATCTCCCGAATCATTTTTTCAGGAGTGTCTTCGTTGAAAAGAGTGATGTAGTCGATAAACTTTAAAGCGGAAAGAATGTTGGCACGTTCTTTTTCTGTTTTAATGGGACGACCTTCCCCTTTTAAGTTTCGAACGGAATGATCGGTGTTGAGGCCAACCACCAAAATGTCCCCTAGAGATTTTGCCTTTTGCAGGAATTCAATATGGCCTCCGTGGATGATGTCGAAACAGCCATTGGTAAATACGACTTTTTTCTCGGTGCTTTTTGCGAGCCCAACAATTTTCTTCAGTTCATCCAGTTCGAGGACGGTGTGGGAAGTTCGAAGCATTTCTTCGTGCAGGAATTCGTTGATTTCATCCAGGGTAACCACTGCGGTGCCAACTTTACCCACTACAATACTGGCAGCCATATTGGAAAGCCATGCGGCCTCTTTAAAATCGAAACCAAAAAATACTGCCATGCTAAATACACTGATGACAGTATCGCCCGCTCCTGTTACGTCATAGACCTCTTTCGCAACCGTGGGTATGGAAACCGGTTTTTCTTTGTTTTGAAAAAGCGTCATCCCGTCTTTACCCTGGGTAATCAGGATGGCTTTGGAGCGAGTGAGGTTTAATAGATACTCCGCAGCGCGTCCGAGACCTTCCTTATCTGTTATTTTAATTGGAGCCGAGCGGGCCACTTCTTTCAAATTGGGGGTGATTACTGTTGCATCTTTATATAGAGAGAAGTCAGAGCTTTTCGGATCGACAATTACAGATTTTTTGGCTTTCTTGGCCCTGTGCATAATCGCATGCACCACTTTTTCGGTGAGGATTCCTTTTTGATAATCGGAGCAGACGACCCCATCCATTCCCGGAAGTGTCTGGTTTATATATTGGATGAGTTTTTTCTCGGTTTCTTCTGTAATGGGACGGTTATCTTCCTTGTCTATTCTAAGTACCTGCTGGTTGTGTGCAATGATCCGCATTTTTGATGTGGTCGGACGGTGCACAAACCGGAAGATGCCTTCGGTTTGAATCGAACGATTGTGAATGGTTTGTAAAAGTTTGTCGCCTTTTTCATCCTGGCCAATAGCGCCACAGAGATGAACCTCGCATCCTAAAGCTACCAGGTTGTTGGCTACATTTGCAGCCCCTCCCAAAGCGAGGGTTTCGGAACGGGTTTCCAGAATGGGAACCGGAGCTTCAGGAGAAATTCGGCTGATACCCCCCCAGATATATTCATCGAGAATAAGGTCCCCCACCACTAAAATTTTAGGCCGTTCTTTTTGACCAAAGAAATATTTAAATCGTTCTTTCATCTAATAATCTTCTTCTATAATTTCACATATGATATGGCCAATAGTAATATGAACTTCCTGAATCCGCGCCGTATCGTTTGATGGAATAATGATAGGAAGGTTAACCAGTTCTTTTAATTTTCCTCCATCGTTTCCAAGAAGTCCAATGGTAAACGCGCCCAACGCGTTTGCTTTTTTAATGGCCCGAACCACGTTTTCAGAATTTCCGCTGGTGCTGATACCTATCACCGCATCGTTTTCAGTTGCCAGGGCCTCTACCTGCCTTTCGAAAATAGTTTCGAAACCATAATCGTTCCCCAATGCTGTCAGGGAAGAGGTATCGACGGTCAAAGCAATGGCGGGCATGGCTTTTCTTTCTTTTTTGAACCGGCCGATCAATTCTGCAGCAATATGCTGGGCGTCCCCTGCGCTGCCACCATTTCCCATCAAAAGGAGTTTTCCGCCTGATTCCAGTCGACTTTTTATTTTCATCGCAGAATCAAAAATGTCGGAGGAAAGGGTTTCAGCGACTGTTTTTTTTAATTCAGCACTTGTATTTAAAAAATTTTTTACACGTTCCATTTATAAAAGTCCTTCATCAGCAAAACTGAAAAAACTGTTTCCTCCGATGATAATATGGTCAACCATGTTTATTCCAATTATTTTTCCCGTCTGGTTGAGTCGGTGAGTGATTTCGAAATCCTTTTGGCTCGGTGTCGGGTCCCCACTTGGGTGATTATGAATCAATGCAAAAGAGGCAGCCGATTCCTTGATTGCAGGAATCATAACTTCTCTGGGATGGACGATACTGGCATTCAGGCTTCCTTCTGAAATGGTGATTTCTTTAATAAACTGAAGTTTGGGATCCAGAAGAACAATTTTGACTATTTCCTTTTTTAAATTTTTTAAAAAAGGTGAAAAATGGTCGAAAAATATCCGACTGGATTTCATTTTTATTTTTTTAACGGAAGTTTTTGCGGCCATCCGTTTGCCGACTTCCAGCGCTGCTTTAATTTGTGCCGCTTTCGCGGAACCGATTCCTTTGACCTGGCAAATTTCGGTGATGGAAGCCTGGTCAATGTTTTCCAGATTTCCAAATTTCTTTAATAGGTCCCTCCCCAGGTCCACTGCATTTTTTTTAGCCCGGCGATCCCCCGATCCGATCAAAATTCCGAGCAAGTGAGCATCGGACATGTTACTGCTGCCATATTTTATCAGCCGCTCCCGGGGACGTTCATTTTCCGGCCAATGTTTAATTGAAGCTGAATTTTTACCTGGCATATCATCTCAGGAAGAATTGAGCTGTTCTTTGAAGTATTTTAGCGTAGACTCTAATCCCTCATCCAAATTTACTTTTGGCTCCCAGTCGAGTAATTTTTTTGCAAGTGTGATATTGGGTTGTCGTGTTTTGGGGTCATCCTCGGGTAATGGAACCTGTATGATTTTACTCTTGCTTCCGGTGGCTTGCAAAATTTTATCTGCCATTTGTTTGATTGTCATTTCATTGGGATTACCAATGTTCACCGGCTCGTGTTGATCGGACATTAGCAATCGAAAAATACCCTCTACAAGATCTGAAACAAAACAGAAGCTTCTTGTTTGCGAACCATCGCCATAAACTGTCAGGTCTTCCCCGGTAAGTGCCTGTTTCAGGAAGTTGGGTATTGCGCGTCCGTCTTTGATCCGCATTCTTGGACCGTAGGTGTTGAATATGCGGACAATTTTTGTGTTGATCCCGTGTGTTCGGTGATAGGCCATGGTAATCGCCTCAGCAAACCTTTTTGCTTCATCGTAAACTCCACGGGGTCCTATAGGATTCACATTGCCCCAATACTCTTCCGGTTGAGGATGAACCAGGGGATCTCCATAAACCTCTGAGGTGGAAGCCAGTAAAAACACCGCATTTTTTGCTTTGGCAAGTCCCAAGGCATTATGGGTTCCCAAAGCTCCAACTTTCAAAGTTTGGATGGGCAATTCAAGGTAGTCTATAGGACTTGCCGGGGAGGCAAAATGGAGAATGTAATCCAGGTCACCATCGAGATTAATAAATTCTGAAACGTTATGGTTGACGAAATGGAAATCGCCGCTTTTGATACCGGAAATGTTTTCCTTGGAACCGGTGATCAAATTATCCATGCAAATAACTTCATGGCCTTTATCCAGCAGGTATTCACATAAGTGGGAGCCCAAAAAACCTGCTCCACCTGTAACCAAAGTTCTCGGCATATTTTCCCCTTGAGTAGTCTAAAAAGAATTTATCCCAATTTATCGCCGGGATTGATTTTATAACCTGAAATAAAACTTTTCACCGGCATGGATTTTTTTCCTTCCGGTTTTACCTCGGTGATTTTTATCCGGCCTTTACCCGCTGCAACCTCGATTCCCGAGTCGGTGATTCGTGCCACATGGCCGGGTTGGTCAGAAGAGTCTCCTGAAATCATTTCGCCCTTTAAGATACCAAGTCTTTTCCCGTTATACAAAGTATGTGTCCCGGGCCAGGGGGTCAGTCCCCGAATTTTGTTTGTGATATCTAGCGCGTCCGATTCCCAATCAATCAGACTTTCTTCTTTTTTTAGTTTGGCAGCATATGTAGCTCGATCGTCATTTTGCGGCGTTGGCATAAGATCATTTTTTTCCAGTCGGGAAAGCGTTTCAAGGACAAGTTCTGCACCGTCTTCCGCAAGTTTATCATGGAGGGATTTTGCATCGTCATTGGGTTCAATGGGAACCTCGTGCATCAACAATATGTCCCCGGTATCCATTCCCTTATCCATAATCATGGTTGTGACCCCGGATACAGTATCTCCATTAAGGATGGCACGGTTAATAGGAGCTGCTCCACGATATTTAGGTAACAAAGAGGAATGCAAATTGATGCAAAACTGCTTTGGAACCTTAAGAAATTTTTCGCTAAGTATCTGACCAAAAGCTACCACAACAATATAATCCGGGCGATCTTTTAAAATCGATTCTATAAATTCCTCGGTGTTGACGGTTGCAGGTTGTAATACAGGCAAATCATTTTCTACAGCAAAACTTTTTACAGGAGAGGCGACTTGTTTTTGTCCCCGGCCTTTGGGCCGGTCGGGCTGGGTTACCACGGATAAAATAGAGTGGGGAGAACTATGGATTTTTTTTAATGTAGGAAGGGCGAACTCGGGAGTTCCCATAAAAACTATTTTCATTCATTCTGCTCTTTTAGTTTCTTCTTAAACTTTCTTTTTAGGATGTCCCGCTTTATTTTTCCCAGGCTATCCCAAAATAAAACCCCGTTCAAATGATCCATTTCATGTTGAATGGCCCGGGCCAGAAAACCACTGGCCTCATATCGAACGTCATTTCCATCCAGGTCAACGGCTTTTATCTCGACTTCTGTTGCACGTTTCACTTCCGCCACTACATCGGGAATACTGAGACAACCCTCTTCACCCAGTTCGCTACCTTCCATTGCGGTAATTTCGGGATTGATGAGGGTGACCAAATTATCCTTATCCGTTTCGACTCCAAAATTTACCACAAAAATTCTTTGCGGAATTCCTATCTGATTTGCCGCTAATCCCACCCCCGGAGCAGCCAGGGTAGTTTCGATCATGTCATTGGATAAAGTGACCAGTTCCCCGTCAATATTTTCGACGAGTTTGCATTGTTTTCTTAAAACAGGGTCCAAACAGTTTTTAATGGGTCTTACTGCCATTTTGATTCCAATGAAAATTTGTTTATACAGATTCTAACAAGCTAGGTGGTATATTCTGCATTTATTTTTACATAATCGTAAGACAGGTCACAGGTAAAAACTTCTTCCCATTCCTTTCCACACTTTAAATCAATAGTGATGTTTATTTCATGTGGCTGCATGGCCTTTTCAAGTTTTTTCTGCGGCATATTGGTCGGGTTTCCGTTTTTCAGTAGAAGGTTCTTGTTTAAAACAATATCAACTTTGTCGGGATCAAAATTTGCTCCTGCATTTCCCACCGCGCAAAAAATCCGTCCCCAGTTAGGATCTTCTCCAAACAATGCCGTTTTTACCAGAGAGGACGTGGCCACGGAATTGGCTATGAGGTAGGCTTGCTTCCGTGTTTTTCCTCCCTGAACCCTTACGGTGACGAACTTCGTGGCTCCTTCTCCATCCAGGACAATTTTTGAAGCCAGGTTCTTGCAAATTTTTGTCAACGCTTTCAAAAATTCGTTATAGGCAGGAGTGTTGGCCTTGATAGTTGGGTTATTTGCTTTGCCATTTGCAAGAATAGCAACGCAGTCGTTTGTGCTGTTGTCACCATCCACAGTAATGCGATTGAATGAGCGGTCGATGGCTTCCTTCAAAGCGGCTTTTAAAGTCTTGGAATCGATGACGGCATCGGTAAATAAAAATCCCAGCATGGTTGCCATATTGGGGTGAATCATTCCCGAACCTTTGGTGATTCCGCCGATCACTATTTTTTTACCCTTATGGGAATAACTGATGCGATCTGATTTGGAAACCAGATCGGTGGTCATAATCGCCTCGGAGGCATCGGTCCAGTTTTTTGCGGCTTTTCCCAATTTTGAGATCAGGTTTGGAGTGGCCTTAATTATTTTTTCGGAAGGAAGAGGCACTCCTATAATTCCAGTAGAAGCTATGAAAACTTCTTTTTGTGGAATTCCAAGTTCGTCCGCAACTTTTTTAGTGATGTCATCACAATCCTGTAATCCTTTAGGACCGGTTACCGTATTTGCGTTGCCACTGTTTACGATAACTGCGCGGCAGCTTCCTGATTTGGCAAGTGCGCGACGGCTCCAGGTGACTCCCGGAGACACCACCCGGTTTTTGGTGAACACTGCTGCCGCCGTCGCCGGAACTTCGGAAACAACCAGTGCAAGATCTTTAATTTTTTTACCTTTTATTCCGCAATGCAGTCCGGTGGCTTTGAATCCCGGTACTACAGGGTTTTTATTTTTTAAAGTCTTCATTTTTCTCTATGGAAAAATACCGGGCAATTGAAGTCCTGTTTTTTCTTCGAATCCCAGCATGATGTTCATATTTTGTATGGCCTGGCCTGAGGCTCCTTTAACCAGATTATCTAAAGCACTTGTTAGAACAAGTCTGTTGACTCTGGTATCCAGTTTGATTCCGATGTCGCAGAAGTTGGAGCCGGAAACCGCGTGCGTGTTGGCAAACTTATCTTTCCCCAACACTCGTACAAAATATTCATCCTTATAAAATTCTTGATAATGGTTTATCACCTCATCTTCATTTACGTATTTACCTAAAAACTTCTTTTTTAAATCGATGTAAATGGTGCTCAACATTCCCCGACTCATGGGGATCAGGTGCGGAGAAAAACTGATTTGTACAGGTTCTCCCGCGAGAGCCGATAGTTCCTGTTCCATTTCGGGTGTGTGTCGATGTCCTGCTAACCCGTAGGGACTCACCCCTTCGTCAGCTTCACAGTAATGGGTGGTTATGGAGGGTTTTCGTCCAGCCCCTGAGACACCGGATTTGCTGTCGGAGATAATGCTGCTGAAATCGACCCAGTCGGTTTTCATCAGTGGCGCAAGTGCAAGAATCACACTGGTCGGGTAACACCCAGGATTGGCGACCATCTGCGCACTTTTTATTTTTTCCCGATGCAATTCCGGAAGACCGTACACCACCTTGGATAAAAGTTCGGGGTGACTGTGGGGAACCTTGTACCATTCCGGGTAAGCACTGGCATCATTCAAGCGATAGTCCGCACTAAGGTCTACAATTTTACAGTCC
Source organism: Nitrospinota bacterium (assembly GCA_038108555.1). Lineage (GTDB taxonomy): Bacteria > Nitrospinota > Nitrospinia > Nitrospinales > VA-1 > UBA8687. The sequence goes on along the minus strand of JAYNIA010000004.1, from coordinate 60,814 downwards.
GACTTCATCAATTGCGGTAATTTATCCATTCCCGCCATGTGAGGTAAGGCAAGAAAGACGACATCACAGGTAATTAAAGCTCCCCTGTCCAGAGGTTGCAACTCAATGTCTATGATTCCGTTCAATGAAGGGAAGACATCGGCGATGGATTTTCCTTTATATGTTTCTGAAGTCAGGACGGACAATTCGGTTTCCGCGTGATTCAACAAAAGGCGAATCAATTCGAGTCCGGTATATCCGCTGGCTCCAGCTATGCCAACTTTAATCATGATCAAAGACTCCTATGAAGATAGGATTTTATCTCAAATAAATTTTTAATGGAGAAAAAGAGGTGTCTTTTTCCAGAAAAGCTTTGCGCATTGGCAAAGCTCAAACAAACAATGGCGAGCGAGGGGACGATTATCTCTTGGAGAATTGGAATTTTTTACGTGCGCCAGGCTGCCCGTATTTCTTTCTTTCTACCGATCTGGAATCTCGGGTGAGGAATCCTGCTTTTTTGAGAGGGGCACGCAGGCTTGAATTGGTCAGAATGAGAGCCCGGGAAATTCCCAGGCGAAGCGCACCAGATTGACCAGACAGTCCGCCGCCTTTGACCGTGGCTTTAATGTCAACAGACTCGAGAGTGTCAGTTGCAATCAGCGGATGTTTGATAATGCATTCCAGGCTTTCGCGGCGGAAATATTCTTTAAGGGATTTATTATTTACTGTGATTTCACCCTTGCCCGCCTGAACCCAAACTTTGGCGATGGATTCTTTTCGTTTTCCTGTTGCATAAAATCGTTCGATCATAACTGTTATTACTCTCCGTCCTTTTCTTAGTGCGATTAAATGGTTACGCTTTCCGGTTTCTGGCTTCCGTGCGGATGCTCAGCCGTGTCGTAAATTCGATAATTATTATTCAGGGTGCGGCCCAATCGGTTTTTAGGCAACATACCGCGAATGGCTTTTTTCAAAAGGTCCGCCGGCTTTTTTTCCAAAACTTCTTTAGCAGTGATGGACTTGATTCCTCCGGGCCAACCGGTATGGTGGTAATAGACTTTGTCACTCCATTTTTGTCCGGTCAGTTTCACCTTAGCGGCATTTATGATGATTACATTATCCCCGGTATCTGTATGGGGAGTATAAGTAGGTTTGGTTTTTCCGCGAATGATGGATGCGGCTTTACTGGCGATTCGTCCAACAGGTATATCTGTTGCGTCAATGATCACCCATTTTTTCTCGACTTCACCAGGTTTTGCAAAATAAGTTGTCTTCATTAGGTCCTGCTCTATAAAAAAATTTCAATTGTCGTAAACGGGCTATATTAAAAGAGAATCCCCCTATTGTCAATGGGTTTTGTTCCAAAATAGCCGGAAGTGGGTTTTGCTTTATATCATAAAATGGGTTAATTTAGACTTCTTGAATAAATTTTGCGGAAGCCCCCTAACTGTATGGAAAATATGGAGAAAGTTACGGAAATGGAAGAACCCCCTTTGTCAACTGACGGCACCCCCCCAAATGGGGACCCTTTAAGCCGTTGTATTGAACGGTCGCGGGATTATTTGTTGTCTTGCCAGCATGAAGAGGGTTACTGGGTCGATGAACTGGAATCCAATGTAACCATTACCGCTGAGCTGATTTTTTTCATGCATTTCACCGATCGGCTCGATCTCGACCGGCAACAAAAGATCGTCAATTATCTGCTGCACCAGCAGAGAGAAGATGGAAGTTGGGCTCTTTTTCATGGGGGGCTATGCGATATCAATTCCACCGTTGAATCTTATATGGCACTGAAAATGGCAGGGGTGCCTGCCGACCGGGAAGAAATGGTGCGTGCCAGAAACGCCATCAAGAAAAACGGGGGCATTAAAAAAACCCGTGTCTTCACTAAAATTTTCCTGGCCATGTTCGGCCAGGTCCCGTGGGATGTCTGCCCTGCCATACCCATGGAAATCGTTTTGTTGCCGAATAATTTTTATTTCAATATATATGAAATTTCCAGTTGGTCACGGGGAACTGTGGTTCCCCTTTCGGTGGTTCGCTCTCTAGAACCGGTTCATAAATTGCCCGAAGGTAGGGATGTTCAGGAGCTTTTCACGGAAAATGATTATGACCTAGACTTTAAGCCGACTGGCCTGCCCTTCACCAGTTGGAGCAACACCTTTATCTATCTGGATAAAATCCTGAAACTTGCAGGAAAAATTCCCTGGAAACCGTTTCGAAAAATGGCAATGCGTGAGGTGGAACGATGGACGCTGGAGCATCAGGAAGAGGAAGGCGACTGGGCGGGCATTCAACCTGCCATGCTCAATTCCCTTCTGGCCTTACATTTAATGGGATACTCCAAGGAAAACCCGGCTTGCATCAAGGGGATGGAAGGAGTGGAAAGGTTCCTGCTGGAAAAAGAAGACCGGCTTTGGATGCAGGCTTGTGTTTCACCGTTATGGGATACCGCAATTTGCTTAAACGCACTCATGGACTCGGGCGTGCCCACCAGCGATCCTAGCTTGGTTAAAGCTGGTGAATGGATTCTTTCAAAACAGGTGGTCAAGCGGGGGGATTGGCAAATAAAAAATCCGGAAGCAGAACCGGGGGGATGGGCGTTTGAGTTTTACAACGAATTATATCCGGACACCGACGATACCGCAGAAATTCTGCTGGCTTTAAACCGGTTGGATATTCCCGATGTGAGAAAAAAGCTCGAAGATTGTCAGAGGGCGATGAGTTGGCTGCTTAGCATGCAAAGTAAAAATGGGGGATGGGGAGCCTTTGATATCGATAATGATAAAGAGGTTTTGAATGAAGTTCCCTTTGCAGATCACAAAGCCTTGCTCGACCCACCCACAGTTGATGTTTCCAGCCGGATTTTATGGATGCTGTCGCAATGGGGATTCAAAAGGGAACACCCGCAAGTGGCACGTGCCTTAAAGTATATTAAGGAAAGTCAGGAGCTGGACGGTTGCTGGTTCGGTCGCTGGGGCGTGAATTATATTTATGGAACCTTCCTGGCGATGAACGGGTTGGCCCACATGGGTGAAGACCTGAATCAACCTTTCAGCCGCAAAGCCGTTCAATGGTTGGAAACGCATCAAAATGAAGATGGGGGTTGGGGCGAAACCTGCCAGAGTTATGAAGAACCCAGTTTGCGTGGACGTGGCAATAGCACGGCTTCACAAACCGCATGGGCTTTATTGGGATTAATAGCAGGAGGTGCCGCCAAAGGCGAAGCTGCTAAACGGGGTGTGGAATATTTAGTTCGAACTCAAAATGAAATGGGAACCTGGTGGGAAGATGAGTTTACCGGAACGGGATTCCCCATCCATTTCTTCATCAAATATCATATGTACCAGCACTTCTTTCCTTTAATGGCGCTGGGTCGATATCGCAGGGCCATTGCAGAGGATTAGGCCCTTCCCTTCCTAATGATGACGCAGCATCTCAACTGCAAATTTGGTTCGTGTCAAAGGCTCAGAAGCAGATGCGATGACTTCTCCACTCATAACATCCGTCAGAGTGACATGAACATCCAGGTTGGTTCCCAGATCTGTAATCCTTCCCGTGATGACTGCCTGTGAGTGGAGGGCTTTCCCCAAATGCCGCAACTCATTTTTGTTGTAATGAAAAGAAGGTTCCAGCTTTAACGAATCCAATACCGATTTAACCTCGCCCTTTTGTGCTACGCGGAAAGTTTTATCACGAAAGAAATATTTCTTAGTGATGGCTTCAACAATTCTTGTGGAAATATATTCTCCGAGAATAGGAGTTTTGTTTTCTTCATCTACAAGATCAAAAACAGTCACTTTGTTAATTTCATATTCAGCGACATCTTCTGTCAGGGTTTGTACCAAGTCTTCGGTCTTTTCTTCATAATATTTGGAGTCTGTTTGTGTTCGGAACACTTTGCTCCAGAAACTAGACGGCCCCATTTTTACTTCGCAGCCAGTTAGAAAGATGACGGTAATCAGTAAATAAATTAATTTTTGGATTCTCATTGTATACAAACCTTTGATATTCTGAGTTTTTATAAATCTCTTAACGACAATTCCTTTAATTTACTCAAGGAATTCTGCAATTCGTGTGCCTCGGGTAATTTTTCAAGATTTAAAGGGTTGAGATGGTTGTAAATAGTTTGTTTATAATGGTTTGTGGTATTTAGAGGGGTGGGTTGCTTTTGGCGTAAGGTTTGAAAAAAAATTGAAAAAACGCCATTTTTTTGTCGAATCCTACTTATTTTGGGGCCATCTTATTAGTTCAATCCTTTCATTTTTTGCAGGGGCAAAAAAATTAGTGTATAAAACTACATCCTTTTTTTACAAAATCTTGAGAGTTGAGTATGTCTAAAATGAAGCGTTTACAAATAATTTTATCTGTAATGATTGGCGGGGTTTTAGTAATGAGCTGTAGCCCGGAGGCAGCCCAGGAAGGACCCGTACAAATGCCGGTCAAAGAAAACACCTGGGTGCGAAAAGAGACAGTTTCTAAATCTTCAGCAAGCATAAATGCATATTCAAAAGAAGATAGTCTACCCAACCTTTCAGTCGATTCCCGATTAGCCAAAAAGCTCAGGGAAGCTTCCCCTTCGAGCTTGAGCTCTGAAGAGGAATGTCTTGCAGCAGCCACTGCCCTGGATAAAAGACGGACCGCAATTCAAAAACGCGGGGGAGCCTGGCATGTTTTTGAAAAGACTGCTGACGCAAGAAAATATACGGATTATGGAATGCAGATAGATAGCCAACTCAACCGACTGGTCTTTTCACTCAAACAATTATGTCGTGGAGCCAAAGGAATGCCTCTGGATGGATGGGGGCGAAAGAAGGTTGAAGAACTGCAGAAATATGGAAAAGAAAAAATGCGGGAAATGTATGTTGACCTCGGCAACGATGAAGCAGACGTTGATAAATGGATCGCATACGCTCAAAGGGGAATCGATAGTAAAAACAGGAACATCCCTTATTCAGAAATAGGCGAGTCCATTGCTCGGACAGATAATCTTGTCAGCCTGTATGAGAATCTTTCGGTCAGGGAAATAGATGATTCTACCCTGAATGCCTTCCTGACAGATGCCTCCACTTTATTAAGTGTCATCAAAGATAGTCTGGTATCTGACCCACGCGTGGCGCTGGCTATCGAGGATGATAATATGTTGCCTTCCGACGAAAACGGAATTGGAAACGAAATGTAACCGGGCAACGCCCGGTGGGAAATTGGGTGGCCTTCGGGCCACCTTCTTTTACTGTTTTAAATCCCCTTCCTCCTGATTTTTCGCAATCCTTCCCTCGTAGTTTTAAATTCAAAATTGCTAAAAAAATATCGTACTATTAAGATAGATGATTTTGTTCAAATATTGAAAATGACCCCTCAGCTTTAATCATGAAACTTGCGATCATCAGTGGAACCACCGCACCGGGAGGAGGCCCCAGGCAAATCTATGGCCTTCTGGAGAAGTTGGACCGGAACGAATGGAACCTCATGATGTGCACACGTAAGGATGGGGCTTACTGGGAAAAGTTTATGTCCCTGGGAATCACTCCCTACGATCTGGTTTTAAGAAAGCTTTCGTTATCCACCTTTCTCGAACTGCTTAAAATTCTGCGGAAAGAAAAACCGGATCTAATTCATACGCATGGAAAAGGCCCCGGACTTTATGGCCGGCTTGCGGGAAGGTTGCTGGGAATTCCCGTAGTCCACACCTTTCATGGATTTCAATATAAGTTGCTGCCGCTATTCAATAAATTGTTTTACCTGATGGTTGAAAATTTTCTAACCTTAATAACCCGACATCATATTTTTGTTGGCAATGGTGAAAAAGCGAATGCAAAAATTTTGTGGTTTCTGAATGATTCCAATTCAACAGTTATAAACAATGGCATTGACCTGGACTCCATACAGAATCTGGCCCCGGCAAATATAGCTTTTTCTTCAATGGGATTACGGGGTTTGGAAGAGGAGAAAGTTTTTGCCACCCTTTCAAGAGTCTCACCGGAAAAAGGATTAATGACCTTGCTGGAAGGATTTGCCGAAGCAAAAAAAGTGGTTCCGCACATTCGGTTGATAATAATTGGGGATTGTCCTGCTGAGCATAAGAAATATATTGAAAAAGTTAAACAGTATATTGAAGCTAACGGTTTGAGCGAATCGGTAAAACTTTTAGGAGCCCGAGAGGATGCCCTGGAGTTAATCAAATGTGCCGATTATTATATCTCTCCTTCTCAAAGCGAAGGTCTTCCCTATAATTTGCTGGAGGCCCTGGCAATGAAAAAGCCGGTCATTGCAACGGATATCCCCGGTAATAACGACATTGTCCGGAAGTCTGTGGAAGGATTATTGGTTCCGGCCAATTCAGTAAAACCTTTGGCGAATGCGATCCTGAACATGTTGGCACTTGGGTCTGAGGAACATCAGGCAATGGCGCAGAATGGTGTCGTGAGGATACGGGACGAATTTTCTCAAACCTCAATGGTCGAAAAAACGGTGGCTCTTTACAAAAAGGTATTGGGGAAGTGATTGGGAGCCGATTATTTATCGCTGGCGGCCATCAGGCTTTGGTTGAAAAATTCGAAGATGGTTTCGATTTTTTCCAGGAACTCTTTTTCATCCATGGTATGGATTCTAAAAGAAACGGCTCCTGCATGTCCGCCTCCACCCATATAAAGGTCTCCAAATAAACCTTTCAATTTTTCTTCTGCCGTTCGCAGGTCGATTCCCTGGAACTTAACCGCCCGCCGGATTTTTATGAAGAAACAATCTTCGCCGTCTGCATTTTGTCCTTCAAAAACGACCATTCCGGCGCAACCTGATTTTTCAGGCACGGAGTTCAAAAGAAAATTTTGAATATCTGCAAACCAGTCGGAGTCAAAAGGCTTGCACGTGTTTTTGACCTCTTCCTGTGTGGATGGGAATAAGTTTAAAAAGCCGATTTTTCCTTTTAATTCGACCCGGCTATTGAGCAGGTTGAAGCAGGCCTCCTGTTCTTCAGTCAGTCGATTCAGGTAAGCCAGGATCTGTTTGGGATCTCCAAACTTCGATTCCTTATCGTCAGGACCCCGGTCGGGATCAGATTCTCTCCAACGGGTGATACTTTTGAGTCGGTCCTGGAGCAGATCCATCCAGTCATCGTAATCTTCTTTGTAGGGAATCACTTTTCCGCCCACTGTGTCCCCCAGCATGCCAGTGATTAGACCGAGAATAATATTGCGTTGGTCGAAGGGGTTGGGGCCTTCATGGTATTTCTCATGATACGTTAAAAGAATTTTCCCAATTATTTCCGTGTTTGCATTGGCTTTACGAAATAATTTAATTCCATAGTCTGTAAGCTCTTCACTGTCCGCCCCAAAATGGTGATCAATCTCAATCACCTTGGGTTTTCGGGTAAGAATTTTTTCAGCAATAAAAGAGTAGTGGGGTACCAGTTTTGTATTTGCGGTGTCACAAAAAATGATGGTTTCGATATCATTTTTAACGGATTCAATTTGATCCTTGTTCCGCAAGATGGTGATTGCGTTATATTCGATAATTTTCTCAAAGAAATCCAGATTCTCTCCCAGATATTCTGGAAGTATCAAATATACTTTTTTATCCAACTGATGCAGGTAGAGTGAAAGAGAAAGCATGGATCCTACTGAATCCGGGTCAATGTCTCCACTGAACAGAAAACTTTCACTGCTATTGATTAAATCCAGCGCATCCTTAAGGTTGTCTCTCCAGACGTTTCCATCGAGAGGCTTTTTCTCATTCATAGAATTTAAAGATTTACATTATTTTGGGAAAATTAAACTTTTATTATATCTAATATCGGGGATTTAACAAATAAAATTAATAATTTCAATGGGAAAGGGGATATTCTCAAGAAGGGGGAAAAGATTCTAAAAGTAGGGGAAATCTATCTGCCGAACCCCGGGTCATCATCAAAAATATTGTTGTAATCCCCTTCCAGGGGGTCATCCGGGTCAGATCGGCACCAGTCAAAATCTCCATTTTCTTCATCTTCTTCGGCCAGACAGGCTGCTTCCGCTGCTAAAAGATTTTCCACAAAAGGTCCGATATCAAATGGGCTGAATTCCGTCGAGCCGCATTGGCACTCCGATTCTCCCGACACAAAATCGGTTTCACTTTTCATAATATAAACCATACCGCAGTCATCGCAGGTATGGCCCTTATGAGATTCGACAAGATTTGAGCACAATAGGGATTCTCGGCATTGGTTGCAAATTGCAGAACTTCCCGGGGTAAAGTCTGCAAGCAGGTTCTCAATGCCACAGGCCGGACATTCAATCAAGAATGTAATTTCAGCCGACATCGGAGTTTAGGAGTCTGAGCTTTCCGGAAAAATTTTGGACATATCACCCATTTTCGCCATGGCTTCTTCTTTTGACATTTTGGTGATATCAATTCCCATTTCTGCCAGAGCGCCACTAAATGGGCATTTGCTGGCACCACTTTTGGGGGCTTCGCCTTCCGCCTGTTCTGCAGGCTTTTCGGTCTCAATTTTACCGGCTTCTGCCATGATGATCCAATGCATGGATTCAATCGTCTGCTGCTTATCCGTAGTAATTTTTTGAATGGTTTCTTTTGTTTCTTCGTGCTTCACCAAAGAAGCAGCCTCCTGGTATTTTTCCAAGGCTTTCTTTTCAAATTCAACAGCTTCTTTCAATGCTGCGGCAGAATTGGACATTATTGTATCTCCTGACAATGAGGGTCATTAAATTCTTTCTGTAATTAAAAAATATACCAAATTCCAGACCTCAATAGCAAGCGGAGCTTGCTTTGGTGGCTAAATATTGGGTTTCCCGAGAAGGAAGAAATTCAACACATCATTTCTTTGTAATCCTTCAACCGTTTTCCTTTTTCTTCAGCAAACTGTTCTTTGGCGATTTTCATATTTTTCATTCTATCCAGGCGAAAATTTCTAAAATCATGGCGCATTTCGCACCACCCGCATAAAAGCCAAACGGGACCAAAAAAAGCGAGGCATAGGGGGCGGATTTTGCGTTTGGATCTCTGACCATCTTCTCTTTGGTAGTTAAATTCGACAAAGTTTTTGCTGCGGATGGCCCGGCGAAGGCTCGTAAAGTCGATGGAAATAACAGGACTGGCCTGCGATGGTAATGAGAAAAGAAAAGTTTCTGAAATTTCCCGTTGCAGGCTTTCAGGAAGAACCGATGTTATTTTGTCAATGGCATGCTGGGCAGCTTGAATCAATCCTTTGTCCCCCCAGCTTTCCACCATTTGAGCCCCAAGCACCAGGGCGTCCAACTCTTCTATGTCGAACATCAGGGGACGGACAATATAGTTTCTGTCCAGCATATAGCCTATGCCTGCTTCTCCGATGATCGGAACTCCCGATGCACCTAAATCTGCTATGTCCCGGTAAATGGTACGAACACTCACTTCGAATTTTTCCGCAAGCGATTGTGCGATCACCGGCCCTCTTCTGGCTTTCAAGTGCTCTACGATACGGAATAATCGGTCTGCCCGGCGCATTCTAATCTCCTTTTTTAATTTAATTCTACCCTGCTGCCACTCTACTGACAATATGCTGTCAGGAGGGTTGAGGAAAATGTTGGGTAAGCTCGCCCCGTAGCGGGCGTAACTTTACAAAAGGAGAAATTTATGACTACTATCCCTGAAGGTTTAACTTCCATAACGCCCTTTATAGAATTTGATGATCCTTCCAAAGCCCTTGAGTTTTACAAAAATACTCTTGGGGCTGAGGAACGATTAACCCTGTTCACTCCCGATGGGGAGTTGAAGTATGCAGAAGTCCAGGTTGGAACTGCTGTTTTGATGGTAGGCTCCCCTTGCCCCATGGCGAGTGAAAAGCCTGTAGGGTCTAAAAACGGAAGTTCCCGAATTTCCTTTTATGTTTATGTTAATGATTTGGAAGAAGCATTTAATAAGGCAAAAAAGGGAGGTATGAAGGAAATCAAGGGCATCGAAGAAATGTTCTGGGGTGACCGAATGGGTACGCTCCACGACCCATTCAATGTTGAATGGACGATTGCTCAACATATGCGGGATGTATCGCCAGAAGAGATGCAGGAAGCTATGAAAACCATGTTTGTTTAGATAAATTTTTATGGGGGCGGATTTTCCGTTCCCCTTTAACAGGTTTGGAAAAATGGAAAACATAAATAACAGTATCAATTATATTGAACTGCCCATGATTAAAAATGCGGAAACGAAAAATTTCTACTCAAAAGTTTTCGAGTGGGAGTTTACCGATTGGGGACCGGACTACATCAGTTTTTCAGGCGCAAATATTGATGGCGGATTTAACGGATTGGGTGAAGCTCAAATTTCCCCTCCCGGAGTGCTGGTCGTTCTTTATACAAACGAACGCGATAAGAAATTTAAAGAGGTAAAAAAAGCGGGAGGGGGAATAACAAAACCTATCTATGAATTTCCCGGAGGAAAGAGGTTTCATTTTCGAGATCCCAATGGAAACGAGTTGGCAGTCTGGTCAGAATAATATATCAGGAAATAATTTTTTAATGATCAAGCGATGCGCGTGGGTCGGGCATTCTTCAAAACCCACGGAGTTGGAAATTAAATACCATGATGAGGAATGGGGCGTTCCGGTACACGATGATATTACCCTGTTTGAATTTTTAATTTTAGAAGGAGCGCAGGCAGGGCTTAGTTGGACGACCATTCTCAACAAGCCGGAAAACTATCGAAAGGTATATAAAAAGTTTGACCCTAAAAAAGTTGCAAGATTTAACAAAGAAAAACAACAGCAATTGTTAAATGATAAAGGGATTGTGCGAAATCGTTTGAAAGTAGCCGCATCGGTTACCAATGCCCTGGCGTTTTTAAAAGTCCAAAAGGAATTTGGCAGCTTTGATAAATACATCTGGCAATTTGTCGGAGGGAAACCCAAAAAAAACAAATGGAAATCCCTTAAGCAAATTCCGGCAACCACCCCGGAGTCGGATGCAATGAGTAAAGATTTGAAAAAAAGAGGGTTCAAATTTGTCGGGTCCACCATTTGCTATGCTTTCATGCAGGCCACGGGAATGGTGAATGACCACACAACTGATTGTTTTAGATATCCCCTGGCGGGAAAGGCGAAATTATGAACACCCGGGCAATAGCAAAACTCTTTCAGATTTGGAGTAATCTACATTCAGACCCACCTGTAGAGGTAGAATTTTTATTTTAAATTAGGTGGAAAAAGTGTAGACTTCGACCTTCAATCGTTCCCCGTTTCCGAATTTGTATATTAAATGTAAGGTGCGTTATGAGTGATGCTGATAAAGAAATAAAATCGCCTGATATCCCAGAGGAAAAAGAAGAGCCCGGGCTGCTGGAGTCGTATGGGTCTTTTCCTGTATGGTCCCTTAAATTGATCGATGCAATTACTCCGGATTTTCTGATCTCAAAGGAACCCGTTGAGAAGAAAAAACTTCCTCAGTAACATTTTCCAATTCCAAAAACCATGAAACCCATTCAAAGGGCATTAATCAGTGTGTCGGACAAGACAGGTGTCCTTGAATTCGCTAAGGAACTTCACGACTTTGGTGTAGAAATCCTTTCCACTGGAGGAACTGCCGAGCTGTTGCGAAAAGGTGGGGTGCCTGTGATCCAGGTTTCTGACTATACCGGTTTCCCGGAAATGATGGATGGTCGTATCAAAACTTTGCACCCGCGAGTGCATGGAGGAATTCTTGCCCGGCGCGATGTCCCCGAACATGTGCAGGCCATGGAAGAGCATGGCATTCGGCCTATTGATCTTGTGGTGATTAACCTTTATCCCTTTGAACAAACCGTGGCGAAAGAGGGTTGTACCCTGGAGGATGCCATAGAAAATATTGATATCGGCGGACCGGTCATGGTGCGGTCATCAGCAAAAAACTGTAATGACGTTACCATAATTGTTGACCCAAAAAACTATGGGATGGTCTTAGAGGAAATGAAAAACGGTGCAGTTTCCCTTGAAACTCGTAGGAAGTTGAGTCGAGATGCGTTTGCCCACACCGCACGATACGATTCATTGATCTCAAATTTTTTATCCAGCCAATGGGAAGATGAACCCGGCTTTCCTCCATTTTTAAATCAACCTTACCAAAAGGTACAAGACCTGCGCTATGGGGAAAACCCTCATCAGTCTGCCGCTTTGTATAAAGAGAGTCGCCCACGACCGGCCGATATTGTTTCGGCGGAGCAGCTTCAGGGAAAAGAATTATCGTTTAATAATTACATAGATTTGAATGCCGCCTGGGAGTTGACACGTGAACTGGGGCCAGGGGCCGTTGTTATTATTAAGCACACCAACCCTTGTGGCGTGGCGGTGGGTGATGACCAGTTAAAAACTTTCATCATAGCGAGAGAGGTAGATCCTGTTTCAGCGTTCGGCGGTATTTTGGGATTCAACCAGCCGGTCACGGGTCCGGTAGCAGAAGAGATTCTTAAGAATTTTGTAGAGGCGGTAGTGGCACCGGGTTTTGATGAAGATGCGTTGAAACTCTTTTCTGCGAAGAAAAATATCCGCCTCATGCAAATGCAAAGCGCGGAATTTGATTCCGGTGATTCACGTTATGACTTGAAAAGAATTACCGGAGGACTTTTGGTCCAGAGTCCGGATACGTTAAATTATGTTGAAGGGCAGTTAAAGGTTGCCAGTGAACGGGGACCTGATGCCCGCGAAATGGAAGATATGAAATTTGCCTGGCTGGTTGCGAAACATGTGAAGTCCAATGCAATAATTTATGCTAAAGACCAGGAAATCCTGGGTATTGGGGCCGGTCAAATGAGCCGTGTTGATTCAGCGCGTGTGGCAGTAGAAAAGGCCCGTAAGTCTTTATCGGGAGCGGTGATGGCCTCTGATGCATTTTTCCCTTTCAGGGATTCAGTCGATGAAGCCGCGAAAAATGGAATTACAGCTATCATTTCACCGGGTGGATCCATCCGCGATGAAGAAGTTTTACAAGCGGCAAAAGAGCATAATATAGCCATGGTTTTCACTGGAACCCGACACTTCAAGCACTAACCCTCTTCGTTTCACCTTCTCATTTTCAACCTGCAGCCTATTTCCGCCTGGCTCCTTTCTTGACAAAATCTAATAAATTAAAGACCCTATCTAAGCATTCCGATAGAGAAATATCTGTAAATATTGAATTTTCAATGGAAAAAATTCCTGAATGAAAAACTTCTTTAAAAAATTAATAAGGTATTCCATTCTGGGAGCGATTGTTTTTGGAGGATATCAGGCCAATTTAAAATGGGAGCAAGAATATAAACCTATTTTGAAAAAGCTTGAAGAAAAAGATCCGGAAAAATACGCCAAAATGGTTGAAGAGGCCAAATCCTTCCATATAAATGAAACCCGAAGGTTGTATCGTGAACTCGATGAAATGACCCTGACGGAAGTCATATACCTGCGCTATGAGAAATTTCTTGAAAAAAGAAAGGCCGATAAAAAGTTCAAGGAAAAATCCTACGATGAGGAACTTATAACAAGAGAAAATGAAAGAAAAGTAAAACTTGAAAATGATCGAACCAAAATTGAGGAGTTGGAAAAACTCCGCCAGAGAAAACCGGTAAAAGTAAGATTTGGTAAATGGGAAAAGATTAAGCCCTGGCAGCAAAGGCTGATATTGCGTGAAAAGTGCATCAAATATTTTAAAAAGGAAATTGAAGACCGGCGGTTACAGCAAAAGAGGTTAAGCGTTTCCAAGGTAACGACCCTGGTTTCGCAGGTGGGAAAAGATCCTTTGGAAGTTGAGAACCTGTGCGAAGATATGTTGTCAGAAGGTTCCACTCCCGAGGGAATTCAAAATGCCATTTTTCGTTTAAAGGAATCGATGAATTTCTTTTATTTCGCGCAACTGTTAAATGAAACGGGGATTCCCAGAGAAATGGTCTTCCCGTTCAAAGATGAAATGAAAGGATGGACTCGGGATTATAATGGTTCCTAGAGGGGGAACTTCAGGGGGCGTTTTTCTTCTCTTCCTGGTTTAACTTTTCCGTCAACACCGTCAGGGCGGTAGCCAGTTGTTTTATCTCCGTGTTGGATTTAAATTCAGGCAATTCCGTTTTTCCATTTTCCTCGGCAAATTTCACCAGTTTTTTCAAAGGTCGGATCACCATGCTTATGGTGTACAGGCCGCCAATCACGCAGACAAGCGTTCCCAGGATGGCCATTCCAATCATTTCGTTTTTCAACTGAACGGCACTGCGCTGCAACCGATCTTTTAATAACTCTAATTGGTCCGGTTGCATGGTTTCAGTATTCATGGTTGAGACAATTCTTTCCACTTGCCCCAATTGCACATAAAGAAAAAAAGCCGCGTAGCCCAGGCAGGAAATAACAACGATATAACCTGTCATCAGGAGGTTGATGATACTTTTCTTTTCTCCTGGGAGTTCATCCCTGAAGATGGAATTTCTTGCCATATCGGTTTTACCTTTTGGTCGCTACTTTAAATCTATTTCTTAATGTCGGGTAGAGGGAGGCTTTTTTATAACGCGACGAAGATTTTTGCAGTAGATGGTACCGCTCTTGAGAGGTCGGATGGGTGCTGTTGAAAATAGAACTGTCATTTTCTTTGCTGGCTCCCAGTTTTTTAATAAACTTTCCAAGGGCTCCCGGATAATACCCGGTACGATAGGCAAATTCCCGACCATATTTATCTGCCTCAAACTCCAGATTTTTATCAAGGCCTTTGGTGAATAAAGTATTGGATACTTCATCAATCAGCTTATCAAGCAAGCCGGGGTCTTTATCCATCACGGTTAGGGTGAGTGAGCTGATACCTTGTAGGCTGCGGCTCCTTTCAAGGGTTTGAAGCGCATGTTTGCGGGCAATATGTGCCACTTCATGGGCCAACACCCCGGCAAGTTGAGCCTCGTTATCAAGCATTTTCAACAGGCCGATGCTAACAAACACATACCCGCCCGGAGTCGCAAACGCATTGGGATATTCTGTATTTAAAATTGCAAAATGGTATTCGATATCCGGTCGAGTGGAAACATCGGCCACCGCATGTCCCACCAGGTTGACATATTTTAATAATTCAGGGTCGTCATAAGCGCCGCCATACCGATTGAAAACCTCAACCGCTAACCGACCTCCTATTGCTACTTCTTCTTCATAACCGATGGGTTGCAAGGCTTTCAGTGTGGTGACGCCCTGCTGTAAAATTTTTGATGTTTTTTTGTCAAAAAGTCCCAGTGAATTTCCAAGACCAATTAACCCTCCGCCCCCACTTTGTTGAGAGTTATTTTGGGTGGGTTGAGCCTGGTTCTTTTCCGGTTCAGCTTTGGGTTCCGGTTGAGGCTCGGGTTCCGGTTGAGGTTGTGATTTTTCCGGGGGCCGGGTCGACTTTTCAACATCCTTTAAAATTTTTCCAAAATCAAAAGAATAAGATGGCATCGCCCAAACAAGTGCGCAAATAAGGCATAAAATTTTTAAAAAAGTTTTAGTTTTCATATTCAATCCGCGTAGGCTCCCAACCGGCCCTCTTCAAGGAATTTATCCAAAGCCTCGTCATCAATTTTATATCTTTCCATTTCTTTGACAGATTCAATGCTTGCAGGGGATGCACCTTTCTTAATGGCGTGCTCCTCTGAAATCGGACTGAGACCGCGAATGCTGGACCCATAGGCAGATTCGCGGGCAGCTATTTGTTGTTGTCCTCCCAATGCCCCCAGGACATCGCCATCGCCTCCTCCTCCCGCAGGTGCCTTTTTTGTTAATTTAAATCGGAAAATCCAGCCTTTTTCACCACCGGCTGAGACTTGGAAAAATTTTCCGGATTTTCCCAATACATCAACGGGGGTACCCTTATTCAGTTTAGCCAGAACTTTTGAGCGTGCCTTGGCTTCTGATTGAAGTTTGGTGGAATTTTTTTTCACATACCAGGTTTCAGCTGCAACCTGGGAAGCAAGACCAAATCCAACAAATAAAAAAACTAAGCTGTAAATTATTCGACGCATTTTAAAATCGGCAAAATTTATTTTGGTTTGTCCCAGCTTCCCCCAAACGGGCAAAAAGGTCAACCCAAAATTCTTATAAAAATGCACGGATAAAAACCCGGGTTTTTTTAACCGTTTAAATTTTTAAAGAATCGATGAAGGCGGCCCCAGTTAAATGCAGAACCCGGGTCGTATTTGCATTCAAGTCCGGTGGAGCCATTTTGCACGTGGCAGTGACCCAACACTCCTTTAAAGCGAGAAAAATTTTTTAATCGATCCAGGGGATGCCGGCCCGTTTCTTTTTCAAATGGAACCTTCAATTTAATAGCCGGTAGCAATTTGTTGAGTCCGGCACACAATTTTTCCAGTGCCACATATTGCTCCTCTGTGAAGTCCCACATTCTTACCATTTTCCCATTTACTTTCTTGCTGAAAAAACCACGGTTACCAAATGCACGCGCTGGATTAGCGGAAAAGTTTTTTTTAAGTGTTTTGGTTTTTAATTTCCGGGGAACATCCAGCCTCCAACCTTTTCTGGTTTTCTTATATTTGTCATTTTTGGAGGGATAGTATTCAGATTCCCTTGCAAGGGCCTCCCAGGATAAATTTGAAATTTCAACATGTACCGCTCTTTCATTTCCTTTTTTATCATCTGCGGGCGCGGTATTTGTTTTCCAATATAAATCGCAGGTTTGGAAAAGGGTGCCATCGAGGTCGAGATAAAAATGACTGCCTTTAAAAGAACTGTCTTGCATTAGTTGGTGGCAGTGCAAAGAGGTGTAACAGACATCGTAATGCAATACCAGTTGGTAAACGCATTGTGTCAATTCCTGGTAAGCGGTCTCAGTATTTTTTATTTTGTAGTTTTTGAAGTCCAGGCTGGGGGCATCGTTCAGCGAAGGGTTGTGCTGGCTGCATTTCTGACGCCCCCGAGGGTTGGGGCATTTGAATCCATCTTTCTCGGACCACAAAACAACACGAGTGCCTATATCTACCTTCCGTTCGCAGGCAATGATATTTTGATTCATGGTCAATGTGTAAAGAAATCAGGGATTATTTTCTGTCGTGGCACCCCAGTGCAGTTTTTTCCTTAGTAGCTCGTAATAATCTTTTCCGGGTGCTTGAACCAGTTTCACAGGGATCTCAGCTTTTTTTGCTTCCAGAATATCTCCTGATTTCAGGGAACATCCGGTTTGGCCGTCCAGGGTGATTCTTACATCTTCGTCATCGTATCTTGTTGTGAGTTGAACGGTGATGGTGGATGAGTCGGGAATCACAACGGGACGGTTTGTCAGAGCAAAAGGACAAATGGGACTCAACACCAAAGCTCCCATGCTCGGGTGAATGATAGGCCCACCTGCGGAAAGGGAATAGGCCGTGGAACCGGTAGGGGAGGAAATGATGAGTCCATCCGCCCGGTACGAAGTCATGTATTGGTTGTCTACGAAAACTTCAAGGTTGACGATTCTTGCCAAAGCGCCTTTGTTAATTACGATATCGTTGAGCACATTGAAGTCTTCAATTTTTTTTCCATCCCTCCGCACCCCGGCATTTAACAGCATGCGGTTTTCAATTTCACATTTTCCTTCCAATACCTGTTCGAGGGTGGGGTAAAAATCTTCCATGGTCGTTTCGGTCAGGAACCCAAGGCTTCCCAGATTGACCCCTAATATGGGGACTTCATGAGGATGAGCGATATTAGCGACATTTAGTAAGGTGCCATCTCCTCCCAAACAAATAATGAGGTCGGAGTTCGAGGCGACATCTTCTTTTGATGTAGAACTGTTTTTGCCGATGAGTTCCGCGGTGTCCGGTTCCAGAAAGACCGTACAATTTTTAGATTCCAGCCATTGGGAAAGCTGGCTGATAATGGTGGGGTCTACCGTTGGTTTTTGTTTGCAGAATATTCCGATTTTTTTCACAAGTTCACCCTGATATTTGAATCTGTCCTGACGAAACTAACAATAGGGGAAAAACACCTGCGATGCTATTTAAAAATGATAAGGGGGGAATTTGGTATGACGGTTTTGGTGGATCTTACAGTTTGCCAAAATCTTCCGGTTTTATCTTGTTGAGCCAATCCTGCCATTGTTTCTCATCGTCCGTGTTGGTTTTTTCAGGATCCGGGAGATCCAGACTCTTGGCAGCTTCGATGACTTTTTCCTCAACGAAAATAGGGGACTTGGTCCTCAATGCCAGGGCAATTGCATCGGAAGGGCGCGAATCAATAGATAATGTGCTGTCTCCACAAACGACTGAGATGACCGCATAAAAGGTATTATCTTTTAATTCATTTACCAGAATGTGGTTCACTTCGGCTTTCATATTCAGGATCAGGTTTTTCAAAAGATCATGGGTCATGGGTCGAGGTGTGGAAATATTTTCTATTTCCAATGCGATGGCATTTGCCTCAAAATAACCCACCCAGATGGGCAACGCTTTTGCGCCTGTTGAATCTTTCAAAATGATGATGGGCATGTTGGTGAGCGGATCTAAGGTCAGCCCCTCAACTTTCATTTCAACCATGTCCCTTGGCCTCAGGTAAATGTATATTTATTGATAGAATATTTATATCGTAACAGATTTTACTAAGGCAAACAGAATAAAAAGCCCTAAAAAAATTATAACGGAACCCTTAAAAATTGTCTAATTGTGGATGGGAAAAAAATAGTTTTAAATCCTGAGCTTTGTTTTTCTTCCCACTAGAGGCTATTTTTTGTTTTGTTGTTCCGCTTTTTGTTTATTAATGACTTTGAGCAGGGTGTCTCGCACCACATCAGGGATTCCTGCTTCACTCAAATTTTCCCGGCACACATTGGTTGTTGATTTATATGTGTTCAAAAATGCAAGGCAGGGTGGACATTCCTCAAAGTGTTCTTCGAGGGTTTTTGTGGTTTCTTGATCCAGGTTTCCATCAATATAATCGTAAAGTAGGTCAAGGCATTCTTTACAGCAAATCATTTTTCCGCCTTCCGAGATGAAAATTCTTCAAAATAATTAGAAAGTTTTTTTCTTAAAAACAATCTCGCACGGTGTAATCTCGATTTAACTGCCGGAACTGTTAGGTCCAATACGTCTCCAGTTTCTTCGGTGGAGAGGCCTTCAACATCCCGTAGCAGAAAAACCACTTTTTCCTTTTCAGGAAGCAAGTCGACCGCCTTGTTAATCACCTCACGGGTTTCGTTAGTGAACATTAACGATTCGGTATTTTCAGACCAGTCCTGAATTTTTTCCTGTTGGAACCCGGCTCCGTTAAACGAAGGCATCAACTCGTAAATGGAAACATTTGGCTCCTTCTTTTTACTGCGCAGCTTCATGTAGCTGGCGTTGAGTGTGATCCGGTAAACCCAACTTGAAAACGCAGACTTCCCCTGGAACATATGGATCTTGCGGAAGAGAGTCAGGAGTACTTCCTGCGTCACATCCTGCGCATCCATCTGGTTCCGGGTCAGATTAAAACTCAGCCCATAAACTTTTTTCTGGTAAATCTCTGCTATTTTATCGAAAGCATCCAGGTTGCCACCCTGAAACTCGCGAACCAGAGATTCTTCAATTTCTTTATCTTCTTTGGGTTGAGAAAAAGACATAAAACAGCAATTCTGTTCTTATTTCTTGGAAGGATGCCTGCTTCCATATATTAGTAATCGCTTTGCTGTTGTGTCCATTCATTTATAAGATGCGATGGAAAGCAAAGCGATTCATAAGGGTCCTGGGATTCGGAAAAAAAACCAGGTTACAGGCAAATTAAATGAATCGGATTATTTTTGTTCCGTTTCTGTTGTTGAGGCTACAGGATTTTCGGCAGGATCGGCACCCTCAGCAGGTTGTCCTTCAGCGGAATCACCTTCTGTAATTGCATTTTCTGCGGTGGAGCCTTCGGGCAATTCTTCTTCCTGTTCTGCTTCCTTCATCGATTTTTTAAAGTTTCGGATGCTGTTACCAAAGGCACTCCCAATTTCAGGAAGCTTGCCAGCCCCGAAGATAATCATAATAATGACCAAAATGATCATTAATTCTGGAAAACCAATTCCCATCATAGCGAAAATCCCTTTATTTATTTGAGAAAACGCCGATTATAACACTAAACATGTTCCATGCAAACCCCAATAATTGCATGGAAAAATTGCCAAATTATGATACAATTTCGCTTTTAAATTGGGAGTTTCCGTTAAATTAGACTTTAGGATACAAACATTTATGAGATTTTTGCTTGCCGCCATTGCCGCTTTTTTCCTGACATTTGCTACCCAAACCAATATCGCTGGTGCGGATACTTTTTCCGAACGGTTTGAAAAGGGTTCCCACGATTTTGGTGCCCAGGTCGGATGGGGTTATACCTTCGATCTGCCACCGGGAAGGGACCGGATAAATATTGGAACGGCATTCATTTTTCCAAACTGGCAACACAATATAACCGGTTTGATTGGCGAATCCTGGTATCGCGGGGCGCTTTTCTACCACGCTGAAGCTGGAGTGGCAATTGCTGCCGATCGTGGTGGAAACACCTTGTGGGGATTCTCCCCCCTCATGGCCCAGTACAAATTCCTCAGTCCTAAAAGAAAATGGGCTCCGAATATTCTCGCCGGTGCCGGTTTCTCATACGGGGACTGGAATGATCTGGCCACACGCGAAATTGCCACGGCCTTTGAGTTTTTGCTCCATATTGGCGCGGGTGTTGAGTTTTATAATCAAACCACTGCCTGGTCTTTAAACTACCGCCTGTGGCATGTATCCAATGCAGGAATTGAATTCCCCAATATTGGCCTCAACGCTCATATCTTCAGTCTGGGCATGCGCTTCTAATCCGGGCCACGCCCGGTGGGAATAGGGCAATACCTGTCAAGTAACCGGAACCTGTTGGCTTTTTACTATAAGTTGGCTATTTACGACCCTCGTTAGAGGGCGGCGCACCGCCGCAGGGGGATTAAAACCCATCAATAAATTCTCTTGCCGGTCATCGCGAGCGATTAACAGGAGCGTGGCCGTATTACCAATCCTTAATGTTCGTGCCCTGTGAGGGTAGATCCATCGTTTCTTCCTTTCATGTCAAATACCGAATTAGATAGCCCCTCTTTTTTGGGGAAAATTTTCCATTTTGTGGAACGTCTTGCGTTCCGGAATTCCCTCTTAGTCGTTGTACTTTCGCTGGCCCTTGCCGCTATCTCGGTCTGGGTCACGGGTGAAAAACTCACTTTCAAAACCGGACGCGGAGATCTGGTGGCCAAAGGCCTCCCCTACGTTAAACGTTACAAGGAATACCGCAAACATTTTAAAGACCTCGACGGTATGGTCATTGTTGCCGAAGGGGGAACACCCCAGCGAAGAATTCAATTTGTTGAAACACTCGCAGCTAAACTGAAAGGCCATCCCGATCTTTTCTCGCAGGTCATCTATAAATTCGATACCAGTTACTTCCGCTCGCGGTTCCTGCTCTATCTCGACCCCGAAGATTTAAAAAGTCTGCAGGAAAAACTGGAAGAACATCAGGATTTCATCGAATCCATCAACGAGTCGCCGGGACTCAATCCCCTGCTCCACCAGATCAATACAGAAATCAGTTCGGGTATGGTCGATTCGTTGATGACCGGGTTTCTAGGTGAAGATGATGAAGAAGAGGAAAAGAAAAACGATGAGAATGATTTAAATCTGCTGATCCGCATTCTCGAAGAGATGAATGCCTCTCTTCAAAAAAATTATCATTACAATTCGCCATGGCAATCCCTCTTCAATGACGATGAAGAATCGCTGAGGGAGAAAGGCTACCTGGCTTCCAAAAACGAAAAACTGTTGTTCATTCTTGCCGTTCCCAATGAAGATGAAACCAGTTTCACAGGTTATAAGGACTCTGTCTATTCGGCACGCGACCTGATCGCCGAAGTGAAAAAAGATTTCTCCGATATCGAAGTCGGCCTGACAGGAGAAGACGTCATCTCCACCGACGAAATGGTCACCACCCAAAAAGATGTGGAACTGGCTTCAAAGATCGCGCTCATCGGAGTCGCCCTGCTATTCATCATCGCGTTCAAAGGCATTGTCAAACCGCTGCTTGCCGTGTTCAGCCTGCTTGTGGCGCTGGCCTGGTCGCTGGGTTTCACTTCGGTTACCGTTGGGCATTTGAATATCCTGTCAGTGGTGTTCACCACCATCCTCATCGGTCTGGGTATTGATTTCGGTATTCACATCCTTGAACGTTTCAAAGAAGAGCGGCAATCGGGAAGCGATATTCTAGAGGCTCTGAACAAAACTCTGCATGGAACCGGAAAGGGAAATTTTTCGGGTGCCATAACAACCGCGATGGCGTTTGGTGCCATGGTGCTCACCGACTTCATTGGTATCGTTGAATTGGGATGGATCGCGGGATGGGGAATCCTCTTTTGCATGATCGCGATGATCCTGTTGCTACCGGCCCTGGTGACGCTGGAAGAAAAAATAAGAAAACCCGATTACCCCAAATCCAAAGAAACACCGGTTGTAGCCAGAATCAGCACGCTCGATAAATTTTTCAATCATTACAAACTCATCATTGTGGTTTGCACGGCGCTGGTTTTGCTGGCTTCTTTTTCGCTCAGGAAAAACTTTTTCGACTACAACCTGCTGAACCTGCAGGCCAAGGGAACCGAAGCGGTGCGTTATGAAATGCGCATTCTCGAAAACGCGGGACGCTCGGCATGGTCCGCAGCCTTCCTTGCCGACTCGTTAGAAGAAGTACGGGCCAAGGAGGCAAAACTTGAAACCCTGCCGACAGTGGAAAATGTCGAAAGCATTGCAGCCATGATTCCTGAAAACCAGAAAGAAAATGCAGAGTATGTGAAAGAAAATCTCGCGCCGATGCTCAGTGAAATTTATGTGGAGGAAGAAGACGATCCCTTCTCACTCAAACGGTTGAACAAAACCTTGAAACGTATCCGTTTCAAACTGCAGGGAAGAGAAGGAAAAGAAGATAAGGTCGCGCAGGCCGCAAAACTGGTAGACCGGTTTTTCAAAGAGAACGAATCGATCCAACCGAATATAGCTGAAGCCCGACTGGAATTGTTTTCCCAGCAATTGTTTGCCGATTACCGCGAACTGATGCAGGAACTCAAACAAAACGCCGATCCGCAATTCGTTGAAATCTCCGGACTGCCCAAAAGTTTGCGTGAGCGTTATATCTCCGAGCAGGGAAAATACCTCATCACCGTTTACCCCAGTGTCGATATCTGGAACCTGGAAAAACGCCAGCTCTATCTTAAAGACCTGCAGTCTGTCGACCCGAACGTCACCGGAAGTGCGGTGCATATGTTCAACTCCACCCGCCTGATGACCGAGGGCTATATCAACGGCGGCCTTTACGCCATGACCGCTATCATCATTTATGTTTTCGTTGTCTTTAGAAACTTGCGAACGGTTCTGTTTATTCTGCTGCCGGTTTTTGTTGGTTCCATCTGGACGCTGGGGATCATGGATATCTTCGACCTGAAACTGAATATGGCCAACCTCGTTATCCTGCCGTTGATCCTGGGAATCGGCGTGGTGAACGGAATCCACATCACCCACCGTTACCGAGAAGAGGAAGACAAAACCAAAGTTGTGCTCGGTAAAAGTACCGGACAGGCGGTGGTGCTCAGTTCGCTCACAACCATCATCGGATTCGGCAGTATGATGGTCGCCGACCATTACGGTGTGTTTAGTCTGGGGCTGGTGCTTTCTCTAGGAGTTCTCTGCTGCCTGGTCGCGAGCATTACCTTCCTACCGGCATTGCTGAAGTTGAGCGCAGAAAGAAACTGGAAAGTGTAAAAAAATGCCCCACAGGGAGCATCGGCTGGAGTAATAAAATTGCCAATGTCCCTGCAGGGCATCAATATTTTTTAATGGTTTTAAACTGTCACCCTGAGTGAAATCGAAGGATCTCGATTTAATACAAACCTTATAAAAAAGCTTCCCGTATTTCCCACTCCCGTCCTGATTTAGGTTTCTCTTCTTTCAGTGGAAGCTTTTGCGTTTTCTTTTTCGATTTCCTGTGGGCCTTTTTATCGGACCCGGATTGGATCAGTTCTTTCAACTGGTCTGCATCAAGGTCATCAAAAGACAGGACCCTTTTTTTCGTATTCATCGTTCTCTCCCCGAAGAACAATTTTCCTTTTCTTCCTTTTAATATCGCAAATGAATATTTCGATTGCCCCTCGGTTTTGTTTCAGTTTCATCACAAAATGTTGTTAAACCGGGTTTAATTAAAAAGCTTTCCGGATTATCGGAAGTATTTGAAAATAATTCTTTTATAGAAAATGATCCCCCTGATAAGAGGTTGGGGGGAGGGTGCAATTTAATCTGCCGAAGGCAGTTTGACTTTGGGGGAGTGGCTGTGTAACCTCGAATCGGCCTGCCAAAAAATTTTTCAGGAGAATCCCATGCGCTGGAAATTAAAATTCATCCCTCTCATTTTTATTGTTCTGTTTCCCTTTTCAGCGCAGGCTTCCACAACTGCTAAAGAATTTCTCGACTTCTTTAAAAAATACGAAGCGATGAGCAACGCCTACGACCTCGCCGTGGCTGACATGTATTCCGATGATGCAAAAATAATTGTTCTAAGGAATATGGATGGAATGGAATCGACTACGAAGATGACCGGCAAAAAAGCCAAAGAGATGATCGTTGACCAGATGCCCATCATCAAAGAGTCTGGTGCCACCAACGACTACAGCAAAATTTCGATTGTGATCGATGGCAACAAGGCCACCATCCGCGCAACGCGTTACTCCACGCTCAAATGTTTTACCGATGATAAGTACTATATGGTGGTTGAAAAAAACGACGATGGACCTTTCCAAATCATCGAAGAGTTTGTGGAAACTCCAATCAAAAACCTTTGCGAACATATAAGTGAGAAAAAGTTATCGATTCTCCTCAAAAGCCTGGCTAAAGCAGCCAACAAAAATCTTCCCATTAAGGTCGATACTGAAACGCAGCTCGAAAAAATTTCGGTCGAAGGTAAAAACTTCACCTACCACTACACCATGGTCAACTTCATGACCAGCATGATCGATCCTGCAAAGTTCAAGGCCGGCATCGTTCCCACCCTCACCAAACAGATGTGCAGCAACACGAGCATCCGCACCTTTCTCGATATGGGTGCAGTTTTTGTGCACAGTTACAAAGGCAAAGACCATTTCCCCATCACCGATATCCAGGTGGTGAAATCCGACTGCAAACCCGAAGACTTCGGCACCTAAGTGGCGGAACCGCCACGGGTGGTGTGAAAGAAAAAATCCCCCCTATGAAGGGGGGCGAGGGGGGTTGCGTTTGCCACCTGTCATCCTGAGCATGTCGAAGGACGAATTCTCTCCTACACCCTTGATTTTTTTTATTCCCCTCCCTTCCGTGATATTTATTGCACCTAAATTTTCGTGCCCGGAACGGGTAATAGGGAGGGGTGAGGGGAGGGTTGGATTTTTGATAGGTTTTTGAATTTCCTCATTTTAGTAGCGAAATCCTGAAAAAGGGCCCATCTTTAGGGAAGGTTTTAATAAATCTCTATTCCTTCATATCAGGGAGGCCTTCCCATGAAACATAAAACACATCATTTCGCCAAACAGGAAAAGGTAGAAGAAACCATCGCAGAATTCATGTCCAGCCCGGTGCAGAGTGTCACGCGCGATTCCACCATCCGCGAAGTCTCACAGATGATGACCGAAAGGAACATTGGCTCGGTGCTGGTGAAAAACGGTGGCGAGTTCATCGGCATCGTCACCGAAAGGGACCTCACTAGAAAAGTCATCGGGAAAGGACTCGATCCCGAAACCACTCCGGTGATCGAAGTCATGAGCAGTCCCTTAATCACTTTAGATGGAGACGAGCCCGTGACCGATGCGAACCAGTTCATGGCGAAACATAAAATCCGCCATCTCGCCGTGACGATCGAAGGCAAAATCGAAGGCATCATCTCGGTCAAAGATCTGGTTGCATTCTACGCGAACCCACGTCTGCGCCATTAGCGGCTGTGATATTGCCACCAAAGAATTCATGCCCGGCACGGGTACAAACGGCAGCGGGTGATATAAAAACATCCCCCTGACAAGGGGGAATGAGGGGGTTGAGTTACATTCTTCCTTTAGCAATAGAAGCAAATTGACAATTTCGGCATTCTAAATTAGCATCAGGCCATCCAAATTTTTGAGGAAGGCTTATGGGCCTGAAGGAAAGAATTGGTCAGATATTAGACCCCGAACACATTGAGGATTCATTTAGCAGAACGACCAATGTCAGTTTAATGGTATTGATCTTCCTTAATGTTTTAGCAGTTATTTTGGAAACAGTTCAAGAGATCGGTCAAAATTTTGAAGCCTTTTTCACTATTTTTGAATATCTTTCTGTACTGGTTTTTAGTATTGAGTACATTTTAAGACTCTGGACCTGCGATCAACTTGAGGATTATAAAAGTAGGTTCAATTTCGCTTTAACACCAATGGCAATTATAGATTTAATCGCTATATTGCCATTCTACCTTCCATTTTTAATTCCTTTCGATTTGCGTTTTTTAAGAGTGTTGCGCTTGGTTCGAGTTTTCAGATTAATCAAGCTAGCAAAATATTCTCAATCCATGAAGTTGTTGGGTAGAGTTTTCCTAAATAAAAAAGAAGAGTTGGTTATCACTTTGACAGTAGCAATTATTCTTCTAGTAATGGCTTCGAGTGTTCTTTATTTCATTGAAAATAAAGCGCAGCCAGAAGTTTTCACAAGCATTCCTGCCGCAATGTGGTGGAGCATTGGCGCAACAACTCGATTGGGTGTGGGTGCAATGAATCCAGTGACTGAGATTGGAATGCTTTTTGGTTCGTTAATTGCTTTATTAGGCTTGGGAGTATTTGCCTTGCCCGCTGGAATTCTTGCCTCTGGTTTGGTTGAAGAAATGCAAAAAAATAAAGTGAACAAAAATTAAATAGCTTTTATTTCCATATTTTTTGGAAACAACATGAATATTGTGTATTTAGTTGACTAAATAATGAGTGAAAAAAACATTGCATATCTATTTCTTGATGAATCGGGGGATCATTCCTTAGATAAGATAGATTCTCAATATCCTCTGTTTGTATTAGGCGGTGCTTTAATCACTAAAACAAATTATCAGATTGCAAAATTGCAGTGGAGCCGAATGAAAAAAGATTTGTTTGGTTCAGAAGAAATTATTATTCATACCGCTGATTTGACAAGAAATCGGAACGGCTTTGAAGAGATGAAAAAAATTAAGTTTCGAGAGAAAGTCTATGAAGTTTTAAACGTGACAATGCAAAACTTAGATTATCTGGCAATTGGGTGTGTGATACTAAAGGATGAACATTTAAACAGGTATGGCTTGGCGGCGTTAGATCCTTATCATTTGTCATTAAACATATTAGTGGAGCGAGCGTATTTTGCCATGGGCCGGAAAGGGAAGTTGCATATCATCGCTGAAGGCCGCGATCCGACATTAGATAGAATGCTGGAAATTGCTTTTCTAGAGCTCAAGGTCAGCGGAACTTCGTTTTTGTCTGCTTCAGAAATTGGCCAACTTGAAATGGAATTACATATAAGAGATAAAAAGAAGGATATTGCAGGGTTGCAAATTGCTGATTTATTGGTTTCTCCAATGGGACGTTTCGTTCTGGGTAAAAAGATGTACACAGATTGGGACATAATAAAATCAAAACTATATCGATACCGCGGGAAATGGGAAGGGGCGGGTTTGGTGGTTTTACCAAAATGAAGAGGGCCAAGACCCGCTACGCAGTTCCCAGCCCATATAAAAATTATGTTATCTAGATTTGACATTGTCAATAGATATTTACTAGGTTCAATTTAAACTAGTATTGAAAAAATCTTGAGCTCTTTGATTGAGGTGAAGAAATTTGAAATGGCCCGTTTGGTTTTAACTGCGATCCTGGTATGCGTTTTTATGCTGGGAATTTCTATCTCTGCTTCGGCGAAGATTTATAAGTATAAGGACGAAAACGGTAAGACTCATTTCACCAACGATCCCTCAAAAATCCCCGAAGAGTACCGGGAAGAAAATGAATCTGCCCAGCCGATCAAAAAGGAGCCTGCGGCTCCGGCAAAGAAGGCTCCCCCTGCCGCTGAGTCGAAAAAGCCTCCGCGTACTTATGCCGCCGATATTCAAAAAAAAGTTCCCAACCTCGAAGGAGCATGGAGGGGATGGGGTGGTATCAAACTGGAAAAGCAGGGTCACGAGTACACCGGCACCTACAATGACACTTATGGAAAGGATGTCGGTCGGTTATTACTGGAAGCCAACGATTCTTCCGGTCGCGAATATTCCGGCGAGTGGTGGGAAGGCACCTTTCGGGTTGGAGAGTTGAAATACAAAGTAGAAAATGACGGCAAGACTCTCAGGGGTACCTGGTGTGCTTTGGAATCGAGCACCATCAAACCGGGGAGTCCATCCTGCGATAATCCCGGTTTCTTTACTTGGAGTAAGAGATAAGGCCCAGGGGCCCGTCTATTAAGAAAACCAAACCTCTCTGGATCGCCACGCCGCTTTTACCCCTTTGGGGCATGAAAATTAATGAGGAACTACCACAGCGGCTCGCGATGACGGCAACCCCCCTAATCCCCCCTTATCATGGGGGACTTTATCTCTGTTAATCTGTGTGCATCGGTGGCTAAAAAATTATTGACTCTATAAACTCTCGAGCGCAGCTTGTTCGGTGGGGTAGATGTTGAAGTGGTTGCTCATACCTGCGATTTCGATCACCTCCATGACTGCGGGTTGCAGTTCGCACAGTGAAAGTTTCAGTTGGAACCGGTCCAGCATTTGCGAAAGGCTAATCAGTCCACTCAATCCGGTGCTGTTGATATATTCCAGCCCTTTGCAGTTGATGATGAACGGCGTGAAGTTTCCTTCCAGGTAGCATTCCATGGTTTTGTTGAACTCGTTGGAAGATTCCATGTCGATCCGTCCCTGGAGGGTCACGACAAAAGCGTTGCCTTTAAGATCACCTGAAATCTGCATTACGTTCTCCTGAAGGTTGGAAACTTTGTCATGAAGCTCTTTAGACTCTAACACGTTTCTAAGTTTTTAGAGGTAAAAGACTAATGTTTGTCATAACAGTGACAGAACCCCCCAAGCCCCCCTTATCAGGGGGGATTTTATCACTGGCCCTACCCCTGTGGGGCATGAGAGCTATGGAAGGAATTTAACACACGCCGAGTGGCTCGCGATGACGGCCAAACTCTTTCTTTTAGCTTATACTAATTACATGATCGAATTTGTTCTCATCTGTCATTTTCTAATCATCCTGCTGGTGGTTTTCGGGTTCCCAATCGGACTCAAATACAATCTGCGCCGGTTCCGCATCTTCCACGCTTGCCTGTTGACTTACATCGCCGGTTTGATGGTGTTGGGGAAGCCTTGTCCGTTAACGATTCTTGAAGAACATCTCAGGGGCGGCGCGGTCTATAACGGATCGTTCATCGCGACCTGGTTGAACCGTATTATTTATCTGGAAGGGATGGATGCCGGGTTTGTCGTCTATCTGGCAGTGGTGTTTTTGGTGCTTGTCGCATCCTCTTTTTTCTGGCGTCCACTAAAGCGGCGATAAAAAAACAACCCCCTCATTCCCCCTTGTCAGGGGGAAGATTTTTATCTGCTGCATCCACCATGATAGTATTCCCATTATGAACGTCGACCTTATGAAAAATTTGAAGAGTCAGGGGACGTGGCGGTTATTTTTTTTCATAATGGTTACCCTCACCATTTACTACGGTCACTACATCAAACGCCAGAGTCGATGGATCAATGAAGCGATTGCCGATGAAAATGAAAAACTGTCTTCCAACCTGGTTAATGGCATTCTGGTTCTGGGTTATTTGAATGCCGCATCGTCTATTGCTTCCGCTCTATATAAGGAAGGTCTTCTTATCCTCCTCCTTGGTGTGGCCCACTACGCATGGATCACCTGCCTGTGCGTCTGGAGTGTGGTTGCGGGGAGAAAGGTGAATACACTTAACTCAGCTGAAGAGGGATCGGACACCTGGTTCAACGCATTCTGGGGCATGTTTTTCACTCCCTTGTACTTCAATTTCAAGGTCAATCAGCTAAATCAGAAGTTGTCCATTTCTTCTGCAACTTAGCCCTGATTTGGATTATGAGGTAAGTCTTTAAAACCTCTGGATCGCCACGCCGACTTGCGGCTCGCGATGACGGCTCGATTCTTCGACTTGCTCCGAATGGCAACATTGCCCCCACCACGGCTAGTGGTGGCTTAAGAAATAAGTTAAAATATCCGCTAGGGATTAAACGACTTTTCACAAGCGGACCCTTATGACTGAGACTTCCACACTGGAAAAACCGGAAAAAAAAGAGGCTAAATTGCCTGAAATGGAGCCCGTTTTACCTCAAAATCCGCCCAATCCAATCCGGGAAAACCCTTTAAAAACATGGATTAAGAAGATTCCCTTTTTCCCGGCGATGGACTATTTTCGCCGCCGGGTTTATGACTCGCCATTGTTCGATGGTGCTGTTCGTCCCCTGGCCAGGAAAATGGAAGAGTGGCCTGGAGCCTTGCTGATCGACATTACAAATCGGTGCAACGCGAAATGTGTCTGGTGCCCGAATCCGGAACTCACCAATGTCGGCGCGATGGATATGGATGTGTATCGCAAGATCATCGACGATTTTGGCACCCGCGGCGGTGTGGTGACTTTCGGAACGTTTGGCGAGCCGCTGATGGACAAACATATGCAGGAACGGATCGAATACCTGCAACAGTATCCAAAAATCCACAAGGTCGAAGTTCTCACCAACGGATTTTTCCTCAACGAAAAAATTGTTCCCACGCTTATCGAGCATGGGGTTGGAGTCGATATCAGTCTGGACGAACTCGATAAGGAAACTTTCGAAGACGTCAAAAAGATGAGTTTTGATGTGACTCGTGACAACATCGTTTATTTTCTCGAAGAGAATAAAAAAGCAGCGCGACCGGTTCCGGTGAACATCCGCATCAAAACTTTGAAGACCGTTGAAGAAACAATGGAGCAGGAGCTGTTCAAAATCATTGCTTCCCATGATTGCTCTGTAGTGTTGAACTCCATCGACGACAACATCATTTCCAACTGGGCGGGCAAGATGGACAAGGACACGTTCATCAAAGACTACGAGATTTCCACCACCAACAAAACCCGGTACACGCACAAACGCTTCAATCAAACCAACGTTGCTCCCTGCACACAGCTATGGAAATGGATGGTGGTGTATTGGGATGGCACGGTAGTCCTTTGCTGTGCGGATATGTTTTCGCAAACGAAAGTCGGCGATCTGAAAACTCATTCAATCTCGGAAATTTGGAACGGTCCACAAATGAAAAATTATCGCGACCAGATGGTTAATCGCAAGCGGTTCGATGTGGCTATCTGTCAGGATTGTGATATCCATTTAAGCTGGCACAATTTAAAAGAGTATTACGACAACAACGGAAACTTTTTGCCCGACCGAAAATTCATCATGGGCTAGCCGGCCACTAGGCGTGGGGCCAATGAGTCAATCCCTTTTTGGCAAACTAAACCAATCAGCTTCTAGACAAGGCTCTCTCCATTGAATAAAATTAAAATCCCAATGACCTCACCTGTTTTTCAATTTCCCAAACCGGCTGAACTGGACATGACGATTGTCATCGTCAGTTTTAATACCCGCGAGATTTTGTTGCGTTGTCTGGGGACGATCAAAAAACATACTCAGGAAGTTTCTTATGAAGTGATTGTGGTTGATAACGCATCCGAAGATGGAACGGTGGATGCGATTGTGGAACTTTTCCCGGATGTGCAGGTGATTGCTAATAAAGAAAACCGTGGATTTTCTGCTGCCAATAATCAGGGCATCGAAGCCTCCCGGGGACGGAAGATTGCGTTGTTGAATCCCGACACGCTTTTAACCGAAAACAGTTTTAAAAAGATTGTGGATTTTATGGAGAGGCATCCCGACTACTCAATTCTAGGTGCGGGAATCGTTGATGAGAATAACCAGCCCTGCCCGATTCGGTTGTGGGAGGATCGGCCCCAGGATGCAGCGTTGAAGATATTGGGGAAATATGATCCATCCAATGAACTGAAAAGAATGGGTCCGATGTTGGCGCGGGAGGCGAAGGTGATATCCGGTTGCTGTTTTGTGATGACCCGCGATTTGATCGAGTGCATTGGTTTAATGGACGAAAATTATTTTTTATACAACGAAGAAGATGACCTTTGCCGACGTGCACGAAAGAAGGGGAAGAAAATCTGTTTCTATCCCGAAACATCGGTGCAACATTTACTCGGTCAGAGCACGCATCAGGATCGACACCGGAAAAAGGTGATCATCGAAACCTACCAGAGCAATTTGTATTTTTATTCCAAATACTACTCATTGGGATGGAATTTAGTTTTAAGGTTTCTATATAAAATGACTTTCCTTGCGGGACTGCTCACATCTACCTTGAGGCATTTGCAGGGCAAGGCCACCCCCGATGACTCATTGTCCTTAAAAGTAAAACTATTGTTGATGCCGCGAAGGAAACTAACTGCTGGCATTCCGGGTTAGGAGCGGAAAAACAAACCTAACTTTTCCCCAAGCTCAGGATAGACGTTGGTCAGCAGTTGTCGCTGTTCATTGTTGAACGGTTTTATTATAACGAGCAGCAATAAGAGAGTGACCAGGTAGAGAATTAAATTTGTTATTAGCTGCCCCATTCCCATCCCTGCAAGGATCAGCGGAGGAACCGAAGCCATTAGGCAGAACAAAAAACATTGCCCAATGGTGGGAAAGGCGGGATTGATTTCAATTTCTTTTCTCAGAACATTGAGTTGTCGTAATACCATATAGAGCATCGTCATCCCTGTTGCTGTTATTGCACCCATCATCCCGAACGCAGGAATCATAAACAGGTTCAATGCAATGTTGAGAATGCTTCCCTCCACGGTAGAGCGTAAAGCGATGTCGCGCTGGTTTACCACGAACAATGCCGAAACGGAAAAGTTGACTCCCAAAGCCGTTTGAATTCCCGCCAAAGTCGCGTAGGTAGCGAGTGCGTTTTTTCCTTCTAAAAATTCGGTTCCATAGATGAATCCGATGACGTAGCTGGCATTGATCGCGCAAAAAACGTAAACGGGAATGGTGAGGTAAGAAGCGAATCCGACAATCTGGCAATACAGGTTGCTGAGTCCCTCCACACCATCCTTTGCATGGGTTTCTGAAAACAGCGATAACGCCATCGGTGCAATTCCCGCGAGAAGGAATGACAAGGTGGCTCCCAGTCCCGTTGCCAGGTGGTATAGCCCTACATCCCCCCGGCTGACTTTAAAATAATTCATCAGCAAAACATCGCTTTGTGTCATTACGCCGAATCCGAACAATCCGATT
The DNA here is from genome assembly GCA_038108555.1 of Nitrospinota bacterium. GTDB lineage: Bacteria > Nitrospinota > Nitrospinia > Nitrospinales > VA-1 > UBA8687. The sequence goes on along the minus strand of JAYNIA010000004.1, from coordinate 27,561 downwards.
CCATAAGCCACCCAGGCCAGATGGCCCATATTGTTCCATTCGGGTTTAGCCGAGGCATCGGGATATTTTATTTTTGCCATGGAAAGATAAGCGATGCTGGTTAAAGTTGCGGCAATGATGTAGGCGTAAAGGACGGCGTAGATTCCATAGTCCAGCTTAATAAACACAACCAAAAGAATCAGGTTGGTCAACGCTCCGAACACTTCGGTGATTGCCAGAGTTTTGAAGCGAAGCAGCGCCATGTATAAGACACTCAAAATGGAATCGATGGTGATGACGGCGAAATAAAAAATCAACGTCCAGCGAAACTCAATGAGTTGCGGGTTGTGGATGAAGTCAAGATAACTCGGCAGAAAAAGATATATAAGAATGCAGAATGCAAGAGTGGTCAAAAACCGAATGACCATGATCCGGCTGACGAGGAAATGTCCCTGCGCACCGGTGGGGTCCTTAACATTTAGCTCCGGAAGTATTTTATTGATGAGGGTTTCCAGACCAAACGAATTCAGCAGACGGATGAATACAGGAATAACCAGAAGGGTCGCGTAGTCGCCAAGATGTTCCTTGCCAAGATAACGCGTGAGCAGGACCGAGACCGCAAACATGATGATCTGTACCCCGGCTTTTCCCAGGACAGTCCAACCAACGTTTGCTATAAATTTTTGAAAGGGTGACAAGGCGAGAACCTCTGGTGGGCTTGTGGCTACTGCTTGTTATGACTGGCGGGAATTATTATACCTTAATTTACTTGTGACTTGATTCAGCAATTATTTCCTGCCGACAAATAGAAGATAATTGCAGGAAGACCAGGGGAAAAATTTTCGCATCAGGGCAGCCACACCTTCCGCCAGGCTGTTGGTTCTCCCATTGGTGTCTTTATGGAAACATTCGCATCCCAGATACAAATTGAAACTGTGGCTCATCGGTTGTTCATGAATAATTTCAAACTTTGATGTTTCCAGGATGACCCGCATTTCATCTCTTCCGTGCAATTTAAAATAGGTGAGATGGTCTTCTTTAGGAGGCAGCGGCGGTTTGCCCATGAGTTTCCTGACCAGACCGTTCCGCCGTAATTTGTGGAGGAAGTTGTCTTCGTCATAAACAAAATGCGTGACCGGATTGGCGGCAGGGACCATCATGAAAATAAGTCCACCGGGTTTTAAAACGCGGTAAGCTTCGATGATCGCTTCCTGCGGTCCTTGCGGAAAATGTTCCACGACACCATAAGAAAGGTAGGCACCAAAAGTCGCTTCCGGAAAAGGCAATGCATGAACATCGGACTGCGCGAGAATCAGGTCTCCGTCATAATTTTTTACCTGTTCCAGTGCGGAGTAGATGTAGTCAATTCCCCAGATTTTATAGTTTTTAATGTTGAAATGGATGAGTTTGGGTCCTAGACCGCATCCTGCCTCGAGAATCAGATCATCTTTTGGGAGGAATCTCTCGAGGGCGGCAAACTCTTCTTTGGTTCGAGGGTATTTATTGGTTTCCAGCAGGGCTTCAACTGAAGTGGCCGCCCATTCCTCTTCGAACTCACGCTTAACTTCCTTATTAACAGCCTGAAGATCCATGTTTATTCGTTCAAAATTATTGAAGTTTTATTGTAAAATAACGGTTCCCAATGGAAGGCTCCACAATTAGGGATGGGGTATCCGAAAAGAAAATTTTTAAGTCTGAATTCCACCACAGGGGAAAATTCTGTGGTAACCCGTAGCAAGATAACATGAAACGATTCGATGTCATAGTCATAGGAGGGGGCCATGCCGGTTGTGAGGCGGCATTGGCTTCTGCGCGAATGGGTTGTGCCACGGCGATGGTCACCCTGGAAGCGGATAAAATTGCATTGATGCCCTGCAATCCCGCCATCGGGGGTGTGGGAAAGGGGCATATTGTGCGCGAGATCGATGCCCTCGGCGGGGAAATGGCCCGGGTGATTGATGAAACCGGTATCCAGTTCCGATTGTTGAATTCCTCCAAAGGTCCCGCCGTTCACGGTTACCGCGCGCAGGCCGACAAGCACCAATACAAAAATGCCATGCGCCGGGTTCTGGAAAACACCGACAATCTGGAACTCGTCTACGATGAAGTCGATGAACTTATTTTCGAAAACAAACAAGTGAGAGGACTGCGCACGTCGGGTGGATTGGAATTGCAGTGCGATGCCATTGTTATTACGACGGGAACTTTTTTGAACGGAATTATTCATGTTGGGATGAACAGTCGTCCTGCAGGCCGCGTGGGTGAAAAACCTTCCACGAAATTATCACAATCGTTTCTTGCGGCGGGATTCGAACTTGGTCGATTAAAGACAGGAACACCGCCGCGATTGAAACGGGAAAGCATCGATTTTTCACAATGTGTTGTGCAGGATGGAGATAGCATCCCCCGTCCTTTTTCGTTTTCCACATCGCATATTGACCGCAATCAGGTGCCCTGTCATATCACCGCGACGAATGAGAAAACCGCAGAGGTGATCCGCAACAATATGGACCGGTCGCCTTTATACAGCGGCATCATTGAGGGGGTGGGTCCGCGCTATTGTCCCTCCATCGAAGATAAAGTGGTGAAGTTTCCCGATAAGAAATCGCACAACATTTTTCTCGAGCCCGAAGGTCTCGATACCGACTGGATTTACCCGAATGGAATTTCCACTAGCATGGATGAAGAAGTGCAGCATCAACTGGTGCGCACGATTCCGGGACTGGAAAATGCCGAGATAGTTCTTCCCGGTTACGCGGTGGAATATGATTTCGTTCCGCCAACCCAGTTGTTGCCTTCCCTTGAAACAAAACGAGTGAGTGGATTGTTTCATGCCGGGCAAATCAACGGAACCTCTGGTTACGAGGAAGCTGCCTGCCAGGGTTTGATGGCGGGTATCAACGCCGCACTCAAATCGCAAAAACGCAAACCGTTTTTGCTGACACGAATGGACAGTTATATCGGTGTGCTCATTGATGATCTTGTCACCAAGGGAACGCAGGAACCTTATCGCATGTTCACTTCGCGTGCCGAATATCGGTTGATCCTCAGGCAGGACAATGCTGACCAAAGGTTGATGGGAAAAGGCCATGAACTGGGTCTGGTCAATGAAGAGCTTTATAACCAGTGCATGGAAAAATACAACGCGGTGGATAGGGAGATTCAAAGACTCGAAGCCACTACTGTGGTGCCGAATCCGGAAACTCTCAATCGACTGTCGAAACTGGGAATCCATGAACTGCGGAACGCAACGACCCTGAATGTTTTGCTGCGCCGACCGGAAGTCAGGCATGAAGAACTGCTTCGAGCATTTGAGGGAGAAGAGGTTCCCCAGCTCGTTGGCGAGCAGGTGGAGATTCGTGTGAAGTACGAAGGGTTCATCGCGCGCCAGAATCAGCTTGTTGAAAAACAGAAGAAGCTGGAGCATTACCGCATTCCTGAAGACTTCAAATACGAAGGGGTGCCCGGCCTTTCCCATGAAGTGGCACAGAAACTGGAAGCCATTCGTCCCGTCACACTCGGGCAGGCGTCGCGCATTTCCGGTATCACACCTTCGGCGATCAGCCTCATCATGTTGTTACTCGAGAAGAACCGTGAATATTCCTGAGTGCGTTTCTCCGCACAGTGATTCAATCCAATGGCAGGTCGAAGTCGACAAGAAAGACATTGCCTACATCGTCAGTATCTTTGAAGGGTACGACCATCTTGCGGTGGTTCGTACGATTGATCCTTCCCGCGGTCTCATTGAGTTGATGATCTCTCCCGACTTTCTGGAAGACACAGAAAAACTCGCCCAGGCACTTGCCAAAGAAATTTCCTTCCGCCGGGTTACCGCCCGGGGGGAGTAGTAGAGACTATTATTTCCTGCCGAAAAATTTCATGTCTTCAGTTCATGTTTTTGCAAATAATTTTTTAAAGATATTTGTCATTTTGATTTTTCTGAATTCGTGTGGGACATCATCAGAGAGTAGAAAATCATTGGAGGGAGATAAGCCGGAAAAAACCTTAAACTATCATTCCATGAGCCAGTATCCATTTCGAATCACCATTCCCGGAGTGAAATGGGAGACTCGCGAAGTGGAACCCATGCAAACCCAGTTCAAGACTAAAGAGTGTCCTTGTAAAACCATCCTGCTCTATGAGTTTCAGGAGCATCCCAATGCCACGAATTTTTTTGGTCCGGGCAATCCTGAAGAGCAGGTGTTACTGGATTTTTATGAATGGGATTCAAAATACCAGATCTCAGATGTTCAGGGGGTAACAAGAGAGATTATTGATATGAACATTGAAGGTTTAAGCCAACCCAACCTATTTTGGAAAATCGGAAATGCCGCACAGCAAATCTATTTTTTAGGAACCGTCAGAAATCGGCGTCTAATCATCTTATCCGTCGATGATCATGACGATCCGCCTGCAGGCAAAGATTTAGCTTTAAAAATTTTTGGGTCTTTAAGGTTTTTCTATCAGGACGCCACTGGGACTCATTATTACAACTAAAAGGTAATTCACCCCTTAATCCTTCGCCGGTAGGCGATAGTCTTCGCCGTAACCCCAGCGCCAGGGCGTTTTCCAGTAGGGCGAACCTCCTGGTGTGACCGCAAGTCGCATAATTTCACCCATAATTTCCCCGGAAATTTTTCCCTTTATCGTTTTCTTAACACATTGTTTCAAAGCATGGTCGGCGGTAGTTTTTTCTTTTCGAGTGCCACCATAGTAATAGGCATGGTCATGAACGATACAGCATTGCCTCCAGGGTAAAGTTTTCCCCAGTTTGTCATGAACCTTTTTAGGTAAAATGGCATAGCCTGCCGACATCCCCCCACTGCAACCATCGGAATGTTTTGCCGGGTCGAACTTTGGAATACCCGTGATCCGCTTCCAGTATTCGGATTTGTTTTTCGCATTGGATTCAGCCACACTTGAAAGGGAGAAGACTGTTACTAAAATAAATATTTGTAACATGGAAAAAATTCCAATTTACCTATTGGTCAAAGCCTCAATAATTTTAATTGGCCTTACGAGTTCGACAAATTTCTTGCGGCGGTTCGCCGCCCTCTACCGAGGGATTTACTATTGAAGAAATAATGTATAACCTAAGTCAATTTAGTTTTATCCAGAGGATTCAACTTTTCGGCCCTACCCCTGCGGGGCATGAGAGCTATGGAAGGAATTTAACACACGCCTAGTGGTTAGAAGTGGATGAGGGAGTGGATCGGTATGTCCTTGAGTTTTTCCCGGCCTTTTAAGAAATCCAGTTCTATAAGAAATGCGGCTTCTTCGATTTCCACGCTAGGAAAGTTGTTTCGGATGAGATTGAGCGTTGCCGCCAGGGTTCCCCCTGTGGCAAGGACATCATCGATTAGGACGATTCGCTCTCCCGGTTGAAAAGCATCCTGATGAATTTCGATGGTGTCCGTTCCGTATTCAAGAGAATAAGTTTCCTGGAACGTTTTATAGGGAAGTTTACCGGGTTTGCGGACCATAGCAGTGCCTGCCTCCAGGGCATAGGCAAGAGCGGATGCAAAGATGAATCCACGTGCTTCCACCCCGACCACCTTATCAATTTCCTTTCCTGCGTATCGTTCTTTCAGGGTATTGATGGTTTTTCCAAAAGCAGATGCATCTGCCAGAAGGGGAGTGATATCTTTAAAAATTATTCCTTCTTTGGGAAAATCGGGAATATCGCGAATGATTTGTTTTACAGATTCCATGGATGCACCTTTCTAAAATTAACTGGTTTGTTGCAACTAGTTTTTATCAAATATTTTTGGTGTTGGAAACTTTATCTTCGCACCGGGAGGTATTTGATAGGATTTTTTGGTTCCGTATTATTTCTCACTTCGAAATGAAGATGGGATTCAGTGGAACGGCCGGTACTGCCCATCAGCGCAATTTTTTGGCCTTGTTTAACTCCGTCTCCTTTTTTTACAAGCAATTTGGAATTGTTTGCATAGACCGTAGTCAGGCGGTGTTTGTGTTTTATTATTACCAATTTCCCATACCCGGTGGGACCCCAGCCACTAAATACCACTTCCCCTTCAGCAGCAGCATGGATAGGGGTTCCCTTCGGTGCAGCTATATCAATACCCTCATGTTTTTTTCCGTTTTTAATTTCGAAGCCCGAGGTCAATTTGCCTTTAGCAGGCCATATCAAAATACCTTTCTTTGGTTTTTCAGTGGGAGGGTTTTTCTTTTTCGAAAAGATGGGCCGAGAAGGAGGCGAAGGTTTCGAAGATTTGGAAGAAGTTTTGGGAACTTGTCGTACACGACTGGCACCTGGAATCCATAACTGCATTCCCGCTTGGATTTTTGAGGGATCCCGAATGTGGTTGACCTTGCGCAATACTTCCATATCAATTTCATAAGCCTGGGCAATGAGAAAAAGAGTCTGGCCTTTTTGAACTGTATGGTGAACTCCATAGGGAGTGTCTGGCCATGGATCAAACTTAAAACCCTGACAGGCTGTTAAAAATAAAAAGACGAATAGAACTAATATTCTGGAGTGCTTGTGGAAGGGCATTATTTCGAGGCGCAGTGAGATATAACTAATTGAAAATTATATCATTTTTTCAAATTCGTTTACAAGTTAGCGGGCATCCTGTATAAACGAAAAATCCATTTTAAACTGAGACGTTCATAATGAAATTCAATAAAACCATTCCATTATTGATTACCACGTTGATGTTATTAGGTTGTGGTCAAAACCAGCCTTCGCCGGATATTTTTGCCCTGCCTGTTTCGTATCCCGTTGGAAAGAAACCGGAAGTCGTTAAAGCGCATGATATGAACAACGATGAGTTTCCTGATTTAATCGTTGTAAATTCTGCGGGAAACTCTTTGAGCTATTTTGAAGGAATGGGAGATGGAACCTTTAAAGGGGCTCAGACCATAGAAACCGGTCGCGAACCGTTTGCTATAGAACTGGCCGATTTCAATGGTGATCGCATTGCAGATATTGCGTTGTGCAATTACGGAGATGGAGAGGTTTCAATTATTCTCGGACAAAAAGATGGCCTCTTTAAATTGAAGACTAACATTAAAGTAGGACGCTTGCCCATTGCTATCGCCTCGGGAGATTTTAATAATGATGAGATAAACGATCTCGCTGTGACTCTCCGTTTCAATAAATTGATTATTCTTTTGGGAGTCGGTGATGGTACCTTCAAGGTCGCTGAGGCTTATCAGGCGTCACCCACCCCTGCCCATATGACTGTCAGTGATTTTAACGGGGATGGAAACAAAGATATCGCCATGGTGCTCAATGCCGTAAAGGTGCGTTACCTGAAAATGTTTTATGGTAATGGCGATGGAACCTTTGCTCCGCCCAAACTAATTGAAGGTGGCAGCCAATCTTCATTTCTCATCCATCATGATATGAATCTGGATGGAAAGCTCGACCTGTTGTCATCGAGTCCCATGAAAGACAGTCTCAGTATTTTTATGGGAGATGGAAGGGGAGTTTTTACCAAACTGCAGGATTTTGCGGGAGAGAAAGGTCCTCATAATATTGTTGCTGGAGATTTCACAGGCGACAAAATTCCAGATATCGTAGTTTGTAACCGGCGAGGTGCCTCCATTTCAGTTATTCCGGGAAACGGTGATGGGAGTTTTGTATATCCTCATTACAATTACGCGGTAGGCTCTCAACCCAGGTCTATTGCCGGAGCGGATTTCAATCGTGATGGCATGATGGATATTGCCGTTGTCCTTTATCAGAAAAAAATTCTGGAAGTCTTTTTAAGGAAGGCCAGTGCTACCCCGATGGATATTTAATATCCCTTCCTCTATTGCTCCGAATCAAAAAAAGATTCATCGCTTTCGATGACATATTTCTCATCCAGCCAGGCACCCAGGTCAATGGTGCGGCAGCGTTCCGAACAAAACGGGAGGTAGGGGTTTTTATCCTTATCTAAAACTGCGGGCTCCTTGCAAATAGGACAATTTAATACTTTCTTTTTTTTCATTTTCAAACCAAAATATTTTCTCCAATTTTACCATCCAATTTTTTCCTGAGGGCAAAGCAACCTTTGCCCGTTTTCCAAAATTCATTTTTGAAGCTATTTTTCCTGCCTATTTCAGGATATTTAATAACTATTTGTTTATAAAGACTTTATTGATTTTTTGAGAAAATAGGTCTACAATAACCCTATTGGGCGAAATTAAATTAACCATCTATTTATCAAATAGTTGTGTGTTTAATTTTGTTTTCTCGAAATGAGAGAATTTTTTACTAACCAGATGGAAGAAAGCGCATGATATCTGAAGTTCAATCACCGGATTTTTACGAATTATTGGGAGTAGAACGCGACGCAAATCAAAAGGAGATCGACCGCGCCTATCAGAAATTGATAAGCAAGTTTGATTCTTCCGAAGGCAAAACTGAGTCGCCAGACAAGCCAACCTTGAAAGAGCAAATTGAGGCAGCACAAGAGGCTTATGACACCCTTTCCAATAAAGATAAGCGTGAAGCCTATGATGCTGTAGCAAAGGTAAAAAAGGGTCCCGAGCCGGTGGCCCCTGTAAAGCCCGGTCCTCTTCAATTTATTGGCAGCAAGGAACGCGAAAAAAGTCCAAAACACCAAAACGTGTATCAGGACTTCTTCGGTTTTTCTGAAAAGCCTTTCGACCTCACACCTGATCCAAAATATTTGTATTTAAGTCCAAAGCATAAAGAGGTTTTGGCGCATCTGGTTTATGGTTTGCAGGAGAATAATGGTTTCCTGAAAATTGTTGGTGAAGTGGGAACTGGGAAGACCATGATCTGCAGAAGCTTTCTTAGGGAGCTAAGAACGGATTTCAATATAGCTTACATATTCAATCCCGCTATCAATGAACTGGAATTGTTGCAGACGATCAATAGTGAATTGGGTTTGCCTGGAAAAAGCAAAAGTAAAAAGAAACTGATCGATGTTCTCAATGCCTTTCTACTTGAAGAAAGGGCCAAAGGCCATCGTGTGGTGGTTATCATTGATGAAGCTCAAGACCTGCAACCTAATGTAATGGAGCAATTGAGATTACTTTCCAATCTTGAGACTGACACGGAAAAACTAATTCAGATCGTTCTCATTGGACAGCCGGAATTGGACAACGTGCTGGCCAAGGAGGAGCTTCGCCAGTTACGGCAACGGATTACCATTCAATGGGAGTTGTTGCCTCTGAATCTGGAAGAAACCCGGGGTTATATTCAGCACAGACTAAACGTTGCTTTGGGTAAGGGAAAGGTGCGCTTCTCCCGTCCCGCAGTTGAAACGGTCTATCGTTTTTCACGCGGCATTCCTCGGATGATCAATGTTATTTGTGATCGGACCTTGCTCATCGCTTATACAGAGAGTACCAAAAAGATCGACCCGGAAATTGTAAAAACAGCTGTGAAAGATATTGGAACCCTCGTTCCATTGGAGTCCTGGTCCAATAAATTCTGGAAACTGGTGATCCCTTCCACAATTGCAGCAGGTGTCGGATTTTTTGCTTTGAACTATTTTGCGTTACCCAGTTTTGAAAACAAACCGCAGGGAAAAGACATTGCCGCTTTAATCAAGGAAGACCCTATCGACTTGTCATCACCGGGTGAGTTGATCAATTATTCCGCTTCCTCTGCAACGGTCACACCCAGTTTCCCACTCCATGTTCCTGAGTCCGTTCCACAACCAACGGTAGTGGTTGAACCTGCTCCACAAAAAGTGGCTGTTCAAGGTCCATTAATTATTACCGATTCAGAAAAACTGGTTACGTATTTGTCCAGCCTGACTTTAATGGAGAGTAAGCTTGAAGCGGTTAAATGGATTTTTGAAGCCTGGGGTATAAAACCTGAAAACCTTAACACACAGGAAGATCTGGAAACCTTCGCAAATGATAATCAGTTACTTCAATATGAATTGAATGGAACCATAAAACGTTTGCAGAGTCTGAATTATCCTGCCCTGTTGGAAATGGCGCTTCCGAATGCTCAGGGAACCAAGTATCTGTCTTTGTCTTCTATAAAAGGAGACAATGGAGTTTTCGGATCTGTAGATAAAATTGAAATGCCGCTTTCAATAATCAATTCGTTGTGGACACGAAAGGCCATCGTTTATTGGAAAGATTTTGAAAATCTTCCCGATTCCCTTGGCCTGGGTTTTGAAGGGAAGGAAGCGATCTGGTTACAAAAAAACCTTCGCCTTTTAGGTTACTTCCAGGGAAGAGAGGCTCCTTTATATGGGCCGAAAACAATTCGTGCTGTAAGAAACTTCCAGCGTAACAACAACATTAAAGATGATGGAGTGTTTCAAACAGATAGTAAGATGCTGGTATATAACCTGCTTCAAATTTATTCAACTCCTGAGCTGGTAACCCGGTAATTCTTCTTCATTTAAGAGCGTAGAAAATGAGCACGATTTTAAAAACGCTAAAAAAACTTGAAGAAGAAAAAAGCGTTTTAGAAAAAAAGGTCGATTTAAAAGAACTGGTTCTTCAGGACGAAGAAAGTTTTGATATCGATTCTTTCTTTTCCAGAAAAAATATTTTGAAAGGTGCCCTGGTTTTTGCCGGGGTAGGGATTGCAATTGCCTGGCTTTGGAAAGGCAAGCCTGAAGACAGGCAAATCGTCCAAGCTCCACGACCTCAACCCGTTTTTTTGCAAGAGACCCCCCCTGTAAAGAAGCAAGACTCCAATTCGGTCCCGGGAATTCCGCTTTCAAACATTCCAGAACAAAAAAAACAGGAACTTTATCCTGAGGCGGTTTCAGAAGAGGAATATTACGCTTTAGAAAAAGAAAAGCCTCAAGTACCAGAGAAAGTGGTTGAGCGAATAAAGAAGCCGGTTCCCCAGGTTTCGCGCCCTGCACTTGAGGAACAGGATATCTATGAAATTCAATCGCTGATCGCATCCGCAAAATCCTTAGCGGATGAACCGGATGAAATTCAAGTTTCCAAGCTAAGGAGCCATGGCTCCATTCCCGGGTTAAAAGTAAAAGGGATTATATTTTTCTCGCCTGAAAGTTCCTCCAATCACATTTTTGTTTCAACACCACGAACCAACAATCAAAAAATGAAGATTGGGGACTCCATTCATTCCGCCACTCTTATGAAAATAGAATCAACAGGAGCTGTCTTTGCATATAAAGGGGAATCTGTTTTTATGGCAATCGGTCAGTCCGGTGGCTGAGGTCAGCTCTTTTAAAAAGATTCGCACTAAAATTTCGGAAGAAAACCTTGCATACCGTTTATAAAGCGATTTCACCTGAGGATATGGATCGTATCCTTACCTATTGCAAACAGAACAGTTTGAAGAATAACGGTCCTTTTGAGATTTACCCCGGAGAGGAAGATTCTCAGGCCATGGTCATAGTGAACTCCCGTCGGGAAAACGAACCGCTGGAAAAATTCAATCCGCTGGGAGCTTTCTATTGCAATTACCTTGGAGAAGGAATTATTTCTCTGGATCAGGAGGAAACGGATTACGATGCCATGCCATCTGCAAAAGAACATGTGCAGGCGATCAAACAAGTGGTCGATATCTTGATCGAACAGGCCTGCCCAGGGGAGGACCTAAAGTTTCCTCTTTGAAACCTTGCCATCGGGTTATTTGAATAAAGGCTTTTAGCCTTAGGTTCCGACCTATTGCCTGCGGCGGCTCGCCGTGGGGGTTGCTTTGTTTGTTTTTCTTTGATAAACCCTATCCGCTATGTATTTTCAGGACATCATATTAAATCTGCAAAACTATTGGGCCTCTCGTGAATGTGCCATTCACCAACCTTATGATATTGAGGTCGGTGCCGGTACATTTAATCCCGTTACTTTTTTCAGGGTTTTGGGTCCCGAACCCTATAATGCCGCCTATGTCGAGCCTTCCCGACGACCCACCGATGGCAGATACGGGGAAAACCCCAACCGGTTGCAACATTATTACCAGTTTCAGACCATCCTTAAACCCTCTCCTCAGGATGTGCAGGACCAATACCTAAACAGCCTCACGGCTTTGGGTGTAGACCCGATGAAACATGATATCCGTTTTGTGGAAGATGATTGGGAGTCACCTACGTTGGGTGCCTGGGGTCTCGGTTGGGAAGTCTGGCTCGATGGAATGGAAATCACACAATTCACGTATTTCCAACAAGTAGGGGGTATCGATTTAAAACCCGTAACTGCGGAACTGACTTATGGATTAGAACGGATCGCAATGTACCTCCAGAATGTGGAAAACGTTTACGACCTGAAGTGGAATGAAAACCTACTATATGGCGATGTCCATCTCGAAACGGAGAAACAGTTTTCACGCTATAACTTTGAGGCTTCGAGTAAAAAAAGATTATTTCAATGGTTTGACATGAATGAATCGGAGGCGAAAGAGTTACTGGAAAAAGAACTGGTTCTTCCTGCTTACGATTACACCTTGAAATGTTCCCACGTCTTTAATCTGCTGGATGCCCGGGGTGCCATTAGCGTTACAGAAAGAACCGGTTTTATTGGGAGGGTTCGAAACCTGGCACGATTATGTGCGGAGGGGTATGTGCAGCAGAGAGAGGCGATGCAATTTCCACTATTGAAAAAAACATCCTAACCGGGTGAGTTTGTATTATCAGGTACGGGGGAGCCTCCACCGCCACTAGACCACTTCCTGATTTGAGTTCGCACCGTCATAACATCCGGGTGCTGAATTTCTTCATAAATCATTAAAGCCTCATTGGCTTTCTCACTGGCTTCAACAAATCTATCCTCATTTCCCAACCCAATACTGATTTTCCAGAGTGCGTTTGCTTCCAATTCTTTGTTGCCAGACTTTTTAGATAGTTCTAAAGCATCTTCAAAATAAATTGCGGCCTGGTCGTTATTTTTATTTTCAAAATGGGTATCCCCTAATTGCATTAAAATTTCACCTTCACCTTGAACATCCTTGTTTTTTCGGGCAGAGGCCAGCCCGTTTTCCAGGTAGGCCAGGGCTTTTGACACATCCCCGGAGTTAACAGCAATCTCACTCAATTTTTGTGTGATCTCATTTTCCAAAGGCCGTTCTTTTGTTCTTTGTGATAAATCCAGGCCGTTTTCAAAATAGTCGATGGCTTTATCCATTTCTTCCAACCCCAAACAGGTTTCTCCCAACATATTAAGTAGATGAACCTGTTTGATTTTGTCGCCGCTTTGTTGTGCCCGTTCAAAAGCCTGTTCTCCATATTCAACGGCTTTTTGAAATTCCCCGATGTGATTGTGAGAAGTGCCCAGTTTTTCAAGAATATTCAACTCTTCGACTTTATCACCGGCAGCTTCTGTGAATTTGAGATCTTGCTCCAGAAACTCCACCGCACGTTTATAATTTTTTAAAGCAAAGGCAGCTAAACCCAATTGTTTGATGGCCACTTTTTCACCCTGGTGATCACCCTCTTTTTTGCAAAGACTGAGAGCCCGTTCCATAAATTCCATGGCTTTTTGAGGTTGTTTCATCCGGTTATATTCCGGTCCCAGGCTCAGAAGGTGCATACGCTCGGCCTCACTATCTCCCAATTGTTTGGCGGCAGATAAGGCGGCTTCAAACCAGCGAATGGTTTCTGCAGGTTGTAATCTTTTTACGATGATTTCCGCTCCATTTTTTGTATAGGCGCTACAGACTTTGGCAGCATCTTGATCTTTGGAGCAGTTCTTCTGGCTCCATTCCTGGCCCGCTTTGATATTGTCCAGTTCCTGGTCGAAGAACATCAAGCCTTTCGTTTCCGGTTTTCCTCCTTTTTCCATGAGCTTGTTGACGGTTTCAAGTGCATTCATAAACTCCGTTGCCAATCGTCTTTCAGCCATACCTTGTTCCCCGGCTGAAACCAGGGGTTTTACATATTTTCTTACCAAATCATGCAGATGAAAACGCTCTGTATTTTCATTGACTTCAACCAGTCCATATTGGACGAGCCCCACGAGAGACAGATTGTCATTATCTTCGCAAACAAAAGATTCTGCTTTGGCGCTAAATGATCCGGGAAATACGGTTAATTTTCGAAGTACGCTTGCGGCCTTATCCGGGAGTAAGGAATAACTGAATTTCAGGGAAGATTCGATTCCCGTTGCGGCAGTTTCGTTGTCGCCATGGCCCAGGCTTTTTTTTACATCTCGAAATTTGTTGGCAAAATATTCAGGGTCCATTGTGGAATTGATTGCAAACAGTTTTCCAGTCAAATCAAGGGCAATGGGAACATCTTTACAGATTTTTGAAATATCCTTAATGGCATGACTTAGCTTGGGGCACAACCGGGTGAGCATATTGTGTGAATCCAGAAAGTCCAGAGTATCCAGCTTAATGGATACAAACCCCGGAAGGTTCAGGGTTTTTACGGAGGTGATGATAAAAAGCCAGGAGGGAGGTGGAATCAGGGGTTTTATCTGTTTGGGGCCTGAAACGTTGTCGAGAATGAGTATTCCTTTTTGCCTTTTTAGGATAGATCGATAAAGTTTCGTCAGGGCTTTGGTATCTGCCGGTAAAGGTTGATTGGGCTTAAACCGGGTAATTATCCGGCTCATGATTTCGAACGGGGAAGGGGCTTTCGGGTCACTTCCGCGCATATCCATAAAAACCTGGTCCCCAGGAAATTGTGAAGAGAACCGTTTGATCATCATAACGGCCATTGTGGTTTTGCCGATTCCCTGAGGCCCGCTAAAGCTTATCATTACAGGAGGTTTTCCCGTTCGAGCAACGACATCCTTAAATATTTCTTTTCTGCCAATAAACAGTTCCGGTTCATTTGGGGGTGCATAAAGCTTAATGTCTCCCACGCCCATTTACGGGGACATTTGGATGGCTTTATCCACCATGGCTTTGGCTTTTTTGGCTTGGTTGGGATCCCTTAATTTAGGTCTTCCGGGTTTCTCTTGGGAATCATTAGACGATTTCGAGCCCTTTGTCCCCGGGGAGTCTTTTTTTACCATTTTGGATACGACTCCGGCGGCAATGGCCAAGGCAATAATGACTAAAATAATGGTTGTCATTTGTGATTCGCGTTACATTTCGATCAAAGAAAAACTGGATAGATTAACATCGCATAAGTTTATGAATATATCATAATATAATAACCGGAAATTAAGATTCGTTTCATAATTCTGAAGGTTGACTTTGAAATTTTTTGCTCGATAATACCCCTTTTTGCCATTTTTCTCATTTGATTTCAGGAAACTTTTACAGTCTAAATATTTGTTCTATATGCCTGAATTTTTTTTAGAAATAGGATCTGAAGAAATTCCTTCCGGGTATGTTGAACCGGCTTTGAAATACATGAAAAAAGAGTTGTCCTCTTTTTTTTCAAAGAACCGGATTGATGCAGAAGAGCCCAGAATAATGGGGACTCCAAGGAGGTTGGTTGCTTCCGTCAAAGGGGTGATGGAAATGCAGGAAGATTCAGTGGATGAGTTCCTGGGGCCGGGCGTTTCCAGGGCCTACGATGATCAGGGTCAACCTACAAAAGCTGCAATCGGTTTTGCCCGAGGAAAGGGGATTGATGTAGCTGATCTTATTCGAAAAGATACCCCCAAAGGTGAAGTGGTTTGTGCCCGGGTTGAAAATAAAGGCCGGTCCACGTCTTCATTATTAAATGAGTACTTGCCGCAATTCATAAATGAAATCCCCTTCCAGAAAAAAATGCGTTGGGAGAATAAATCGCGTCCCTTTGCGCGACCCTTGCATTGGGTGGCGGCCCTGTTTGATGGGAAAGCGTTGGAGTTTGAATTTGACGGAATTGCGAACGCAATGGACTCAAGAGGGCATCGTTTCTTAAACCCTGAAAAGTTTAATTTCCAGAGTCTTGAATCATATTTAAATGAATGTGAAAAGCATTCATTAATGGTTGATCCTAGTGAGAGGAAAAAATCCATTCTACAGCAAGTCCAGGAACTGGCAGGACAGGTAGGGGGCCATATAAAGCAAGATGAAGAATTACTCAACCTTGTTAATTACCTGGTGGAATTTCCCGTAGCGATAAAGGGAGATTTTGATTCGCGGTTTCTGGAATTGCCGGAGGAGCTTCTGGTGATTACGATGAAATACCATCAGAAATATTTTCCGGTTTGGGATAAGGAAAACAAGCTTCTCCCCTGTTTTATTACCATCAGCAACATGCCGGCCAGTGAAGGGAAGGAAATCCAAAAAGGAAATGAACGTGTTCTGCGAGCACGGTTGGAAGACGCCCGCTTTTTTTACGATGAAGACCGAAAGAAAAACCTGGAAGATTTTGTGGAGCTTTTAAAAGGGGTCGTTTTTCAGAAAAAACTGGGAACCATTTACGAAAAAACGACACGGGTCACTGATCTTGCCGGAATTCTGGCGAGCCAGGTTTGTCCCGCTATGGAGCCACAGGTAAGAAGTGCGGCCCATTTATGTAAGGCGGATTTAGTCAGCCAGATGGTGTTTGAGTTCCCGGAATTGCAGGGGATCATGGGAGGCTATTATGCGGAGCATTCCGGGGAGGACCCGCAGGTGGCACAGGCAGTGAAAGAGCATTATCGGCCTACATTTGCGGGAGACGAATTACCTTCAAGTGATGTGGGGGCTGTTGTTGCTGTTGCCGATAAGCTGGATACCATAGTCGGATGCATCGCTGTCAAGCTGATACCCACGGGTTCGGAAGATCCTTATGGATTAAGGAGACATGCCCTGGGTATTTTACAAATCATACTCGATCGCGGATGGCAGTTTCCTTTTCAGAATCTTATTGAGGACAGCCTCAATCTAATTGGCGATAAGGCCAAGCTGGAAAAGGAGGAAATAAGAAAACATGTGGATGATTTATTTTCCCAAAGGTACAAATCCCTGTTGAGTGGAGAAGATTTCCCCTATGATGCCATTGATTGTGTTTTATCAACGGGGATGGATTCCATCGTTGATGTAAAAGCAAAGGTGGTTGCATTTTCTGATTTGAAAAAGCAACCTTATTTTGAGCCCCTATCCATTGCTTTCCGGCGGGTGGTCAGTATTTTAAATAAGAAAGTGGATGGAGATATCGATCCAGGTTTGTTGAACGAACCTGCAGAAAAGCAATTGTATGAAGCATTCTTAAAAGTTCGAAATCCGGTTTTAGATCATATCCAGAAGAAAGAGTTTTCAAAGGCACTTGAGAAAATGGGGGAAATCAAACCGGCAGTGGATAATTTCTTTGATAATGTGATGGTCATGGTTGATGATCAAGCACTTTGCACAAACAGATTATGCCTACTGCGGGATATTTCCGAACTGTTTTCGGGCCTGGCAGATTTTTCAAAAATAGTTGTGAAATAAGTTTGAAATTTGGAGGAGCTTGAAAAAATTTTATAATAGTTTTTCTCCCTATTAATTAACCCTTTTATTTAAGCAATAACTGCTAATTATTTTATGACCAAGAAATATGTATATGCATTTGCCGGCAAGAAAACGCATGGCAAAGCAGAAATGAGAAATATTCTGGGAGGCAAGGGTGCCAACCTTGCTGAAATGGCTTTGCTGGGCATTGATGTTCCACCGGGCTTCACGATCTCTACCGAAGCTTGTGTTTATTACTTTAAGAATAAAAAGAAATTGCCTCCCAAGTTATGGGATGAGGTTTTGTCTCAGTTAAAAGCCCTTGAAAAGTCCGTCGGGAAAAAATTTGGTGGTTCAGACAATCCTTTGCTCGTCTCGGTTCGATCCGGTGCTCGGGTTTCAATGCCGGGCATGATGGATACGGTATTGAACCTGGGTTTGAATGAGGAAAGTTTGAAAGGTCTTGCAGAAAGAACGGATAACGAATGGTTTGCCATGGATACTTACCGTCGTTTTATTTCCATGTTCAGTAATGTGGTCTTGCATATTGACGGCGCACGATTCGAAGAAATTCTCGATAAAGAGAAGAAAAAGCTAGGCATTAAAGTTGATACAGAGTTTTCGGTTAAAGATTTAAAATCGATCATAAAAAAATATAAGGCTCTTGTTGCCCGGGAAACCAACAAGGACTTTCCCGATGATCCTATGAAACAGTTGCGAATGGCCGTTGAAGGGGTGTTTAACTCCTGGAACACAGAGCGGGCGGTTATTTATCGAAAGATGCACGGGTATTCACACGATTGGGGAACTGCCGTTACGGTACAGTCCATGGTTTTTGGGAATATGGGAGATACTTCTGCCACGGGTGTTGCTTTTACCCGCAACCCGGCGACCGGTGAAAAGAAGTTTTTTGGCGAATACATGATCAATGCTCAGGGTGAAGATGTGGTGGCGGGGATTCGTACCCCGGAGTCCATTGAACAACTTGAAATTGATATGCCGGAAATTTATCAATCCCTGGTTAGTGTTTACCAGAAACTTGAAAAGCATTACAGGGATATGCAGGACATGGAGTTCACCATTGAAAATAATAAATTGTACCTGCTGCAAACCCGGGCGGGAAAAAGGACGGCGGAATCGGCAATCAAAGTCGCTGTCGATATGGTGGATGAAGGTTTGATAGACGAAAAAGAAGCATTAATGAGAATTCCCGCCGATCAGCTCAGTCAGATCTTTCATCCCATGATTGATCCTACCGTCAAAGTTAAACGTTTGGGAAAAGGACTGGGGGCTTCCCCTGGGGCCGCAACAGGAAAAATTGTTTTTACCTCAGCCGCAGCAGAAGAAATGGTGGCTAATAAAGAAAAAGCCATTCTCGTACGAATGGAGACTTCTCCCGAAGATATCCGGGGAATGAATGTTGCCCAGGGAATTATTACCGCCAAAGGCGGAATGACTTCCCATGCAGCGGTTGTGGCCCGGGCTATGGGAAAACCTTGTGTGTCAGGTGTGGAAGGGTTGGTGGTGAATAGCAAAAGAAAATACTGCACCCTGGGAGATGTGAAACTTAAAGAAATGACTCCACTTTCTCTGGATGGAACCAATGGTGAGGTTATTGAAGGGATGGTTCCCTTGACCCAATCCAAGGTGACCGGTTCATTTTCCAGAATGGTTGCCTGGGCAGGAGACATTCGAACCTTGCAAATCAGGGCCAATGCCGATACACCCAATGACGCTTTATTGGCCAGGGAATTTGGCGCACAGGGAATTGGGCTTTGCAGAACTGAGCACATGTTTTTCGATGAAGAACGCATTTTCCAGGTTCGCAAAATGATTCTTGCCGAGAATGATAAGGTTAGAAGCGAAGCCTTGAAAAAACTCCTTCCCATCCAAAGAAATGATTTTATTGGAATTTTCAAAGCGATGGAGGACCTCCCGGTTACGGTGCGATTGCTCGATCCACCTCTCCATGAATTTTTGCCGCATGAAGTTAGCGAAGTTAATAGTTTGGCCAAAGATATGAAGATGACCCGGCGTGCACTGAACAAGAAAATCGAAAGCATGAGTGAAATGAATCCCATGTTGGGCCATCGAGGATGTCGGCTTGGGATCACTTTTCCGGAAATTTATAAAATGCAGGTGCGTGCAATTTTAGAAGCTGGATGCAAATTGACGAAAGAAGGAGTCAAGGTATATCCCGAAATCATGGTTCCTCTGGTAGGAAACGTAAATGAATTTAAGATTGTGCGTGAATTTATTATGGAAGTTGCCTCGGAAGTTCTAAAGAAAGAAGGGGTTAAATTGGATTTTAAAGTGGGTACGATGATCGAACTTCCCCGAGCCGCCCTGACTGCAGATGAAATTGCTAAGGAGGCGGATTTCTTTTCATTTGGTACAAACGACCTGACGCAGACTGCGCTTGGCTTGAGCCGCGATGATTCCGGTGGGTTTCTCCGCCAATATATGGAGCAGGAATTGATTGAACATGATCCCTTTGTGACATTTGACAGGGAAGGTCTCGGGCAACTTGTAAAAATTGCTGTAGACAAAGGACGTAAGACAAAGCCCAAAATCCACATGGGAGTTTGCGGAGAACATGGCGGTGACCCCGCATCCATTGATTTCTTCAATCAAATGAAATTTGATTATGTGAGTTGTTCTCCCTATCGGGTACCCACTGCCATTCTTGCTGCAGCTCAAGCTGTATTAAAGAAAGGTTCCTGAACATATTTAGGGATGGCCCAAAACCTTAAAAAGGGTTGACATTATTTTAGTGGGTAATAATAATTAAAAATTCTGCGTGACCAACTTAATATAAAAATAAATCCGTAAGGATTTGGAGGAACTAATGAATATTGCACTCACCGGCATTACAGGAATGGTGGGATCCCATTTTATAAAAAAACTTCTAGAAGATAATTCTGAAAGTGCCAATTACAATGTTAAGGCATTAATTCGTGAAACAAGTGTCGTTGAGCATCTGAAAACCTTTGAGGATATTGATTACATTATTGGCAAGCTGGATGATAAGGAGTCGCTTGCCAAGCTGGTAGAGGATGCTGAGGTTCTGATTCATCTGGCCCATTTCCCCGGTCCTGTCCAGGCTGTTGAGGAATTGACAAAGGTAAATATAGACGGCAGTTTTGATTTGCTGGAAGAAGCTCGAAAAGCAAAAGTAAAACAAGTGATCTTCATGAGCTCCTGCACCATTTTTGGGGAAGTCCTGCCTACGGTGAACAAGGAAAACCCCATGGATGAAAATCATCCCGTAAGACCCGGCAGTTTGTACGGGTCGATTAAAAACGCGATTGAGGGGTTCTGTTTTCAATTCCAGAAAAGCCGCGCTTTTGATATCACTATCTTGCGACCGGTTACTATTTATGGAGTGCGCCCGCAAATTGATAAATCTGAGTGGTTCCAGACGATTGATTATTTAGCAACGAACTACAATGTGGATCTGAAAGGAAGTACCAAATATGTTTCTGTAGATTCAGTCGTTCAGGGCATCCAATGTGTTCTGGGAAATGCGGATGCTGCAGGGAAAATCTATCATCTGGTAGACGGTCATATACACAACCTGCACCTGGGAAAAATGATTGCAGACACAATCGACTCTTTTGGGGAGTGCGAAGGAGTGATGGGTGATGAAGGTGTTCCCATGTCCAATCAAGCTGCAAAAGATTTGGGAGTAGAATTTCCAGGAGAGGAAGCCATCAAGGAATATATCAAGCTTATCCACAAGTTGCAGGGCCAATATGGTGGCGAACGAAATATCCAGAATTGGTAAGAATTAAAAAATGTCCTCCCTCACATCCCAATCTTTTATAAATCGTTTGATCCAGGAAAATTATAAATTCTTCACGGGCATTCCCTGTTCTTTGTTATCCGGATTAATTTATGAGTTGGAGGGGCAACAGGATGCTCGATATGTTCCTGCCGTTCGGGAAGATGCAGCAGTGGGGTTATGCACAGGTGCCTATCTCGCAGGAGCACAGCCCGTTCTACTTATGCAGAATTCCGGTTTGGGTTACAGCCTCAATGCATTCACTTCACTTAATCTGATTTATCATATTCCCATGTTGGTGATCATGAGTTGGCGGGGTAAAGATGGAAAAGATGCTCCGGAACATATCATTATGGGTGACATTGATAAGCGGCTTTTGGAAACCGCTGGAATGGAATATTCCCTTCTTAGTGAAACAAACTGTGACGAAGTTATTCAAAAGGCAAATAAGAAAATTCTCGAAGAGAAATTGCCCTACACTTTAATTGTCGAGAAAGGTTTATTTGATGAAAGGCACTGAAGCATTTCAGGAACTGCTTCCCCTCATCAAAGATGATGAGCCGGTGGTTCATGCGAACGGATTTATATGCCGCGAATCGTTTGCCTTAAAAGATCGCGAAGCCAATTTCTATATGATCGGATCAATGGGCCTGGCTTCCTCCATTGGTTTGGGTGTTGCCATGTGCAAACCTGAAAAAAGTGTCATCATAATTGACGGTGATGGAAATGTGCTTATGTCAATGGGAACATTGGCGATGATTGCAGCAGAAGCACCGGAAAATCTTACCCATGTGGTTATCGATAATGAGGTTTATGAATCCACCGGAAGTCAGAGATCCCTCTCTGGACAAGTGAAGTTGGAAGAAGTTGCAAAAAGCTCTGGATACAAAAATGCAATGAGAGTTGAAAAGAAGGAAGAAATTAAAGACGCATTTTTAAAAATGAAAGAATCCCCAGGTCCCAACTTTTTGCTGATTAAAGTTGAACCTGGTTTTGACCCCTCCACCGGTCGAGTGACCCACACCCCTGAAGAGATTACCCAACGGTTTATGCAGGCTGTTGGCTAAAGCACAAAAAAACCGTTGCCCTTAAAAAGGACAACGGTTTGAAAGAATAATAAGTATCTTTTTGATTTATTTTCTCCCTCGCAAGAGGGTTAGGCTAATACGTCTACCTGGCCACCGGTTTCAGATTCTGTAGAAGAACCCTGGGCGTTGGCAGAACTGGAATTATCCTGAGTTACCACGCTACCTTCCTCTCCACCCAAATCACTGGGGGCTTGAACTGGAGGAATGGAACTGGTTTGAGCTTCCTGAGTTACCTGACCCTGAGCTTCATTCGAGCTAGTTTGCGGTGCTTCTAATGTATCTGCAGTTGTTCTTGGTGCGGAGGTAATACTTCCTATGCTTGGAACTTCCATGATTTTGTGCCCCTTTTTTTATTAAAAAAAAATTTATAAAATCTTAAGAATTATCCAATTCGTTTCTTATTGCATCTCTTAGTTGGAGCTGTTCCTCAGAAGGAACAGACCTAACGACTTCTTGCGTTTGTGGGTCAATTACCTTAAGCACGACATCGTTATTTTCTGTCACGGAGAATTTTCTTTGTTCGCTGCCAGAAGGCGCATTGGTGGCCGCATTAGTTTGTGCCAAACTCTGGCCTTCTCTTGACAAGCTAACTGTATCTTCCGTTGGAGTAGCGGCAGAACTTGATTTCGAACCCGAACTGGTTGCAGCCGGCCTCGGTTTTGGTGCTGTCGGATTGCCCACATTATTTACAGCCTGGGTATCCATTGTTTTTACCTCTAAATTGTTGAAAGTAAAGCGTTAAATTTTCAGAGTCCGTGGCCTTATTCTTTTTTTAGCCAGTACTCGCATTCTTCTTAACGGTGACTTTAGGGGAAACTTTAGGTTTTTTTTATTTTTTTGAAAAAATTTTTTTCCCCGGAATGGGGTGGGAAAAACCCCGCGATAAGGTTTGAATTGAGCCCTTAAAGGGGTTATGATGTTCCCTCAAAAATATTGAATTTATTGTTGTTTAGGGAGTTTCCCCAGTTCCCTTTTCGGCTTCAATGGTTTTCTTAAGGAAGAATTAGTTTTAATGAAAGAATTTAGAAAAATATTGAAATATGCCAGGCCCTATACCAAAAGTCTGGTTTTTGCATTTATTTGTCTGACTTTGACGTCTCTGGTCAATCTGGTTTTGCCTTTGATTGTTCGAAATATGATCAATGCGGTTGTGGTTTTGAAGGATAGCCAGGTTCTCGATGGTCTTGCATGGGATTTGATTTTCATAATCTTTCTTCAAGCGGTTTTTGCTGTGACCCATAATTATATTTTTGGGTTTGTCGGCCACAGAATGACCACCGATTTTCGGATTGAATTTTTTTCCCACATTCAATCATTGTCCTTGCGGTTTTTTCAGGAACGCCGGGTTGGGGAAATTCTTTCGCGGATGAACAACGATATCTCAGTCATTCAAAACGCATTGGTTTCCATTCCCGTTGCATTATTAAGACAAAGTATCACCCTGATTGGGGCGATGGCCATTATTCTCTATTTGAACTGGAAACTGACCGGTCTTATCTTGTTGATTCTTCCCCCGTTGATGATATTTGCCCGTGTTTTTGGGAAACGTTTAAGAAATTTTGCGGAAAAATTACAGGACCAGGTTGCTCAGGCGGTAGTGGTTCTTGAGGAAGTGGCCTCTTCAATAAAAATTGTAAAATCCTTTACTCGCGAGGCTTATGAGAGGGAACGGTTTACAAAAGAAATTGAAACCGCATTTGATAGGGCGGTGGACAAGCTAAAGATTTCATCGTTTTTTGGCCCTTTCATTCTCGGCCTGACCTTTCTGGTTTCTGCGGTATTGATCTGGTATGGAGGTTACCAGGTCATGTCGGGAGCCACGACACCCGGAGAATTGGCGGCCTTTTTCCTTTACGCACTGATTGTGGCAGGTCCCATTGGTACATTTGTTCGACTTTATACGCAGATTCAGGAGGCTTCAGGTGCCATAAGAAGGGTTTATGAAATTTTAGATACGGTCCCTGCTATTGATAATCCTGAAAACCCGATATATTTGGAAAACATTTCTGGAGATATCCAGTTTGAAAATGTTTCTTTTGGTTATCGGGAGGAAACGGAAATTTTACATGATATTAGTTTCAAAGTTCACCCCGGTCAAACTGTCGCTTTGGTAGGGCCCAGTGGTGCTGGAAAATCGACGGTCATAAAACTGCTGCATCGATTTTTTGATACGCGTCAGGGAAGTATCCAACTGGACGGACATGACATTCGAAAACTGGACCGGGAAAGTTTTTTGAGTCAGATCGCATTGGTACCTCAAGAGACATTGTTATTTGGTGGAACGGTTAGAGAAAATATCCTTTATGGAAAACTGGATGCAACGGATAAAGAGCTGGAAGAGGCTGCGAAAAAAGCGAATGCGCACGATTTTATAATGGCCCTTGAAAAAGGTTACGAAACTATTGTTGGCGAAAAGGGAACTAAACTTTCAGGCGGTGAAAGGCAGCGGATTGCCATAGCCAGGGCGATTTTAAAAGACCCGAAAATTCTTGTCCTCGATGAAGCGACATCTTCTCTGGATAACAGGTCAGAAGCTTTAATTCAGGAAGCACTGGAAAAGTTGATGAAAAACAGAACCACTTTTATTGTGGCTCATCGTCTGAGTACTATTCACAATGCAGATCAGATTATTGTGCTGGAAAAAGGTAGGATCGTTGAAACAGGGCAACACGATGAACTAATGAGTAACCGAAATCTTTATTACAATTTGTATAAATTAAAAATGCAGGACCCGGTTGCTCTCGGTGAATAGCCAACTCTTATTCTCCCGGATCGGCTCCAATCAGAAAACCTATCAAATGCGCTTTTTTTTCTGGGTCTCCCCGATAATAAGTCCGAATTAACCTTTGAATTAATTCATTCAAATTGGCATCTTCACCATATTCCCCTAAATCTTCATTGACCTCAGGCTCTTCTCCCGGAGCATTTTGAGTTTTCCGAATTGGCCCCTTACTCGTTAGTAACCAGATAATATTTAGGTTTGTGTATTGATGCAGTTTGGCGAGAGTATCGGCAGACGGAAGAGATTTGCAATTTTCAACATCTGATAAAGAACCCTGTGAAATCTTAATAAGTTTAGCAAGTTGGTAGGATTTCAGAGGGAGAGATTTTCTCCATTGTCGAAGTCGGACACCCAAATATTTTACAGTTCCTGATTTTATTTCTGGCATTTCTTTTATTTCCAAACAAAAATTAGTAAAACCGACGATTAAGGAAAACAAGCTCCAAAAAATTTGCCAGAAAGCGTTTTCCTCACTAAGGAAAAAAAAGAATTAGCAAATTTAGAAACTTCCTGTGTCCAACTATGGACTCTTAAAATAATCGATACCTCGTTTCAGCCCTATTTAAAGGGAGATTAGCTAGTATTGAGTTAGGTTGCTTGTATGGTTTTCGATTCAAATATAGCTAAGCTGATAAAATTTATAATTAACGAAAAAAAGTCAATCGTCAATCCTAAAGTAAAAAAATATGGGATAGCAGATAAAATTATCTGTTAGTGCTTTGGAAGGAGTATTTGGAACAAGCCGATCATTTCCTGAAACCCGTAATTGTTTACAAGAAACTTATAAAGATGCGGAGAGTAGTTTTTTAGTCGTCTTTCTTCTTTGCCATCGATAGCGATGTCAACATACACGACGACCTTGGGGGGTTTTTCTTTGAGAGATTCAACCATTTTTAATTCTTCTTCTTCGACCATCATTCCTGGTAACACCCATTCGTAGGCTGTGGGGTTTATGCGGTCGGTTAAAAAATAAAAGATTGGGTTGAGGGGAAGGGCAAGTATAGGATCTCCTTTTTCTGAGTACAAATTGATTCTGTTAACCACCTCCTGTATCCACTTTGCTTCGGCAGGACTTGTATACACATCCATTTTTTCCAGTTCAACCCGGGTGGTTGCCGGGTTCAGGGCTTTAACATCTTCATTGATGGTCCAGCTTTTTGCGCCAATGCTTCCTGCGTAAAACCCGTGATAGGTATTCATTTCAAAATAAAAAAGAAAGGGCAGAAAAACAATTAAGAGGCTTAAGGGAACTCGAGTCAATCTTGTGGCAAAACTGTTTTCTGAAGCGTTCTGAAAGGAAAGTACCTTTTCCCAGAACAGAAAAAGCAGGTAGCAAAACAGAATATAAAAAGGAGGAAGGGTTCTTAAAAGGTTATCGAATCCGGCCCTCCAGAGTACCAGGCCAAAGGAGCAAATTCCAAAACATACGATTGCGATAAGTTGCAAATCTTCTTGGGTCAGTTCCCACTTGTTTATAAGAAAACGTGACAGAACTAAAACTCCTGCCAGGGCGTAAACCCCTATAGGAAGATAAAACAGGATATGTTCAAACATCTTATGGGGACCCAACTCCTCAAAGAGCTTGAAGAAAGGAAATATCTCCGGAAAAGGATTACCCCAGGCTTTGTGGGTATCCACCACAAGTTTGAAAACTTTTATAAAATATCCATCTCTTCCCAGGTAAATGAGAAACAGTCCCACCAGAGTAAACCCACCTGCAAAAAAATATTTCTTTTGTTTTGCAGATAGGTGGATGAGGTCCTTCCATTGAAACCCGAAATCCTGAGGCCGAAGGAAAGTCGGTATTCCCAGGACAAAAATACTGATCAAAATGGAAAACAGTGTGACCTCAAATTTAATAAAGGAGCTTAGAAAAATACTTGTTACCAGTCCGGTAAAAGAAAGAATATTTCTTTTTTCTACAGTTTTTGTAAGGAAATATAGATTGAGAACGACAAAAAAGGGATAGAAACGGTTGTAGTACATGGATGGGGCGGAAACCATGAAAAGGGCTGCCAATAATGCAAAACCGGAAGGCATTATTTTGCGGCTGATGGAGTAAACCATCAAAACCATGGCGGGGGTTAAAAGGATGACCCCAATCCTAAGACTTTGAATTTCAACCCCGAAGAGCTTGAAAAACAACACTCCATACCAATAACGTCCGGGGAGGTATCCATTGGGATTGAAGTCATTAAGCGCTCTCTCCCCGTTGAGAGTTCTTAAGGTTCCATTGGCATACCCCCCTTCGTCCCATATGTTGAATCCATAGCGGGAGAAGGACAGGAAATAGCCTACCAGCCCAACATAAATAAGAAGGGGTATACCCCAGGTCTTAAGCAGAGATGAATGATTAGGGGTTGTATTATCCATTAAACAAGGTGGGCACTCATTTCTTCTGCGATTTTTTTGTTTTCTTCCAAAACCTGTTCAAGGTCAAATTCGTTTTCCTTCAAACCCGAAAGCTTTTGTTTTGCTTTCATTACCTTTTCAACCGAGCGGTCAATGGCTTCAGAGGAAATTTCCCCAGTTTCGATTCCAACCATCAAAGCCTCTTGAAGTTGGGTGACTTTGTTGAGATCGTGGCAGATAAGAAATAAGTCGACACCGGCATTTACGGCTAAAGCAGGTATCTCCTCGGGAGATTGCGTCACTGCCTGCATCTCCAGGTCATCCGACATGACCAATCCTTCAAATTTCATTTTGT